>CAZXPY010000011.1:13871-14569 GCA_964643435.1 uncultured Gammaproteobacteria bacterium | reverse complement strand
TTATCGAACCGATCGTGAAAGAATTACCACTCGAATACGCCCTCGAATTGAACCGCTTGATACAGCTTGAGATGATCGGTTCCGTCGGCTAAATCTTCTCTAACCAACTTACAATTTTTGTTGGAAAGGCTTGCTCGCCTGTAGTATAATTTTAGGAAATACAGTTGAGCTAGTCAGTGAGCCTTGGGCAAAATGGAAGAAAGATCCTCTGGCCCCAGTTACGGGGACCCTTAGAGGGATCACCGCCCAGAGCAAACTGTTTAGCTTTTTTCTTGTGGTTAGTGGAGAAAGGAGGGCAGTAAAGCGGGGATTGGCCTCCCTTGCCCGTCTACCACCTCTAAAGTGGTGACTTAGCGCCAAATAAGTCATCGGTCTCTTGTCAGGTGATCTGCTCCCTAACTACTGCAGCCATCTGACCGCCCGCTGGGGAAGGACGTTACCGCCGCAAGGAGCGTACTTTTCCCAGCGGGCATCCTCTTCCACAACTGTCCTAAATCCGCTACAATCTTTTAAATGAAAAACATTTCCATTACTTTGAAAAAAGGAGAGGAAAAAGTTTTGCCCCTTCTTCATAGAAAAGGTTCCCAAGACTACGAAATAAATGCTAGACTCAAAGGCCGGGGGGCTAAATTAATTCTTTTAGGAGCCTTTAAACTTTCCAATGAAGATCAAGTCAAAGTTAATATCACTATCGACCA
>CAZXPY010000011.1:0-13861 GCA_964643435.1 uncultured Gammaproteobacteria bacterium | reverse complement strand
CGACCACCAAGTACCAGATACAGTAACGGATACCTTAATTAACGCAGCTCTCGCGTATAAATCTGTGGACAGTTTTTTCGGATTAGTAAAGATTAAAAAAGGAGCCAAAAACACTAATACTTACTTTCGGGAAGACGCCCTTTTACTTTCAGACACTGCTAAAGCAACCGCAGTTCCTTCTCTTGAAATAGACGAAAACGAGGTAAAGGCTGGTCACGCCAGCAGTGTTGGCCCCCTAGACCCAGAACAATTGTTTTATTTACAAAGCCGAGGAATTAATAAAATGGAAGCGAGGGAAATTATTACCAAAGGTTTTTTTGCACCAGTTTTGGAAAGGTTAACCGAAAAGAATAAAAGGGGATTTCTAAATGATTAAGACCCTAGAAGAAAAAACGCTTTTTTCAGGAAAAGTGGTAAAAATTATTGAAAGAACAATTAGAGTGGGGAAGAGGATTATAAAAAGAGAAATGGTAAAACAGCCCAACGGGATAAGCATCGTACCAGTTGATAAAGACGGAAATGTCTACTTAGTAAAAGAATTTTTTGTCGGCGCGGAAAAAGAAATTTATGCTCTTCCGGGCGGGAAAACTACCGCTCAAACTGAAAAAGAGTTTGAAAAAGAAGCCCAAAGAGAGTTACGAGAAGAAATAGGAATGAGAGCTAAAAAGTTAATAAAACTTCACGCTACTTTTAGTGCCCCTTGGTTTGTTAAAAGAAAAGTAACCTACTTTTTAGGATTGGATTTAGTAGCCGATCCCTTGCAGACAGAGGATGAAGACGAGGTTCTCGAAGTTGTTAAGATGCCGCTAAAAGAAGCAATCAAAAAATTAGAGAATGATTACGTGACCGACGCCGCTACTTTAGGTTATCTTTATATGGCTCGCGAGAAATTAAATAGTTTACGATAGTTTGTGGTATAATACCCCCGCTTTTGGTTTTGGGGTAACCAAAGCCGGGGAAGAAAGGCTGGTACCAATGCGAAAGGCAGTACCCACATCGACAAAATAAGGTCGGTGAGGAGGAAGAAGCGCTGCGTCCGGTAGTTGCCGCCATGGACGCGACTCCAGCCACCCCAAACACATATCAACATCAGCCCCCAAGCGGTCTAGGAAGGAGAGAAGCGCGATGAAGCCAAGAGAAGTGATGACGCGCAAGCGGTTTCTCGCCTGGCTGCGTTCTAAGAATCCAGATGAAAGAGTCGGTCTACCTGGTGACAATCGGGGTTGTCCCATCGCGACTTACACTAGGGAAAACGGTTTTACCGAAACTTGTGTCGGATATGAGGACTGGGATCCAAGACCGGAGGATTGCGCTATCTTTTTGCCCCCATGGGCCAAAAAGTTCATCAAAGAAATCGACGGTCTCCCACCGTTGTGCACAATAAGGGCCGCTCAAGCCCTCGTCGTCCTGGAAACTGGGAAACTGCCACCAGAGCTTGCCGTTCTCGTCAAAAGTTAAATCTGCATTTGTATATCGCCGGCAGAGGAGCCTAAAAGCATCTGCCGGTTTTTTATTGGTTTATTCTTGTAAATAGAAGATAACGAGAGTAAAATAGGCTAGCTTATGAACGAAGTGATCACAAAAACCAAGACCAATCTCGATGTGGAAAAAATCCGGGGGGATTTCCCAATTCTGGCTCGTGAAGTACACGCCATGCCTGCCGGCAGGCATGGCAAACCTCTTGTTTATCTTGATAACGCCGCCACTTCCCAAAAACCAAGGGAAGTGATTAGCGCAATCAAAAACTACTACGAACAATATAACGCCAATGTCCACCGCAGTGTCCACCAACTTTCTGAAGAAGCTACAAAAGCCTACGAAGAAGTACGAGAAAAAATAGCAGATTTTATCAACGCAAAATCTTCAAAAGAAGTAATTTTTGTACGCAACGCTACTGAAGCTATTAATTTAGTAGCTTTTTCTTGGGGAAGAGCCAATGTAAAAAAAGGTGATGAGATTATTTTGACAGAAATGGAACACCATTCAAATTTTGTACCCTGGGTTATATTGGCAAAAGAAAAAGGGGCAAAGTTGAAATTTATTCCCGTCAACGATAATGGCGAGTTAGAGACTGGACTTGAGTTTGAGAAATTACTAACAAATAAGGTTAAGCTAGTAGCGTTTACTCATGTGTCTAATGTCTTGGGAACGATCAATCCAGTTAAAGAAATTATCAAAAGCATTAGGAATCAAGCACCAAGAGCGAAAATTTTAATTGATGGCGCCCAAGCGGTGCCTCATATGAAAGTTGATATTCAAGATCTAGATCCAGATTTTTACGTCTTTACTGGGCACAAAATGCTTGGACCGACCGGAATTGGGGTTCTTTGGGGTAAACAGGAAATTCTAGAAGAGATGTCCCCGTTTTTAGGAGGTGGTGAGATGATCCGTGAAGTTTCTAAAGAGAAGGTTACTTTTAATGACGTACCTTGGAAATTTGAGGCAGGTACTCCCGATGTTGCCGGTGTAATTGGTTTAGGAGCCGCGATCGATTATTTAAACAAAGTGGGAATGGTAAGTATCCGGGAACACGAAAAAGACCTCACCTCTTACGCCCTTAAAGAACTTTCTTACCTTGAAAGTGTAAAAGTTTACGGACCCTTGGGGGGAGAAAAACGCTCTGGAGTTATTTCCTTTAATTTAGGTGACATTCACGCTCATGATTTAGCCAGTGTTCTGGATGAGAGTGGAATTGCGATACGTAGCGGCCACCATTGTGCCCAACCCTTAATGAAGGTTTTGGGAATAATGGCAGCTGCTCGGATAAGTTTTTACCTTTATAACACAAAAGAAGAAATCGATTTTTTTCTAGAGGAATTAAAGAAAGCAAAGAAAATGTTTCAGATTTAATTATGTTAGAAGAGCAATTATATCGGGAAACCCTTCTAGATTTATACCGGCATCCCCAAAATAAGGGAGAAATTGCCGATTACGATATCGAAGTTTACGATTTAAACCCCTTATGTGGTGACGAGATCAAAATCCAATTAAAATTCAAAAGGCAAAAGGCAATCCGCCTGTCGGACGGTCAGGAAGGCAAAATTATTGAAAAAGCGGTGTTTAGTGGGAACGGGTGTGCTATTTCCCAAGCTAGCGCCGAAATCCTGACCGAATATATAAAAGGTAAAAATCTTGAAGAATTAAAAAATCTACAAGCCACCGATCTTTTGAAAATGGTAGGTATAAACCCCCCACCCGCTCGTCTTAATTGCGCCCTGCTTTCCCTAATAGTTCTTAAAAAGGCTCTAGTAAGTATCTAGCCGTCAATCTATAATTAAAGGTTATGGAAAAAGTAGACTACCTGATAGTAGGGGGTGGGGTGGCCGGTGTGACCGCCGCCGAGGCAATTAGGGAAAATGATTCTCGAAGCTCGGTTGCGATAATCTCAGATGAGAATGAACCTCTTTATTCTCGTATCCAATTACCTCATTACTTACGTCACGAGTTTGGGTTAGAAGGAGTTTATTTACGCAAGTGGGAAAATTATCAACAAAAAAATATTCAAGTTTTCGCTCCAAAAGCCGCTAGTTCCTTGGATACTGAAAGTAAAATACTGACTTTAGACGACGGTCAAAAACTAATCTTTAGTAAGTTACTTATTGCCTCTGGAAGTAAGCTTAATACCCTTTCTTTACCGGGGAGTAATTTAAGAGGAGTCCATTATCTAAGAACTATTACTGATGCAAACTCGATTTTAGAGTCTATGAAGGGAGCCAAAGCAGCTTGCGTTATTGGTGGGGGGTTTATTGGGTTAGAGTTTGCCCATACTTTTATCACCAATAACTTAAAAACTACCTTTTTAATTTTAGAGCCTTACTTTTGGCAAAAGATGTGGGACGAAACTTCGGGCAAATTAGTGGAAAAAATTCTTGGCGAAAATGGGGTGGTGTGTTTAGTAAATGAAGAAACTGGTAGTTTCACTGGAAACGGAAGAGTCGAGAAATTAATTACCAAATCTGGCAAGGTTGTTGAAGCTCAAGTTGTTGGGGTAGGAATTGGTGTTCACAGCAGTTTTGAGTATCTAGGGGGAACTTCGATAAACTTTCAGAAAAACGCCGTGTTAGTGAACGAATATTTAGAAACTAATGTGGAAAACATTTGGGCAGCTGGAGACATTACTAAGTTCGAAGATGTCGTTTTAAATAAAGCTCACCAGATGGGTAATTGGCGCAACGCCCTTGCCCAAGGCCGTCGAGTTGGGTTAAATATGGTCGGCCAAAAAGAACCGTTTAAGCAAGTTTCGGCTTACACAATTAAGTTTTTCGAAGCAACCGTTTCTTTTGTTGGCGATGTGTTTACAAGCCCAGAAACGCAAGTAATTAGTCGTGGTTCGTTTGATTATAATGCATACGGGAGAATTTTATTAAGAAACGATCGAGTTATTGGCGCAACTTTGATTAATTTGTCGACCGATAGAAGCACGATTCAACAATTGATTGAAAATAAGACTGAAATAACTTCGGCCAAAGAGAAATTAGGTGATCTAAATTTTGATTTGAAAGGATTAGTTAGTGGAAACTGAACCGCACCCAACCTGGGGTAAATACATTCGAGATATTGTTTTTGGAGCCAATGACGGCGTGGTCACGGCGCTAGGGTTTTTAGTGGGTATTACCCAAACTTCGGTTGAAAACCAATTTATTTTAATTTCTGGGATCGTCGTTATTATCGCTGGTGCGGTTTCGATGGCCTTGGGAAATTTTTTAGCAGTCAGAAGCGCGAAGCAATTCTACTTTGCAGAACTTGAACGGGAAAATTGGGAGATCGACAATTTGAGGGAAAAGGAAATTGAAGAAATACAGAATATTTATAAAAATATGGGTTTTAGTGGGTCTGAACTGGACTCTTTAGTAAAAAAAGTAACTTCAAACCGGGAGTTGTGGCTTAAAGTAATGATGAGAGATGAGCTTGGGCTTCTTGAAGAGGAAAATAAAAAACCTATTTGGAACGGTCTTATAATCGGTACTGCCTACGTAATCGCTGGAATCCCCGCGCTTTTTCCTTTCCTGCTCTTACAAGAAATTAAAGTCGCTTTAATTTGGTCCGTTATTGTTTCTTTATCAGTAATGTTTGGAATTGGAATAATCCGTTCCCTAGTTAACAAAACAAAAATCTGGACTAGCGGGATCGAAGTGATTATAATAGGGATTTTAGCTTCTTTAATTGGTTTTATTGCTGGTAAATTAACTGGTTTTGTAGGCTAATTTTTATGAATTTAGAGCTAGTAACTTATGTTTTAATTTTTACCTTTATCGGTAGTATCCTCTCCCTTTTAGGTGGTCTTTTTCTTTTTTGGAAGAAACTTTGGCAAGGGGAAAGCACTATCCATTTACTAGCCTTTGCGGCCGGCGTTCTCCTAGCCGTTGCTTTTTTAGATTTGCTTCCTGAAGCAGTAAAAGAAACCAGTAACCTTTCTGAAGTTTTTAGCGCTGCCTTAGCGGGAATGATTGTATTTTTCTTTCTAGAGCGGTTCCTTCTTTGGTTTCACCATTCTGATTCCGAACATTACGAACACCATCAAGAGGCCCATAAAGAAAAACCAATTGTGTGGTTAATTATTCTGGGAGACGGGGTTCACAATTTTATTGATGGGGTGGTAATTGCCGCTAGTTTTTTTGTCAGTATTCCGCTTGGAATCACCACTTCTTTAGCCGTCGCCGCCCACGAAATCCCTCAAGAAATCGCGGATTTTAGTATTCTTATTGCCAGCGGAGTCAAGATAAAAAAAGCAATTTTCCTCAATGTTCTTTCCGCTCTCACGGCAATAGTTGGTTCCGTTCTTACGCTATTTATTTTTACCTCCTTAGAGCGATATTTAGGCTCTATATTAGGTTTTACCGCTGGTATGTTTCTCTATATTGGCGGTGCTAACCTTATTCCGGAATTACATCACGCCTACCTTAAAGATAAGAAATGGCACCAGGCCTTTTTCCTTCTCTTTGGCGTTATTGCAGTTTGGTTAGCAACAAACCTTTTGGGTGTTTGATCACTTTAAGTTGACAATCAAGTTTAATTGGCAGTAGGATAAACTTAAAGAGCGTATGGAAAACCCCAAAAAAATTTTAATAATTGATGATGAAGAATCGATCCGTCAGATTTATTATAAAGCCTTCAGCGACCAAGGTTTTAGTGCCGAAACTGCGGTTGATGGTCAAGAAGGTCTGCTAAAGGCCGCGGAGTGGCATCCCAACATAATTTTGCTTGATATTATGTTGCCAAAAATGAGCGGTCTTGACGTGCTTAAATCCCTGAAAAATAATAATCTAACAAAATCTATTCCCGTTCTTCTTTTAACTAACATTGGCGACGAATCAGTGATTAAAGATGGTTTTAAATACGGTGCGGATGGCTACTTCTTAAAGGTCTCTTATTCTCCTTATCAAGTTGTTGAAGAATGCAAAAAATACATCAAGTAAAGAAAGAAGAAATACTCACCAAACTGCGAGAAGTTCTCGACCCAGAATTAAACTATAATATTGTTGATTTAGGTTTGGTTTACGAAATAAAAGTCCAAAAAAACAAAGTAAAAGTTGTTATGACGCTTACTTATCCAGGCTGTCCTTTAGGAAATTTAGTCGAAAAGCTAGTGGAGGATAAGCTAAAGGAATTACCCCTGATAAGCAAAGTTGATTTTCAATTTACCTTTACCCCTCCTTGGGACCCCTCTAGAATGAGCGAAGAAGCTCGTTTAGAACTAAATTTACCTGTTTTCTAATGTCAAACCCAAAATAATGAACATAAAAGATATTCATTTATTAATTTTAGTAGCGTCTTATTAGTATGAATTTTAATGTAGTTGATTTTTTAATTTTAATAGCGGCAATTTATTTTATTTGGCAAGGAGTAGAAAGTGGTTTGATTTCAGGATTACTAAATCTAGCCGTGGGGATTTTAGCCTTTTTATATACCATAATATTTTACCCAAGCTTTGCTAATATTTTAACCAAAAAATTTAGTCTTGGAGAAAATTTAGCGGCGGTGGCCGCTTTTTTTATTTTATTAATTCTTCTTCAGACTTTAGGAGGTCTATTAGTAGCTTTTTTTTACGACGCGATCTTTTCTTACCTCAACAGAATTAAATTTATTTATTTTTTGGATAAATTTTTGGGAGCGATCCCTTCCCTAGTCTTCGGATTATTATTAATAACTCTTTTACTTTTAATCCCGGTAATTTTACCTTTTAAAAGTGAGATTAAAGATTTAATCGTTAAGTCTTGGTGGGGACAAAATATTTTACCGAGAGCTTCTAGGATTGAACCGACAATCGAAAAAATTGCTAAAAAGTTGCCTACTCAAAACTTATTTTACTTAATAACCCCCAACCCAGACTCGACGGAAAAAATAGAGTTGACTTTTCCGGAAAAAATTGAGTTTAAAATAGATGAAGTTTCCGAAGGTAAGATGCTAGAATTATTAAATAACGAGCGGGCAAAAGTCGGGGCAAAACCTTTAAAAATTGATCCCACAATTGTCAAAGTGGCCAGAAGTCATTCCTTGGATATGTTTCAACGCCGTTATTTCTCTCATTATACCCCAGAAGGTTTATCTCCTTTTGATCGGATGGAAAAAGGTGGTGTTTCTTTTCTGGTAGCTGGTGAAAACTTAGCTTACGCACCAACAGTTGAGATTGCTCACCAGGGGTTGATGAATTCCAAGGGGCACCGCGAAAATATTCTGCGGCCTGAATTTGGCAGGGTCGGTATCGGCGTAATTGATGGGGGATTATACGGCGAAATGTTTACTCAAAACTTTGCTGATTAAGTTACCTGTGGTAAAATTCTAATGTGTTTGGGCCTGTAGCTCAGTGGTAGAGCGCGATCCTTATAAGATCGATGTCGTAGGTTCGATCCCTACCGGGCCCACCAAACATTAATAAGCGCCTTTTCCAAAAAGGACTTTGGGAATTGTTTTTAAAATTATTATTAAGTCAAGTAAAAAAGATTGGTTATTAATATAATAAAAATCATATTCTAAGTTTTCGGAAAGGGGTAAATCCTTTCTCCCCAATATTTGCCAGAGCCCGGTTAGTCCTGGTTTTACTTCCAAACGTTTCTTCTGCCAAGCAGTGTATTTTTTGACAATTTGCGGCATTTCCGGTCTTGGTCCGACTAAGCTCATTTCACCGGCAATTACATTAATTAGTTGAGGAAGTTCATCAAGACTAGTTTTTCGAAGCCACTTTCCAATTGGGGTGATTCTTGGGTCTTCACTATTGCGCGGCGGTTTTGCAAATCTTGGAGTTTCGGGATACATCGTTCTAAATTTATACATATAAAAATTCCGGCCTTTGTAACCCACTCTTCTCTGTTTAAAAATTACCGGACCTCTTGAAGTTAGTTTAATAACCCCCGCAATAAGAATCACAAGGGGAAGAGTGATTATAAAGGCTGCTGAACCAAAGATTAGATCAAAACTTCGTTTGAAGAGGCCGTTCCAAAAATTAGGTTTTAATTTGCTTAAGTCTAGAGAGGGGATACTTTCCAAATCAGAAACTGAAGTTGTCCCGGAAATTAAATCAAAAATCGAGGCTAAGACTTTAAAACGGACTCTTGTGCCCTTTACACTTGAAACTAGATTTAAAATTTCCTTATGTTTAAGAGTTGGGTCGGCAAAATAAACCTCGTCAACCCCTTCTTTGGTAATTATTTTTTGAAGGTCAAGGGTCTTTCCCAAAAAGGGTTTTAGGGAAGGGTTCTTCCCTAAAAAACCAATAAGCCGGTAGCCAACTGATTGGTAATTTTCCAATCTTGCCGCCACTTCTCTTGCTTGTATTCCAGTGCCAACAATTAAAATTTTAATAATGCCGATACCTTTTTTGTAAAATTCTCCTTGTAGTCTGTGAACTAAAAACCGGCCAAAAATTACTAAAATCAGGGAAAAACCCCAAAAAAGGATAACCACTATTCGCGAATAATCGTACTTATAAAGGTAGGAACCAGCCATAATTAGAAGAATCCAAAAAGTAAGTGCTTTAGAGACGGTAAAAGTTTCCGAAATTTTTGTAATTCGGTTTTTGGGTTCATACAAGCCGAAAACATAAAAAACTAATAATAAAAATAAAATTGCCGCTGGTAGGGCTTGAAAATAAACTTGGATTGGTTGAACGCTGTCTAGAAAGATACGAAGAAAGCCTTTATTTCGCAAAAAATAAGCCGCCCCAAAAGCTAAGAGGGTATTTAAAATATCAGAAACCAAAACTAAGTAAACCACGGTCTTATTATAAGTCTTTTATAATATTATTTTTGTAGAAATACCAAAGAATACTTTTTATGTGTTCAAGTTTAAGTTTATTTAATAAACTTCCGGCACTTCTTCGCGAATAGTAGTGGTAAACTTGAGAATAAGGCCAGTAAATAGTTTTCCAGCCGGCCTTTTTAGCTCGGTAACAAAAATCAATATCTTCATAACCAAAGAAGAATTTTTCATCAAGAAGACCAAGTTCTTCAAAAACCTCTTTGCGGATAACTTGACAAGCTCCTAATACCCAATCAACCTCTTTTATTTCTCGGTGATTAAAATCCTTTAAAATATAATTTTTGTAAAAAGAAGTACTAGGAAATATTTTATGTAAAAAAGTGCCCCGCCACAGGATTGAAAGTAGGGTAGGAAAACTACGTACAGATTCTTGAATTTTACCGCTCGGATATAATAATTTTGGCCCAACAATTCCCACGTCTTTGTTTTTCTCCATAAAATTAATAATTTTGGGAAAAACAGGTTTCTTTATAAAAGTGTCATCATCAAGAAAAACTATAAATTCACCTCTCGCTTTAGAAACTCCTAGATTTCTTCCTTTCGCCACTCCTAAATTTTTTTTATTTTGAATTAAAGTAACCTTAGCAAAACTCTTAGCAACTTGTGCCGAGCCATCGGTCGAGGCGTTATCAACGACGATAATTTCGTAAGAGAGGTTTTTAAGATTGTTTATTAACGAGTTTAAACAATCCTGAAGTAATAATTTTCGATTTCTAGTTAGAATAATAATTGAGACTTCGATCATACTGTAATATTCAATGATTCGATTAAATACTTCTTCCACAAGTATTTTTCTTTTGAATATTTATATTTTCTAAGGGGTAAAAACAGTAAAAAAAACAAAGCTTCTAATTTAATTAGTAAATGTAGCATAAGATAACTTAAAGTTGGGCGGTATTCTTTAAAAAAAATAAGAAACCCCTTACGCATCGAAAAATACTTGTGAGGCCTTCTTAAAGGGTTATTTTTGCCAGTATCGTAATGGATTATTTGTAAGTTTGGGAACAAATAGTTCATATACCCAGCTTTTTGGGCTCTAAAGCATAAATCAATGTCCTCCCCATACATAAAAATATTTTCATTAAAGCCCCCTAAAGAAGCGAAAACGCTCTTTTTTACAAGAATAGCACTAGCACTTACCCAATCTACCGTTTGAGTTATTTTATAAAAATTTTGGTTTCTGATTTGTATTCCATTATTTACATTTAAAAACTTTACTCTATCAAAAAGAATTCTTAAAATTGTTGGGAATTTGCCGCAAGATGGTTGGAGTGTTCCGTCAAGGTTTAAAACTTTGCAACCTACCGCCGCAGCGTCTTTTTTACTTTTTAAAAAATCAATCATCTTTGCGATTGACCCACTTTTAACAGTAGTATCCGGGTTTAAAAATAGTAGGTATTGTCCATGTGCGGCTTTTGCGCCTTGATTCGCTGCTGCTGCAAAGCCAATATTCTGACTGTTTCTTACAAGCTTCACTTGTGAAAATTTAGTTTCTATAATTTTACAGGTTTCGTCTTTTGAAGCATTATCAATAACTATTATTTCAAATTTAGCTTGTGAATTTAAAATCGAGGAGAGACAGTCCTCAATTGTATTTTGGGAATTAAAAGCAATGACTAAAATTGAGGTTATATCCATTTACTATTGCGAAATTGCAAGTTTATCAAACCAACTTTTTATTTTGGCCTTTTTTATTTTTCTGCCTTTTTGAATTACTGTCCTTTTTCTTAGTATTCTGGGTAGTAGTTTTAACGCGCCATATAAAGCACTAATTTGAATCAGAAAAACCTCAATTATGGAGAGATCACTATTTGAGGATAAGTAACTAACCGTTTGTCTAAAGTACAAAGGTGTTTTTCCCAGATAATGTGTTAAACTTTTTTTTGGCCTAGATTCTATTCTTTTTATTAAGTAAAAAACCAGACCTTTATAGGTTGGGATAATATAGCGCAAAATCAGAATAAAGGCGTATCTAGCGGGGAAATTTTTTATTGCAAATAGAATTCTGTTTCTTCTAGATAGGTACTCCTTATAACCTTTAGAGACTTTTGAAGAAGTACCTGATCCCACATGGTAAACTATTGCGTCAGGAACGTAAAAACACATCCAGTTTTTTAATCTAGCTCTAATATTCAAATCAACATCTTCGATATAACTGATAAAATCCTCATCAAAGAATTCGTTATCGACTCTAACCTCTTCTAAAGTTTTTCTTCTAAATATTGAAGCCGCAGCGCAGGCACTAAGTACCTCCATTGCCAAGTTATATTGTCCGATATCTTTTTCGTTAGAACCTCGGTTAACTACTCTATATGTATTGCGGGAAAAAAAATCACCGGCAGAATCGATCATATCACGATGATAGTTCTGTAACATTTTACCAACCGCGATTCCTACAGTTTTATTTTTCTCCATGAAATTTACTAGATTTTTTAACCAATTTTTATCAACCTCAGTATCGTTATTTAAAGTGATTAGATACTTTATATTTGGGTCTTTCAGTGCTTCGATTATTCCAATATTATTCGCTTTAGCAAAACCCAGATTAGTCTTATTTTGTAATATACGAACGCTCGGAAAATTTTGGTTAGTCCAGGTAATAGAATCATCTGTCGAACCATTATCTACAAGGATAATTTTTATTTTATTCTTTGGATAAAACAATTCTTTTAGAGAACCTAGACAAGATTCTAAGTATCTCCTTCCATTCCAATTGACAATTATGATTGAGAGGGTTGGGTTTCTATCAATTTTTTTAGACGGTAAATTCATTTCAAATTTTTTAATGTTGGAATTTTTGTTCTCAAATTATGTAAAAAGGAAATAATTTTCCAGCCTCTTGAGCCATATAGTTTTTTCAAATCTTTGTCTTGATCTTTTATTGCCTTATCTAAGTTTTTTACTTCAATTTTTAGAGAGTTATTTTCTTCGAGAATTCTTGATAGATGCTTTTCGCCTTTCATGTTAAAAAGTAAATTTATGCTTTTTGTTTTTTTTATTGGAATATTACTACAAATTACTAACATGTAAATATTTTTGTCCGGTGGTTTATCAAACATTTTTATGCCTTTAGAATCTATCTTTGTAAATTCATTTCCTCCGGTTTTAAGGCTTTTCTCTTCGAAAATGTAGTTCGAAAAAACAGTATCTTGATAGAAAAATTTTGTTTCGCTAAAGAATTTTTTTAGTAGATTTCCCATTTCATTGGGTGTAAATTCTTTTATATGAAATTTATTTCCTTTCGGGTATTCGTATTTATTCGGAGTTGAGATGACCAATATACCATTTTCTTTTAGAACCCTTTTTGACTCTAACAGGAATAATTCGGGATTTGTAAGGTGTTCTATAGTTTCAAACGAAACTAATACGTCAAATGTTTTATCTTTGAAGGGTATTTTGTGGGCGTCTCCTTTTTGAAAGTGCAATCCAGGAACCTTATATAATTTCTTTGCGTAGTTTATTGTTTTGCTGTCTATATCTAACCCGGTGACTTTTTCTGCTCCGGCGTTTATCATCAAATATGATCCGTAACCAGTTCCGCAGGCCACATCTAGAACATTTTTTCCCTTAATAAACTGTTTTGCAAAATGATATCTTGCCATATGTTCGAAATAAATAAGTTCGTTTTTGTTTTCTTCGGGAACCATACGCTCACCGGTAAGATTAATCTTTTTCATATAATAATTTTTCCATCTAGCCTGTCTTTAGGTATATTCGTGTTTCCCACAGAAAAGCTTAGGTAATTTTCTCTCCAATCGTAGTATTCTTTTAAATCATGCGATGCTACAGCGGGCGAAACAAAATAAGAGCCCGGCATAAACACATTATCCAATTCAAATATTACTTCCTTATTTTCATCTTTTTTAAAAAATCCTGTTGTAACTTTCTTCCATAAGGTATTGGTTGCGTAAACTTTATTGTTTTCAGATTCTTTAATTGTTATTCCAAATACCGGATTGTTTATATTATCCTTAAATTTGATATCAACTTTTATAGCAATCTTGTCCATCGCCGAGAATGTTTTTCTGGTTAATCCCGAACGGTCCATTGTTTCAGCTTTAACAATTACCACTTTTCCATTTCCCCAACGTTTTTGCATACCAATTGGAATAATCCGAAGGGAACTTATATTTTTTAAATATTTTTTAATTACTTGATTGGTGTTACCAACGGGCATTAAACGCCCTCTGTTTATCCGGCCGGTTTTGCTGCAAATACTTGATACAAGATTAAGATTGTGGGAAACAAAAACTATTGTTACACCAGAATCTTTGAGATTTTCTATTTTTTTAATACATTTTCTCTGAAACTCTTCGTCGCCGACAGCTAAGACTTCGTCAATTAACAAAATATCCGGATCAAGGTGAATCGCCACCGCAAATCCTAAACGAACGGTCATACCCGAAGAATAAGTCCGAACTGGTGAATCAATAAATTCACCAATATCCGCAAAGGTTATTATATCTTTAATTTTTGAATCAATTTCGCCACGGGTTAAGCCCATTAAAGCAGCGTTTAAGTAAATATTTTCCCTCCCGGTTAAATCCGGGTGAAAACCAGCTCCAAGATCAATTAAAGAACTAACCCTGCCTTTAATTTTAACCTT
>CAZXPY010000010.1:0-14753 GCA_964643435.1 uncultured Gammaproteobacteria bacterium | reverse complement strand
CGGTTCAATTCGAGGGCGTATTCGAGTGGTAATTCTTTCACGATCGGTTCGATAAAACCGTTGACGATCATAGAAGTGGCGTCGTTTTCGGAGAGGCCGCGGGACTGTAGGTAAAAGAGTTGATCTTCACCGATTTTTGAGACAGAGGCTTCGTGACCAACCTGCACATTTTCTTCATCTATTTGCATGGTTGGGTAAGTGTCGGAACGACTTTTTTCATCGAGGATAAGAGCATCGCAACGCACGTTCGCCTTCACCCCTTTTGCTCCTTTAATTACTTTCAAAAGACCCCGATAGCTAGTACGACCACCATCTTTAGAAATTGATTTGGAAATAATTTGACTGGAAGTATCCGGCGCTAGATGAATTGCCTTTCCACCAGCATCTTGGTGCTGCCCAGCTCCGGCAAAGGCAATAGATAAAATTTCGCCTCTAGCTCCTCTACCTTTCAAAAATACACTCGGGTACTTCATCGTAATTTGTGACCCCAAATTACCATCGATCCATTCCATAAATCCTTCTTCTTCAACGAAAGCTCGTTTTGTTACTAAATTAAAAACGTTTTTTGACCAATTCTGAATAGTAGTGTAGCGACAACGAGCTCCTTTTTTAACAAAAATTTCAACCACTGCGGCGTGCAGCGAATCCGTAGTGTAAATCGGCGCAGTACACCCTTCTACATAATGCACTTGCGCCCCTTCGTCAACAATTATCAAAGTGCGCTCAAACTGGCCCATATTGGCAGCATTGATGCGAAAGTAAGCCTGAAGTGGGACTTCAACTTTAACACCGGGCGGTACGTAGATAAAGCTTCCTCCACTCCAAACAGCGCTGTTGAGAGCGGCTAATTTATTATCAGCTGGTGGGATTGCCCTACCAAAATATTCTAAGAAAAATTCTGGGTACTTCTTTAAAGCAGCGTCAGTACCAAGAAATATAACTCCTTTTTCTTCCCATTCTTTCCGAAGGGAGTGGTAAATCATCTCGCTATCGTATTGGGCACCAACACCGCCAAGGTATTTACGTTCGGCTTCTGGGATGCCAATTTTTTCGTAAGTGTCACGGATTTCCTCTGGTAACTCTTCCCAACTTTGGCTAATTTTTTGGGTTGGTTTTAAATAATAGTAAATATCATCATAATTTACGCGAGAAAGATCTGCACCCCAAATTGGTTGCTTTTTGGCTTTGAAAATATCATAGGCTCGTAGCCGAAAATCTCTCATCCAGGTTGTTTCGTCTTTCCTAAAGGAAATTTCTTCGACTAATTCCCGATCCAACCCCTTTCGAGTTTTAAAAACATACCGTTCGGGTTTGGAAAAGCCATATTTCTCGCGGTAACCTTCATTTACGTTTATAACCGTAGTCTTCGCCATAATAAATCAAAAACTTAATAAATTTTGAATTGTAATTTTGAATTTTGCACTTTGGTTTTTGAGATTGATTTATAACCTTTCTCCTCAATTTCTTCCGCCAATTTGTAATCTCCGCTCTGAACTATTCTACCACCTACTAAGATATGAACATAGTCTGGCTTTATATACTTTAAGATTCTTTGGTAATGGGTGATCAACAAAATTCCTAGCTTTTTTGAATTTTGATTTTTGAATTCTGAATTTGCAGCTATCGCGTTTGCAATATGCCTCAGCGCATCTATATCCAACCCAGAGTCTATTTCGTCCAACACTGCATACTTAGGCTGCAAGATCGATAGCTGCAGTGCTTCCATTTTCTTTTTCTCTCCGCCGCTAAAACCATCGTTTATAGCCCGAGAAGCAAAAGAAGAGTCAATTTTCAATTCATTCATCCTAGTTTTCAAGGTTTTGATAAACCCGGCAGTCTCGACAGTACCTTTTAAATTTTTGATCGAAGTTCGCAAAAAATTGGCGACCGAAACCCCAGGAACGGCTATTGGGTACTGCATTGCTAAAAATAAACCGGCTCTTGCCCTTTTATCGGTAGTTACATTAGTAATATCTTCTCCATCAAGTTTAACTTGACCAGAAGTAATGCGGTAGCGAGGGTGGCCCATCAAAGCTAACGAAAGACTGCTCTTTCCCGAACCATTCGGTCCCATAAGGGCGTGGATTTCACCCGACTTAATTGTAAGATTCACTCCTTGAAGAATTTCCTTATTTTCCGAGGAAACATACAAATCGCGAATTTCTAACATAGAAACTGTAGTTTAGCACAAATAAGAAACTTAAGGGAATTTAAAAAATTAGAGGTGTCTTGAAACACCTCTAAGATTAGCATGGTCGTTAGGAATCGTGGCCCATCTCCTTTTTCAACGTCCTAATAGAATCGCTAGTATCAATAGTGACGGAAGAAAAACGATGATTAGGGTTACGATTAAACCCGCAACCAACCCAGATAGGCCTCCTCCCAAGTTGGAGTCATTATCGTCTGGCGGTAATGAAGGGAAGATTCTACCTGTACCTTGGTCGACTATTACTCTCCTCCTCTACTAAATATCAGGTTCGCTTTCTTTTCTTTAAATCCACCTTACATCTCCTTATTCGGAAAACCTTCCCTGACCGCTACAATCAGGGCAGATATTATCGATCATACCATCAACTCCCGAACCGCCACACCTTCTGCAAGAAGTCTTGTCATGTCCAAAGAAGCCAGGCCAAACCTCATCGAGTATGTTGCCAAGAATGCCCAATATAAGGAGTGGGCCGAGAAACATTCCTAAGATTACAAGGGTAGACAAACCCTCATTCAGGCCGAAAACAAGTGTCGTCATGATTGTCTCCCTTCTTCAAGGATGTCTAACGACTACTTACTTAACTTTATGAATGATATTACTACTACAAGATAAATTTATCAACATACAAATCGCGAATTTCTAACATAGAAACTAACTTGTAACACATTGGGTTAATTTTTTCAAGGAAAAAATACCTAAATAGTAAAAAGGACTTTGCCTAAAATATCTTTAGGTCTCACTGGACCGAAGAAACGGCTGTCATTACTATCTCCCTTATTATATCCTGCAACAAAATATTGATTGTTAGGTAGGACTTTATCAATTCTTTTGAGTAAAAATTTTTCTTTATATTCGGGATGTTTTAAAACGATAATATCGTCTTTTTTTGGTCTTGAAAAAAAATAGGTTAGTCGATTAACAATCAGTTGATCGCCTCCCCTAAAAAAGGGTTCCATACTGTGACCGGCTACTTTGTAGCGAACTAGAGGAAACCACATTTACTTATACTTTGGAACAATTAGATCGAATTCGGTTGGATACGGAGCTTTTACCTTTGTTGGTTCCAGACCCTTTGTTTTCCAGAATATAGAGGCAATTTCTTGGACATGTTCAAGGAGTTCTTTGGCAGTTTCTAGATTTATTTCTTGTCTGGCTTTGGAAGCTAGTTTTATAGTGTGAAAAACAGCTTCTTGAAGATTAGGGAATTGTTTCAAGTGTTCTTCTTTGAAATAATCACCCCAAAGTATTCTAATCTCCCGTTTTACAATTTCCGCGTGCTCTTCTTTAGTAGCCGTATAACGGCTTAAGCTATGGATGATTCTTTTTCTTTCGGCAAAATCCGGGTTTTCTGAAGAAGCTTGAAGATCATTAATCAAATTTATCATTCTAATTACAGTGTGAGCGGCTATTTGGGCAGGGTAGGGATCGTAAATACCGCAAGGAACATCGCAATGAGCGTAAACTGCTTGGGCTGGATTTATTTGGTCCAGGAGATTAAAAAAGGTTGAAATTATCTTCATTGGCATAAATAGTTTAGTGGTCTGTGTTTTCCTCGTCAAGACTTCAAATTTCCTTTTCTTGATTGACAAGTACCTTCCCCTATGAAAAAATTACTCTTAGACAAAGCTGCTCATGATCCTAGAAAACCGTCCTGATGAAATACCCCGACTAAAGCGTTACGAAAGTTTTTTTGAAGCCGTTACCTGGGCGGTTATTACTAGTGCTTATGCTCTTAGCTGGCTTATGCCAGACGAAGCAGTTAATCATTTTCTGATAAATTCCATTACTTTAGTAGCAGCTACTTCAGCAATAGTTTTTTACCGAATATTGCCGTTCGAAAAAAGGGCTGGGTCTTTTATCTTTACCTTCAGATTCAAGGCTTTTATTATCGGGATTCTAAATATCATAATGATCAGTGTTTTTGTTTTAGGAAGTGGGGGGATTAAAAGTCCGTTTTGGTATCTTTATCTTCTTTCCCCCCTTTCGGCCGCACTTTATTTTCCGGCTTGGGCAATAACCACCCTAACAACCTGGGCAGTTATTCTTTATTTAATAACAATCTTTTATATATCTCCGCACTTTGGTATTCCCTACTTTACTACTGATTTTCCGGTTTCGATTTTTACAACGGTTACAGCTGTTTTTTTCGTGGTCATACTTGCTTATTCTCAAGCTAAAGAACTAACTATCGAGGGCGAACGAAACATTAAATTAGTTAATGAGGTAACCGGTGAGCGCAATAAATTATCAACGGTATTAGAATCAGTGGCCGATGGGGTTTTTGCTCTAGATTACAAACGAAGAGTAGTGTTTATTAATAAATCAATGGAGGACCTACTAGGGACTGCGGAAAAAGATCTTATTGGTAAGGAAGCGGATTTGGTTTTTAAATTTTATAATGGTAATAGAAGGGTAAACGCTACCGAATTTTGTCCTCTTAAGAAGGTCGCGAACGACACGATTGTCTATGAAGGCTCTAGTTTGAAATTTTTAGATAGGAGTAAAAAAGAAGTTTTCCTTAATTTAGCTTCCACGGCTCCTTCCAAAGGGCCTTTAATTGACGTTGGTTGTATAGTCGTAATTCACAACGTAAGCAAAGAGAGGGAGCTTGAAGCAATGAAACTAGATTTTGTTTCCATTGCGGCCCATGAACTACGCACACCAATTACCAGCGCCCGCGGTTATCTTTCTATTTTAGAGCAGGAATTGAAAAATAAACTTAAGCCAGAGGAGAGAAACTTTTTGGAGCGCGCTCAAATCTCTACTGATCAGCTTTCCTCTTTAGTGGAAAATCTCCTAGATGTCTCTAGAATTGAAAAGGGGGCGATAAAATTAGACATAACTAAAATTCAAATTGAAGAATTAATCGAGAGAATCGTGGACAATTACAAAGAAGCGGCGTCTCAGAAAGGAATTGCCCTGGTATATATAAGAAATAAAATCAAGATGCCGCCAGTAGCGATTGATAAATTTAGAATATCAGAGGTTTTGTCTAATTTAATTTCCAATGCAGTTACTTATACTAGTAAAGGAAGGGTGGAGGTCAAAACGAGTGTTCAGAAGGGGTTTGTTGTTACTAGCGTAAAGGATACTGGTGAAGGAATACCAGCCGAAGCTATTCCTAATCTTTTCACCAAATTTTTCCGGGTTTCCGGACCGCTTGAGCAGGGTTCTAAAGGTACTGGTTTAGGGCTGTACATCGCTAAAGCGATAGTTGACCTACACAGTGGTAGAATTTGGGTAGAAAGTGAATTGGGTAGAGGATCTACTTTTTATTTCAGGGTTCCGATTTACCAAAGTAAAAATTACCTATGACCAAAAATAAAAAAATTCTCATAATCGAAGACGATCTTTTTGTAAGAGAGTTGTACGAAAATATTTTCCGTAAAAAGGGTTTTGATGTGATCAGTGCGGCTGACGGAGAAGAAGGATTAAATAAAGCTTTGACTGAAAAAGCAGACATAATTCTTTTGGATATTATGTTGCCAGTGAAATCCGGAATTGAAGTTTTAAAAGCTTTGAAAAAAAGTTCTCTACCTTCCCAAAAAACTCCGGTATTTTTGCTAACAAATTTAGGTCAGGAATCAATAATTAAAGAGGCCTTCAAGCTTGGCGCCGACGGCTACTTACTCAAGGTAAAACTATTGCCCCACCAAATAGTTAGTGAGGTTGAAAACTTTTTTAAGGGTGAGACTAATAGGGAATTTTACCTAAAAAAGCTAATGTGAGGCTTTAAGGATATATCTGTTTGCCGGTTTTTTCGTCTTCCAAAATTATTGCTAGGACTGGACAGCTTTTAGCAGCGTCGATAATTCTCTCCTCCCCAGCCCCTTTAGGATTTTTAACTATCGCTTTCATCTCGTTATCGAGTTCAAAAACCTCGGGTGCAATGACCACGCAGGAAGCGGCTCCGATACACAGATTTCGATCGACTTTGACTTTCATAAATTAAGTATGGCGATCAGCAACTTTTGAAGCTCCGTAAGAATCGGGTTTTACTTTAACCGCAAAGCCATTACCGCGTATCATGCCAACAACCTCGTGAATAATATCTCGAGTTGGTCCTAATTGGCCAACATCAACGTGGATCTCTAAACTGCTTATTAAGCCATTCTCTTTCCCAAGACGGGTTAAAAAATTCTGGGCGGTTTCTAGCGAAAAAAACGCTTCCTGATAGATTCTATCTTTTAAAGACATCTTCGCTGCTACCGCCTTTGTTTGCCAGAAATAAATCGCTCCCTGACCAACACGGTGGATAATAACAGCGGTTACAAAATCCGCTTGGTGGCTGACTCTCCCACTGGAATCAGTACCAACGATTAGTTTATACGCTCTATCCGGTTCTTTTTTAACAAAACTGGCTAAACCGCTAATAACTTCTTCGAACGTCATCTTGCCTAAACTAGGGCTATTAAAATAACTTGAACCATTATTTTCCATAAAACCAATGCAATATTATACCGCAAAAGAAAAATTTAAAAAAGGGTGTAGACAAACGGTGCTACTCCTGTTCCTTGGGCAAAAATAAACAAACTGGCAAAAATAAGTAGAAGAGAGATAAAAGGTATCAGCCACCATAACTTTCTCTCCATAAGAAATTTAAAAAGCTCAGCGGCCACTTGCGCTCTTCCCCCAACTTTTTTTAATAACTTCACTTTCCACCCCTCTTTTTAATTACGAATTTTTCCAAAACTAGTAAATCTAAACCGCTTTTCCTAAAAGTATTATACGCGTTTTCGGGTGAATTTACTATTGGTTCTCCCTTCAAATTAAATGAGGTGTTAAGTAAAATCGGCACCTTTGTTTTTTGGAAAAACTTTTCAATCAAAGAGTAGTAACGGGGGTTTTCTTCTCTTTTTATGGTTTGGAGCCTTCCGGAACCATCAACGTGAACCACAGCCGGGATTTCCTTTCGCTTACTCTTAATCACTGGTGCAACCACCAGCATAAATCTAGCTGGGTATTCGTTTTGTTCTAAGTCAATATCAAAATAATTCTTCGCCTGCTCTTCTAAGACCACTGGGGCAAAAGGTCGATACGGTTCACGGAATTTTATTTCTACGTTAACAATATCCTTCATTTCTTCTCTTCTTGGATCAGCTAAGATGCTCCGGTTTCCCAAGGCCCGAGGACCCCATTCGAAACTGCCTTGAAACCAACCGACTACCAAACCCTTACTTATTGATTCGGCCAGATATTCGGTAAGTTTTTCTTCATCTCCAAAATAATCGTATTTAATCTTCTTTTGCTCTAAAAATTTTTTGATCTCCTTTTCAGGGTAATTCTTACCAAAGTAAGCGTTTTCGAGAACAAAATTCTTCTTATTTTCCAAGATATGGTTCCAAACATAAAAGGCCGCTCCTAAGGAACCGCCATCATCACCAGCGGCCGGTTGAACAAATAGCTTCTTAAAAGGGGTTTCAGCAGCTATCCTACCGTTCGCCACACTATTTAAAGCTACTCCGCCGGCAAAACAGAGATTTTCTTTTTTTGTTTCTTGGTGGGCGTATCTTGCTAAATCTAAAATTATTTCTTCCGTAACTTTTTGAATACTGGCGGCAATATCAGCGTAATATTGATTCTTCTCGGCTAACTCCTTAAAATTCTTAGGTTTCTCTCCAAAATAAGAAGGATAAGCGGTACTAGTAGTGAAAAAATGCATATCTTTGGGACGAGGTTCGCCAAAAAGAGTGCAAAATTTTTCGTTAAACGAATTTTTGATTGATCTTTGATATGAAAAATAATTCAAGTCCAACCAAAAAGAGCTGCCAGTTGTCTTAATTAATTTTTTAACAGCCGCTACGTATTTTGGTTTGCCATATGGCGCCATCCCCATAACCTTATATTCCCCATCATTTACTTCAAATCCTAAAAAAGCCGTGAAAGTACTGTAAAGCAACCCGAGTGAATGGGGAAACTTAATTTCTTTATAAATATTTAGTTTATTCCCTTCCCCAACTCCAATAGTAGCCGTAGTCCATTCCCCTACCCCGTCCAAAGTTAGAGTGGCGGCTTCTCTAAATGGGGATACAAAATAAGCACTAGCGGCGTGGCTGGCGTGATGGGGAACAAAAAGAACTTTATCTTTATCGATCCCTAAATTTTCGATAATGATATTTTTAATCCAAAGCTTTTCTAATATTAAATTAAGGAAGGATTCAACGAAAAGGCTTCTCGTAAAAGGGGCCTCGGAAAGAATAGTTAAAATAATCCTTTCAAATTTAATAAGGGGTTTTTCGTAGAACACGACGTAAGAGAGGTTTTTAGCGGTTATTTTCCCAGTTTGGAGACAAAATTTAATTGCGTTAGTAGGAAAATTATTGTCGTGTTTTACGCGAGTAAATCTCTCTTCAGCAGCAGCAGCGATTAGTTTACCTTCTTTTAGTAGAGAAGCGGCTGATTCATGGTAAAAACAGGAAATTCCTAGGATATTCATTAGTACTGCTTTCTCGCTTCTTCGAGGCTG
This sequence comes from uncultured Gammaproteobacteria bacterium, assembly GCA_964643435.1. GTDB lineage: Bacteria > Patescibacteriota > Microgenomatia > Woykebacterales > RBG-16-39-9b > CAZXPY01. The sequence goes on along the minus strand of CAZXPY010000010.1, from coordinate 6,078 downwards.
TCGACTTTATGTTTCCAGTCTTTCCAAGTCGAGGTTGGTTTTTTCTGTAAGGGGTCGGATAGGACTTTAAAAATTAGGGCTAGCGGTAAAAATAGGATAAAATAAAAAGCGCTCAAAATAACTCTTGCTTGGAAATTGCCGATTTTTTGGCTTATCAGTAGCCATTTTTTCCAAAAAAGTTTTAGCAACCTCATAAAAACCACTTTAGTATATAGTCAAAGGCTACCAATTTCAAGGCGAAAAACCAATCAAAAAATTGAAATTACTTGACAAGCTGGTTCTTACTTATTTATTATTAATAATAGATGCTGTCCAAAGTTTTTATCTTTTTACTAACCACTTTTGCTTTCCTATTTTTAGCCACTGGCATACAAGCTTACGATCCTCGTTCCTTTTACGATTGGGGTCCCTACTATTTAGAAAGCAGACCTAGTGTTTTGGGGCTTGCGGCTTATGCGCAGGAAGCAACGGCTACGGCGGTAATTAGCGAACCAACCTTTCTACAGCCCGATAACCCATTTTATTTCGTTAAAGGCTTTGGGGAAACTTTCCGACTTGCCTTTACTTTTGATCCAGTCAAAAAAGAGGAAGTCCGCTTGGATTTAGCCGAAGAAAGATTAGCCGAAGCCCAAGTCCTAGTAAATAAAGATAAAACTGAATTAGCGGCGCGGTTTTTTGGTCGTTATGAAGAAACCCTACAAACTGCCACTGAAAATTTGAAAGTTTTAGAAGAGTCCGGAGCCCAGATTGAAGATCTGGCGAAAAAAATTGAGCAAGGAGCGGCAATTCACCAGACAGTTTTAGAGCAACTTTTAGCCAGGGTACCTGATGCTGCCAGGGCGGGGATTCAGAGAGCACTCGAGGCCTCCCAATTTGGTTTAGACCGTTCTGCTGATGCGCTTGGAAAACCAGCTGTGCCACCAGAAGTTTTGGAAAGAATCCAGGCCTTAAAGGCTCAAGGAATTCTTAGTGATGAAGAAGCGCAAAGGATTGTGGCTCATACATCCCGAGAGGACCTGCGAAAAGATTTAAGAGCCCTTTTGGCCGAGGGGGTATTCCCCGAAGCCGATTTCAAGAGACTTGATGAGGCGCAGAGGTTCTTCTTCCCCCAAGAATTTCAAAGGTTTGTTGAATTTAAGAAATTCGAGGAGTTAAAAAGATTAGAGCAAGAAAGACCAGACGAGGAAACCCAAAAAAGACTTCAAGGGTTTGCTAAAGATTACAAACCCGGAGATATAATTCCACCCGATATTCGGAGATGGTGGATACCGACTGTCCGATTAGAAGAAATTCAAAAGACGCTTCGACCAGATCTTCTACCCGAAAATTATATCCGACCAGAGGATAGAGCTAAATACGAAGAGCTAAGGGAAAGATTCAAGCCAACTGAAGAGGAAATTAAAAGATTAGAGGAGTTTTATAAGAATAATCCTGGTGCCGTACCGCCTCCGGAACTACAGCGAACTGATGCTCTATACCAAAATCTAGGTACAAGACCGCCTTATTTCGAAGGCGAGGGTAGTGGTACTTATCCTTCACCCTATTACCCACCAACCAGTACAACGCCTACTTACCAACAGAATTATAATTACCAAACAAGCCCACCGCCCTATACGCAACCAGGTTACACGCCACCGAGTTATACTCAGCCAACTTATACCCCACCACCTGGTTACACCGAACCTAGTTACACGCCACCTAGCTATACGCCACCAACTTATACGCCGCCGCCAACCGAACCCGCACCAGCACCCAGCCCAACGCCACCACCACTCAGTCCAACACCTCCCCCTTACTAATAAAAAGCGCTTACCCTAGTTTAATGGTATTTAAAACTTCTCTTATACTGACAGTTGCCAAACCAATAACTTTATCAGCCCCACCGTAGTAAATAAAAAGTTCACGGTTTTTTTGAACAGCCCCACAACTAAAAACTACGTTTTTAACGTAACCTTCTTTTTCGTAAGTTTCTTGGGGTTCAAAAATTGGTTTGGAACTACGATAAAGAACTTTATTTGGGTTATTTAAATCCAGAATCATAAGCCCTAACCGATAAATCTTTTGATTATCAACGCCATGATAAATAAGGAGCCAGCCTTTAGCAGTTTTTATAGGTGGCGGTCCAACCCCAATTCTTTCACTGTCCCACGTTCCTTTTCTGGTTACCGCTAAAACCTGGTGATTGGTCCAATTTTTTAAATCTAGTGAAGTTGTAAGATACATATTTGGATAAATTCGGTGAATTAGTAAAAATTTACCGTTAATTTTTTCTGGGAAAAGGCAGCCGTCTTTTGTGTCTAAATCTGGCAGTAAAACTCCAAGTCGGGTAAAAGTTTTGAAATCTAAAGTTGTAGTTAAACTAACCCGAACTCGCCAAGGAACTTCACTAGAAAGAGAAGGGGCGAGTCTTTTTTTACTTTGGTCGGCTGGATAAACAGAGGTTGCTGTATAAACAATAAAATAAGTGTCGCCAATTTTTGTAATTCTTGGGTCTTCTATTCCCAGCCGCTCGTACTTATTGTTCTCCTCACCTTCTAGTATTGGGGTATCGTCTCTAATAAAATTAGAACCGTTGCTACTTTTAGCTAAGCCAAAACGAGAAATTCGATCTCTTCCTTGGGATCGGTAAAGAAGTAGAATTTTGTCTTTAAAAATTGTGGCAGCTGGATTGAACACAAGATACTCCTCCCACCAATTTTTGGTAGGTATTAAAATTGGATTTTTAGGGTATCTTTTCAACTCCATAGGTACGCCTCTATTTATTAAAAAAATCGTAAACCGCTTTTGAAATGTCCGCAATCACTAAATCATTTTCACCTAAAAAAGGTACGTCTTTAACCAAGACTACTATTAAATAGTTGGTTTTAGGACCAAAAACAATTCCCACATCGTGATTTAAATCAGCAAGCTCGCCAGTTTTATGAGCAATTTTTACTTCTGCTGGCAGTTTTGCTGGCAATTTATTATTAATTTCTTGCTTTAAAAGTAAATCGATCATGGCACTACTCGCTTCTTTACTAATAATTTTACCAAAGTAGAGCCCTTCTAAAAGAGTCGCTATGTCGGCCGCGGTTGTTTTTGGCGGAGACGTTAATTTTGTGTTTTTTAAACCAAATTTAGCCGCTGTTTCACCTATTTTTTCCCAACCAAAATACTCTCCTAAAGTTTGGCCAGAGAGATTATCTGAAAAAATTATCATTCTTTCTAATAAGCTTCCTAGCTGAAAGTTAAGTGTTTGGGAGATATTATCACTATCTTTTCCAACAATATTGCCGTCAATATCCAAATTTATTTTCAAAGTATCTTCGAACTTAATTTCACCGTTTTCCTTTTTTCTAAAGCCTTCCACTAAAACCGCTAATTTGTAAAGACTGGCGCTACCAAATTCTTCTTCGGGATTGAGATAAAATCTTTCAACACCTTTTAAGTTTTTAACGACAACGGCAAAATGCCCTTTTTTATCCTTTATTGTCGCTAAAATTAGGTTAGAGAGTTCTTCATTTCTTAAATCTTTAACTTTAAATTCTAAGGGTGGCGATTTTTCGATAACTAGCGATTTTGAAGAAAGGGGAATCGGCAAAACCAAATTTTGCTTTTTGTTAGCTAACAAAAGAAATAAGAAGAAGAACAATAAACTGGCTAAAAGCAACGCAGTGATAATCTTTAAATTCATTTATTTACTATTTTAACAAAAATTTAATTTAATAATTTGCTAAAATAATAACCATGGAGTCAAAAAGTCTTCCAAATATTGAGACCTTAGTGACCGATAATATCCGGACTTTAAAAATACCTCAAATCAAAAGTCCTCATCCCCTCGTAATCATAATGACGGGTATTCCTGCCTCTGGAAAGACCTATTTAGCCCAGAGGCTTTCTGAACAACTTCCATTTTGTGTTGTTTCCGAAGCCAGTATGCGTCGTTTTCTAGCAAGGAGCGCCTCATTTTTTGACCGGAAAACCGAAAAAATTCACGAACTCGGAATCCCAACAATAGAGAAGCTTTTACAAATGGGTGTGAACACAATTTATGATTCCAACATCGCTACAAGAGCTCTACGGGAAACTGTAAAAACTAGGGTTGCGGCGGTTGGCGGTGTATTTGTTTTAATTTATCTAAACTGTCCGAAAGATTTCGCCTACCGAAAAATTAAAAAGCATAATGTAGAAATAATGACAGGAGATAAGGAAGGTTTTATTATGGATATTGATTATTTTAATTACGAGGTTGCTAAAATAGAGGCTCCGGGAGTAAGTGAGTCTCCTCTAATTTATGATTCCAGTCAAAATTCAAATAATCTTCAAAACCTAATCCGAAAAATTAAAGCGAAAATGGACTTTCACGAAATGTCGCGGTGAGTTTTGTACATAAAGGCTACGTCTGGGTTAATTTCTTCCAAGGTAGCTCCTGCTTTATCAAAAATATCAGAAGAACTTACTTCTTTTTTATCTTTAACCCAACTTTTAATGGTATTAGCGACTTTGCTAGCAATTTTTTCAGCACTCTCTTTTTCTAGGCTAACATTAGTACAAGCAGCGTATACCGAAGCGTAGATTTTTCTTTCGTCAAATTCCTGCCGATGGCCTTTTCTTTTAACAATGTGAGTCATATTTTCATCCTCCTAAAACTAACCAAAATTTACTGTACCGTTAGCTATTAGTATTAAGAGCCAACCTAAGCTAATCAAAAGCAAACCAATGAAAAGCCTCATATACCCTCTTGAATCTTGCTTCCACTTTTTTAGATGATGGAGTTTCACACCCGCCGCTACCAAGATTAATATTATCAGGAGAGGCAGAACGAAAATTATATTATAAAGAACTAAAAGCAAAAAGGCCGCTAAATTAAAATTGAGAGACAAAATAGTGATAATTGCTAGATAAGGGGCGCCGGTGCAGGGCAATTCAACCCCAGAAACAAACGCCCCCAAAAGGATTACCCCGGGTACAGTTGTATTAGAGGCGAACTGATGAATCTTTTTAACAAACACGACTGGTATTCCTAAAGAAAACCACCGACCATACCAATAAAAATCCTTTACTTCGACAAGACCCGCTAAAATAATAAACGAGCCCACGGTTATCGACAGATATTCGGTAACAAAAAGGGGAATTGAGGAGAGCAAATAAATCAGACCCAAACCAGCAATTAAATAGGTGAGAAAGACGGCAAAGACGTAAAGCCCACCCAGAAAAAGCATCCGCGTAATCGTGCCTTTACCAGAAAGAATTACTGATACCATTAGAATCAAAACTCCAATTGCGCAAGGATTAATACTGTCGATCGCCGCACTACCAACAACCAGTCCTAATGTAGGCAAATGAACTTCAAGACCCATGCTTTATCTCCTCTTTTTCTAACTGCAATTTATAACTGTCGCAGAGTTTAGCGGTTTTTTCTTTTAGGGTAGAATCAAACTCGATAATAATGCAATCACCCGGAGGTATCGAACCGTAAGGGCTAATAATATAATCTTGGGGGTTTTTAAGCTTTATTTGGTTAAAAGTCCCGTTTTTCGTCGCGTAAAGAAAGGTTTGCAACGAGCCGCGTTGATCGTTTGGGCATAAATCGCCATCGTGGATGTTAAGAAGACCTTGAGTGGTTTCTATTTTTAGACTATCGCTATTGAACTCGCCGCCAATAAACTTAAAGAAATTCTCCAAACTAGCGTCGCTTCGATTTATCACCACTCCTTCGACGTGGATACGGTTGTCGTTATGTTCATGAAAGGTAGCGGTTCCAACTTTATTGGATAGACCTTCGGGGTCGACGAGATCAACTTTTTGGCCGCAATTCCAAATTTCAAAATCTGCGTGCCAGTGAACCGGACCGCCAGTGGCTGAACTTAGGTTTAAATAAATAGTGGATCCAATTAAAAAAATAGTAACGATTATTACTGGTAAAACAATACCGCCAAAAAGCATTTTTTTTAATATCTCGCCCTTTTCTTTAATCAAAACCGTGAGAATAACAAAGACGGCAATAATTAAAAAAGCGCTAATAACTAAATTTGAAGAGGCGGAGGCAATTACCTCATCCAGTTTTGGGGTGAGTGGTGGTTGTAAGGGAATAGTTGC
>CAZXPY010000009.1:10122-19492 GCA_964643435.1 uncultured Gammaproteobacteria bacterium | reverse complement strand
ACGGAAGGAAATAAGACGAGGAAAACGAAGGGCGTAACCTGGATTATCGCCTATTTTGCCAGCAGTGTGAACAGGAGACCGAGTAATCTCGTCGGCAAAAATTTCCAAAACCTCCTTTGGCTCCACCCAAAATGAAGGTTCGATCAAAGCCTTTACCCGGGCTGGTTTGTGGGGTACGCGGATTTTTTGAGCTATCTTGAAAACAGCCCGCCACTCCTTATCAGTCAAACCGGTACCAATACGACTAACCGTAACAAACTCATCGTTTTTCTGATCATAAACGCCAACCAGTAATCCTCCAGCGCCAAATTCAGTTCTCTTTCCAGTCCCAGTATAAATCCCAAGTAGAACACAATCTATGGTATCGGAAAGTTGCCCAGAGGCGGCTCTTTTAAATTTAATCCAGTGAAAACCGCGGGCTCCAGCTTTATAAGGAGAATCCAATTTTTTAATCATCAAGCCTTCCAAACCGCTGGTAACTGCTTCGGAAAACTTATCCTCAATATCTTTTTCGCTGTGAAGCACGTATTCTTCCGAGAGTCGGACTATTGTGTTATCTTTTGATATTATAGTTGATAGTTTGTTACGTCTTTCCTTGTAGGGTTTTCCGGTTAAATCTTGACCGTTTAAATAGAGCAGATCAAAAGCGAAAAGTTTTAAAGGGAGTTTTTTAACGGTTTCTTCAATATCATATTTCCGGCGTCTCTTAGTTGTTTCTTGAAAAGGGTAATATTCTCCGGTTATGGGATTGAAGGCAATCGCTTCTCCTTCAAAAATCGCACTTTTTGCTTTTACTTCTTTCTTAACTGCTTCGACCAAATCGGGAAAGGCATGGGTAAAATCCTCCAAGTTCCTTGAAAAAATCCTAACTTCTTTCTGTTCCTCCACTTTTGCCTTTTGTAGTTCGTTAGAACGCAAGCCTTGCTTACTTTTGCCTTTTGACTTTTGTAGGTGTACTTGGTTGCGGAAACCATCGTATTTTGGCTCCGCGGCAAAGAGATTGCCAACTTTTTTAATTACGGCGGCTGCATTTGGTAATCTTTCTGCTAAAGCTGGCCGGATTGGTTTACCAACCTGAAGTTCCACTTTTTCGACTGCGTTTAACGCATCCTGAGCGGAGTCGAAGGACCAATAAGTTTTAGCGACAAAACCTAAATCGCTAGTTTTGCTGTAGGCTTCTTCCAGGCTAAGCCTGGCTGATTTATCGCCTAGTTTTGCAACGGAAAGTGCATCCAGTATTGTTGGGTCACCAATGCCCAATCTTAACTTCGCCAAGGTGATTTTTAGCAGATGCTTTGCACTTTTTGCATCCAAATTTTTCAAAAGCTCCGCCAGAGTTGATATTTTCTTCTCAACACTTCCTTTCCCACCCGTCCTCGCAATTTTATACAACCCTTCATAAACATCTAAGATTTCTAATTTTGAACTTTTCACTTTAAACTTTGAACTTAGCTGCTCTGCAGTGCGCCCCATATCCCCTAGTTCAGTTGCCAGTTTTCGGACTTCTTCCCTAGGAACATCGTAAGCCTGTGAAAGCGCTTGTTCTACCATCTTGTCCGCCATCCCAATTTCAATCGGTTCAAAAAACGGCACCACCCGTCCTTGCAATAAATAACAAACTTTATCAATTTCTTCTGCCGATAAATTCTTAAAGAGATCAGAAAGAGTCTTAGTAAGCTCTATTCGGCTAGACGTACCTTCCAATTTTTCAAAATAGCTAGCAAGAACCGAAAATTTCATACTTTAATTATATCAGTTTTATGCTTAGGAGCGGAAGCGGCGCAGCATGTGAGAGTACCTAAGTACTTGAGCAAAGCAAAGTATTTAGTTACGAAGCGTGCTATAATAACGATTGGTTAGCTGCTCTTTGAGCGGCTTTTCTATAAGCACCTTAAAATCAAGGAGGAACCGGATGTTACGGATTCCCTTATTAATAGACGCCCATTTCCACGCCCGAGACTTCAATCAACAGCCCAAAGGTACTTTCGAAACTGAAACAAAGGCAGCCCTTCTGAGCGGTTTTGGGCTGGTTTTGGCAATGCCAAACACCGACCCACCACTGATTAACCATTCCGCAATAGTCCAAGCACGCAAAAAGGCGGAAGGAAAGATTTATTGTGATGTTGGGTTTCACTTTGGAACAAATGGCCAAAACCTTGAGGAGTTTGTCAAAGTATATAATCTTGTCAAAGGCCTAAAGGTTTACCTAAACCCAACGACTGGCAACTTGCAACTTGATAAAGGAAGTGTTGATCGGGCATTTCTCACCTGGCCACCAACCACACCAATCCTTGTCCATGCAGAAGGGGCAGGGCTACTTAAAATGGTTTTAGAGCTTTCATCTTTGTATCGGCAAAGGTTGCATGTGTGCCATGTGAGTTTAAAGGAAGAAGTGGAGATCATTAGAAAAGCAAAAGAGGCTGGTCAGAAAGTTACTGCTGAAGTTTGTCCTCATCATTGCATCTTCACCGAGGATAATCTACCTAAACTTGGCCCATATGGCAAAATGAAACCACCCCTTGGAACTACCAAAGATTTGGAAGCAGTTTGGCGTGGTATCAAGGATGGGACAATCGATATTATCGCTACCGACCACGCTCCTCACGCTCCAGAAGAAAAGGCCAGCGAAAACCCACCGTTTGGAGTAATTGGCGAAGGAGCATTTCAGCTGATGTGGAAGCTTTTCTATCAAGTTGGCCTTTCTACTGAAGACCTCGTCCGAATGATGAGTAGCCGTCCAGCGGAAATCTTTAATATTAAGCTAGATCCAAACTCATACATGGAAGTTGACGAAAACGATATCTTCGAATTTACACGGGAAATGATTCACTCGAGAGCCGGTCGTTCCCCTTACGAAGGTTTGAGAATTAAGGGAAGAATACGTCGAATCGTCCTTCACGGCAGAGAAGTAGCCAAAGATGGCGAAATACTAGCCAGGAAAGGAGAGGTGCTCTAAGTTGTACAAAAGCGTACTCTTTCCAGTCCTTAGTAGTCTTGATGCGGAGTCCACGCATGATAAGGCCTTAACTCTTTTGCACTGGGCAGGAAAATCAGCCTTAATACGCAACCTTATCAAGAGGCGGTTGTCCCACGAAGACCCGCGTCTGAAGGTAAGTGTGTTTGGCTTAGAATTTCCTAATCCTATTGGGCTAGCAGCAGGCTTTGACAAGAACGCTGCTGCTATATCAGGGCTTGCTGCCCTAGGTTTTGGTCACATCGAGATAGGAACAGTCGTTCCACTGCCCCAAACCGGAAATCCTAGACCAAGATTATTCCGCTTAATTGACGACCAAGCGCTTATTAACCGAATGGGTTTTAACAGCCTGGGAGCGGGTGTAGTTCAAGAGAACTTGCAGAAAACACCGGTGACAGAAGTAATTGTTGGGATCAACGTTGGTGCAAACAAAGCTAGCGTCGACGCCGGCACAGCACTGAATGATTACGTATCTGTCACTTGGGAGCTGGCTGGGTACGGCCACTACATAAGCGTAAACGTGAGTTCACCCAACACCGCCCGATTAAGAGAGCTCCAAGGTAAAGGCGCTTTAGCAAGACTAGTCGAAGAAGTAACTTATGTTCGGAACACAAAAGCGCCGAACAAACCAGTTCTAGTGAAAATCGCGCCGGATCTTTCTTGGGCAGAGGTTGATGACATTCTAGAGGTGATAACTGGGCTTGAAGTTTCAGGCATAATCGCTACGAATACTACGGTTCAGCGTCCAGAAACTCTTAAGAGTAGCCGGAAGGTGGAAACTGGTGGCTTGAGTGGTAGGCCTTTGGCAGCCCGCTCCACAGAAATCATCCGTTACATCTACCAGCGTACCGAAGGTAAGTTGCCAATAATTGGTGTTGGGGGGGTTTTCACTTGGCAAGATGTTTTGGAAAAGATCCTAGCTGGAGCAAGCTTGGTGCAAACTTACACCGGTTTCGTCTATGAGGGTCCGTGGATGGCCCGACGAGTCTGCAAAGGCCTTGCTACCTATCTTGATAGTGAAGGAATCGGTTCTATCCAGGAAATTGTCGGTTCGCAAAATTAAAGTTTGGAGAGACATTAGCGTTGTGTAGCTTTAGGCTGTACAACGCTTTTTTATTTCAAAAGGTAGATCGCGGCTTTGGTGGAACCACGTTTTTTCACTAGACCCTTCTTCATCAGGTATTTCATATCCCGCAAAATGGTATCGTCGCTAACCATCGGTAGTAAACTGCGCCAGTCTTTATTTGTAATCTGACCAACTTCTTGCATATGTTCGACTAATTTCAATTGGCGCTCGTTCAGAGGTATTTGGCCCATCTTACTTTTTAATTTCAAATCCACGGAAAGACGCTGCACTTTTTCTCTGATCCGAGAGAGCTCTATTGCCAACCCGACTATAAAGTACTCTATCCAATTGGTTAGGTCACGCTCACTAATTTCTTTTGATTGATTGGAAGTTTGCTGCAGCGTATGGTAGTACGAATCCGCGTCCCGATCAAAATACTCTTCCAAGGAAAAGAATTTTTTAATATCATAATTTTCTTTAAATAAAATTAACGTTGCGAGAGCTCTTGCCGCCCGACCATTGCCATCAGTAAAGGGGTGAATCGCTACCAAACAATAATGGGTAATTGCGGCTTTAATTACCGGATGAATATCTTCATTAGTAGTCTGGTTTAGCCAAAAAAGGAAGTCACGGACTTGGGCTACTACTTTTTCGGGAGTCGGTGGTAGATAAGAGGTTTCACCAGTGGCCCAATTAGTTACTTTTACAGCTATTTTGCGGTAATTGCCAGATTGACTCTCGGGTAAAATTTTTTTAGTAGTCAGTTTGTGAATTTTTAATAAAACTTTTTCGCTGATCGGTTCGTCTTTTGCAGAATCGATATATTTTAATACTTCTCGATAATTTAAAATCTCTTGGATATCCCGATCCCTTGCGGAAATTTTTTGCCCCGCCAGAACTTGGGCTACTTCTTTTTGCTCCAAGGGGTTGCCTTCAATATGGGTACCGTGATGGACAGTGCGGATAATTGCTTCCTCCCGAAATTTTGCTTCGTAGGCAGGAACGAGGGGCGCGTTTTCAATTATTTCTTTCGCGGCCTCGATTTTACCGATATTGGTCAAAATCTTATTGGTTATGTTGAACTTAGGTGAAAACATATTCAAGATCTTTAGTCCACGAAGCCAAGTTTAACTCGGCGAAGTGGTCGCAGCACGCGGAGTAGCTGGCTTCGGCACGAAGTGCGGACGGCATAAGCTACGAGCGTGCTATTGGTTATGTTGAACTTAGGTGAAAACATTTCTTTTGAACTTTAAACCACGTCTAATAACTTGGTGTTCATAAGTTTTAAATTTGAAGGTTTTCTTAAATTTGGAGAGTATTTTTTTGTAGTCGAAAAAGCTGCACGAAAAAACGTCAGCCGCAAAATATCCCTTTTCTGGGTAGGTATGGATGCTGATATGGGAGGTGGTAATAACTACAAAACCAGAATAACCCCAATCTTCTTTGTTCCCTCCCCCATCGTATTCAAAAACTTGCGCCTCGCCTAGTTTTTTCATACCAATTAGTTCTGGAAGACTATCGAGGAATTTTTTAATTGATTCTTTATTAGCTAAATTTTCTTTATTAGCACCGTATGCGTCCAAGGTTAAGTGCAACCCAAAATAATTTACCCTCACGTGTAAAATTAACGCATATTTACCGCAGATTGTCAATAAACAATGAGATCCAAGATCGCTGGTTTTGTTGAATTGGCACTGGGAATAGTGGAAGAAAAAATTAAGGCTGGCGATACAGTATCTACCAGCCTCGAAAAAGATGAGATCGAGTTTAAAATTATTTAAGCGGCGTGCAGTAGGATCCAAGTTGGGCGCTTAGTGTGGAGGAATTCGATGCGCATCCTTGCACGAGTTTCGATTGTGTATCGGCGTTTCAGCCTCTTGATCAACTTATCAAGTTCTTTGTCTGCGTCAATCACCTTTTCCTTGAAAACAGCCACAAATTGGTCAGGATATTGGCGCAAAAGTTCAGTTCGATTGGCATTAATATAATCACCATCGCGCTGAAATCGTTGGAAAATCCTTTCAAGCCTTTTGCCTTCTTTGCCTTTGACTATAATTGCGCCGGTTTTTCGCTCAAACTCTTCCTCTTCCGGAGTAAGTTTTCTCTTTCTCCTCGCCATCCTTAACTCCTTTCAATCTTATTATAACACAAAAGAAGAAGCCACCCGAAGCAAGGTACCCAAATGGTACGTTGCGAAGGGTGGCCAGATCAGTTCAGTGTCCACTACCTTTGGTCTTCCTTGGTAGCAGACTCTTATATTGAGCGTCCCTGCTAATTTTGGCAGAAACGCGGGATTTTCTAGGCAGCTTAACTTTAAGTAACCAGCCCTCCGACCTCAACCTGTGCACTTCGGGCCCCGCCTTCCCTTGCGCACAGTCGGGATTCGAGCTGACACTCTCGGTCGCGCCGCCAAGGAGTTCTGCTGTGAAGAGTTTTCGGACCCGCGGAAACGGTGAAGGTCCTCGGGAAACTTCAAGAGGTAGCATCTGGCAGCCCCTTTGTTCCACGATCCGTAGCTCTCCACTACTCATTTATTTTATACAACAGTTTTTATTTACTTGTCAAGTCTTTTTTCAAGCAAGCTTGGACTAAGTTGCTAAATAGCATCGCTACCGTCATTGGGCCGACTCCGCCGGGAACAGGAGTTAAAAAAGAGGCTACTTTTTGAACGTTTTCAAAATCAACATCGCCAACAAGTTTCCCGCTGACTTTATTTATCCCAACATCGATAACTATCGCTCCTTTTTTCACCATCTCTTCTGTTATAAATCTAGGTTTGCCGATTGCTACTACCAAGATATCGGCAGTTTTTGAAAATTGCGCTAAATTGGGGGTTTTTGAATGGCAGATTGTTACCGTAGCATTGTTTTGCAAAAGCAGAGCGGCAGTTGGTTTACCTACTAGGTTGCTGCGACCAATTACCACCGCATGTTTTCCAGCAATCTGCCTTCCACTTCTTTTAAGTAACTCAATAATCCCAAGCGGCGTTGCTCCTTTAAAATACGAGGCGGGATTTACACCATCGACATCTTTTGCGCTGTTAATAATAGCAAAAATTTCTTCTTCGGGGAGTTGCGACGGCAGGGGCGTTTGGATAATAAACCCATCTACACTCTTATCCGAATTTAACTCGATAATTTTTCTCTTAATTTGGGCTAAAGAAACGTCACTATCATATCTAATTACTTCAAAATTAATTCCTAATTCAGCCGCTACTCTTTCCTTTTGCCTAATATAGGCAGCCGTGGCAGGATTATCTCCAACCCAAATAATTACGAGTTTTGGTTCCCTTCCAAGCGCCCTAATATTTTCCTTAAGTTCCTCTTTTATTTGAAAGGCAATTGCCTTTCCGTCTATTATTCCGGCTCTCATTTTCTCCCCTCTCCGTAGGAAAGCATTGTTCTCTTGAGCTTATCAACAGCGGCGTTGATTTTCAAATAATTAGAAAATTGGCTAAATTTCTGCTTAATAACATCAAGTTTATCTCTCTTTTCTTTATAATATTGGCTGATTGTTTCAAGGTAAAGTTTCTCCAGTCTTTCTGCTTGTAGAGCCGCTGAAAATCTTTCAATAGAGAGTTTTCTAGACTCCAATCCCATTTTTTCTCTTAACTTTTTATCGTTTAATAATTTTTCCACTTTTTGCGCAAAATTACTTTCGTTTGGCGCCGTTTGAAAGCCGTCTAACCCGGAAATCACGGAAGTTTCAAAAGCCGCATCGCTGACTGCCACAATAGGTAAGGAACTAGCCATTGCCTCCATAATAACTAATCCTTGGGTTTCTGTTCTTGATGCAAAAACAAAAATATCGCTATCCGCGTAAACTTTTGGTACTTCTTTAACTTCTATAAATCCAGTAAATATGATTTTTTTATTAATTTTTAGTTTTGCGCTTAAAGTTTTTAGGTTTTCTTTCTCTGGTCCATCGCCGATGATGAATAGTGTTGCTTCACGCGAGATTAGCTTAAAAGCGCGAATTATAAAATCAACGCTTTTTTCTTTGCCCAAACGGCCGATGTAAAGTAAAATTTTTTCGCCCTTGGCAATTTTAAACTTTTTTCGCAAAAAGCCTTTCTCGACATTAGCAAATTTTTCAGTATCAATACCGCCAGGGATCACGACGATTTTTTTAGCAACTCCGTAAGAAATTAACTCGCCTTTTACCCGCTGCGTCGGGGCAATAACAACATCACTAAGGTTACAAAACAATTTACTACCAACCTCGATCATTTTTGGGGTAACTAATTTTCCCTTTAAAATGTAATGGGTGTAGCGATTGAGAAGCGTATGGTAGGTAAATACAAAGGGAACATTTTTGATCCGCGAAAGTTCTAACCCAAAAAGCAGAGCGGGAACTCCACTTTGGCCGTGAATTATATCAAACGGGGTTTTGAAGACTTCTCTAAAATTTTTCTCGGGAAGGGGCAAAATAAAACGTTGTTCTGGATTTGAGTGAATTTTAATTGAAGGGATCCTAATCACTCTTTTGTTTTTATCTTTAAAATTGGGTGTTTTTGGGCAGATTATGTAAACTTCGTGACCTCTTATTTCGAGTTCCTTTGCGCTTGTATCGATTTGTTCGACAACTCCGTTTATTTGCGGATGATAAGTTTCAGTAAAAAATCCAATTTTCATGAGTAATCTCCCTTTCGAATGAAAACAAGTCTTCTTCTTTTCATCTAATTGCCTCAAAACGGACTGGTTTAAGGTGTAATAAGGAGCGGAAAAAATTTTGGCTGTTTAACCAAAAAAATCTTGTTCTACTAGAATCTATTCTCCGACCGCTTGTAAAGACACGCATCTGCTCTATATAAGCCATTTTACCAATTTTACCTAAACGCAGTCCCAGATCAATATCTTCATAGGAAGATAGCTTCGTATTAAACCCGCCAATTTCCAGAAAAGCGGTTCTTTTAACTGCAAAATTAAAACCATTTAAAACTGTCCTTCCAAAGAAATAAAGAGCCTTTATTAAATTAGGAAATGTATTTTTTGCCAAAAAACGATTTAAGGAGCTTTGGGAGAGAAACTCAACTGAACCGGTTATTCCCACTAATTCTGAGTCTTTGGCGAATGTTTTATCTATCACTTCCAACCAATCCTGCGCAACCAGCGTATCTGCATCCGTCCCAGCAATTATCTCGCCTTTTGCCGCCAGCGCCCCTACTTGCCGGGCATGAGAAACCCCCAAAGTGCCACAACTTACGACTTTTGCACCGAGAGACCGCGCCACTATTGCGGTTTTGTCAGTTGAACAGTTATCTACTACAATTACTTCAAAATTGCTTTTAGCAAAGGTCTGTTTTTCAAAGGCTCTTAAACAATCTTCTA
>CAZXPY010000009.1:1567-10022 GCA_964643435.1 uncultured Gammaproteobacteria bacterium | reverse complement strand
ACACCGGCTATTTTCTTTTGATCCATTATAATTGTTTTTACCGCCCGAGAACTTTTAGTGACGATATCCTTAAAATTTTCAAAGGTAAACTCGGCTGTATTGGGCTCTGGACCAAACTCGGAAAGCAATTTTTTGAGATCCCCTTTATTTTCAACCACCTTGATAAAACCAAACTTACGCAGATCGTTGAACCGTAATTCCTCACCTTTATCTAACTCTAACACTAAGTGGGTAAAACGATCAGGAGGATCGGTTGGTTTCCTAATAAACAATTGACCCGAAAGTTTAAGGTGGATCGCGATTGTTTTTCCACCCTCCAAGTGCATCAAAAGTAGTTTTGCTCGCCTACCAAAATCTTTTATTTTCTTACCCTCAACCGCCTTTGCCACTGCTTCTGGGGAAGGTTTCAACATCTTCGCCCAATCATAAAATTTCAGCCTCAAAATTCTGCGACCTTTTAATTCTTTGTTTAAATCTCGTCTAATGGTCTCTACTTCTGGAAGTTCTGGCATTTGCCATCAATTATATTGGGGGGATGAAAAATTAACAATGGAGTGATGCACAACTTAAAGGTGTGTTCCTACTGACACCTTGGGTAGTGTTTCTCAATTAGAACAGCGATAACTGCTCCTTTGGCTGACATGTAGGACAGAAGTGAGTGCGGCGGCCGGAAATTTCGGTATAAGCGATTTTTGTAGCGCAGCGTTTACAAGGTTTTCCAGCTTTTCCATAAACTAATAAATGAAACTGGTGGGTACCTGGTTTTCCAGCAGTATCACGGTAAGAATCGATTGTGGTTCCCCGGTGTTTTAAACCTTGCTGCAGCGCTTCTCTAATCGATCTTAAAAGTTTTTGAGTTTCGGCCTTACTTAAAGAATGAGGTGGTCGGAAAGGGTTGATTTTGGCTAAATAGAGTGCCTCATCAACATAAATATTACCAACTCCAGAAATAACTTTTTGGTCAATTAGGGCCTCTTTGATTGTTCCTAACTTAGTCGCCAATAAATTATCACCGAAGGTTTGCTCACTAATTTCAAACGGTTCTGGTCCTAAATTTGGTTCGACCTTATCTATCCCGTCAGCTAAAACTACCTCACCATAACCTTCACGATCTGCAAAACGAATCTCTCGTTTATCGTCAAGTTTTAAAATTAATCTGGTAAAAGGTTCGGTTGCGTAATTTTGATCCCGGACAAAAAGTTGACCAGTAAGTTTAAGGTGAATTATAAGGTTTCTTCCCCCGGATAAATTTAGAATCAAATATTTTGCGCGGCGCTGCGCCCGGGTAATTTTTTCACCAGGTAAAATATCGCTTAAATCTTGATCGCTTTTACTAATTAGTTTTTTTCCCTCATCAGTATAGATAACCTGGGTAATTTGAGTACCAATTACTTTTCTATTTAGATCGTCTACAATTGTTTGAACTTCGGGAAGCTCTGGCATAAGCTTGTAATACGCGATAAGAAATACGTGATACGTTTTGGGATATATTAGCTACTTACTAGTAGATTTGTAAAGTTTCCAAAGTAATTGGCCGCATTTGTCGGCTAATCGCATGGCTTCATTAAAATAATTTTCTTTTAGATACTCTCTTCTAAAAGCGAACTCCAAAAGATACTTAGTCTCTGCAAGAGAGCCTAAGGAAATAGCTATGAATCTTCGAAATTCAGCCTTACTATTTCGCGCATAACCTTCGACTATATTTGTAGGAACAGACAAAGCCGCTCTACGAAGTTGAGACGTTAAACTAAATTGCTCGCTATTTGGAAAGAACGCAGTTAAATCATAAACTTTAGAGGCTAGCTCGTCCGCTACTTGCCAAGTCATTAAATTTTTATACCCAGCATCATTTGTCATTTTAATACCTATTACGTCTCACGTATCACGTGTCACTTAACTTAATGGCTTCATTTCCCCCCAATTCTTCCCAATCTTTAAATCAACAACAAGAGGAACAGAAAGTGGAAAGGCAGTTTCCATTACGGATTTAACCATTGGTGCAACTTCTTTTAATTCTTTTTCTGGAACTTCAAAAACGAGTTCGTCATGAACTTGTAAAATCATCTTTGTTTCTAAATTCTTAATTCTTAATTCTTCATTCAATTTGACCATCGCTTCTTTAATAATATCGGCGGCGGTTCCTTGGATCGGAGAATTAACTGCAATCCTCTCACCGGCTCCTCTAATAATCCGGTTATTGCTCTTCAGTTCCAAAACATAGCGCCTAAAACCGCCTAAGGTTTCTACGAAACCTTTTTCATAGGCTTCTCTTAAAGTATCGCCTATCCAAAGTTTAACTCTCGGAAATTCTTCAAAATAACGCTCGATTATTTCTTTTGCCTTTTCATAATCAATTTGCAACTCTCTTGCCAACCCAAAAGGAGAAATACCGTACATAATTCCGAAATTAACCATTTTTGCAATTCGCCGCTCCTGACCACTAACAGCAGTTACTTGTTTATCAAAAATCTGTGAAGCAGTTTTAGTATGGACATCCTCGCCTCTTTTAAAAATTTCTTTTAAATTTTCATCCTGGCTCATATGAGCCATAACTCGCAGTTCAATTTGGTTATAATCAGCTGATAAAAGCCGGTGACGGCTTGGGGTAATAAATATTCTGCGGATTTTTTCACCCCAATCACCTCTAATTGGAATATTTTGCAGATTTGGATTTTTACTAGAAAGTCTCCCTGTTCTAGTAGCGTCGGTATGGTAATGGGTATGAATTCTTCCGTCACTTCCAATTTGAGAAGGCAGACTATCAATATAAGTTGATTTAAGTTTAAAAAGTTCCCGGTAGTTTAGCATTAGTTCAACTACTGGGTGGCTTCCTAAAAGAAGCATCAAGGTTGCTTCATCAGTGGCAAGGTGAGTTTTTCTTTTCTTAACAGCCGAATTGGCTAAATTCAATTCCTGGTATAAAACGCTCGAGAGTTGTTTTGGAGAGTTTAAGTTAAATTCGTGACCAACACTTGAGTAGATTTTATCTTCAAGTTCTTCTAATTGTGTATTTATATCAACACTTAATTCACTTAAAAATTCTTTATCGATTAAAACTCCCCTATCTTCCGTTTCCCGTAAAACTTTTTCTAACTCCCTTGTTTTTTCGTTAACAGCGACACTTTGTTCCTTACTGCCATCAAAAAAGCCTATTTGTTGCTCATTTGTAACGGGTTTGGATTTTGGAATTCTTTTTGATGAGAGAGGCAGTTTTGGAATTAAGCTTTTAAATTCTAATTCTTCAAACAAAGTAGTAACGGCCGTTTTATTATAATCCGATAAGACGCCTTCTTTTAGGTTTAATTTAATGGGAACTTTAGTATCGATTGTGGCTAACTTTTTAGAAAGGACGGCACTTTCGGCATCAGCTTCAAGCATTTTTCTAATTCTTTCGCTCTCAACCTTGTCCAGATTATGATAAAGTTTCTCAATATTCCCAAATTTTTGTAATAATTTGGTCGCGGTTACGTCTCCAATACCTCTTACTCCAGGAATATTATCAGAAGCATCCCCAGCCAAGGCTTTATAATCTACTAATTGGGAAGGATCTAAACCATATTTTTCTCTGACTCTCTTTTCGTCGTAATAGATAACATCGGAGAAGGATTTACCCGGAGCACAAACCTTTACTTTTGGGCGGACTAGTTGAAGGGTATCGCGGTCTCCGGTAACAATAATCACCTCCAAATCCGCCCTTGCCTTTTCCGTCGCCTGCCTCACCAAAGTACCAATAACATCATCAGCCTCGTAACCAGCTAATTCAAAGATTGGAATATTAAGAGCCTCGACCACTTGTTTTACGCGTGGTAATTGTTCGTGGAGTTCTTGCGGAGCGGTTATTCTTTGCGCTTTATAGAGAGTGTATTCTTGGTGACGAAAGGTAGGATGGGCTGTATAAAAAGCAACCGCAATATAATTTGGATTGATATCAGCAATGGCACGCAAAAGCATGCTGGTAAATCCAAAAACAGCGTTAACTAGCTCTCCCTTAGAGGTAGTTAGAGGAGGAAGGGCATGATAAGCACGATGGAAAACAGCGTGTCCATCAATTAGAAGAAGTTTCACCATTGGAAATATTGTACCGCAAAGTTTCTAAAACTTAAACTTGACTTTTCAAAAAATGTGGCGTACATTTCTTGAAAAGGTGGGAGACAAAAGCACCTAAAAATAAAGTCTCGGAAGGAGCGGCCAATTGGACGCGCGTATAAGCAGCTTTCTAGACTACCGGGCAAAAGGAGGGTCCAGCCCAAATACATCAGCGGCCTACAAAAATGATCTTGACCAGTTTGCCTCTTTTCTCCGTCAAGAAAGGACTAGCAGTTTACCTTGGGACTTAGTAAGCCCGGAGATGGTAGATGGTTTCACTAGAGACTTAAGACGCCGAGGGTATGCGAAAGTTACCCTCGCCCGCAAAGTAAGCGCAATTAGCTCCTTTTTCGGTTTCCTAGAAGAGTCGGGTTTAATTAGCTACAATCCTCTTGAGACTTACAAGCGGCCTGATGCACCAAAACCGGCTCCAAAAGCTCTTTCGAAGTCCGAAGTAGAAAGACTTTTACAACAACCGTATAAAAGTAGCAGTTCTTGGGCGCTACGTGATCGGGCGATACTCGAAGTGCTTTACGCCACGGGCATGCGCGTTACTGAACTTACGTCTCTAAATTTGGATTGCATTCATATCAAAAGCGGGCGGTCATTTATTACTTGTCGGGGAAAGAATAACGAAGAGCGGACTATCCCCATTAATGAGAGGGCTGCCAGAGTTCTTTCAGATTACCTTAAGAAGACTAGGTCAAAATTGCTTCGAAACCGTGGGGGACCGGCTCTTTTTATCAACCTAACAAGGGGAACAAGACTTACCCGTCAGGGCTTGTGGCTAATAATAAAAACTTATGCGGAGGCAGCCGGCATTCAAAGTCCAGTCACACCTCACACCCTGCGTCATAGTTTTGCGATCCATATGTTAAGGTCTGGGGTAGCACTAATTACTGTTCAAGAACTTCTGGGGCATAAAAATATTTCCACCACCCAACCCTACGCCAAGATTATTGGTAATCGACGAGGGGAATACGAAAGCGCTCATCCACGAGCTAGGTGAGAAATCAAAAGGGTAGTCTTTAGGATTACCCTTTTTCTTGAGGTGACTTATTTTTCACAATTTGTTCTTTTACTTGCGAGATTTTCTCGCTTTTAGTAACTAACTCTTCGAATTCACTGCCATCTAAAGTTTCTTTTTCGATTAGCTTTTGGGATACAAGGTCCAATTTTTCTTTATTCTCTGACAAAATTTTCTTGGCCCGATCAAAACACTCATCAATTATTTTTTTAATCTCGTCGTCAACTTTTGCGGCTAGATGTTCCGAAAGGGGCTTTGGATCTCCTAATTCCCTTGCTAACCAAGGATTCTCTCCTCTTACCCCGGTTGTTATTGGCCCAAGAGAGCTCATTCCAAATTCGGTTACCATTCTTCTCGCTAAATCAGTGGCTCTTTGAATATCAGAAGCAGCCCCGACCGTAAATTCATTAAACTTAATTTCTTCGGCCGCCCTTCCTCCAAGCAAAGAAGTTATTGTTTCCAAAAGCCTGGTTTTAGTTTCGTTGTAGCGGTCTTGAGTTGGCGGTATTAAGGTATGACCTCCAGTTGGTCCTCTTGCGACGATAGAGATGCGGTGGACCGGATCCATATGGGGAAGTAGTTTAGTAGTCAAAGCGTGACCAGCTTCATGATAAGCCGTAATTTTCTTTTCCTCTTCACTTGTTAATCTTTTTCTCTCCGGTCCAAGCTGAACTTTAAGAGCCGCTTCTTCGGCATCACTACTTTCAATTGAACGTTTTCCGTGTCGGGCTGCTAAAATCGCGGCTTCGTTTAACATATTTTCAATATCCGCGCCACTAAAACCAACGGTTCGGCGGGCAATCTTTTCGAAATCAATATCGGCAGCTAATGGCTTGTTGCGGGAATGGATTCGAATAATTTCTTTTCTTCCTTCGATATCGGGTAAATCTAAGGTTACGCGGCGATCAAACCTACCCGGACGAACTAAGGCTGGATCCAACATATCCGGCCGGTTAGTGGCCGCCATTACAATAATATTTACGTTAGGTTCAAAACCATCCATTTCAACTAAAATTTGGTTTAAGGTTTGTTCTCGCTCATCGTGACCTCCCCCCAAACCTAGACCTCTTTGCCGACCAATCGAATCTATTTCATCAATAAAAATTATTGAGGGAGAAGCTTTTTTAGCAGTATCGAATAAATCTCTTACTCTGCTAGCCCCAATTCCAACTAACATCTCCATAAATTCACTCCCAGCAATTGAAAAGAAAGGAACTCCTGC
The DNA here is from genome assembly GCA_964643435.1 of uncultured Gammaproteobacteria bacterium. Lineage (GTDB taxonomy): Bacteria > Patescibacteriota > Microgenomatia > Woykebacterales > RBG-16-39-9b > CAZXPY01. The sequence goes on along the minus strand of CAZXPY010000009.1, from coordinate 3,687 downwards.
TTCTCCGGCAACCGCGCGAGCTAAAAGAGTTTTCCCTACACCAGAAGGTCCTACTAAAAGGGCTCCTTTGGGAATTTTTGCTCCTAAGATCCTAAATTTTTCTGGACTTTTCAGAAATTCTACTATTTCTTGGAGCTCCTTTTTTGCTTCGTCAACTCCGGCAACATCGGAAAATTTAATAGTCGGTTTATCTTTATTAAAAAGTTTAGCACGAGAACGAGCAAAGTTAAATAAGGTATCGCCCGCCATTCTTGCTTGACGACTAATAAAGAAGAAGATTAGCACGATTACAATTATTGGTAGGAAAAGATTTATTAAAGAAAAGATAATTTCGCTTCTTGAAGTATCTTTAACTTCTAAATTTGCGTCTTTAGGATTAATAGCGGCTGTTTCTAAGGTTTTAACAAAACTTTCTCCTTTTTCTTTCCTAGATTGGAAATTCTCGCCTCCTTTTAGAAAAACCTTAATAAGATCGCCATCAATTAAAATTTTTTCCACATTTCCAGCTTTGATTTCAGAAAGAAGGGTTGAAATTGATTTTTCTTCTAGTTTTGGCTCTGGTTTAACCAACCCGAAGTTGTAAAACAAGAACAAACCAGTAAAAGCGATTAACAAGTATAGCCCAAGGTTTTTTATTTGGTTATTCTTATTTGACTTCTTTCTTAAATTTCCGTTCGCCATAACCAAGACATTATATAAAAGAGTGGGACTTTGAGCAATCTTATAAACCCAATTTTGCCGCTTTCTTTACTAGAAACAACGTTTCGCTAGCTTCAATTTTTGCTTTCCTCGTTCCCTCTTTTAAAATTTCTTCCAAAAGGACTGGGTTTTTTTCAAATTGTTTTCTTTTTTCCCTTATTGGTTGCAAGAAGTTATTTAAAACTGCTACCAAGTATTCCTTAACCTCCACGTCGCCCACTTTACCAGCTTTGTATTTTTCCTTGTAAGAATCTACTTGCGGCTTATCGTTTTCGGAGGCAAAAGCATCTAAGTAAATAAAAACTGGGTTGCCTTCGGGGTTACCCTGATCGTCTCTATGAATTCTTTTTGGGTCAGTGTACATATTTTTTACCTTTTGGGTAACAACCTCTTCGCTATCCGCCAAATAAACAGCGTTATTTAAAGATTTACTCATCTTCCCGGCTCCATCTGTACCTGGCAAAATTCCAAAATCGCTTGGAATTAAAGCTTGCGGAATCGGAAAAATTTCTTTAAATTCGCTGTTGAATTTTTGGGCAATTTCGCGAGTTACTTCAATATGAGAAGCCTGATCTTTACCTACCGGTACTAAATTGGCACGTACCATCAAAATATCAGCTGCCTGCAAAACTGGATAGGAAAGCAGGCCTAAAGACGGGTTTTCAATTTTTAAATCGCGCATTACTTCTTTTAGAGTGGGGACTCTTTGGACTCTGGGGACACTAATTAACATTGAAAAAATAGTGGCTAGTTCCCCAACTTCGGGTATTTCACTTTGCAAATAAATCGTACTTTTTTGGGGATCGATACCTACCGAGAGGTAATCTAAAACCAAATTATTAATATTTTCTTTTAATTTGCTTGTATCAGTGTTGGTGGTAAGGGAGTGTAAATCGGCTACGATAAAAAAAGACTCGTATTCGTTTTGCAACTTGATCCTGTTTCTTAGAGTCCCTACGTAATGACCTAAATGCAATTTTCCCGTCGGCCGATCGCCCGTTAATATTCGTTTTTTCATCGAGAGAAGTATACCAAAAATCTGCTTGCCATGCACCAGAATCGGTACATGGCTTGTTTGACTATTATTTTATTAAAGAAGAGGTATGATTTTCAGGTTCAGAGAATTTTTACGGGCGGTTAGAATTCTTTTAAAGAGACGAGATTATGGTGGCTGCGGCTGGATTTGAACCAGCGACCAACGGCTTTAGCTTTTGGCTAGTTAATGGTGGCAGGGGTGGGATTCGAACCCACAACCAACGGCTTATGAGTCCGCTGCTCTACCACTGAGCTACCCTGCCAACGAAGAAATTATACCAAACACCCCATAAACACACAAACCCTGAACCATTTTAGTTCAGGGTTATGTTGGTAGCGGGTGCCGGGTTTGCACCGGCTTAAGTGGGATTATGAGCCCCACGGGA
>CAZXPY010000009.1:0-1467 GCA_964643435.1 uncultured Gammaproteobacteria bacterium | reverse complement strand
TGGTAGCGGGTGCCGGGTTTGCACCGGCTTAAGTGGGATTATGAGCCCCACGGGATTCTGAACCCCCCACCCGCATCGATTTAACCTGTAGATAATATCATCACACAGGACTTCGTGTCAACCCTAAATCAATAATCCAAACCTAGTTTTCAAAAAATACTTTAAACCATTTATAAGGGTTGGCTAATTTTTCAAACTCTTTTCTTTTCTCAAGGGCAGGATCGCTTCTTTGCTCTTGGGCAACCACAACGGCAACTTCGCCGGTTCTTACGTAACCTAATTTTTCTCTAGCTTCTTTTTCAGCGAATTCATCCCTTTTTTTATATTCAAGCTCGTCCTTTAATTTTTTATTTAATTCTACGGCTTTTTCGTATTCAGATTTAGTATTTTTTAGACCTTCCTCGCTTTGTTTTAAATCCCAGATACTTCTCGAGAGATTAAGAATCAAAAATAAAGAGAGCAGAAAAACTAAGAAAATGGGCAGTTTTTTTAACATACTTTTAATTATACCATTTAAGGTAACACTGCCCTATAGTCTCTTGACAAGTGTTACTGGTTTTGTTATGATCTGTAACAAGGGGTTAAAACCCCTTTGCTTTCTTTTATGATCAAAGTTAAAGAAGCTCACAGCAAGTTTGTTGACCATTTAAAAAGTCAGGGTCGTAGCAGTGCGACAGTTCTAGCCTACGGAAAAGATATTGAGCAACTCTCAAATTTCCTAAATGATCTAAAAAAATCAGCTGTCCACGAAATTTCCCTTAAGGACTTAAAAGCCTTTATGGCAAAGTTGTCTAAAGAAGGTTATACCCCAAAAAGTGTTTCCCGAAAAACAAACTCAACTAAAACTTTCTTTCGGTTCCTAAAAATTAACGATTTTATTACTGACGATCCGGCCCTTCTTCTTGAACACCCCAAATTCGAAATGAAACCCCCAAGAATCCTAACTAAAACTGAATATAGAGCTCTCCGAGACGCTGCTAGAGCTGACATCAGAATTAGCGCTATCATCGAACTTCTTTTACAAACTGGAATTAGAATTGGCGAGTTAGCAAAAATTACTTTAGTTGACGCTAAATTTTCAAATGGTAAGACTGGCGAGCTAAAAGTTCCGGCTGGAGAAAGTTATCCAGCAAGAGCCGTTCCTTTAAATAAAGCAGCCGAGGCCGCTTTGAAAAAATATTTAGAAATCAGACCTAAGTCGAAAGACAACCACTTATTTATTACTAAAACTGGCCGACCACTACTAGTAAGAAATATCCGAACCGCTATTGACCGCTACTTTCGCCTGGCGGGAATCCGCGATGCTAAAGTCAATGATCTGCGTCACACTTTTGTGGCCCACCATTTAATGGGTGGTACTTCGCTTGTTGTCGTCTCAAAACTAGCTGGGCATAAAAGGCTGGCCACCACTGAAAAATATCTCAACCTCATCCAAGGCCGAATGGAAGAACCAATCAAACTCGAAGA
>CAZXPY010000008.1:0-22311 GCA_964643435.1 uncultured Gammaproteobacteria bacterium | reverse complement strand
CGAGAAGTTCAACCACAACGTGCCCTGATATCCTCCAACAAGACCGGTGGTTACTATATAAATATACAGCTATTGGCAACTTTTTCTAATCCGTTATCAAAGTTGAACGCTAAGGAAGCTTAGTCTATAATGCAGCTTATGAAAAGATCTATTGGTTTACTAATTTTAGTAGTATTAACAATCCTTCTGCTTAACTCGTCTGCTATGGTAATGAGTAAAGAGAATATCGCTCAACAACCAATCTGTGCCTCTCACTGCTTGGCAGCCACTCAAAACTTTGATGTTAAAGCACCTACAAACGAACCTTTTACTTTACTAGCTTTGGTAGTGGCAATCTCTTTTCTCCCACTTTTGTTCTTAGAAAACTTTTCTTCTTTCCCTTTAAGACAGATCAGGTCTTCTCCTAATCTAATTAAACTTTATTCCCAATTTCTAAATTAAACCAAACTCCTTTTACTTGCCCAATTATTAGCTTTGCAAACAAGGAGTTATATTTATGAATTATCAAAAATTAACTAAAAAGGAGAGAAAGGAGTTAGTGAGACAACAGAAACAACAAGGAAATACGAAAACTTTCTTTATCTGGGTCGCCATTTTAATTGGGAGTGGCCTAACCATTGCTGGTTTATTCTGGCTTGCTAATACCCAAAGCTCAACTAAAAAGCCTGTTGCCAAGGAAAATATTGTTTCTGAGAAGGGAATCCACTGGCATCCCTATCTGGAAATCTACATCAAAAGCCAAAAGCAGACCCTCCCTGACAATCTGGGTATTGGTAGTCAATACGCGAGCAATAAATGGTATGACCCCATGATGCGAATGACTGATGTTCATACCCACGATTCAAGTGGGACGATTCATTGGGAAGTGATGGATAATATGACTCCCGTTACCAAAGACCACGTTCGGCTTGTAAACGTCTTTGATATTTGGGGTAAGACTTTTAACTCCAAGTGTATCTTTGATAATTGTAATGGTCCCAAAGGCACTGTCAAAATGACCGTCAACGGAGAACCAAATAATGAATTTGAAAATTATTTAGTTCACGACAAAGATATAATTGTAATTAGGTATGAATAGAGAATAAAAAATAAAACGTTTGAGGCCAGAGGTTCTTTAAATCGCCTGCCCTGCGGAGTTTTAACGAAGTAGGGTCCAACAAGGATGACCAAAGTGTCTTTCGTTCATGGCAGTTTCAAGTTTTTAAGTAGACTCATATTTCCAACTTTCTTTACCTTTTCAAAATATCTTTCGTCGGCAGTTATAAATGTGGAATCTGGAAATTTTTAATTATTTCCAAAACACCACAACGTACACACTATCAAGTCTGTCGGTTAGTTGTTGACTTTTTTGGTTGTTTTTTGGTAAGGTTGCGAGGCAGCGGTAACTTGCGGCGGTGGTATCCGAGGAAAGGTGGAGAGTATTGAGACACGTCCTTTTGTTGGTTTTGGCGCTTACCGCCGTCCTGTTCACTCTCGCGGTAAGAGGTTCCCAAACCAACGAAGAAGTTGTCCTCAAGGGCAACACCCAAACGGATCCCACACCAACAAGGGAATCCGAACCTCAAGCTTGGCGAAGTTTGAGGGGAAGCGAACCGCTTCCAATCGTACAACCAAATAGACAACCGCTGCCGAGATCCCAATCGCAGGTACGAGTACACTCGTTGCAAGCAAGTACCGAAGTTGTCCACCTCACCTTTTACGCTTGTCTCGGTCCCAACAGTGGCTACTGTGGCCGGATGAGTAATGGTGAGAAGGTTCACGACGGTGCCGCGGCTTGTGACCCAACGTTCCTTCCTTTAGGAACGAGTTTCAAGATCAGGGGAGATCCAAAGATTTATACCTGCGAAGACACCGGAGGTGAAATTACCGGGAACCACATCGACCTTTGGTTCAAGAACGAAGAAGATGGCTGGGCTTACCTGCAAAAATACGGAACGGAGGTAACCATAGAGGTTCTTAGGTAAGCCGCAAAGTGGGTACCTTTTAACCGCCGCAACTCTAGAGGCCGTTTCGCCAAGAGACGGCCTCTTCCCTTTTAACGCTTCGGGCTTTGCTTTCGCTTTCGGGCTTTACCGGCATGACCGTATTTACGTGATTCTTTTTCGCGACTGTCACGAGTTAAGAATTTGTATTTGGAAAGAGCCGGTCTAAAGGTTTCAAAGTCAAAAAGAGCTAGTGCGTGGGATACTCCGTGAACGATAGCTCCAAGTTGAGCACTTTTCCCCCCACCTCGAAGTTTTATACTGGCCGAGAATTGACCCAGACGATCTACGACTCGAAACGGCTCTTCATACATTTTTTTCTGTAGTGGAGATTTAAAAACTTCTTCGATTGGTTTTTCGTTAATAAAAATTTTGCCATTTTTTTCCAACCAAAGTCTAACGCGAGCGACTGCTTCCTTTCTTCTTCCAGTCGTAAAGATAAAATTTATTTTTTTCTTATTTGCGACTTTTACTTTTTCTGAATCCATCATATTTTAGTTTTCTTTAATTGCTTTTAGTTCTTTGTCGGTGAAAGAATGTTCTTCACCAGAGAAAATATAAAGGTTTTTAATTAATTTTCTAGAGAGCTTATTTTTTGGCAACATTCCCAAAACTGCTCTTCTTATTAAAACTTGCGGTTGGGTAATTTTTAGATCTTTAAACTTTCTTTCTTTTAAACCTCCTGAATAACCACTATAATTTAAATACTTTTTGGATTCTTCCTTTTTTCCACTCACTTTAACCTTAGAGGCATTGACAACAACAATCATATCGCCACTTTCTAAATAAGGGGTGTACGTGGGTTTGTGTTTACCTTGTAGAAGGGTAGCTATTCTTACCGCACTTCTGCCTAAAATTTTATTTTTTAAATCTATTAGATACCAATCCTCTTTTTGATTATTTTGCTTTTTTTTCACTACTAGACGTTCCTTTTCTGGTTTGTTTAACTGTTTTTATTTTTCCTGCGGAACCTTTTGTTTTTGTTTTTTTAGCAACTGCCCCCTTTTCTTTTTTTGCCTCTTTAGTAGAAGCAACTTGAGAAATATCTTCGCTAAAGGTTACTAGAGCAAGGGGACTATTATCTCCGCTACGATTTCCTAAACGAGTAATTTTTAGATAACCACCACCTCGATCCTTGAATACTGGACCGATCACTTCAATAATTTTTTTTGTTGCCATACCATTACCTAAAGAAGCGACCATTTGGCGTCTTGAATTAAGATTAGTAGTTCTGGCTTTGGTGATTAGCTTTTCTAAATAAGGTTTGAGAAATTTAGCTTTTGCGAGCGTAGTTTCAATTCTTTCATGGAGGATTAAAGAAGCAGCCAGGTTTTTTATAAGGGCTTTTCTTTGCTTGGTGTTTCTTCCCAACTTAAATCTTTTCTTACCATGAGTCATTTTTTCTTCAACCCTTTTTCTTTTAGTTTTGCTTCAATATCTACTAATGATTTTGCTCCCAAATTCTTAAGTTTAACTAGTTCTTCGTTTGGGGTAGCCGCTAATTTCCCAATTGTATCAATTCCGGAGACTTTCAGTGAATTAGTAATTCTTGTTGGTAAATCTAGCTCTTCAATCGGAGCATTGATATCTATTTTTGCTTTGGCTTTTTTAGAAACGGCTCTTGCTTTTGGTAATTTCTCTTGGGTGAATAAAGAGAGAAAATTAATCAAATTTGTGGCCGAAAGTTTAACTCCTTCAAGTGGGGTGATCGTACCGTCGGTAACAATTCTTAAAGTAAGTTTGTCGAAATTTGTCATTTGCCCAACTCTTGTTTCTTCAACTTTATAAAAAACACGCAAAACCGGAGAAAAATTAGCGTCTAAAGGAATTATTCCAATACCAACTTCTCTACGATCGGAAGCAGGCGTAAACCCAACTCCTTTTTCAGCGACCAAAGAAGCCTCAAATTTCGTTTTCGAATCGGCGAGAGTGGCGATAGGCGCTTCTTTATTAACAATTTCGCAACCTGGAGGTGTCTCAATATCGGCTGCCGTTACCAGAGCCGGTCCTTTTTGTTCAATAGATAATTTTACCGGTTTTTCAGTATCAATTTTTAACCTAATTTTTTTAAGGTTCAAGAGAATTTGCACAACGTCTTCCTTTACACCTTTAATAGTAGTGTATTCGTGGGGAATACCATCGAATTTTACTTGTGTAATTGCTCCACCACTTAAGGAAGACAAAAGGACCCTTCTTAAAGAATTACCTAAAGTTATACCAAACCCTTGGGGAAGCGGTTCGATAACTAAAGTACCATCAGTTTCGGCGCCTTTACTAGGAGTAATTTTTATTTGATCTAAATAATTATTAATCATAATTTTACCTACTATAATATTCTACAATTAATGCTTCGTTTATCGAGGCGTCTAGTTCCTCTCTTTCGGTCATCCTAAGCACTTTTCCGGAAAGCCCCTCACGTTTTAACCATTTTGGAAGGTTTTGTCCCACTAGATCTAAAGCTTCGGCAACTAACGGAAATTTTTGCGCTTTTTCCGTCAGCGAAATTATATCACCAACCTTTACATTATATGATGGTATGTCTATTTTTTTATCATTAACTAAGATATGGCCGTGTGATACAAGTTGTCTGCTTTGAGCTCTGGAAGAGGCAAAGCCTAAACGATAAACTATATTATCTAATCTTGACTCTAAAATTTCAAGGAGCTTTGTTCCCCGATTTCCTTTTTCTTTAGAAGCAATTTCAAAATATCTTTTAAACTGACGCTCAAGTAGCCCATACATTCTCTTGACCTTTTGCTTCTCTCTTAGTTGCAGGGCATAATCCGATACTCTTCTGCGCTTAAGCCTACCGGCGGCTCGCCCGGGAGGTACGGCTCCTTTTTTATCTAAAGGATGCTTACCCGATAAAGATCTCTTCCCTTTTAAAAAAAGGTTTGTTCCTTCTCGTCTATCTAGTTTAAATTTTGGACCGGTATACCTAGCCATAATTTCCTAATTTTTTAGTTCCCTAGACACGTCTCCTTTTCCTTGGTCTTGGACCATTATGAGGTATTGGCGTAATATCGGCTATTGCCTTTATTACCAAACCGCTATTTTTTAAAGCCCGGATTGCCGCATCTCTACCCGCGCCAGGACCTTTAATATAAACTTCGACTTCCCTTACTCCTTTTTCAACGGCCCGGCGGGCCGCTAACTCTGTTGCTGTCGTGGAAGCATAAGGGGTAGCCTTTCTTGCTCCTTTAAACCCCACACTACCAGAACTACTACTGATTAATGTGTCCCCCTCCTCATCAGTTATAGTTACTAAAGTGTTGTTAAAGGTTGCTTTTACGTAAACCTTTCCCAACTTTACTTCTTTTTCAAGGGTTTTTTTAGCCATTTTTGTTTCCTTTTTCCTCTGGTGTTTTTGGTTGCATCTTTAATAAAAGATCCTTTTTTATCGCTCCGATAGTAACTCTTTTTCCTCGTTTTGTTCTTGCATTTGATCTGGTTCTTTGCCCCCTCACCGGAAGGTTTTTCTTATGTCTAATTCCGCGATATACCCCAATCGCTTGTAGTCTTGCTATGTTTTGTTGAATCTGCCTTCTTAGGTCGCCTTCAACCGGATAATTTTCAACCGCTTTTTGGAGCTTAGATATCTCATCTTCCGTCAATTCCTTAACTCTTTTATCTGGATTTATTGCTACCTCTTTCAAAATTTTTTCCGACAAACTTCTACCAATACCGTAAAAATACGGTAGGGCGAAAAGAATTTTTTTATTTGCCGGTAATTCTACTCCTAAAATTCTAGCCATAAAATTTAAGTTAAAATTCAAAAGTAAAAAGTAAAAATTTTAACTCTTGCCTTTTGACTTTTGCCTTTTGACTTTATCTTCAGCCTTGCCTTTGTTTATGCCTAGGGTTTTCACAAATAACAAAGAGAACACCTTCACGTTTCACAATTCTACATTTATTACATCTTTTTCTAATTGAGGCGGCTACTTTCATACTATTTATATCTGTACGTAATTCTCCCTTTAGTTAAATCGTAAGGTGTAACAACCGCTTTCACTTTATCGCCAGGCAGAATTTTTATGTAGTGCATCCTCATCTTACCCGAAACATGACAAAGAAGAACTTTCCCTTTTAAAGGTTCAAAAGGCGACTGTTCAACTTCGACTCTAAACAACGTATTAGGCAGGGCTTCTAAAACCTTACCTTCGATCTCAATGTTCTCTTTTTCCATAAAGGTTGTATTTTACCAATTTTAAATTAATATAGCAAGATAAAAACCCTACTTATTAAATTTTTCTTAAAGTGGCGTTAGAATTAGTGGTTCCTCTTCGGTGATCGCTACTGTTCTTTCAAATAATCCAGAAATAGAGCGGTCTTTTGTCGAAACTGTCCAACCATTATCCTTTAAATAAACTTCCGGTTTACCAAGATTGTAGATCACTTCAATAGCTAAAACCATTCCTGTTTTAATTTCAATCCCTGAAGACTTTTTACCTATTCCCGGAACCAAAGGATCTTCATGCAGTTTTTTTCCGACCCCGTGTCCTACCAATTCCTTAACAACGCTGTAACCCGCTTTTTCAATATTACCTTGTATTGTGTAAGAAATATCGCCAATGTGATTTCCCGCTTTCGCAACCTTAATTGCCTTTTCTAAGGTCTGCCTACCAACTTTTAAAAAATTTTCTTTTTCCTTCGAAAGCCTACCAACTCCAATAGTTTCGGCTACGTCGCTGTTATAACCCTTCCACCAGACCCCTAGATCAATTCCTAAAATATCGCCTTCTTTTAAAGAATAGCCTCCTGGTGGACCGTGAACAACTTGGTCGTTTGGCGTGGTACAAATAGTATGTTTATAACCGGCTACTTTTTTGAAGGCGGCTCTCCCACCCATTTTTTCAATTAATCTTAAAGAATTTTTATCTAATTCTTGAGTCTGTACACCAACCTTAACATTTTTAATAATTCTCTTTAAGGTAGACGCCGCAATTTTTCCAGCTACCGCCATTATTTCTATCTCCTTATCGGTTTTTAAGTAAACCATCTATTCCTCTTTGTACCTGACCAATTGGCGGTCGGTTATCTATTTCCAAATATTCGACTCCTAAATTTCGATAGTAATCAATTATTGGTGTTGTCGATTCTGCGTAAATCTCCAGACGTTTCTTAATTGCTTCTCTCGTATCATCACTACGGCTTCTAGCTAAAAGTCTACGAATTGCGACTTTTTCATCTAAAGTTACCAAAATCACCAAATCGATTCTAATACTTTCTTTTTCTAGCCTATTAACTTGATTAAAATTTCTTGGGTACCCATCAAGTATAAAACCAGAAGAGCCTTTAATTTGCTTACCAATAACCTCCCCCATTATTTCATCCCCAACCAATTCACCTTTGGCCAAGGTTTCTTTAACATGCTTACCAAGCACCGAGTTTTCTTGCTCAATTTCCCGCAAGAGAGCACCGGTAGAAATATATTTAACTCCTAACTTAGCAGCAATGTATTGCGCGTGAGTGCTTTTTCCAGAGCCTTGCGCTCCAAAAATTAATACGTTCATCACCTTTCTAAAAAACCTTCATAAGAACGCATTATTATCATCGATTCCAATTGTTTAGTGGTTTCTAACACAACGCTTACGACAATTAATAAACCGGTTCCTCCTAAAGCTAGGGTCTTAACGTTGGTGATTTCCGTAACAATAAACGGTAAGATCGCGATCACTCCTAAAAATATCCCTCCAACCAAAGTAATTCTGTTTAAAATAAAACTTAAATAATCAGCTGTGTAGCGACCGGGCCTAATGCCCGGAATAAACCCCCCGTATTTTTTGATCTCATCTGAAATCTTGGTGGGATTAAAAGTAACTTGAGTATAGAAGTAAGTAAAAAACACAACCAGAAGAAAATAAATGGCGCTGTAGTAAGTTGTATTGTTAAAGAAATCTCTTATCGAAATTGCAAGATTCGCTACGAAAGATACAGTACTGCTGGCTAAAAAAGTCGCGAGCATTCCCGGAAATAAAATAATTGAAACGGCAAAAATTATTGGAATAACCCCTGCTTGATTAACTCTTAAAGGGAGGTGAGTAGTTTGCCCTCCGTAAAGTCTATTTCCCCTAATTCTTCTTGCGTATTGTACTAAGATTCGGCGGTGACCTTCATTTATGAATACAACCGCCGTGATGACTGCTAAACCTAAAACTAAAATCCAAACAAGATTAATAATATTTCGCGGATCAAAAATAGAAATTGTTTGGCCAATTGTAACCGGAATCCGGCCAACAATACCGGCAAAAATTAAAATACTAATTCCATTACCAAGACCAAATTCACTTATCTGTTCGCCAAGCCACATCAAAAATATTGTACCGCCAGTCATAGTAATAATAATTGCAATTGTCTCAAGGACGCTAATATTAGTTAAAACCCCTCCTCCACTTCTAGTTAAAAGTACCAAAACTCCATAGGCTTGAATTACACTCAAAGGAATTGTCAACATTCTTGTGTATTGATTTATTTTTTGTCGTCCGTATTCTCCTTCCTTCTGCAATTCTTCAAGTTTTGGTAAGACCATACCTAAAAGCTGCATTATTATTGAAGCGTTAATATAAGGGTTTAACCCTAAAGCCACAATAGAAAAATTAAATAAGGTGCCTCCGCTGAAAAGATCTAACAGCCCTAATAGTTGGTTGTCTTCGAAAAGTTTACGTAAAGAGTTTATATCAACTCCCGGCACAGGAATATGGGCGGCAATCCTAAAGACAATCAAAATCCCAAAAGTAATTAAAATTTTATTTCTAAGATCGGGAGTTTTCCAAATTCCTCTTAAAACTCTAAACATCAGCTACCTCTCCTTTGGCTTTTATAATTGCCTCCTTTGCTCGGGCCGTTGCCGGAATCTTAAGTTTAAGAGGTTTGGTTATTATACCCTTGAAAACAACTTTAAGTTTTACCCTTTTTTTATTAGTGTCCAGTATCCCTGCTTTCTTTAAAGTCTCCACCGTTACTAAAGAATTTTTTGGTAGTTTCTCCAACATATCTAAAGTTACTGTAAATTTTGGATTTTTCGGCTTATTTCCTACCCCGCGTTTAAATGGTAAGCGTTTAATTAAAGGCAGCTGCCCGCCTTCAAAAGAAAGCTTTATTTTTTCTCGGCTTTTTTGGCCTTTGGTACCACGTCCGGAAGTTTTGCCTTTTCCAGATGATTCTCCTCGACCAAGTCTTTTTTTACTTTTTTGCTTTATCTTCTGTAATTTGCTTAACATTTTTTTCAACCACAACCGAGGGTTTTTCTTCTATTTTAGTCAGTCTATTCAAGGCTTCAAGAGTGGCGTAAACATTTGAGGCCTGATTAGAAGTTCCTAAAACCTTGGATAAAATATCCCCGATTCCCGCTGCTTCAACAACAGCTCTAACTGCGCCACCAGCAATTACTCCTGTTCCGGGTGCAGCTGGTTTTAAAAATACTTTGGCTGCTCCTTTTTTAACTACAATTTCGTGCGGTATTGTGGTTCCTCTCAAGGGAACATCAATAAGATGTTTCTTAGCAAAAGTAGCCCCTTTTACAATCGCTGATTGGACATCCGGAGCTTTACCTAAACCAACACCGACTTTTCCCGCTCGATTACCAACAACCATCAAAACTGAAAATCCAATCCTATTTCCACCTTTTGTCTTTTTAGAGACTCTATTAACTTGGACTATCTTTTCTTCAAATTCTTTTTCCCAGTTCAAAATTTTAAGCCTCCTTCTCGGGATCCTTGCGCCAAGGCTTCAACTCTACCGTGATACAAATATCCACTACGGTCAAAAACTACTTTTGTGATTTTTTTATTTTTTGCTTTTTCGGCTAAAGTTTTTCCAACTTTTTTTGCGACCAGAAGCTTAGTTAACCCATTCTTTTCAAATTCTAAGGAACTTGCGGAAACTAATGTTTTTCCTTGATCATCATCAATTAAATACGCGTAAATTTGCTTGGACGATCTGAAAACACCAAGTCTTGGCCTCTTCCTTGTACCAAATATTTTTGCTCTAATCTTTTTGTGTCTAATTTGTCTTGTTCGCATAAACTATAGTTTTTCCCCCGCTCCCAATTTGGCAGTTTTACCCACCTTTTTCTTAATTATCTCACCTTCATATTTTATTCCTTTACCTTTATAAGGATCGGGCTTTCTTATTTTTTTAATTCTTGCTGCCGTATCTCCAACTAACTGTTTATCGACGCCAAAGACTTTTATTTTATTCTCTTTGACTTCAAAACTCACTCCGGAGGGTGCTTCAAATTTTATTGGATGAGAAAAACCGACTGATAGGTTTAATGTTGTCCCCTCTAAATTTGCTCTAAAACCAATTCCGGATAATTCTAAGGTTTTTGAGAAACCCTTGGTAACACCTTCAACAAAATTAGAAATTAAAGCTCTAGTTGTGCCTTCAATTGCTTTTGAAAACTTTTCGTCGGAATCTCTCTTAATATAAATTTTATTATCAGAGTGACTAATAGTTATGTTTTTCGGAAACTCCCTACTTATTTCACCTAATGGTCCTTTAACTAAAATTGAATTCCCGGCCAAGTCCACTTGGACGCCTGAAGGTATTTCTATTGGTTTTACTGTTAATTTAAGTCTTAGGTTTACCATACTTTACAAATTATCTCACCGCCTAAACCGTTTCTTTTTGCGTCTCCATCAGTCATTAAGCCTTTTGGGGTAGAAACAATTGTTGCCCCAATTCCCCCAAGGGTTTTAGGAACTTTTTTATTTTTTGCATATATTCTTAAGCCTGGCTTAGAGACCCTTTTAATTCCGGTAAGGGCTGGTTTTGCATTTTTATATTTTAAAGAAATCTTAATAGTTTGGTGGTTTTTTTCTTTTAAAATCTCAAAATCTTCAATGAATTCTAATTTCTTCAAAATTATTGCCAGCTCTTTTTTAAAGTTAGAGTGCCGTATGTTTACAGTTTCGGCTTTTGAGAGAAAACCGTTTCTTATTATTGTTAACATATCGGCAATAGGATCAGTAATCATTTTAGTTTTTAACCCTTCTTTAAAACCCCGGGTAATTCCCCTTTATGGGCGAACTCTCGAAAGCAAATTCGGCAAAGTCCAAATTTTCTAATATAGGCTCTAGGCCGACCACACCGACTGCAGCGGTTTTTTGCACGAACCTTAAACTTAGGTACTTTTTGCGCTTTTACAATCATCGCTAGTCTTGCCATAGTTACTTCTTAAAAACAAAATTTAAAGTATTTTAAATTTTGCATTTTTACTTTTGCTTCTGAAAAGGCATACCCAAAGCTTCTAGTAATTTTTTAGCCTTTTCGGGATCTTGTGTAGTTGTGACAAAAGTTACTTCTAAGCCGGTTTCTTTACTTCCCTTTAAAACCTCAACTTCAGGAAAAACATCTATTTCTTTTAGACCGACACTGTAATTACCTCTTTTATCAAAACTGTTTTGGGACACCCCTCGAAAGTCCCTCAATCTAGGTAAAACCACCGAAACAAATTTTTCAAAAAAATCATACATTTTTTTCCCTCTTAAAGTTACTCTTATACCTATTTTTTGCCCTTTTCTAATATTAAACGAGGCGATGGCTGCCCTTGCGAAAGTTTCTATCGGTCTTTGACCGGTAATTTTAGCGATTTTACTAGAGATTTCATCCAAGACTTTTTGATCGTCAGCCGCACTACCCAGACCACAATTAATAACAATTTTTTCAAGACTAGGCACTTCAAAATTATTTTCTAACCCTAGATCTTTTTTCAGTTGCTCAAGAATTTCTTTTCTATATCTTTCAAAAAGACTCATAGCTAACTTATTATTGCCTTACACTTTCGGCAAACTCTCGATTTTATCTTGTTAGTGATTTCGTATCCAATTTTAGTTGGTAAATTACATTTAGGACAAATTATTTGGACTTTTGATAAATATAAGGGTTTACTTATATCAATAATACCGCCTGATCCCTTTGCTCCTTTTTTTAAATGTTTTTTATAAAGATTCAACCCCGCCACAATGGCTTTACTCTCTTTCGTAATTACTCTCTCAATCTTACCGGTTTTACCTTTATCCTTCCCTAATTTAACTTTAACTAGATCACCAACTTTATATTTCATATTTAAAAAACTTCTGGTGCTAAAGAGATAATTTTTAAAAAGCCCTTGTCGCGCAATTCCCTAGCAACTGGACCGAAAATTCTAGTGCCTTTTGGGTTACCACTATTATCAATAATTACCGCGGCGTTATCATCAAAACGGATATAAGAACCATCTATTCTTCTTTTTTCTTTTCTTACCCTGACGATTACCGCTTTAACAATCTCGCTTTCTTTCACCACCGACACTCTATCAGCTCCTTTTGCCACGGCAGTAACAATATCTCCGAGTGAAGATGTTTTCGCTTTTGCTTTACCTGGTATTCCAATAACTTTCAATTTTTTAACGCCGCTATTATCAGCAACCTTCAAAACACTTCTTATTTGAATCATTTCTTTACTATCTCCACCACTTGAAAATGCTTATCTTTTGAAATTGGTCGGGTATTTTCAATTCGGACAATATTACCAACTTCTACTCCTAAATTATCGTGAGCTTTAAATTTTTTAGTTTTCCTGACTCTCTTTTTGTAAAGAGAGTGGATGGAAATTCTTTCGACTTCGACCACCGCGGTTTTTTGCATTTTTGTCGAAATTACTTTTCCAATCATAAACCTAGATCCTTTTCTCTAATTAAAGTTAATATACGCGCAATTTCTTTTCTCTTTGTTCCAGCTAGCTTTGTGTTTTTTAACTTTCTCGTCGCTAATTTAATTTTTAAATCAACCAATTCTTTATCAGTTTCTTTTAGTAAATCTTTTAACTCATTAATATTTTTTACTCTTAATTTTTCCGTTAATTTTTTCATGTTTTTGAAACAACCATTACCGCAACCGGTAATTTTTCAGCCGCCAATCTTAATGATTCAAGAGCTAATTCCTTACTTACCCCACCAATCTCAAAAAGAACTGTTCCTGCTTTTACAGCCGCAACGTAGTGATCAACCGCCCCTTTACCCGAACCCATACGAGTTTCTGGTGGTTTTTTGGTTACCGGCTTATCCGGAAAAATTCTAATCCAGATTCTCCCTCCTCTTTTAGTGTGATGGGTCATTGCGCGTCTTGCCGCCTCTACCTGTCTGGCGGTTAAAAAACCAGCTTCAAGAGACTTTAGTCCATATTCGCCAAATTCGATTTCTAATTTCCTGGTAGCAATATTTCTAATACTGCCTGTCCTTCTGAATTGCTTTCTAAATTTTACTCTTCTTGGTTGTAACATAAGTTATTCCTTTGAAATTTGTTCTTCCGGTTTACTTATCCAAACCTTTACTCCCACTACACCAGCGGTTTGAGTTTTTGCGGCCACGACCGCAAAATCGATATCAGCTTTAATAGTTTGTAATGGGATACTTCCTAAAACTATTTTTTCCCTTCTGGCAATTTCCGATCCTCCAATTCTACCAGAAACAATAATTTTTACTCCTTTAGCTTTCGCTTGCATCACTTTTTCAGCCGCAAAAGCGATAACTCGTTTAGGATGCAATCTTTTTTCAATTTGATCAGCTACAGACCTCGCTACAAGGTAAGCATCGAGATCTGGTTTTTTAATCTCTTCAATATTTAAGGTTAATTTTGCACCAATTAAACTCTCTAGCTCTTTTTTTAATTGCTCAACTCCAGAACCGCCCCTGCCAATAACCATACCAGGACGCGCTACTTTAACAGTGGCAGTCGCCTTATTGATCGATCTTTCAATAATAATCTTACTAACCCCGGCATTTTTTAATACCCTCATTACTAAATTTCTTACTTTTATATCTTGGTTTAAAAATTCTTTATACCTTTTATCGTTCGCGTACCAACGGGAAACCCAATTACCGGTTGTTGGTAATCTAAACGCAATTGGATTAACTTTTTGGCCCATTAACATCCTCCAAAACTACTTTAATATGGCTTGTTCGCTTCAAGATTGAATGGGCCATACCTCGAGAACGGGCTCTAAATCTTTTCAGGGTAGGACCTTCTTCTACGGCTATGTCTTTAATTTTCAATTTATCCTCTTCCAATTTAAAGTTATTAGTAGCGTTACTTAAAGCGCTTTTTATTACTTTTGATAACGGCAAGGCGCTGCTTTTGTTAGCAAAACGTAAGTATTCCAGAGCTTTTTTCGCGACCATACCTTTAAGGCTACCAGAAACTAAGCGTACTTTTCTTGGTGATATTCTTATATTTTTAGCAACAGCATTAATTTCCATAAGTTTTAGGTTGGTGTAGCGGTTCGCTCCATAACTCTGCCGTGACTTCTAAATGTTCTAGTTGGTGCAAACTCACCAAGACGATGGCCCACCATTGATTCAGTAATGAAAACGCTTATAAATGTCTTACCATTATGAATACTTATTGTTAGACCCACCATATCAGGAGAAATTTGGGAACTGCGCGAATAAGTTTTAATTGGTTCTCGCGAACCTTCTTCTTTTGCTTTTTTTACTTTTTTTAAAAGTTTTGGGTCGATGAACGGTCCCTTTTTTAAAGAGCGGGCCATGTCTATCTTTTTCTCCTTGCAATTATCATTTTATTAGAAGATTTATTCTTCTTTCTGGTTTTTTTACCTAAAGTTCTCTTTCCCCAAGGAGTCTTTGGAGAACTCATACCAATTCCACTTCTGCCTTCCCCGCCACCATGAGGGTGATCTCGCGGAGACATTGCCACTCCTCTAACTCCCGGTCTAATCCCTAAGTGTCTTCTTTGACCAGCCTTTAGAAGTTTTATATTTTTAACATCGCCTTTTGAAAGAGTCCCGATTGTAGCTATACAATTTTCATTAATTTTTCTGATTTCACCACTTTGCATTTTTAATGAAACGTAGCCTTTTTCTTTTGCCATCACTTGGCTACCACTACCAGCAGAACGGGTTAGTTGTCCCCCCTTACCCGGAAAGAGCTCAACATTATGGACAATAGTACCTACTGGTATATTTTTTAAAGGAGTAGCGTTCCCAGCTCTGATCTCTATTTTTTGACCACTAATAACTTCATCATCTACTTTTAGAGACTCTGGGGCTAAAATATATCTCTTTTCTCCATCTGCATAATTTAAAAGAGCGACATTAGCGTTTCTATTTGGGTCATACTCAATAGAAACTACTTTGGAAGAAATATTAAATTTGTCTCGCCTGAAATCAATTATACGGTAGAATCTTTTATGACGACCGCCAATATGACGAACACTTATATGTCCTTGGGAATCCCTCCCCCCGGTTTTAGTTAAAATTTCTTTGAGATTTTTTACTCCCTTTATTATTTGTGTCATTTTTTGCTGGTTTCAAAAATAGCTATTTTTTGGTCTTCTTTTAAGGTAACAATTGCTTTTTTATAATCCCTCTCTTTAAAATTTTTTCCGGCTTTTACAAATCTTTTTTCTTCTCCTTTTAAAATACTGGTTGTTATTCGAATAGACTCTACCCCAAAATATTTTTTCATCGCTTCTTTTATGGTTTTTTTATCAGCCCTTTTATGAACTAAGAAGCTGTAGCGATTAAATTCTGCTTCTTTAATTGCCTTTTCACTCATAACTGGTTTATAAATTATCCAACTTAAATTATTTTTCATTCTTTTCATATTTTTCAAAAATTTCTTCCAATGCTTTTTTGCTAAAAATAAGCCAATCGGATTTTAAAACTTCAAAAACACTGATATTTTCTCTTTTTTGAGCTATCACGTTTTCTAAATTATTTACAGCTCTTTTTACCAAAGTATCTTCTTTATCTAAAATTAACAGGATGTTTTTATCTACCTTTAAAGTATTTAAAATCTCCGTAACCTCTTTTGTCTTACCCTTTAGGTTTTCTAAACCCTCTAAGGCCAGTATCCTCTTCTCTTTAAATTTGGTTAACAAGCCGCCAAGTAATGCTTTTCTTACCTGTTTTTTATTTATTTTTACCTCAAAGCTTCTTGGTTTGGGACCGTGAACAACCCCCCCACCTCGCCACTGCGGAGATCTTATAGAACCGGCCCGGGCGCGTCCGGTTCCTTTTTGACGCCAAGGTTTTCTCCCCCCGCCTCTAACTTCTCCTCTTGTTTTAGTAGTAGCACCCCCGGATCTAATTTTCAGTAAATGGGCTCTCACAATTTGCGAGAAATTTATCTCCTTTAATTTAAGCTTTAATAATTTATTGGGTAGGTCAATATTACCAACGTGGCTGCCTTTTAAATCAAATACAGGTATGGCATCTTTTTTTGTCGTTACTTTTTTAGAAGCCTTACCCTTTTTCATTTTCACCTCGCTCTTTAGCGGCTTCCTCAACCTTTTCGGTCTCTTCTTTTGTTTCTTCCTCTTTTCCTAATCTAGGAACAACTGGAATCTCTTGTTCCTGATATGTTTTTCTTTTCTTCTTCGACTTTCTAATTATTAGAAATGAGCCTTTATTTCCCGGAATAGCACCTTTAAGATAGATTTGCTCGTTCTCTGGGTCAAGATCTAATATCTCTAACCCCTTCACGGTTACTCTTTGTTGACCGGCTCTTCCGGCCATTTTCATTCCCTTATAAACTCTTCCTGGCGTTGTGGTTGAACCAATTGATCCCGGCGCACGTTCCCTATCTGATTGACCGTGGGTTCTTGGTCCACCACTAAAACCCCACCTCTTAACAACTCCGGCGAATCCTTTTCCTTTAGAAATACCAATAACATCTACTAAATCGCCTTTTTTGAAAACCTCGATTGCTTTTATTTTTTGGCCAATCTCGATCTCCTTTTCAAAAGGAATCTCTCTTATAAATCTTGGGTTAAAGAGGGGGGTTTTTGAGTCGCTTTTTTGTGATTTGGCGCCTTTTTTCCTTTCTCCAATTCCAATTTGAATAGATTGATAACCGTCTTTTTCTTTTGTCATTAGCTTCGTAACTAAATTCTGCGGAACTGAAACTTTCGTAGCCGCAAAATTTCTACCGTGACGATCAAAAATCGAAGTCATATTTAATTTTTTACCCAAAAATGCTTTTAGCATAAAACCACAAAAAAACCCCTATCGGGGCATTCAATATTAAAATATTAATAGAAAGTTGTTACATTTTTATTTCAATATCAACTCCCCCTGGCAATTCTAAATGCATCAATGCGTCCAAAGTTTTCGGGGTTGGTTCAATAATATCTATTAATCTTTTATGAGTCCTAATTTCAAAATGCTCCCGGGCATCTTTATCTACATGAGGAGAGGTTGTCACTGTAAACTCCTCTGTCTCCGTTGGCAAAGGTATCGGACCAGCAACTTTTGCCCCTGTTCTTATCGCTGTATCTAATATTTCTTCAGCGCTATCATCAATGACTCTAGCGTCGTATGATTTTAAACGTACCCTAATGCGTCCCTTTGGCATAATTTATTTTATTCAGGCAATTATTTTACTAACTACACCTGCACCAACGGTATGACCGCCTTCTCTTATTGCGAACCTTAAACCTTCTTCAAGGGCGATCGGTGAAATTAACTTAACCGTCGCTTTAGTATTATCTCCTGGCATTACCATTTCCACGCCAGAGGGCAAAGTTACTTCTCCAGTTACATCAGTTGTTCGCAGGTAAAACTGCGGCCGGTAACCGGAGAAAAATGGGGTGTGTCTTCCACCCTCCTCCTTAGTTAAGATATAAATCTCGGATTCAAACTCGGTGTGGGGTTTTATTGATCCCGGTTTAGCGGCAACTTGACCTCTTTCCACATCATCTTTTTCAATACCCCTTAAAAGTAACCCGACATTATCACCAGCCAAACCTTCATCTAAAGACTTTCTAAACATTTCCACTCCAGTAACTACAGTCGAGGTAGTTTTTGGCCTAATACCGACAATTTCCACTGTCTCGTTTACTTTAACTTCTCCCCGTTCAATCCTTCCCGTTACAACCGTACCTCTACCTTTAATTGAAAAAACATCTTCAATTGGCATCAGGAAAGGCTTATCTAATTCTCGGGTAGGAGTCGGAATATAGTTATCCACGGCATCAAGTAGCGCTTCAACACTTTTTACTGCTTCTCCATCACCTTCTAGGGCTTTCAAGGCAGAACCGCGAATAATCGGGACCTCGTCCCCTGGGTATTCATATTTAGAAAGTAACTCCCTAATTTCTACTTCAACCAAATCTAAAAGCTCTTTGTCGGTAACGGTATCAACTTTGTTCATAAAAACAACCATCGCCGGAACACCAACTTGCCTAGCTAAAAGAATGTGTTCTCTTGTTTGCGGCATTGGTCCATCAGCCGCACTAACCACTAAAATTGCTCCATCCATTTGGGCCGCACCGGTAATCATGTTTTTTACATAATCAGCGTGACCGGGAGCATCAATATGAGCATAATGACGTTTGGCGGTTTCGTACTCAACGTGGGCTAAAGCAATCGTAATACCGCGAGCTTTTTCTTCTGGAGCGTTGTCGATTGAATCGAAACTACGGTATTCCGCCGCTCCTTTGCCGGATAATATTTTGGTAATTGCACTAGTTAAAGTGGTTTTACCATGATCAACGTGACCAATAGTACCCACATTTACGTGGGGTTTAGTTCTTTCAAATTTTTTACTTTCTGCCATTTTACCTCCTTTTAATTTTGGGCCGTTGGGTTTTTCACTAAATTCTGCGCAATCTGGGTTGGGACCTCTTCGTAATGAGATGGTTCCATGCTAAAACTTGCTCTTCCTTGTGTCATACTACGAAGGGCGGTGGCGTAACCAAACATCTCCGCCAAAGAAACTTGGGCTTTCACTACCTTTACATTACCCCGAATTTCTGTTCCTTCAATTTTAGCACGTTTACTCGATAAATCGCCAACAATTGTACCCATAAATTCTTCTGGTGTCACTACTTCAAGCTTCATAATCGGCTCAAGTAGTATAAGGTGCGCCTTTTTAACTGCTTCTTTAAAAGCAAGTGAACCCGCAATTTTAAAAGCGACTTCACTAGAATCTACATCGTGGTAGGAACCATCGTAAAGAGCAATCTTTAAATCCACTATTGGATAGCCTGCTAAAACACCTGTTTCCGCCGCTTCTTTAACTCCTTTTGAAACCGCCGGGATAAATTCCTTCGGAATTGCTCCACCCACAATTTCAGAAACAAATTCTAAACCTTCGCCTCTTCCTTTCGGTTCAACTCTTATAAGAGCGTGTCCGTACTGACCTCTACCACCGGTTTGGCGGATATATTTGCCTTCCCCGGCGGAAACTTTAGTAATAGTTTCTTTATAAGCAACTTGGGGTCGGCCAATATTTGCTTCCACGCCAAACTCGCGCTTCATTCTATCAACAATTATTTCTAAATGCAACTCTCCCATGCCCGAGATTATTGCTTGTCCTGTTTCAGAATCAGATTTCAACCGGAAGGTTGGATCCTCCTCGGAAAGTTTGGCTAAAGAAAGCGACATTTTCTCTTGATCTGCTTTAGTTTTTGGTTCAATTGCCATACTAATAACTGGCTCGGGAAATTTTATTGATTCTAAAATAACCGGGTTATTTTCACTGGTGAGCGTATCGCCAGTATACGTGTCCTTTAACCCGACGGCAGCGGCAATTTCACCGCTAGAAATTTCTTGAATTTCTTGTCGGGTGTTGGCGTGCATTAACAAAATTCTACCGATTCTTTCTTTAGTTGCCTTACTTGAATTTAAAACGTAGGAGCCACTTTTTAGAACGCCGCTATAGACTCTAAAGTAGGTTAATCTACCAACGTAAGGGTCCACCGCCACTTTAAAAGCTAAAGCAGTAAAAGGTTGCTCGTCAGACGTTTCTCTAATTTCTTCTTGGTTGGTATTTGGGTTGTTGCCGACAACTGAAGGAACATCGAGAGGTGAGGGAAGATAGTTAATAATTGCGTCTAAAAGGGGTTGGATTGCTTTGTTTTTCAAGGCTGATCCTCCCAAAACTGGTATTAGTTTTGTGGTGATTACCCCTTTACGCAACCCCGCCATTAACTCTTCCTGACTTAAAGTATGATCGTGTAAATATTTTTCTAAGAGAGAATCGTCTTGTTCGGCAACTGCTTCAACTAGCTGGTGTCTATATTTACTCACCTTTTCTTTCATTTCAGCCGGTACCTGTGTTTCAGTGGGGGTTTCCCCAAGCGTATCAGTATAAATTAGGGCTTTTTGGGTTATTAAATCCACCACTCCTTTAAAACCACCTTCTTCGCCAATAGGCAGTTGGATAGGAATATTATTCTCGCCGAGTCTTTTTTTAATAGAATCCAAACTTTCGTAAAAATTTGCGCCAATACCATCCAATTTGTTAATAAAACAGATTCTGGGAACTTTATATTTATCGGCCTGGCGCCAAACTGTTTCGCTTTGCGGCTCTACTCCCATTTTTCCGTCAAAAACAACCACCCCGCCGTCCAAAACCCGCAAAGATCTCTCCACTTCAGCCGTAAAGTCTACGTGTCCTGGAGTATCAATTATGTTAATACGGTGTTTTTCGTCTTTAAAAGGACCGGTCTTTGTGGTCCAAAAAGTAGTGGTCGCCGCCGAAGTGATGGTAATTCCCCGTTCTCGCTCCTGCGCCATCCAATCCATAACCGCTGTTCCTTCGTGGACTTCGCCAATTTTGTAAGTTTTACCTGTATAATAAAGAACACGCTCCGTAACCGTGGTTTTACCGGCATCAATATGGGCGATTATCCCAATATTTCTGATTTTTTCTAGTGCAACTTCTCTAGCCATAGTTAATAAAATTCAATTGTATCAGTTTTAGGTACGAAAAAACACCTTTAGGTGCTCAAGAACTTGAGGGATCATAACAAAAAACAGCCAACCTGTCAACAAAATTAGACGTCAAAATTAGCGGTTTTTAAAGCTTCTCCGGGTTTACCCGAAGAATTTTGTCATCGTCCTTTTTTGGAGTTCCCCGACCATCAGTATTACTGGTGGCAATGTATAAAAATCCGTCCGGACCGACCACCACGTCTCTTATCCGACCAAGCTCTCCTTTGAAATGTTCCTTCAATTCTCTTACTTTGTCATCATCCATCACTGCCTCGTAAAGAGTTTGTCCGCGCAAACCAGTAAAGAAGACAGACCCTCGGAAAAAGGCGGCCCCCGAAGGAGCCCAGGTGTTAGCCAAACCGCTGTGAAGAGTTGGATTTATCATCCCTGGCTTTTCCTCATCCCCGCGTATCAGAGGCCAACCATAATTTTCCCCTGGACTTATCCAGTTTAGCTCGTCAGTAGCCGAAGACCCGTGTTCGGTTGCCCAAAGTCTCCCTTGGCTGTCCCAAGAGAGTCCTTGGACATTTCGGTGACCATAAGAATAGATCAGATCTCCAAATGGGTTACCTGGAGCAGGCTTTCCGTCTTCGGTTACTCTCAATATCTTACCAGCCAGAGACGCTTTGTTTTGGGCAAGCGATGGCTCCGCGGCGTCCCCAGTGCCAATATATAAAAATCCATCCGGACCAAACTTGATACGGCCCCCGTTGTGATTAGACGCTCCGGGAATTTTAGCAATTAATATTTCTTTATCAGAAAAGTTTGTCCCGTCAAATCTATACCGCACCACTTTGTTTAATACGTTCTCACCGCTTACTTGGTAGGTGTAGTAAAAATAAACAAATCCGTTTTTTTCAAAATCAGGGTGCACTGCCACACCCAAAAGCCCCCCTTCACCTATTTCTTCCGCTTCATCAATTTCTAAAAGAGGCTTTTGCAAAAGCCCCTTCTTTTTATCTACCATTCGCACCCTTCCGGGGCGTTCCGTAAATAAAAGATCCCCGCTTGGTAAAAAGGCGAGAGACCAGGGAACGGTAAGGTTTGCGGCTACTTGGGTGAGAACTGGAATATTTTGCGGGGTTTCTTTAGTGTCGCCAAGACCAATCTGCGGAACAGCTACCTTTACGGTTTGTTTCGCAAAAAAGACCCAAATGGCAACTACCACTATTATGATTATTAATCCGAGAAATAGGCGGGCTCGTTTATCCCTAAACATAGGCAATAAATCATTATAGCAAAATAGTAAAGGGCATTAATTGAAACTTTTGCCTGCTTGTGGTGAGCCTTTTGATATCTTGCTTATTTGAAGTTAAGGAGTAGACTTGAAAGTGGATGACAGAAAATATAAGAGAATTCATTTCTTACCACAATACTCATATATTAGATGCAGAATTAACCGCTAGTTTTAAAACAATATCCGCTTTTGCCTCAAAGAAAAACATCGCTTTAGAAGATTTATCAATAGAAAAGCACCGTTTACCTTTTATCAACTGGCTGATCAGCTTCTCTGATTCAAAAATCTAAATTTCAAGTCTTGAGAAAAATCAAAAGATGCTTAATTGTGGTGAGTCAACTGAACCATGTGGGAAAGGTGTCAAGAAAAGGA
>CAZXPY010000007.1:0-22526 GCA_964643435.1 uncultured Gammaproteobacteria bacterium | reverse complement strand
TCTAAACCTGGCTATAATCCTCACTAATTTCCTTTCAAGAAGGTGCTTGACTTAAGGTATTTAAAACTTTAAACTAAATTCCTTAGAACCGAAAGGTGGTGATTTTTGTGCAATATACATTTACTTGTGATCAAGGTCACGAACCAATGACCTTTACCGCCGTCGCTGATAGTGATGAGGAAGCTTTGGAAAAAATTATGGCGCAAGTAGGGCCGCACGTAGCGAGCGCTCATCCAGAAATGGCTAATATGTCCGAAGAACAGACTAAGAATATCATTACCAGTGCTTGGAGAAAAGAATAAGCCCAATTTTAATGTCTATTATTCTCTAAAATAATGGGTCTAAGGTTTAACTTAGACCCAATTGCAACCGCGAAATTAGCTCTTGCGCATCTCCTTTTTTCCTGGCGGTGATAAGTTCTCTGCAAATAACATCTATCTGCTCATGAGGCAGATTTGGGTTTAAGGCATGGACAAGTTCGTGCAGTAAATCCTTCTCTCCAATCTTACGAGTATGATCGATCTCGATCCTTGAGGCTTCATGATCACTACAAGCAGAGATAATACCCATCGAGATAATCCGGAAAGGCTCACCATCATCGGTTCGTCTGGTAGTTTCCTCTTCACCCACGCTGGTATCTGTCACACCTTTATAACTTATACGATCGTAGATAAGCCTGTAGTTACCCAAGCCAAAAAGTTTTAACCAGTAGCGTTGGTGAGGTATTGATCTCACTCCTTCACCTCCTTGGTGGTTTATTAAATATTCGAAGCCTTAACTATCTAAACAATTTTAACACAAAAGTAAGTGGTCAATAAGGAAATTTTATAGGCTTTTCTACTCCCAACGGAAGGTGCGGGAAGCCGCAAAATAGGCTACTGCCGACCAAATTGCCAGGCCAAATAATTGGGGGAGAAGATCCCCAAAACCTAATCCTTCAATAGTTATTTTTCTTATCGCCGTGTTAAAGAAAGAAAGGGGAAGGACGTTTACGAGAGGTTGCGCCCAGGAAGGAAGAGAGTCTATTGGAAAAAACGTACCAGCAACTAAAAATTGGGGAAGTACAATTAACTGGGCCACTGGAGCTACTGTATTCTCCTCATTTGATAAGCCAGCTACAAAAAGTCCAAACCCCAAAAAGGCAAAAAGACCAATAATACTTAGGATAAAAATATCGATGATTGTTAAAAAACCATGCACCAGGTTAAATTTGAATGCAAAAATTCCCACCACTAATATGACTAAAGTCTGGGCCAACACTATCACTAATCTAGAGCATGCCTGACCAATCAAAATCGTCGATCCTTTGGTCGGTGTAGCAAAAATTCTCTTAAGAACCAAAGTCTTCTTTAAAAAAACAAGACCAAAAGCAGTGTTAGGAACAGCCGTGGCAAGAAGAGCAAAACCAATTATTGCCGGCAGGAAAAAGTCGATAAACTTAAAATCTCGGCCCGATGTCTCCTCTACCTGAAGATTTAATAAGGGAGCAACATTTGCCGCTCTTAGGTTTATTTTGTCCACTACTCCAGAGATCAAACTGGTCACTGCTGCTGCCTGTTGGGGATCTGCTTTAGAGACTAAAAGCTTACCCCCCGGTGAACCATCTTCGGCTGTAAAAACCCCAGCAATCCGCCCCTGTTTAAGCTTTGCTAATAATTCTTCTCTCGTACCGGTTTCGATATGGAACGCCTCTATTTTTGTCAGGGCTTCGTAAACCAAACCCCTTTGCTGCGAAACCGGTATTCCCAATGAAACGTTAAGAGTGTTCCCACCAAAAAGTCCAAATACGCTAATAAAAAGGAGCGGAAAGACAAATCCAAAAAACATAGTCGCGCGGTTTCTGGTCATTGCGCGTAGTGAATAAAAAGCGATAGAAAATAATGGTCTTATCTGTGATGGAGCTTTTTTATTTTCGACTTGATTAGTCACGCAAGTGCCTCCCGGTTAGATTCAAAAACACATCTTCAAGATCGGCCTTTTTGACTTCTTGCTTTTTTTCAAACCCAGCGGCTAGAAGTTCATCAATAAGTTTATGAGGAGTGCCAATCTTAACAATCCTTCCTTTGTCCATTATTGCTACCCGATCGCATAATTCTTCTGCTTCCTCCATATAATGAGTGGTCAAAATGATGGTTCTTTCCTCTTTATGAATTTTTTGAATCTCGTCCCAAAGATTGGCTCTTGCTTGTGGGTCTAGTCCAGTGGTTGGCTCATCCAGAAAAATAATTTTTGGGTTATGAATTAAAGTGGTCGCTAATGAAAAACGCTGTTTTTGACCACCGGAGAGTTTTTGCCAGAAAGAACCTTTCTTTTCTTCGAGATTAAATTTTTTCAGAATTTCAACTGGGTTAATTTTAACTTGATAAAGAAGCGCGAACATTTTTAAAAGCTCTACTAATGTCAGATCAGGATAAAAACCAGCGGCCTGTAGCTGCACACCAATGCGGCTTTTCACTTCCCAAGGGTGTTCCAAAATATCAATTCCATCGACAAAAATTTTTCCCTCGGTTGGTTTTCGCAACGTTTCGATAATTTCTAAGGTGGTGGTTTTTCCAGCCCCGTTTGGACCAAGCAACCCAAAAATTTCTCCTTGGGCTACTTCAAACGAGATATTATCCACCGCGACTACGTCTTCGTATTTTTTAGTCAGATTTTCGACTTTTATTACCACGTTATTTCCTTCCATAAATCCAACCTAAAAGTTTAGCAACAAAAACAATTTTTAACAAGATAAAAGAAAAAGGGCAAGAAACTTCTTGCCCGATATTGGGTACTTTTTGTTTTATCTAAACAAAGGTAACTTTATCGCTTTGATTAGATCTTAGAATCTCTCCAACAACGTAGGCTTTTTCTCCTTCTTTGTTGAGGATATCCACCACATAATCGGTAATTCTTGCTGAAACTACACCGATGAATCCAAGTCCAAGGTTAAAAACCCGCTGCATTTCCTGATCGGAAATATTCCCGGCGACCTGGCTTTTGGTAAAGATCGCTGGAACAGGCCAAGAACCCCAATTAAGCCTGGCGGTAAGTCCTTCTGGAATTATTTTTCCAAGCTTACCAGTAATCCCTCCACCGGTTATGTGCACCCAACCATGGACGTCATACGATTTGTTTGCCGCAAGGACGCTCTTCACATAAATTCGGGTGGGGGCAAGAAGTTCACCTAACAGTTCTGGGTCTTTAACCGCCTCTTCCGGAGGAAAAACCCTCCGAAGAAGCGAGTATCCGTTGCTATGTGGCCCAGAGGAAGCTAAGCCGATAAGTACGTCGTCTTCTCTTATCCTCTCCCCAGTATTAAGCTGGTTTCGGTCAAAGACGCCAACGGTAAATCCGGCAAGATCGTACTCTCCAGCCTGGTAAAAACTAGGCATCTCCGCAGTCTCGCCAGTGGTGTAGACGCAGCCGGCTTGGAGACAACCTTCGACTACGCCCTCAATCACTTCGTGCATAATTTCTGGTTCGACCCTGCCAGTCGCTCTATAAAGAGCAAACCCCAATGGCCTGATATTATTTCGGGCAAGATCATTGACGCACATTGCCACCAGGTCGATCCCCACGGTGTTGTGTATCCCACTGGCGAATGCATACTCTAGCTTAGTTCCCACTCCATCGGAGGCTAGTGCAAGGAATGGTTCTCCCATTCCGCCGAAGTCTGCCCGCAAGACCACAAGACCTTTCACCAATGTGGAATAGTTATTGAAAGTGCGAAAAAGTTGTTTTCGGGCATCTTCACTTGCCGCGTCTCCCCTAGCAAGAGAAACACCAGCATCTTCGTAGGTATTCATCCTTCTCTCCTTTCTCCTATTAAGAAGAAAACCGCCCAAAGGCAGCTAAAGTAAGTCTAACAAATTTATCTCCAAAAGAAAAGACGCCCAAATTTATTGTGGGGTTCCTATTATGGGTTAGGTAGAACCTTTGCGTTTTTCAGACCATTCCTGCCAAAGAACAAGAAGAGGAGCAGCGTTGAAAATTGAGGAATAAGTACCGGAGATTACACCAATAAGTAAGGCAACAACAAACCAGCGAATACTCGTTCCCCCAAAGAGAGCAAGGGCTAAAAGTACTAAAATAACTGTTAAAGAAGTGTTTAAAGAACGGGCTAGGGTTTGCATAATCGAGTGGTTAACCGTAATTGCAAAGGATGTTGAAACTCGTCTCTTCAAATTTTCCCTAATACGATCAAAAACAACGATTGTATCGTGAACACTAAAACCAATTATTGTCAAAAGGGCGGTTACAAACAAGGAGTCCACCTCTACCCCTAAAAACTTACCTAGTAGTGAAAAACTACCAATCACCAAAAAAACGTCGTGCAGCAGCGCAATTATTGCGCAAATCCCAAACCGCAAGGGAGAAGCTGGTTGCGGGACCTCTCTAAAGGCAAAGGTTATGTAAATAACGATTCCGATTGAAGCTAAAACTAAGGCAAACAGTGATTTTCGCAAAAGTTCTGCTCCAATTGTTGGTCCAACCGTTTCTAGACGAAGCTTCTCAACTTTACCAAACTTTTCTTCCAGGCTTTTAAAAACCGCGCCCGTTTCCTTATCGGTAAGGGGTTTAGTTCGTATTAAAAAGCTATTGTCTGTGGCGGAAACTAAAGAAACCTCAACTCCCGACTGCTTTACTGTAGCAACAATATCTTCTTTAGAAGGTTGTTTTTCGATTCTTACTTCGAGTAAGCTACCGCCAGTAAAATCTATTCCCAGCCGCAACCCCCAGAAGATTAAGGAGAAAATTCCGGGCACTATAATTAAAGCCGAAAATAAAAAGTAAAAGTATTTCTTACCAACAATATCGAGCATTTATTTCCCTTTCTTTAAATCGTCAAGGATTTCTAAACGTAGCTGTTCGCAGGATTTTTTTAACAACTCTTCGACTCCAATTATTTTTGCTCTCAAAAAATCGATTAAGTTGTACTCATCCACAACGGTGACTTTTTCCAAAAAAATTATTCGGTCGGGTTTTTCAAGATTATCCAAAATCACATCCAGAATATAATGGTGGAAAATGTTTACCAAAACCTTCTCCAGTTCCTTTCTTTCAGAAATAGAAAACAACCCTTCTTCAAATTCTAAAAAAATTGTATCGATTTGAGCAAATCTTCTAACTAAAATTGACATAAATTTTATCTATTGGCCCAAGCGGGATCTGATTCGTAGGGTCATCTACAAATAAAATGATAACCCCTCCTTTTCGACCTCCTGTAACTAATCCTAAATAATGCATTACTTCTGGAGAGCCACCAAAAGTTTTTCCCGTATAGGCAGCTGGTCCAGCATCGGCAACAACCGCGACCACAGCGTAACCATTGTTTGGATTAATTACAATAACTTTACGGTATTTGAACCATTTACTTGTTTCTTGCATATTAAGATGCCAATTTGGCGACAGAAAGGTTTGCACGGCAACGTAATACTTTTCTCTAGTTATATCGGCGGCTGTTAAAGCTGCCTTTGAAGTGGAAAAATATCCCCAGGCACCTCGGTGGGGCGCAATTCCCGAGGCGGTGTAAAGAAATCTTTCCGTCAACCCGGCTAAATGAGAGGCTAAATTATCACCTGGAAACATAAGAAGGTGTTGTTCGGCTCCAATTAAACCCCAATTCTTATTTAAACGGTAACCTGCGAGCTCTGCTTTTGCATCTACCCCTAAATTGTTTTTGACAATTCCCTCGATTAGGGCTTCCTCTTCTCGCGACAATTGCCGATAGTCTTTTGGTAAAACTTTAGATAAAGTTTCTTTTAAAATCTGGGCCGCTGAAGGCAGCTCTTTAACGTGGACTAGTGTCGGCGATAGATTTTTTGCAATAACCGGTGAACTCATCAATAAAGCACTTGTCGCTGCCCCTAGTGCCAAAGTTTGGGCAGAGACACTTGTCGCTCGCGACAAATCGATTCCTTTTTTTTTAAGGTAGGCTAAACTTTCCTTATGTTTAGTCTTAAAGGCAGTTATAATTTCTTTATTTCTCTGTTTAAGTTTTTTATGAATCTTTGGAAACACTAAGTTTTTCTTCATCTAGGTTTCTCTGTAAAGCATTCTTAAAAAGTTCCTAGTTAAAATTACCGCTGTAAACATCGACACGATAATACCCAAAGCGAGAGTTAAGGCAAAACCTCTCACCGAACCAGTACCAAACCACCAAAGAACAAAACTTGTAATTAAGGAAGAGACATTAGAATCTCTAATACTATTCCAAGCTCTACTAAAACCAATCTCAATTGCGTTCTGGCGATTTCTCCCCGACCTAATTTCTTCCCTCATTCGCTCAAAAATTAAAATATTAGCGTCAACCGCCATTCCGATCGAGAGGATAAAGGCAGCAATCCCGGCTAAAGTCAACGTGATTGAAAGTAGTTTAAATATGGCAATAACTAAGCTTGCGTAAATAAGAAGGGCAATATCAGCTAAAAGTCCAGGTACTCCGTAATAAATTACCATAAAGACAGTCACAATACCCAAACCCACAACCGCGGCAATAATACTTCTTGTTACTGATTCTGCTCCTAGGGTCGGTCCGATTGTTTGTTCAGAAATAATTTTTATTGGTGCTGGTAGCGCTCCTGCATTCAGATGAATTGCTAATTTTTTAGCTTCGTTCGCAGTTAATCCAGTAATTACGCCGCTAGTGGAAATCTCACTTTGGACAGTTGGCGCACTAATAACCTGATCATCTAAAAAAACCGCTAGCGGCTTTCCAATTAACCTTTTAGTGACTTGGGAAAATTTCTTTCCTCCCTCGCTTGTTAATTCGAACGCCACTACTGGAGTGCTTCGTCCCCCTTCATTACTTTGATAATCAGGTTGAGCACTTTTTAAATCTTTACCACTGATGCCAGTTTCTTTTGTATTTTCTAAAGTAGGTATGGTACCGGGCGGTTGATTTTGATCCTTAAATTCTCTAAATTCTAGTTTGGCAGTCTGTCCGATTAATTCTTTAGCCTCCTTTATATCTTTAATTCCTGGTAATTCAATAATCACCCGATAATCACTTCCAACTTTAGATCTTTGAACTGTCGGCTCACTAACACCAAAAAAATTAACTCTTCTCTCAACCACTTCTTTAACAGCCTCATGAGCCTTCTCGCGACTTCCTTCTTCAATAGAACCCATATCAGCCGACAACACTAAGTGAGTGCCCCCTTGTAGATCTAAACCCAATTTAAGATCTAATTCCTTCTTTATTTTTTGGCCAAAAATGGTCAGGTCAATTTTAGAGGGTGGTATCTCATTAATTTTTAGGGGCCCAAGAGTTAACTTAAAAGGTAAACCGGGCCAATCAATATAAATCGCTACGAGCGTTAAAAGTATTATTAACCAAAGGATAATTCGCCTCTTACTCATTAATCAAAAAGTAGATTCTACTTGAGAAATAACGTTTAGGCAACTCTCTTTATACATTTCTTCTGGTAATGATTCACAAAGTTGTCTTGATTTTAAAGAATTACGATCGTTGAAGGTAAAATCTTTAGCTGCTCCGGTAAAACAAAGCAGTTGGTGTTCGGTCTTTGCCAAACCGCAAAGTTCTAGTGTTTTTTCAATACTTCGCAAATAATTGCCACTTATATCTCGACCAATACTTTGGAAACAAGAGGATTGATAATTTCGATCGAATCTTTCGCATTGTTCAAAGCCTTTTTTATAATCGTAGGAGAGAACTTTTAAAAAATGGGACGATTGCATAAGGTAGCAGGGGTTTTTAAATCTCTCGAGAGCAACGTTGCAGGGGTACTCTAAATCATCATTTTTTAAATACTTTGAATTATGATTAACCCCATCGTTTACGATATTCTCCATAAAAACTCCGCCGCTACAAGAATCTCTTTCCCAGGTATCGATTAGTTTATCGCAATGATCCAAAGCCTCAAATATTTCGTAATCCAAGTTCGCCGTTAAGCCGTGTCCAAGGCCGTGAACACAATTATAATGATCGAATGAGTATTTTCCAGCGCTTCTTTGAGAGGCGCAGATATCGTTTATACTAGAGTTGACGTTTTCTATTCCAATAATGGAAATATACCCTTCCATCGCACCGTGGTAATACCCCGACCAACAAGTTTCTTTACCGAAAGAGAAGGTTTGGGAAATATCTTGGAAACGTTTAGCTGAAAAACGACCAATCGAATGAACCAGTGGGTGACAATAACTTTTTACAAAAGGGATCTCGGAAGAGAGCTGTTCCAGTTTTTGCAGGGAATAGGTTGGATCTTTTTTGGCGGTAATATCTTCAAAATAATTCTCATAACAATCGAATTCTTCCTTAAAAGAGGTTTTTTTATTTAAACAGAGCTTCTCACTATTAATACTAGTTTCTTGGGTTTTTAAAGGTTGCTGATACGGCGGTTTATTAACAAAATATAGAAAAGTTGCTAGTAAAATTAAGCTAGCAGCGATAAAAAAATTAAAAAACTTTTTTTTTAAGTGCTTCGCCTTAAGTTTTGAGAAAATCTTCTTCATCACCAATCAACATAACTCTAGGTTTACCTAAAATATCCAAAACAAAAGGATCTCGTCGATTTTTTCTAAAGGCGAACTCTTCTTCACTCATTACGGTATAGTTTATTTCTCTACCTACCTGACTTTCAGCTTCCTGGACAATTTGAGATAGAGCTGGTAAGACAACGCTACCAACTACTAAAAGGTCCACATCGTTTGCGGAAACCGAATTTTTCTGAATAAATCCCCCGGTTAACATCGCAAATCTTATTTTTCCAAGACGCGATTTCTCCTTAATTATATTTCCACCCAGACCAATGCTTTTAACCACTAAACGCACTAGTTCATCATAAAAGGGGTAGTCTTTTCTAAAACCGTAATATTTTCTATTTGCCCTGACTTCAGAACGGACCATCCCCACTTTTTCCATCCGAGAAAGTTCAGCCCGCACCGCGTTAATTTGTTCCCCCACTTTTCGGACAAGTTCTCTAATATAATAAATTTCTTTAGGGTTTGATAATATTGTTTGGAGCAGTTTTACTCTTGTTTTAGAAATAAATAAATCTTTTAAATTCATAAAGTCGCTCCTTATTGAGTAAATTCCAAGGAAGAACCTTTGGGCACTGTTTCAACCCAGATTTTTCCTCGGTTGAATTCGACCTCACTGCCACTAGTATCGTAAAAGCGGGTTCGGGAACGTTGATCTTTCTTTTTCCAAGTAGCATTAATTACTTTACCGTCTCTAAATATTTTGGCCTCTCCTTCGCCAATATTATTCATTCCTACTCCCATCTTACCAGGCGTAACCTCTCTGGCTTCCGTCTTTACAAAAGAAACTACAATATTTTTAGCGATCAAAGTTTCTCCACTAACTTTATCGATTTGAGTTACACCCTGTTGAGATCTTTTGTAAACATTTAACGCCGAATCGTATTCCCAATCAACTATATAGGGAATCTCACCGGTAAAGAAAACTTTTATTTTGGCAGAAATCCCTCTTTCGTTCACGGACGCATCTTCTTTGAATTTTAATTTTTCTATTTTAGGAAGGTCCTTAAACCCCCTTCTCTCGGCCGCTTCCCATAATTTATCAGTATTGGAATATAAGGTATGCTCAAAAGCCAAACCAGTGTTTTGAACTCTCCAGTAAGTTGGGAAGCCAAGAGAGAATTGATCTAAATCCTTGACTCCTACTTTTGGTATTAAAGACAGCGCTTCAGCACTTCCACCAGCGTGGGCATAAGCGGCGTCGTATTCCAACAACCAGTCTAAAAACGGTGCTCGGGCACTTCTGATTGGACCAAGTTGACTTGGGCGGCTCCAAAATATACCCATAAAACGAGTGATCCCTCCTTCAGTAATCGCCTCATAAATTATATCGGCAGAGGCAAGACCGTTTTGAGGTCGGACGATCGCTAGATTTTCAATCATAACCGCTAATGGGTAACGTCCTTGCATTTTTTGGAGCTCTTCCGCAGTGTACTGTTCACCATTAATGGGGTTTTCGGCTGCATAAGCTTCCCTCGCGGAAGAAGTTGCTTCACTTCCTAAAGGAGATAGGCTACTACCACCACTATTTACAAATAAAGCTCCTAATAAACCTAGAAGTACGCCTAAACTAGCCCAGGTTAAAAGAAAGAAAAACCCGACGAAAGTTTTTTTTAAGGTACTTAAATCATTAAACCAAGCTATAGGGTCAGGTTTCATACTAATTAAGTTCAGCTGGTTTATCAGCTTTTTTGATTGCCTCCGTTTCTTCGGTAGATAGCGGATGTTTTGTTTCTTTTCCGTTAAGAACTGGTTTTGCGTAAACTCTTGTTTGATCTCGAGAATGAAGGGCACTTATTACTAAACCAGAGTCGCTCTTATCCAAAAACGCAACTGAAAAGCTAATGTTTCCGCCAACTTCTTTATAAGGATTAAACCTAACTAAACCAACTTTACTAATCAAGCTAGGTACTTTTTCTTCGAGATCTTCAAGTCGCTCTTTTAGTTTTTCGACTTCTTTACCGGTTAATTTTAAATCTCTTACGTATTCTTCAAGTAATTTTCCTAAATCACCCATTTTTTCATCTTTGGTAAAGTAAGAAACCCTTTTCAAGGTTCTCCAGATGAAAAAACTTAGAACAAAAAGCCAAATAAATACTAACGGTACAAGATAAGGTGCGTTAACTAAATTCAAATTCATCGAGTAATACCTTTACTCTAACAGTGTAATGGAATCTTTTTCTGTTTGCAAGTTGCCAACATTGAATAAATAATAGTTAAGTGCTATCTTTAATTTCAACTTATGCCACCAAAAACAAAGGAACAAAAAATTCTAGCTAGGTTGCACCGACTCCAACGATTACAAAATCTAACTCAATATCCTACTCGGGTAGTAGAAACAGAAACGGTGACCATAACCCCTACTAAACCGATTGAAACCTCGGAAGAAAATTTAGCGGAGAACTATTCTTACGTGTATAAGGACTTACGCAAAATTTTGATACTAGCTAGCCTTGCCATTGCAACCGAGATTATTTTGAGCTTGACAAGCTCCTTTAGCCCTGTTAAGCTCATTTTACGTGTATTTAACATTTAAGTCACCTGCTCGAAAGGAGGTGGAAAAGAGGAAAAGCAGATAGTTACTTTAAATAAGTAACTTTTATTCTTCTGCTTGCCTGTTTCTATATGGCTTCAATGTATTGTGTAAAATGTCGTACCAAGAGAGAGGTGGCTAACCCTGAAAGAATTACTATGAAGAATGGTAAACCAGCTTTACGGGGAACATGCCCAACTTGCGGCACAAAGATGTTCAAAATTGGCGGTTAGTACCTTTTAATTTTTCGTGACTTTTGTCCTCCTTTTGAGGGCCTGAAAACCCCTTTCTTTGGGAAAGGGTTTTTCAGTACTAAAAATAATCGTTCTTTTCATGACTCAACTCTCGGACGATATTGTAAACTTTCCGCAACGTGATGGCTTGAGATCGATTCGCTATCTTCAAGGTCAGCGATTGTTCTGGCTATTTTTAAAACTCGTATATATCCTCGGGCCGAAAGTCTCATTGTAACAATTGCCCTTCGCAATAAGTTTAAGGTTTCAGAAGAGAGTTTACAAATTTCTTTTACGTCTTTACTACTCATTTGGGCATTCGAAAAAATGCCGGTCTTTTTAAATCTTCTTAGGGCTAGCTCCCTCGCTTTCTGAACACGGGCTCTTACAGTTTTTGAGCTTTCTCCTTCAAAATCAGCCGTTAATTTTTCCATTTTAACAGCCGGAATTTCAAGGTGCATATCAATCCTATCTAAAATCGGTCCGGAAAGCCTTTTTTGATAACGAATAATTTGCCCAGGTGCACAAGTGCAATTTCTTCGACTGTCTCCCAAAAAACCGCAGGGACAGGGGTTTGAGGCGGCTATTAAAACAAAATTAGCGGGAAACCTAATACTACCTTGCGCCCGCGAAACAGTTACAAAACCATCCTCAAGAGGTGCCCTTAAGCTTTCTAAAACAAAACGAGGGAATTCCGGGAATTCATCTAAAAATAGAACGCCCCGGTGAGCTAAAGAAATTTCTCCTGGCTTAGGATGTGAACCACCCCCAATTAACCCAACCGCGCTGGCGGTATGATGGGGACTACGAAACGGCCGCTTCCTAATAATTGGCTCATTAGCTAAATTACCCAAAACTGAATAGATTTTAGTTATCTCAATTGCTTCTTCAAAAGTTAAACTTGGTAATATCGAAGGAAAGGTCCGGGCGAGGAGGGTTTTTCCGGCTCCCGGCGGACCTTTCATGAGAACGTTATGACCGCCGGCAGCCGCTATTTCCAAAGCTCTTTTTGCCGTTTCTTGACCGCGGATATCCTTCATATCAAATTCACTTTGACTATTTCTGTCGAAATTTATAGCGGTGTGGGGATAAGCCTTAATTTTTTTAAGACTACTCAAATGATTAAACAAGGAGATTAAATTTTCGACTGGGAAGACTTGAACACCGCGAATTATGGCTGCCTCTTTAGCGTTAACAGAAGGGACGAAAAGTTTTTTTAAGCCTCTCGCGCTAACTAACATTGCCTGCGGTAAAATTCCGTTCGTGTAACGCAGGGATCCATCTAAAGATAGTTCTCCAAAAAATAGACTGTCCGAAAAATTTCCTTGTAGTTGCCCCGACGCTACTAAAATACCCAACGCAATTGGTAAATCGTAGGCTGGTCCTTCTTTTGGTAAATCCGCCGGTGCTAAGTTAACCGTAATTCTTTTAGGAGGAAAATCGGCACCAGAGTTTTTAATCGCTGCCCGAACTCTTTCTTTACTTTCTTCAACCGCCTTATCTGGTAAACCTACAATTGTGAAAGAAGGTAAACCTTGGGAGGCAATATCTACTTCGACAGTAATGGGTACCGAATCTAACCCAATAACTGCACCACTCGTAATTTTCGCAAGCATAGAGAAAAATTATACCACAGAGGTGGAACTAGATTAGTATTTTATTCCGGGAGGGGTAATCTCGTGGTCAAGAACTTCACCTAACCTTATATACTTAAAATTAATAACCTTACCTAAAGGACTTTCGGTCTCAACTTTCAAGGGGAGTCCAAAATTCTCGGCTATCCAAGCAGTAAAATTCTTACCAGAAGCAAATTTACCTTTATAGATCCAGGTTTTTTCACCATCAATAATTTCGATCTCATTAGATTTATCGCTTTCTTTTAAAGAAACCGCAATATTATGAGGATTCCATTCAACCTTACTCCAAAACTCGTTAAAATCGACTATGGTTGGTTTTCCGATTGCCGACTCGTACGCTTTTTTATTGGTTAAATCAAAATAAAATTTTATTCCGCCGCCTTTTCCATAAATATCCTGAATCACTACTTTATCATCTTTTTTCCACATCACTGACCGACCATTACTAGTCATATCTACTTGGTAATTACTAAAATTATTATATTTACTCAAAATTGACGCAAATTCTTGATTTGTTGATACTTTTTCTCTCGTATTTTTTTTAGCTGTTCCCGTTTTCTCTTGTTTAACTTGGGAAAAGAAGGAAAAGGAGATAAGCGCAGAAATAACGGTTACAAAAATTACGTAAATTACGGCAGTTCTAATTTTCATTAAGTTTTTTTATATCTGATGGTAGCCATAAGCCAGGTTCTGTTTAAGATGATCATCTATCTGAGATTGACGAGATGTCAAACTCCCCCGGTTTAACCGGGGTGCCCGCGACTTTGCTACTATCCCGACTGTCAAACGTAGCGTTCGGCGGTTGCAGCCCCTGGGATTGCCCGTTTCACCCCAACTTTAATCACCGAAAAGTTGGATTCGTCTCTGTTGCTCTCAGAATCTGTTAAATCAGATTCTGTTTCTCTAAAACTTCGGTTTAGTTTTAAGAGAACACCAGCTGTTACCAGTCGGACTTTACAGTCCGTCGGGTGTCGGCTTGCTGCCTGGACTTTCCTGTCGCCCGCAACTACTGAAGCTGCCTGCGACCGATCATCTGATCTACCATCAGACTTCCTTATTATATCAAAAATTCAAGGTAGATTCAAGTTAACTTTGACGGTGACCCTTAAAATCTTCAAAAATAACGCTTATTACGGCGGCTACTGGTACTGAGACTAGCGCTCCCAAGACCCCAAAGGTAGTACCGCCTATCATCAAAGCTAAAATTATTACCAGAGGGCTTAAACCAACCGCCTTTTCCATAACTTTGGGGACGATAACGGTATTCTCTAGCTGCTGAATTAAAAGATAAAGTGCCGCCACCCCAATACCCAGTATTGAACTTTGTACCAAGGCAACTATTATGGCCGGTATCGCGCTCAAAATTGGACCAATAATCGGGATTAACTCAAGAACGGCCGCAATTACTGCCAAGGGAAGGGCAAAATCAACACCAAGAACAAATAAACCAATATAAGTAGTTAATCCAATCAAAAAAGAAAGGATCAGCTGTCCTCTTACCCAAGCACCGAGTTTTTCTTCAATTCTGTGGGCAATTGTCTTAACTCTTTCTTTGGGGAGGTGAGGAAAAAAAATAAATATATTTTCCTTAATTTTGTCTCTTTCTAATAAAAGGTAAAAGGTAATAAGAAGGATTGATAAAAAAGCAAAAATTCCTGAAAAAACTCCAAAACTTAAAATCACAATATTGTTTAGGAGGGTATTTATTTGGTTGGCTCCCAGTGTTAATAAATTATCAGTATAGGCGGTGGCTGCGTCTCCTTTTCCAAAAATAGTGATAAACTGCCCTACATAAAAAGGAAAGTTACTAAAGAATTCCTTAGTTTGGGAGAACAGAGGAGGAATTATTACAAAAAGTAAAAGAACCAAGAAAATGATAGCCAGTAGATAGGTAGCGATAACCGCCAAAATTTTAGGGAACTTTAATTTGCCTTGAAACCAATCGACTAACGGCGCGAAGCCGCTCATTAATATTAAAGAAATTAATAAAGCAATAATTATTCCCCGCAGGCTCCAGGCTAAAAATAGCCCAATCGGAATAAGATAAATAATAAGAATTGTT
This sequence comes from uncultured Gammaproteobacteria bacterium, assembly GCA_964643435.1. GTDB lineage: Bacteria > Patescibacteriota > Microgenomatia > Woykebacterales > RBG-16-39-9b > CAZXPY01. The sequence continues at coordinate 7,577 of CAZXPY010000007.1, read as the reverse complement.
CTCGGGCTTATTTCAATTTTTCTCATGATGGCTATTTAAAAAATATTCTATCAGAATTCTACTAGTAGCCACAACTGGTACGGCTAGTACAAAACCCAAAATCCCGGCTAAATTCCCACCAGCTAAAACAGAAAATAACACTACTAGTGGGTGTAATTTCGTAACTCTTCCCAAAACTTGGGGGATAACAAAATAGTCTTCGAGTTGTCGCAAAACTGTGTAAATAATGATGACTAATATTGAGAGGCTTATCGGATCAAGATTAAAACGATTTTGTCCAGTAACAAAAGCAATTACCACTGCTAGAACAGTTGCTGAAATTGGTCCAATAAAGGGAATTAGCTCTAAGAAACCAGTTATAATTCCCAAAACAAGAGCAAATTTCATCCCTAAAAAAGACAAAACGCTAAAGGTCACAGTAGCCATAATGATAATTAGTAGCACTTGTCCCCGTAGATAAGCTCCCAATGAGGCGTTAATTTTCACTAATAGACTCTGGATTTTTTCTTGACTTGTTTTTGGCAAAAGGTTTTTTAAGTTTTGAATAAATTTTCTTCCGTCTTTAAGTAAATAAAAACCGGAAACTAAAAATATTAAAACTTTGACTAACCTGTTCAAACTTGCCGCAAAGGCGGGCCAAATATTGTTTTGAATCTCTACGGCTGTACCCGATAAAGCCTTTATTGTTTCCTGCAAAATCGGGGCAATCCCAATTTTTAAACCGAAAAACGTCCAAGCTGGTAAATTAGCGAACGAGCCTTGATTTAAGTTCAAAATTTGTTCGGTTTCGGTCAATTCTTTCGCTTCGGAGATTAAACCGTTCACCAAGAAAAAGGCGCTATAAAAAATTAAAGAAATTAACGCCAAGTAAAGTAAAATAATCGATAAGGTTCTTGGAATCTTACTTTTGTTCGACAAAAAATCAACCGCTGGATTAAAAATATAAGCAAAAATTACCGCTAATATGAAGGGGGCAATAATTTCCCTAACTAAGTAAAAAATTATCAGGACCAATATAAAAACTGAAAATAGAAGCGTTTCTCTGGATAGCTTCATCTTTAGTTATTGTACCACTCATTTACTAAATCCTGCACTCCCCTTTTAAAATTTTTTTGGGTAATGTCAAACCAAATAATCTTCTTGTTTCTTTTAAAGAACGTATATTGTTTTCTTATTAACGAGTGGTGATCGAACTTTATCCTCTTTATGGCCTCCTCCAAGGATATCTTCTTATCTAAAAAATTTAAGATTTGGCGATAACCAGGGGAATTAAATACTTGAACATCGCCATATTTCTTCCTTAAATTTTTAACTTCATCTAAAAAACCGTTTTTTATCCACGCTTCAACCCTTTTATCAACCAAATCATAAAGATAGTCTCGGTCGCAGGTTAAACCTAGAGTTAAAATATCGTAATCAACTTTAAATTTTTTAGTCAGGGTTGACAAAGGCTGGCCAGTTGAATAATAAACTTCGAGAGCCCTGATTATTCGCCTTGGATTTTGTTTATCAATTCTTGCAAAAGTTTTTAGATCAATCTCTTCTAACTTTTTTAATAATTCCCCAAGTGGGGTTCTTTCTAATTTATTTCTTAAATCTTTATTCGGGGGGACTTTTGGGATATTTAAACCTTGAGTAACTGCATTTAGGTAGAGAGCTGTTCCGCCAACTAAAATCGGTAGTTTCCCGTTTTGGTGAATCGAACTAATAGTTTGGTAAGCCAATTGTTGGTACCTAGCCACCGAAAAGGTTTCTTGAAGAGATATTATGTCATAAAGATAAATTGGAGTTTCATTAACAATCCACTTTCCTTTCTCTTTTTGAATTTTGAATTTTGAATTCTGAATTTCTTTTCCAGTACCTATATCCATCCCCTTATATATTTGGCGACTATCCGCACTTATCAACTCTGCGTTGAATTTTTTTGCTAGCTTTAAGGCAAGGTCAGTTTTTCCGACGCCGGTGGGTCCAAGAATTACAAGAAGTTTATCCATTTAAAAGTTTCCAAATTTTTGGGAGGAAAACTAGCAAGCCGACTATAGTAGCGGCTAAAGAGGTAAGCAGGACTGCTCCAGCAGCGATGTCTTTAATAATTTTTACGTTAGTATTAGTTTCACTTACAAGCAAATCCGCTAAATTCTCAATACTTGTATTTATAACCTCAATTATTAAAACGAGAAAGATAGCAAAAATTATCACTACCCACTCGAATTTATTTAAACCAAAAAGTATCCCAAAAAATAAAACAAAAAAAGCAATCAATAGGTGGATTTTGAAATTAAACTCTTCTTTGATAACAAATTTAATTCCTTCTAAGGCCTCTTTAAATTGTATTCTTTTAGGATTTATTATTTGCATCTACTTTCTGGCTAGTTTCTTAAGAGCCTTTGAAGCGATAAACCCGATTGTATTCATCGCTGGAAGTTGAATTGCCTCTCCAGTTTTCGGGTTTCTACCTGTTCTTGATTTTCTTCCCCGAATTAAAAATGTCCCGAATCCTGATAAAACTACTTTATCACCCTTCCTTAATGAGTTTTTGATAGAATCTAAAGTTGCTTCGACCGATTCTTTAGCGGCTTTTTTTGTTAACTTAGCTTCTTTAGCAACAATTTCGATAACATTCGTTTTTAGCATAAAAAACACCTCCTCTCTAATTTAGACTAATCTAATAACCGATCGATTCTTTTTATGGATTTAGAAGTGAGCTTCTTTTCCGTTTCAATTAAAACTGATCTAAATACACTTGGACCTTCTTCAACCCACTCGAATCTTACCGGTAAGGGACTTCGCAATTTTTCAATTACTAAATTTGGACTAACTCCTAAAACTGAATTTAAAGCTCCGGTCATACCTAAATCAGTCACAAAGGCTGTACCATTAGGCAAAATTTTCTCGTCAGCGCTAGGGATATGGGTATGAGTTCCAAACACAGCGGTTACTTTACCATCCAAAAACCAGCCCATTGCTCCTTTTTCACTGGTTGCTTCGGCGTGGATATCAAGAAGTATAAAATCTGGGTTTTCCTTTTTTTGATTTTTTAATATATCGGTAACTGTCGAAAAGGGATCGTTTACTTTTTCGTCCATCCAAGTCCTTCCAAGCAAGTTTATAATTAACACTTTTTTATTAGCTACTTTATAAATTGTATGACCGGCTCCGGGAACTTCTAAAAAGTAGTTTGCTGGTCTAATTACTGTTTTGTCAGATTCCAAAACTTCAAAAAATTCTTCCCGAAACCAAATATGGTTTCCGCTAGTCCCGATATTTACCCCATAAGTTTTAATTTCTTCCCAGGTCGCGGCCGTTGCTCCTTTACCACCAGCCAAATTTTCGATATTGGCTATCACCAAATCGATTCTTTTCTCCTTTACTAATGATGGTAAGACTTTGGCGAGTGCCTTTCTACCGCTTCTACCGACAACATCGCCGATGAATAAGATTTTCATAAATCTTGCTCTTAAAGACTAAAAATTCTCATAGAATTTTGCATCCGCTGGATTAAAGATTTTCATAATCACTTCGCAACATCAACTGCCCTAGTTTCTCTAATTACCGTAACTTTAACCTGGCCTGGATAAGTGACGCTGCTTCTTATTTTCTCACTAATATCATGCGCCAGTTTCGTAAGTACTGCATCATCAACCTGCTCTGGGATCACTACTACCCTTACCTCTCTTCCGGCGGCAATCGCGTAAGATTTTTCAACTCCTTGAAAGGAGGAGGCAATGTTTTCCAATTCTTTAACCCGACGCATATAATCTTCGATCGCTTCGTGCCTCGCGCCCGGACGGCTACCAGAAATCGCGTCTGCAATCCAAACCACTACACTCTCTAGAGACGAAAATGGCTTATCCTCATGATGTTCTTCGACAATATTAATAATATCGGAGGGGATTGCAAATTTTCTTAAATAATCTGCTCCCACTTGCACGTGAGTACCTTCTGCCTCTGGAGTAAAAACCTTACCGATATCATGGAAAAGACAACCTAATTTAACTTTATTTACATCAAGACCCAACTCTTTAGCAATACCAATACCAATTTTTGTTTCTTCAATAGTATGAACCATTAAATTTTGACCGTAAGAATAGCGCCACTTAAATCGTCCCAGGGTTTCGATAAGTTCTGCGGGAAGACCATTAACCCCAACCGCGTTGCACAATTTTTCCCCTTCCTCTCTTCTAATTTTTTCGAATTCGCGTTTTGTGCGTTCAACAATCTCTTCGATTCTTGCCGGTTGAATTCTCCCATCGGCCATTAATCTTTCAAGAGAAACTTTAGCAATTTCTCTTCTCTCTCCATCGAAACTAGATAGTCTAATTGATCCCGGAATCTCATCTAAATCTACATCAACTCCGGCTGCCTGCTCAAAAGCCCGAATATTACGACCTTCTCTGCCAATAATTCTTCCCTTCATATCTTCATCAGGAAGTTTTACGTTAGAGGTTGTATATTCAGCAACATAATCTGTAGCCCCTCTTTGCATTGCTTCAACTAAAATATTTTTGGCCTTTTCGTCTGCTTCTCTTTTTATCTGCTCCTCTGATTCTTTGATTCTACGAGCAACTTCATCTTTCAATTTACCTTCAGTCGCATCTAGGATTAATTTTTTAGCTTCTTCTCTAGTTACGCCCGCCACTTTTTCTAGTTTTGAAACTAATTCACCTCTGGTTTTTTCAAGCTCTTGGGTTTTTTCTCCTAAGTACTTTTCCTTTGTGTTAATTTCCGTTAGTTTCTTCTCTATCGATTCTTCTCTAGCCGCAATCCTTTCTTCTAGCTGCAAAGCTTGGTCACGAATTTTCCTAGTTTCTTCTTCTGCTCCTCTTTTAATTCTTAAAGCCTCGTCCTTGGCTTCAATAATTATTTCGCGCGCGCGCGGATCTGAGTCAACTTGAGTGGGTTTTAAAGTTGAGGGTTTTTGTGGGGTCTCTTTTCCCTTTTTAATTAAGTAATTGTAAACAAATGGTAATATCCCTCCAGTTAGGAAGGCAATTAACAAAAATAAACTTTGATCCATAAATAATTTTCACTTTTGCCTTTGGTAAAATATATTGCTATTTCAATCTTTTTTAGTTTAAGGCTTAAATATTTTAACGCTTTCTGATAGTCGTGTCAATCACTTCTTTTAATGTTTCCCAAGAAAACCCTCTTCGGGCTAGGTACCGACCTAATTTTATCTTGAAATCACCTTCGGAAAGATTTTTATATCTTTTTATCCTTTGGGAAGCTAAAGAAGCCGCAATTATTTTTTCGTCAAATTGCTCACTATTTTCTTCTCTCCTTTTTTTAATTACGTGGTCGATAATTTCTCTTTTAACCCCTTTTTTTAATAACTCAAACTCTAACTCCCTAACACTTTTTGGTTTATGCTCTTGCCTTTGGGTAAGCCACCAGTTGGCAAATTCGTAATCGTCTATTTGTTTCCATTTCTTTAGTAATTTAATTACTTTTTCAATAGAATTGGTTAAAAATTCTTTCTCGCTTTTTGTTTTTCTTTTTATAAGGTTACTTCTAACCTCTTTTTCACTTCTTGGTCGGTAAGATAAAAACTTTAGCGCTTTGTCGGTTAGCTTTTTTATTTGATCTGCCCAAATTAGCTCTTGAATTTTTCTTTCGGTTAGGTTTTGGCCAACTTCAAGTTTATTTTTTAAAAGTAGCTCTAGAGAAATCGAAAAAGCAAATTTTCCGTCTAAAAAAATATTGCGCCTTATGTTTTGTTTTTTTTGTAGTTCGATTCCCGTAATCTTCATTAATTACGTAATCTTTGAAAACTATTCGCTAGCTCCTGCTTCTGATTCCTCTACTCCTAAAGTAACCCTAGATTCTCCTTTTTGGAGATTTTTTTTTACTTTTTCCTCTATTTCTTTGGCAATTTTTGGGTGCTCTTCAATAAAAATTTTTGCGGCTTCTCTTCCTTGAGCAATATTTTCTTTATTGTATTCAAACCAAGCCCCACTTTTAAGAATGACTCCTGTTTCTAAAGCAACGTCCAAAAGGGACCCTACTTTAGAAATACCTTGATCAAACATAATATCAAATTCTGCCATCCTAAAAGGAGAGGCAACTTTGTTTTTAACGACCTTTGCTCTAACCCTTGAACCAACCACTGTTTCACCATTTTTTAAAGACTCGACTCTACGAACATCGATTCGGACTGAAGAATAAAATTTCAGAGCTCTACCTCCAGGAGTTACTTCCGGATTTCCAAACATTATACCGATTTTTTCGCGCAACTGATTAATAAAAATCACTAACGTAGCCGACTTGGAAATAGCGGCGGCTAATTTTCTTAAAGCTTGGCTCATCAGCCTTGCTTGGATGCCCATAAAAGAGTCTCCCATCTCCCCTTCAACTTCTGCTCTCGGAACTAACGCGGCTACACTATCAATTACCACCACATCCACCGCCCCACTACGAACTAGGGTTTCGACAATCTCCAGGGCTTGTTCTCCTGTATCTGGTTGGGAAGCAATAAGTTCTTTAATATTGACACCAATTTTTTCCGCCCACAAAGCATCAAAAGCGTGTTCAGCGTCTATCAAAGCGGCGTTACCGCCTTTTTTTTGGGCCTCCGCAATAACGTGCAACGCTAACGTAGTTTTGCCACTGCCTTCTGGACCAAAAATTTCCACAATTCTCCCTCTGGGTAATCCGCCGACTCCTAAAGCAAGGTCTAGCGCTATCGAACCAGTGGGAATAACCTCGACGCTTAAAGATTTTCCTTCGCCGAGTTTCATAATCGATCCTTTACCAAATTGTTTTTCAATTTGTTCCATTGCGGCTGAAAGGGCGGAAAGTTTTTCTGCTTCCATAAAAAACCTGCCTTCGCTCGGGCAGGATATTAATTGAAGGTTAACACAGGAATTGGTAAAATACAACTAGTATTTTTTCCTTAAATCGGGGTGTAGCTCAGATAGTCAGAGCACACGCATGGGGTGCGTGAGGTCGCTGGGGCGGAACCAGTCACCCCGACCAACCCACTTACGTTCCAATAAAGCTGCTATTCTAGCATTTTTAGTGTAGAATCCAAATCATGAAAGAAGCTCGAAAACCAAAAGTAGGGGTAGGAATAATGATATTGAAAGACGGCAAGGTACTGCTTGGAAAAAGGAAGGCATCGCACGGAGTGGGTGAGTGGCAATTTCCTGGAGGCCATTTGGAATATTTAGAGTCGTTTGAAGATTGTGCAATAAGAGAAACAAAAGAAGAAGTGGGTTTAGAGATTACCAATATTAGGTTTTTATTTTTGGCGAATGTCAAAAAATACGAACCAAAGCATTATGTTCACATTGGTTTAATCGCTGATTATAAGTCTGGAGAACCTAGCGCATTAGAGCGAGAAAAGTCTGATAATTGGAATTGGTACAAATTGGACAATTTACCTACCCCAATGTTTGAAATGTGCAGACTTTCGTTTGAAGCGTACAAAACAGGTAAAGATTACTTTGACAATTAAAACCCCTTAACCTAGATAAGATTAATTACAACCTCATTTTATTTTTTTATCGGTTACTTGTTGACTTTTTTGGTTGTTTTTTGGTAAGGTTGCAAGGCAGCGGTAACTTGCGGTGGTGGTA
>CAZXPY010000006.1:0-22824 GCA_964643435.1 uncultured Gammaproteobacteria bacterium | reverse complement strand
AGTTCAAAGCCGGCATGATCAGAAGCTAGATAAATTGTCATACTAAATCATTAAAGGCTGGCGAACCAGCAATTATTTAAAAGCTAGCGAAGACAGCTGATCCGAGTGATTTAACGTCAGTTTAAACGAGGAGCAGTTGTCGAGCTAGCAACTAGCTTACATTTTTACCAACATTTATTACTTGTTCTATAAGTCTGTTGGCGTAGCCAAATTCATTGTCATACCAAGCTAAAACGCGAACGAGGTCGCCGTCAACAACCTTAGTTGAGAGTAAATCGACAATCGCTGATTCGCTTCGACCAATAATATCAGTTGAAACTATAGGTTCTTCAGTAACCGCTAAAATTCCTTTATAAAGAGGATTTTCGCTAGCTTTTTTGAAAGCTCCATTAACTTCGGGGGCGTTAGTTTTTTTGCCAACCAAAAAAGTAAAGTCTGAAACTGAACCGCAAGCTACAGGGACGCGAATTGCCGCGCCATCAAATTTTCCTGCCACTTCAGGAAAAGATTTAGCAACTGCCTTAGCCGCGCCGGTTGTAGTTGGGACAATATTAATAGCCGCGGCTCTAGCACGGCGCAAATCAGCATGTAAAGGCGGTGGGGGACCATCAACCAAATCTTGTTCAGCTGTATAGGCATGAACAGTAGTCATAAAAGCTTTTAGAATTTTAAAAGACGCGTGAATAATCGCCGTTACCGGCCCAACGCAATTAGTGGTGCAAGAACCGTTATTAATTACGTTTTCTCCAGAGTAAGAATTAACACTGATAATGTTAGTCGGAGCATCATCACTAGGCGCCGAAATTACCACTTTTTTTGCTCCAGCCTTTAAATGAGCACCTGCCTCTTCTAAAGAGGTAAAACGTCCAGTTGATTCGATTACTACATCAATATTTAAATCTTTCCAAGGAAGTGAAGTAGGGTCTTTTTCCGCTAAGATGCGGTATTTCTTGCCAGCGACTATTAGATGGTTGGGATCTGAAGATATTTCTTTTTGGTAAGCGCCGTAAACCGAATCGTATTTCAAAAGATGGGCTAAAGTTTTTGCGTCAGTAAGATCGTTGATCGCAACGATATCGACTTCATTCTTGTGTAGGTCTAGCGCAACTTTGAAAGCACTTCGCCCGATTCGACCAAAGCCATTTATGCCGATTTTTATCATATAACCTCCTTAAAAAATCGGCATAATAAGGAGGAATTGAACCTGAAGACATTAGCGATAGCTAATTTCGAAAGTTTCAATTCAATCCTATTTATCGCAACTTTTACCATAGTATATCTTCAGTATAAGGAAAAAATCTTAACGGGTCAATTAAACCAAGTAGATAATTTATTTAAGCTAATCCTAAAATCTTTTCGAGACGAGGTCTATCAAACCCTAGGATATATTCAGTCTTTCCATCATCGTAGGTAATTTCAGTAACCGGGACTCCCATTTGACCGCTTTTATCAATCAAATTTTGGGCGGCAGCGGCATCTTCATCTACAAAGATATTTTCAAAAGGTATATTTTTACCGGTTAAATAATCTTTTTCCGCTTTGCAATACGGACAGGTGGTGGTGGAATAAATTTTCAATTTAACCATTTTCTTCACCTCCTTTTAAGGCAGATAAAATCATTTCTTTTGAAGGGTATTCACTAAATTTACCTTTATAAAAATACGCCCGACAGCCAAAAATCTGAAATTTTTTGATTCCGGCAGCTAGCGGGTCGATGTCTTTTCCATCAATTAAAATTTGGGGGGAGCCGAAAAATTTGTACTTCTCGGCTTCTTCGTCAGTGTTAATTGTAATTACTTCGTATTTTTTGGGTAAAGAGAGTTCTTCTAAGGATTCTTCTAATATTTTTTTTGCAACTTGCCAAATATGGCAATCTTTGTTATGGATGAGTTTAATAACCTTCATAAAATTTGACCCCTAAGGACTTTTGTAAAAGGGTTATTTGCTAGTGAATAATAAATCATCTGCTGGTTTCTTCTATTTTTAACTACCTGGATTTCTTTTAATTTACTTAAAGAGTGGGAGACCGTACTTACTTTCAATCTTAAAATTTTTGCAATTTCTGTAACGGAAAGCTCGCTATGTGAGCAAAGAAGATAGCAGATTTTTAACCGCGTTAGGTCTCCAGCCACCCCAAATTGTCTGGCGCAAGTTTCGAGTTTTTTTCGGTCCTTCAAATCCTCTGCTACAGCTTTTATAAAATTTTTTCTCTTCATTTATTATATTTTAATTATTGAACAACTATTCAAATAGTACTATATAAATAGGGGATTGTCAAGTTTTTATTCGTAATTTAGCTTGACTTGTTAGATTATTGGCTTTAAACTTAAATTGTTAGTTACAGTTTATGAACCAAAATCGGCAAAGTATCCCGTCATCTTCCCCAGACTTAAATACAACTCGGGCTCCAACTCCGGAGCAATACCAAAAGGCTCTCAAAGATTTGGAGGAAGCTAATAAAAATTTGCGCCGGTTAGACAAGGCCAAGGATGAATTTGTTTCAATTGCTTCCCACGAACTGCGTTCGCCAATGAGTGTAATTAAGGGGTACGTAAGTATGCTTTTAGCTGGTGAGGTTGGGGAAATGAGTCAGGAGGCAAGGGAAGTCTTAACCGAAATAATGGTGGCAATCGAACGGCAAATAAGATTAGTAAACGACCTTTTAAATGTTTCCCGAATTGAATCTGGAGCAATCACTCTAAAATTACGCGAAGAAGTTGACGTTCAAAACCTAGCTGCACTTTTAGTCCAATCATTTAAACCGGTAATTGGACAAAAAAATATTGTTCTTAATGTTGAAACCCCAAAATCTTCTCTCCCTAAAGTCCAAGCAGATAGTGATATGACTGTTCAAATTTTAATAAATTTAGTTAGTAATGCGCTTAAATTTACAACCGCCGGTTCAGTAGTAATAAGCTTTGAAGTCAAAGGAGAATATTTAATAACTAAAGTTCGCGATACAGGGGTGGGAATTCCCAAAGAAGAGCAAGAACACCTCTTCGAAAAATTTTCGCCGATCGCCACAAAAATTACTAGGATTTCGGGTGGAACCGGTTTGGGTCTTTACATCTCAAAAAATCTTGCCAACCTCCAAGGAGGAGATGTTTGGCTAGGATCCAGTGAATCAAATCAGGGTTCTACTTTTTGTTTATCCTTACCAATTGCTGGGACACCAGCGGCAAAAAACAGCTTACAAAATTCGCAAAAGGAAGGAGGAAATTAATGAAAAAAATTTTGCTTATCGAGGATGATTCTTTAATGGTCAATATGTATAAAAAAAAGTTTCTTCATGATGGTTTTGAAGTCGAGGTGGCGTTAGATGGTGTTGAAGGTGAGCAAAAAGTAAAACAGGTTAAACCAGATATAATTATCCTTGATATTATGTTGCCAAAAATGAGTGGAACAGACCTACTAGAGCGAATAAAAAAAGACCCTTCTGTAAGTAGTATCCCTGTACTTGTCTTAACTAACTTGAATACTAATCAGGAAGAAGTTGCAAAGACACTAGAGCTTGGCGCGAAAGAGATTCTGCAAAAAACTGATTATACACCCCAACAAGTAGTCGACAAAATTAGAAAATATCTCAATGAAAATTAATGAAGGGCAGCTGCGCGAAATTCTTCTGCGGTCCGGTTTTGTTACCAAAGAAGAGTATGAGGGAGCAATAAAGATTGCTCGTGATCTTGAAAAACCGGTTGTTGATATATTAATTGAACGCGGAATTATTTTAGAAAAATTTTTAGGGCAGCTACTGGCCGAAAGTTTAGATTTTCCTTACGCCGATCTGCGTTCCGAGCAAATAGCTCCAGAAATCTTAAAATTAATTCCTGAAGCCACCGCTAACGAAAAAAGAATTGTCCCTTTTAAAAAGGAAGGTTCAAGCCTACATCTGGCACTAGAGAACCCAAACGATTTAGAAACTATTGAATTTGTTAAGAAAAAGACTAACCTGAAGGTTATTCCTTATTTTACCTTACCGACAGTCTTAGACTTGGGTTTGAATTTGTATCGCCAAAACTTTGAACAAGACTTTGAAAAAGTAATTAACCAAAATGTTAGTAATATAAAACTGCCTTCAGGAGACGAGTCCAAAATAATTAAAACTTTAGATACGATACTCTCCTACGCTGCTTCCGAAGAAGCTTCAGATTTACATGTCGAAAGTTCTGGTAATAAAGTCATCATTCGTTTTCGGGTCGACGGAAAATTAAAAGATGTTTTAGCACTGCCTCAAAATATTCGTAATGGCTTAATTACTAGAATTAAAATACTTTCAAATTTACGAACAGACGAGCACCGACTCCCCCAAGACGGAAGGTTTAGGTTTAAACACCGAAATGATGAAATTTCTATCCGGGTTTCAATTTTACCAACATACCGGGGCGAAGACGCTGTTTTGCGACTTTTATCTTCCCAAGCAAGGCCAAAAACCCTTGAGGATCTTGGACTAGCCGGTAAAAATTTAAAGGTAGTTCAAGAAGCAATTAAGTTGCCTCACGGCATGATACTCTCTTGTGGCCCTACGGGAAGTGGCAAGACCACTACTTTGTACAATATTTTAAGCATTTTAAATATCTCTTCGGTTAATATCTGTACTATTGAAGACCCAATTGAATACGGCTTACCTCGAGTCAATCAAATCCAAGTTAACCCCGAAGTGGGTTTAACCTTCGCTACTGGCTTACGCTCTGTCCTACGTCATGATCCAAATATTATTTTGGTTGGTGAAATAAGAGATCAGGAAACTGCGGAGATTTCAATTCATGCTGCCTTAACTGGACATTTAGTCCTTTCGTCTCTGCACACAAACGATGCGATCGGAGCTATACCCCGTTTAATCGACCTTGGGGCTCAGACTTATCTAATTGGTTCGACTTTAAATTTGGTAATCGCTCAGCGCCTTGTTGCTAAAATCTGCCCCGAATGTATTCAAACTTTAAATCTGGACAGTAAGCTTCTCGAAACACTGAAAAGTAGTTTTGGTGAGGATTTGCCGCCTTCTTTTAAGAAAAAAAATGCTACGATCCATAAAGGTAAAGGGTGCTCTGCCTGCAATTTAACTGGTTTTCAGCATCGAATTGGAATATTCGAAGTTTTAAAAATTTCTGATTCAATAAGGGAATTAATTTTTAAACAGGTACCCACTAAGGAAATAGAAGGGATAGCTAAAAAAGAAGGATTCAAAAGTATGATTCTTGATGGTTTAGCAAAAGTGGAAGCGGGGTTGACAACAGTGGAAGAAGTTATGGAGGCTGTCCGTAAATGATTTTTAAACTTATCCAAACCTTAAATTCAGAAGAAAAATTAACAATCGTTGAGAACCTAAGTATAATGAGCTCTTCTGGAATTCCAATTGTCGAAGCCCTGGAAGCAATTAAACAAGATCTTCAAAAAAATTCTTCCAAAGAAATTTTAGGGACTGTTTCTAAAAAGATTCAAGAAGGTTCATCCTTAGCAGAGGCTCTTGAAAAGTTCCCAAACATTTTTGATGAAGTTTTTATTTCGACAGTAAAAGCCGGTGAGGCTAGCGGGAACCTAGACAAAGCATTAAAAGAGCTTTCTATTAGTCTAAAAAGAGAGATTGAACTTGAATCCAGTGTAAAAAGTGCTTTGCTCTACCCTACCCTAGTAATTACGGTTGCTACTTTAGTTCTTTTAGTGATACTTTTCTTTGTTATTCCAAGAATCGCGGAAGTTTTTATAAACTTAAAGATTCCCCTACCTATCGCAACAAAACTACTTTTGACATCTTCTTTGTTCATAACTAAATACAGATTAATTTTCTTTTTTCTTCTCTTTACCTGTATATTTTTATTTTCTTTAGCTTTAAGAAACAAAAAAACCAGGGGTTTAGTGCTAAATCTCTTCAACAACTTGCCAATTATTAAACCCTTAATTTTAAAAATTGATTTAATAAGGTTTACCAGAACTTTTTCTACCCTATTGGGCAGTGGAGTCCCGATTATTGAAGCTTGTGAGCTTTCCGCGCAGGTCATTAGTCAAAACAATTTGAGAAAAGTAGCTCTCTCCCTAAAAAACGATTTGTCGGCCGGTAAAAACTTGAGTGATGCTTTAAAATCGCACAAAGGGTTTTTCCCCGGTATTTTAGCCGGCATGGTCGCTACTGGTGAAAAAAGCGGTAACTTAGATAAAACTCTAATTGATTTCTCAGATCATCTCCAGGATAAAGTTTCCTTAGAAGTTAAAAATATTGCAACTTTAATTGAACCAATACTGCTTATTCTGATTGGGATTGCGGTTGGTGCGATTGTCATTGCAATTATTGCGCCGATCTATCAGCTTATTGGTCAAATAAGTCCGCAGTAAAATGAAAATCTGCCCTTTATTCAAAAAATTTCAAAGTGAGGCTGGTTTTACTCTTGTTGAGGTTTCTTTAGTTTTAGCAATTTTTACTATCCTTGTTTCTCTGACTACCATAAACTTTATTCGCCCAAATAGAGAAGCTATTTCTTCCAAAACAAGTGATGAGCTTCTTGCAACGATAAGGGAAGCCCAGGAAAAAAGTATCGCTGGATTTTCTACTAACAACATAGCTAGCGAAAATTTTGGCATACATTTTGAAAAAGACAGTTTCACTTTGTTTCGAGGAACAACTTTCGTAGTTGCGGAGCCATGGAACTTTAAAACAACATTACCTACCAATCTTGAGTTTTCGGTTATTGGCTTACCAACGAGGGACCTAGTTTTTGGGAAAGGCTCTGGAGAAATAGTCAATTTTAATCCAACCCAAAAACAAGTTACTTTAAGGGATAAGGAAACCGGAAATTTAAGAAACTTTATTTTTAATTTTTTTGGAGTAGTCAATGTCCAATAAAACGGGCGGTCAAATATTAATAGAACTCGTTTTAGCGCTTGGTATCGCCTCCATTTTAATTAGTGCGTTAGTTGGAGGTTTAATTGGTGTTAGGTCCGGTACAAATTTATCTACCAATATTTTAAACGCTAATTTTCTATTTCAGGAAGCAATCGAGGCGGTTCGTTCGGTCAGGGAAACCGGCTGGCCCCAATTAGCCTCAAACGGTACCTACCACCCAGTCATCTCCGGCAGTAATTGGTCGCTAGTTTCCGGTAATGAAGTAACGGGCGCTTTCACTAGGGAGATAATTATCGATGATACTAGAAGAGATACAAACGGCAATATAGTTAACGCCGGTGGAAAAATTGACCCTTCCACTAAAAAAATAAAACTTTCCGTTTCTTGGCAAGGATACGGCTCCATTTCTTCGATTAGTCAAACTTTTTACCTTTCGCGTTGGCAGGGTAACACTACCTGGATACAAACGACACAGTTAGAATTTGATCAAGGAACAAAAACAAATGTAGTAACCACCAATATATCCGGTGGTGAGGTTGTTTTAGCTCCAATTAGTGGCGGATCCCAAACGATGGGTAACAAATTTATTGCCACCTCCTTTTCAAGTTTACCCTTAGCAAGTGCTAACAATTGGTTTTCGATAAGGTTTACGGCTCAAAATTCTAAGTTAGCTAACCAGCTGGGATTTTACCAAAACTCTCAAACCGGAGGAGGATTAGCAAATTACGCTATAGAACTACGCTCAAATAATGCGGGTAACCCAGGAACGGTTTTGGCCTCTGGCATTTATTCACCGGTAGGTGCAGCACGTTGGGTCAATGTGAACCTAAACTCAAGTGTTAATTTAACTTCTGGAACAATTTATCATATCGTTATAAGAAAAATATCCGGAACAAGAAACCTTGAAGTAAGGTTCTCGAGTCCTTTAAATAATGCAATACCCTACGATGGTGCAACAGATACTGCCAGTAACGTCCTTTTTTCCTTTACTAAGGGTACTAGTTGGCTTACACTAAATAGACAACCGATTTATTTAGTTGGTTTCTCAGATAATACTGTTGAAGGCAATCCCCTACATCAACCTTATGATGATAGTACTAGTGTAACCAGAATATTTAACGGTAACTTTATTGGTGAACAATTTTCAGTTACGGGATTAAATAGAACGGCTACGAACGTTAGTTTTTACATTCGTCGTATTTCTACAACACCTCCGGAAGATAATTTATACGTAACTCTATATGATGTTACGAACAATAACCTAATCGAAACTGGTATTTTAGTTAATCGTACTAGTGTTAGTACCACCTATAGTTGGTATAGCTATGTCTTTACCCAACCGCGTACCTTAATTGCCGGACGTACTTATAGATTTTTTCTCTCTTCTCCTTTAACAACAAACGGCCGTTCCTATGTTTTATCGGCGCAAGAAACTCAAAATTCGGCTTCCTATATTGGCAGAACCTTCGACGGTTCAAATTCTTTCTATGCAAAAAGTGCGAATAGCGGCGGTTCTTGGAATCCCTTTAGCTACCGCGATGTACCATTCCGCTATACAATTCAGTCAGTTGGAGGTTACCAAATTTCTGGGACTTTTGAATCAGCAACTTTTGGTAATTTAGGTGTAAACCGTGGGTTTAATTATTTAAGTTGGGCCACGAATAAACCAGCTTCAACTGACATAAAATTTCAAGTAGCTACTAGCAATTCTAATGGACCAATTTGGAACTTTATTGGACCAGATAGTAGCGCAGCTACTTATTTTATTAATCCAGGCACAATACCACTTGAGCTTGTATCAGCTTCGTTTATTAGGTACAAAGCATTTTTAACTGGAGATGGAAATAATACCCCAACTCTAGAAAATGTAACCGTAAATTGGTCGCCATGAAAAAATATTCAAAAAAGTTTAAATACCATTTCTTGAAAAAATTTGTTTGGGGGCAAAAAAGTGGTTCTACTCTAATCGAACTTTTAATCTATATTGCGGTTTTAGGAATAATATTACTCGTGGTAACTGATCTTTTAAGCCAGACTCTTGAGGCTTCGGTAAAATCACAAGTCAGAAATGAGGTGGAAGAAAATAGCCGCTTGATTTTTGAGAGAATTAAATATGATGTCAGAAGAGCAAATGCAATTACAATACCAGCTAATCTTGGCGAAACCCAAAATTCTCTGACATTAACAATAAATGGTCAGCCGCTCACCTTTTCAAAAATTGGCAACGCTCTTTTTATAACAAACGGCCTTATTTCGGACCCAATTACCACTAATGAGGTAGTTGTAGATTCTATCAGTTTTCAAAAGATTGGTAGTAAACTTGAAAGCAATGGCGGAAAACCAACTCTAAAAATAAACTTAATTTTAAGAGGACTGCGAACAACAAAACAAGGAACTCTTACTAAAAGTTGGGCAACTACCCTAGGTTTACGATGAGAGAAAAAGGAACCGCTTTAATTAGTTTAATAATGGTTTCGGCAATTAGCTTGGTTGTTTTAACCGGCGCTGTTTTAGTAGCAGTTATTCAAAGTCGCTCTTCGCTAGCAGTTCGTCAGAGCACGCAAGGCCAAGCTCTAGCTGATTTTGGTGTTGAAAATGCGGCTATTAGACTTCTTCGTGATCCAAATTACGCTGGTGAGTCTTTAAATATTGATTCAAATACTGTTACAATAAGTGTCGCTGCCAGTAAAATTAATTCAAAAGCAAGTGTTGGTCAGATTATTAAAATGGTTGAAAGCAGTTTCCAATACAATAATAATATTTTAACTATTTTCTCTTGGCAAAGCGTACCATGATTTTTTTTGAAAAACAAATTTTAGTTTTTTCAATTCAAGAGAACTCATTAAAAATAGCTCTCGCAAATTACAGTAGCGGTGGTTTTAAAATTTCCTATTTGAAAAAAATCACCGACCCAATTATCTTTGCCGGAGATGAAGTTATTGATACCAACAAAGCCGCCGCTCTTCTCCAGAAGATTTTTAATGAAGAACTCCTAAAGCAAAAATATGCTACTGCCATTTGGGCTATTCCAGAAAATAAATTGTTTTTTAAACAACTTTCTCTTGAACAAGCGCCAAAAGATGCTTCTGAAGCTATTAACCTAATTGAAAAAGACCTGCCTTTTGATAAGGAAAATACTCTGATTGCCTGGAATGAGACCTCAAAAGGAATTTTTCAAATTTGTGCAACCGAGCATAAATTAATTAGTAAGTTAAGTTTTGTTATAAAAGACACTTTCCTTGATATTTTTCGTTTTGTTCCCGCACCGCTTACAATGTTGGAACTTCGACCGACACCATCCCCAAACTTCTATCTTCTTAGCTTTCAAGAAGGTACGATTGCTACTTTTTTTGTAGTAGCCAATAACGGCATTGAGTTTTCTTCAAGCTTTGATCTGAAAGAGGCAAAAACAAAAGAAATAGAAAAAATCGCCCTCGATTATAAAGAATATTTTGATAGTCACCACCAACAAAGCCCCAAAAAACTTTTAAGTCTAGGTAAAAACGATGCTGCAACCTTTTTTACTAAATATGATTTTGAAATCGAAGAATTACCGTTTCCAGTATTAAAAAATAAATCTGATGAGAACTTCGAAGAATTTAAAAGTTTAATCAGCTCTTCTAGTTTTAAAGACTCTACTTTAAGTTTTGAACCAGAAACAATCAAAGAAGGCTTAAGTAATATAGCTACCGCCAAAGTAGAGATTAGTGAGAAAAAACAAATTTTTAATTTTTTGCCAGTTTTTTTAGGCTTGGGATTGGCGATTATTTCGATTACTTTAGTGGCGGTTTTATTATTCTTCTTCAAGACAAAACCAAAAGAAAAACCGATTAATCCGATTACTACCACTTCTCAAACTGCCACGTCCTCCGCAACCAACGAAGTTACGGGCAGTGCGCAGGAACAACCTTTAGAAAAAGCGGATCTTAAAATCAAAATTCTGAACGGTCGAGGAGTTGCGGGAACTGCAGCAGACGCGAAAGAGTTCCTCACTAATTTAGGTTGGCAGGTAACCGAAGTTGATAATGCTTCGTCTTTTGATTTTGAAAAAACGCAAATTCAAATTAAAGAAAGTAAACTAAAGTTCTTAAACCTCTTGACAAAGGATTTAGAGAATGATTATACTATTATTGAAGGTGAAAAACTTTCAGAAACTGAAAGTTTTGACGCTCTTATTACTATCGGAAAGGAGTAATTTTAGATGAAACTGCCCTTGGGTTTAGCCCTCAAAAAAATTAAAGGTGCCAAAGGTTTCACACTGGTTGAACTTTTGGTGGTTATTAGTATCCTATCCATTCTCTTAGCTATCGTCCTTATCGCCATCAACCCGGCTAGACAAGTTACCCAAGCCCGCGATACCCAAAGAAGAAGTGACGTCTTAGCTATTCTTAACTCGATCAATCAATATTTTGCCGACAACGGTGTTTTACCACCCTCTTTAGCGTCGGATTGTCCCACAAAGGATAATATTGGTAGTGGTGGTGGTGATCTGGCAACTGATGTTGTCCCCACTTATATTGCGGATCTTCCTAAAGATCCAAACGGTGGAACCGCAGCTGACACAAAATACAATATGTGTAAGACCGCGGCCAATAGAGTTACCGTTGATTCAGACGAAACCTCTTCAATCACTGTTACTCGCTAGTCAATTAGTACAACAATATTTATAGCTTTTCCTAAAACTTAAGGTTTAATAAACCTAGATGCGGAAATAATTAAAAATATTCCAATCGCATTTAAGATAAAGGATATTAGCAAAAATTGATAAGTTTTCATTCTTGAAATTCCCATAAGAGTAACCCCTATTTCATCTGGCAATGGTGAAGCAATCAAAATTGCCCCAATCACTGGTAGAGTCCAACTAAAATATTTTGTATCTAATAACTTGGTAAGATGGCGGCCGCCAAAAGAATTATATAAAAGTTTTATCTCTTCAATTAAGTTATTTCTAATAAACCGGAAAATAACAAAATCTCCCACAACTGCACCTAAACCGGCGATAATCCCAAGTTCAATTACCGAAAGGCTTTCTGCCAAAACTAGGAGTATAACTATTCCTGTTGCGGCTGTAAAAGTCGAAACAAAGAGTATTCCGGCAATAAAAACACTAACGTAACCAAACTCTCCTAAATTTAACAAAAAAGAGTGAAACCCTTCGTAACGAAAAAGAATAAGAGCGATGGTTAAACCAATAAGAGAGAGGGTGATATTTTTATACTTCCAAGCACCCCATACCTTCATATTTACAGTATATCAAAGTTTGAATTATAGTTTCTTGAGGTAAAAAATAAGTTGGCTGCCTTATTCATACTGGCTGGCACTTGTTGATGATTTCAGAACCACCAATTGGCCAGATATCATACCTTACCCAGAATTAGTTTATCAGAAGTCGTTTCAGTTATTAAAAGGCCTTGCTTTTTAGAAAACGTGAGATTAATATAATTCTATGACAAATGATGACATAAAGAAAATTGGTGATGTAGTAGAACAGAAAATTAAGACCGCGTTAAAACCAGTAAATGCTAAGTTAGACAACCATACTGCAATCTTACAACAACATGGTGATAAATTAGATAACCATACAGCCTCTTTGGTTAAAATTGAACAAACTTTAAAAACTTATGCAGATATGTATAAAGTTAATAAAGAGAAAAACGAAGAACTAGATAATAGAGTAACTACGCTAGAAGATCACTTAAGCATCGTTCCTCAGAAGTAATTTTATACTAGATTTATCATCAAATCAAGGCTGGTACTGGTTGATTTATGGTGAGCTAGGCCGAACCACTATGTGGAAACTTATTATCGTAATTTGTAAGGAAACTCGTCGTCCTCAATCCCTGGATAACTTGCGGTAACAAGTAATACTGCGATATTGGAATTTGCGACCACAGTGTGTGCAATACGAGTAGGAATGTAGACTACAGGATAGTCTTTTGCACTAATCTCTAGTTCTTCTCGCTCTTTTGTTTCAATATCCTCAAGCAAAACGACAAAATCACCTACAACGGGATTAAATAATTCTTGTTTGTGTTCGTGGTAATGATTACCAGCTAAATTATTCTTTCCGTCGAAAGTAACTAGGTATGAATATTTATTATTAAATCCCTCTACTAATGGTAATCTCGCGTCCCAGGTGACTAAAAGAGATCGGCCTGGTTTTTCAGGCTTTTCTCTTGCTTGCATTTGAAAGATACGGGTTAACTTTGTTTCTGTAACGCCAACAGGTTTTGAATACACATCAATTGGGTCTTTGCCAAATTCTGGAATCTCCATGGTTAAAGTATATCAAAAGTTAGGAATTCTTACTGGTTGTTTGATATAGTTTTTTGAGGTAAAAAATAAGTTGGCACTGGTTGATTTATGGTGAGCTAGGCCATAGAAACAGTTTCTATTCTAAATTAGCCCATAAGACTTCGCCACAAGATTCATTCTGCTCACAAAGCTTTACTTCTTCACTATTTTTTAAATTTAAAAGAAACGTCTGACTTTTAGTTTCTGTAGGCCCTATATATTCTGAATACGAATAGGTACCAAAATCTGCCCTCGGAGAAATTGTTGGGAATCCTGCAGTAGCTCCTTGAACAGTTTTGATTAGTGAACTATTTCTAGATTGGAAATCAAAAAGATAGAATTCCTCAGCCGTAATAGTGTTACCAACAAATTTATCCTTATAATAAATTAGCTTTTTTGTACTTTTACTTAAATCAAAGAATCTGACACCGGAAGCTAACTTTTGCTTGCCACTATTGTCAGATTTAACTGTAAAAAGGTTACCATTTGCATAAATTAATTGGTCATCATCAAGCCATCTTACAGCATCAACTGAATCTCCATTTGTAATTTGCACTAGCTTTTTTGAGTTAAGATAGAAAACATAAAGATCTGCTACGACAGGCGCGGTTTTTAGGAAACTAATCTTGGTTTTATTTGGAGATAATAAAACACGCTTAATATAAGCACTTTTAACATCTAGTGGGAATTCAATTTTTTTACCATCTATGAGCAGTTTATTATCATCAATTACTACCTGTTCTGGTATTTCAGATTGTTGTATTTTTTTATAAGACCCATCGTTGGCATTAATAGCAAAAAGAGAATCGTCTAACATTTGTTTAGCGTGGGCGTAAATCAGAGAGTTATCCTTTGACCACCCTTTGATACTAGTCAACTTTAGATTTTTAGCTAAAAGCTTTCTGTCGTCTGTGTTAGTTTTAATTGTCCATAGATCACCTTGACCATTAGTCATATCTGTAAATTTGATATATGCGAATTTTTCGGGGTTACTTTTGCTATCCTCATTAGTTTGAGTTATTTGTTTAGTAATTTGAGAGACAATTGGTTTTTTTGGAAGGGGTTTAGGTTTTATTAAATAATATGTGACTACAGCTTCAACAGCAATTAACAACACTCCTAAAATTACAATTACCGGTGCGAACCCCTTTTCTCTCACAATTTCAGTTTATGAGTTTCAGGAGAAAAGTTCAAGTTCTAAGTGAGATTGTACAGTTTAATTATAGTTTTTTGAGGTTAATTTATAAACCTCTTTCAAAATAATGTCTTAGCTGTTTGTTTAAATATTTTCTTCCAGATCCTCCTTTGAGAAATTTTTCTCTGCCAACCGCATCGGTTTTGATTAAATAACCTTCTAGATATATTAGCTTCCAATTCCTTTTTAATCGAGTAGTTCTGCCACCAGATCCGGCTTGATGTTCTTTAAGTCTACGTTGTGGGTTGGAAGTAAAACCAATATAGAGGCTTTTATCAATCTGGTTTTCAAGGATATAAATATAGTACATACAAATTGGCCCCGAAAAATTCGCTTTCGCTCATCTCGGGGCTCACGCAAAATTTCTGAGATTTAACACCATTCTAGTTATTTTATAAACCAGTGGCTTGCCACGCGATGAACGAGCGTAGCGAGTGAATTTTGCGTGGCTTGGGGGCTAGGATTCGAACCTAGGTTACCAGGGCCAGAACCTGGCGTCCTACCGCTAGACGACCCCCAAATGGAGTACCAAAGACCTGTGTCCTACTTTACCCCGCTTAGCGGGGCGAGGACGACCCCGCGCAACGGTCGGCTAATTTTAACAGATTCTAGGCTCTGCTAGCAAGGGGAAGGCTAAAAGTAAAAATCGAACCTTTTCCAAGCGTTGATTCAAACCAAATTTTTCCGCCCATTCGTTCAACTAACTCCTTACAAATAAATAGTCCTAAGCCAAAGCCTTCTTTTTCCGCTTTTCCAGATTCTATCCGGAAAAATTTGGTAAAAAGATTGCTTGTTGCCTCTTTTGGTATCCCAATACCATCATCTTTTACGCTAAAAATCGCTAAATCTCCCTTTTTGTAAATATCCGCCTCTATCCTACCAAACTCATTTGTATACTTAATAGCGTTATCAACTAGGTTAGAAATAACCTCTCGTACTCTTAGTGGGTCGGCAGTTACTCTTGCTCCTTGACCAGAAAATTCTAGTTCTAAATTTTTCTTAGTTGCAGAAAGTTTAAGGCTCTCTATTGTTTCTTTCGCAACCTCCTTTAAATTAAAAACTCCACTTTCTAGTTTCAATGTTCCAGATTCAATTTCCGAAATATTAACCAGATCATCAACCAGTTTTTTTAACCTTTGGGTATTTTGTTCCACTATTTTTAATGTTTTAAATGTTTCCTTATCAATATTTTCTCTAAAGAGAGTTTTTAAATTATTTTTAATTGAGTTAATTGGAAAAATAAATTTTCTTGATACTAAAAAAACAAATTCTTCCTTCAATTTATTTATTTCCCTAACCTTATTAACTTTAATCTTTTGCTCTTCCTCATCTAATTTTTTTACCTGAAGGAATAAAAATCTCCCGTAAAATGTAACTAAAAAGATAGACCAAATTCGGAGAGCCGCCAGGGAGAGATTTGATGAAAAGCCACCATTCACATTAAAGATAGCCTCACCTAAAATGAGAATAGACGTTAGCGAAGACAAAATAATAGTTCTCCTCAAACCCATATTTACAGCCGTATTAATGTTGGGTAGAAAATAAAGAAAGGCAAAATAACTGTTTGGTCCGCCCGAAAAATGGACGGTGGTTGCAATCGCAAAAATATCGATAATTGACTCAATATAATTTTTATTTGCTCCAGAAAATTTCTGCGGCAACAGCTGATGCCAAACTAAGGAAAAAAGTGCTAAACTTGCCGCTACTGCGTAGATCACTGGTTTATTAATAGGCACACCGAGAGGTAATTGAATAACCAATAACCCAAAAACTATTGCGGCACCGGTAAATATCTCGCCGATTAACTCTAATTTGATAAATTTTTCTTGTTCAATTGAAGTTTCCATTTTAGCTAGCAACGGGGAGTGTAAAAATTACATTATTACCCTTAACTTCGGTTGGTTGAATCTCAATCTTTCCTCCCTGAAGCTCGACTAATTTTTTTGTTAAGTAAAGTCCAATTTCTACTCCTTTTTGGGCAGGAGAATAAAACTTTTCGAATATTTTCTTTTGCCTCTCCAAAGGTATACTAATTCCGTTATCAGCTATTTTAAACTCAACCAAATCGCGGGTTTTTTGGGCACTAATATTAATTTTTCCAAACTCTTCAACCTGTTTAATAGAGTTAGCCAATAGATTTTCTAAAATTTTTCTTAATCTTTCCTCGTCTGCTAGTGTTTTTAAGTTCTTAGAAACTTTAGAGAAAATTGCGACGTTTTTTTCTTTCAAAGGAAGATTAAATTCTTTTATAACTTGGGTAAAAATCTTTCGGATAGTTATGGCGCTTGGGTTAAATTTAAGCTTACCGGTTTCGATCCTAGAAAGTTCAAGTAAATCCTCCACTAAATAATAGAGAACCTCACTATCGCGAAACATTTTTTCAACAACCGAAGCTACCTTTTTTTTAAGCCTTTTATTCCGGGCAACGATACTTAAATAGCCTCTAATCGCCGTAATTGGCGAACGCAGTTCGTGGGAAATAATAAAAACAAATTCATCCCTTAACCTATCTATTTCCTTTTCTTTGTCAACCAAAGATTGTTCTTTCTTAATAATCGCTCTTGTTTCCTCTCTAAATATTAGACGAGTGTAAGAAACTACCAGAATTAACCCCCAAATATGTAAAGCAGCTAAACTTAGAGACATTAAAAATTTTTCACTTCCAAAATAGAAAAAGGCTTCAACCAAAATAAATAAAACCGCTAGTCCAACAATAACGATTGTCTGTATCAGCGACATACTAACAACGGTTGCTATGCTGGTTAAGTAGTACAGAAAAACTAAGTAGCTTTCGACTCCGCGGGTAAAATGAACAACTAAGGCAATAAAAAACATGCTGGCTAGGTAATAAATGAAATTCTTTTCTTTCCCAGAAAACTTCTTTGGCAGAAGCCTAAACCAAACTAGGCTAAAGATAGCCACAAAAGAGCTTAAAATATAAAGGGGTTTTCTATCAAAAAGAAACCCGTAAGGTAAGAAACTTAAGAAAGACCCAATTATAACTGCAAGCCAGGTAAATATCTCTGAAAGATGCTCAAAATGAAGATATTTTTCTAAATCTTTTTCGGCAGGTTTTTTCATCTAAATTATTTTCTTTAATCTTTTAATCACTTCTTCTTTTTTAAGTCTAAACATTAAATCATTAATCGGCAAAGAAATCCTACTTCCTGTTATCGCAATTCTTAAATTCATAAAGAAATTCCCTTTGTTAAAGTTTTTATTACTAACTAAATCATTAAGAACTCTTCCTATCGCCTTCTCTTTCCATTTATCTAAATTTTCTAAAACTTTTAAAGCGTAGTTAATATGTTCTTTGTAATTCTCAACAAACAGTTTATTATCAGCTTTAGGCTCTTCATATAAAGGTTTAATGAAGTTATCATATTCTTGAAGCGTACCTATGCGTGGGGCTACTATACTCGCCGTTCCCCGTGCATTGTCAAAAAACTCCGGCTTTCCGCTATAAACACTAGCCCTGCTTACCAGAGCAGCAAATTCTAGAGGTTGCTGGGCTTTTCTCATCAACCACTGTTTGTTAAACCATGTAAGCTTGGTTACATCAAAAATAGGAGATGACAGATTTATATCTTTAAGGTCAAATTCTTGGACCATCTCATCATGTGTCAATATTTCTTTGCCAGAAGGTGGCGACCAGCCTAAAAGCGCCATAAAGTTAATGAGGGCTTCCCGCAGATATCCCTCCTCACGAAATTCGAGGACCGACTTTGCTCCATGCCTTTTTGAGAGTTTGGTGCGATCTGACCCTAAAAGCAGTGGAAGATGGGCAAATTTGGGAAGTTGCCACCCCAAAGCTTGATAAAGCATGATGTGTTTAGGTGTTGAAGAAATAAACTCATCGCCCCGTATAACATGGGTAATATTCATTAAATGGTCATCAACAACATTTGCAAAATTGTAAGTAGGAAACCCATCGGATTTTACAATAACAAAATCTTCCTGCGTATTATTTTGAAACGTAATTTTCTTACTGCCGACTTGGTCAATCCAACTTGTCTGACCCTTTTTCTCCACCCTAAAATGCAAAGCACCCTCTTCCTGGTAAACAAAACCTTTTTCCTTTAGCTCATCTACATGATCCTTATATATCTCCAACCTTTCAGATTGAATATATTTTTCATCGGGTTTTAACCCTAGCCAGTCCAAAATTTCATAAATTGCGGTAAGTGAGGAAGGTATCAACCTTTTTCGGTCAGTATCCTCGATCCTAAGAATAAATTTTCCTCCCTTTGCACGAGCAAAAAGAAAATTAAATAAAGCAGTTCTGGTGTTACCGATATGAGGAATACCAGTAGGCGAAGGAGCGATTCTAACTCTTACCATTTTTCGGCTTTCTCGCTTGATTATAGCATAAATTTTGCTATACTTAGGAAAATGAACCTGTCCGAATTAGCTACCTTTACCCGTACTATTCTTAAATGGCTCTTCACTGCTTTAATAGTTTTAGTCTCTTTATTCATTTTTATAAGGATTGTTTACTTTGCTTGGAACAGTCTTAACCCGCCACTACCACCCAAACCCGAAGAAAAATTTGGTAAGCTCCCGCCGATTTTTACTCAAGGTATAGCCGCCTCTCTTGCGGAGGTTAGGGTAACTTTGGATACAATTGAAGGGGTACTTCCTAAAACACCGACTACTCTACCAGTCTATAAAATAGTTTCTCCAAATCCTAATCTTTTAGCACTAGATGCTGCAAAAAAATTAGCTTCTTCATTTGGATTTAGCACTGAACCAACCAGCGTTTCAAGTACAGATTTTCAGTGGACCGATCCAAAGAATGCCGCCCGTTCTTTAGTAATCAATATTGTTAGTGGTAATTTTAATCTAAATTATGATTATCAAAAAGATCCCTCTATACTAAACTCTCCTCTAAAAGAGGATCAAATATCCGCCGCTAATTATTTTAAAAACATCCTTAAATCACGAGGGTTGTTGCCAGAAGACCTTGAAAATGGAAGTTTTTTAACTACTCCATTAAAAATCTCAACCACTACTTTTATTGGTGTTTCTTCACTATCCGAGGCAAATGCGATCAAAGTCGATTTATACAGAGCACCGGTTATTATTGGAAAAGAATCCCACCAAATATTATCAACTGACCCTACAAACGCCTTAGTAAACGCCATTATAGTTTCTGATCCACAAGGCAAGGAAGTTATTTTTAGGATTAATTATATTTATTGGAACATTAATAAGAATATTTTTTCAACCTATCCAATAAAGACTAGCCAACAGGCTTGGGAAGAATTTCGCTCTGGAGGGTCTTTAAAAATTCAGGTTCCAAATGAACAATTAACCCAAGTTTCAGTTAGGCAAATATCTTTAGGATATTTTGATGATCCCAGAGAACAAAAATATTTACAACCGATTTTTATCTTCGAAGGTGAAACGAGAGTTACTAATGGAGCAGCCACTAACTTTAAAACTATTTTACCAGCGGTAGGTACTAGCAATCCAAGTGAGTAATTTTTGGGTGTCAGTAAAGCGATCTTCACTTCTTAAAACTACGCTAATTATTCTGTTTCCCTTAAAATTTACTAGCGTCGTCAGTGCTCCCCGGGAAATTTCTGTCCAACCAGTTTTGATTCCCAAAACCCCATCCTTCCCCACTAAGATATTCGTATTTTTTAAATTATGAAAGTAAGTACGCTCTAAATTAGAAACTATTTCTTCCTTACTGGAGGTAACTTTAATCAATTCCGGATTTTCCCCAAATTTTTTAGCTAAAAGGACCAAATCGTAAGCAGTGGTGTAATGATTCTCATCGTAAAAACCAGTGGGATTAACAAAATTAGTATTTTTTAAGGAAAGTTCTTTTGCTTTTTTGTTCATATCGGCGATAAAACCTTCTCGGCCGAGAGGATGGGCACTAGAGAAAATTTCAGCGGCAGTATTACTAGAGGAAAGAAGAAGCGCTTTTAGCAGATCTTTAAACAAAATTTTCTCTCCGATAAAAAAAATATTTTTTTGATCCCCCTCTATTAACTTATCGATTATAAACACTTGGTTTTCTTGAAAAATTTCGTTGGCGATCAAAGCAGTCATAATTTTTGTCGTTGAGGCAGGGTATAATTTGATATCTTTATTTTTTTCGTAAAGTATTTTTGCAGAATCTATATCAACTACGACGCTGGCACCGGCTGAAAGTTTTGGCGGTGGTAACTCTTGGATTTTTTTTGGGAGGAGGTTTACGCTAATTTGGAAAGGAAGCTCTCTAATAAGCGGCTCTCTTGGAATTACTTTCTCATAAGATACGTAATTTGGCTTTAAGAAAAAAAGGGAAGATAGAATTAAAGTTATAAAAACAAAATTCCAAACTATCTTCGCGCTCATGAAATTTTCAAATTTAGTTCTTTAAGTTGTTCCTCACTAAGTTCACTGGGAGCGTCCATTACGCTAGTAACCCCGCTCGAAGAAACTGGAAAAGCAATAACCTCTCGAATATTATCTTCACCACAAAAAAGGGCCGCTAATCTATCTAACCCTAGTGCAATTCCTCCGTGGGTTGGCGCACCGTATTGGTAGGCAGAAAGCAGATGCCCAAATTGTTTTTCTATTTCAGCCTCATTATAACCCATTATTCTAAAGACTTGTTTTTGGATTTCGGGGTTGTTGATACGGATACTACCACCACCAATTTCTTCGCCATTACAGACCAGATCATATTGAAGTGATTGTAAATTATCTAAATTCTTTTTTTCCATTAAATCTTTTACGGACTCCTCTTTTGGAGCGGCAAAAGGATTATGGGCAAAGGTGTACTGCCCACCTTCTGTTTTTTCGAACAAGGTAAAATCCAGCACCCAGAGAAAGGAAAGCTCATTTTTATCCGTAGAAAGGTTCGGTCGATCTGTTTTATATTTATTTTTGACTTCTTTGTAGGAAAGGACTGGAAACGGCTTCTTGGCAATTTTTTTACCTAGTTTTTCTGCAATAAATATTATCATGTCTTCCACCATTTTCATCACGTCCTCTCTTTCAACAAACGCCATTTCTAAATCAATTTGAGTATGTTCAAATTGGCGGTCGGCTCTTAAATCCTCGTCTCTGAAAGCGCGCGCGATTTGATAATAACGTTCAAAGCCCGCGATCATTAGAAGTTGTTTATATTGTTGTGGTGATTGAGCGAGCGCGTAAAATTTTCCCTTTGCTAGTCTCGATGGAACAACAAAATCTCTAGCCCCTTCGGGGGTAGTTTTTGATAAATAGGGAGTTTCAATATCAATAAAATCTTTACTATCCAAGAACTCTCTCACGAATTTTACAATTTTGGCGCGTTCCTTAAGATTTTTTTGTAACCGGGTTCGACGTAAATCGAGATAGCGATACTTAAATCTTACTGCCTCGTCTATTTCGTAACCATCCCCATCAATTGGTATAGGAAGTTCGGCGGCTTTATTTATTAGCTCTATTTCAGAGGCGATTATTTCTATCTTTCCGGTCGGTAAATCTGGGTTAATATTATTTTCCGGTCTTTTTCCAATTTTACCGATTACTTTAACGACATCTTCACTACTTAAGGTAGAAGCGATTTTATGAGAATCTTGGGAATTTGCCGGATTAGCGACCACTTGGACTAAACCAGAAGCATCTCTAAGATCAAAAAAGATTAGTTTGCCGTGATCTCTTCGAGCTTTAACAAACCCGTAGAGAATAACTTCTTCGCCAATTTTTTCAGCTGTTTCGCTTGCTAAATTTCTTTTCATTAAATAAAATTGATAGGTCGTACTTATTCGATTGTAACTTAACTTGCAATTTTACTCAAGATGTGGTAAACTATAGGTCAATAGAAGGAGGTAGGATATGCGAATCCCGCCAGCATTCCCAGTGATCGGAAGAGGCATCTACCGGCTGGGGGCAGTGAAAGAAAGGAGAGATCTACCCCTGCGAAGGTGGTTTAACCACCTTATCTTCCTAACCATCGCGGTCAGCGCAGCCATCGTCTACGTGATCCGATAAGGTGGCGGGGAGAAAGGAGAAGCGATGCTAAACGTGCTAAAGCTCGTTCCTTCAAGGAATATCTCCAAATGGGGTTTCTACCTCGGTAGGAGAGAACCATGGTGGAGCAGAAAGCATTGGGCATACGACCTGTTGTTTCTCGCGTTGATCGTGGGGACCTTCGTCGTTATGTTCCTAGCTCGCTGACCTTCCAACCCAGTAGTGGCAGGCGTGTTTGGTTTATACCAGAGACGCCTGCCAAATTTTTATATCTTAAGGTGCTTGACTTAGTTAATTTAAAACTTTAAACTAAATTCCTTAGAACCGAAAGGTGGTGATTTTAATGACTTATACATTTACTTGTGATCAAGGTCATGAACCAATGACCTTTAGCGCAGTCGCTGATAGCGACGAAGAAGCTTTGGAAAAAATTATGGCCCAAGCAGGACCACACGTAGCAAGCGCTCATCCAGATATGGCTAATATGTCAGAGGAAGATACTAAGAATATGATTACCAGTGCTTGGAGAAAAGAATAAGCCCAA
>CAZXPY010000005.1:0-38428 GCA_964643435.1 uncultured Gammaproteobacteria bacterium | reverse complement strand
AATAGGCGATAATCCAGGTTACGCCCTTCGTTTTCCTCGTCTTATTTCCTTCCGTAGTAGCGATAAACGCGCCGAGGACGCCACAACTGTACAGGAACTTATCCAGATGTATGAACAGCAAAAGAAAGTAAAAGTAATGTGAAAAAAATTGATTATTATAAAGAATCTTTGAAACTCCACCGCAAACTCAAAGGTAAAATTGAAATTAAAAGTAAAGTCAAAATCCGCACCAAAACCGATTTATCTCTTGCTTATACTCCAGGTGTAGCCGCCCCAAGCAAAGAAATTTTCTCTTCTAAAGAAAAAGTATTCGAATATACAAATCGGGGAAACACTGTTGCTGTTGTTAGTGATGGAAGCGCAGTTTTAGGTTTGGGGGATATTGGTCCGGCGGCTGCCTTACCGGTAATGGAAGGAAAATGCCTTCTTTTTAAAGAGTTTGCCGGTATTGACGCTTTTCCAATTGTTTTGGATACCAAAGACCCAGAAAAAATTGTTTCTACTGTGACCAATATTGCCCCAAGTTTTGCCGGAATAAATCTTGAAGACATAAGCGCTCCAAGATGTTTTGATATTGAAGAAAAACTGCAAAATATCGGTATTCCGGTTTTTCATGATGACCAACACGGTACCGCGATAGTAGTTTTAGCCGCCCTGATAAACGCGGCAAAAGTGGTTGGGAAAAGTATTTTTTCTCTAAAAGTGGTAATCAGTGGTGCTGGCGCCGCTGGAAGCGCGATTGCTTATCTCCTTTCTTGTTTGGAGATGGGTGGGAAAGTGCTGCCTTCTTCTATTTGTACTAGCGTAAAAGAAATAATAATGGTGGATCGTTCTGGCGCAATTTATGAAGGTCGCGCAGATCTCACCTCTCATAAAAAGAAGTTAGCGGCTTTTACCAATAAAAATAAATTAAAAGGCGATTTAAGAGAGGCTATTATCGGAGCGGATGTTTTCATCGGGGTTTCTAGTGCGCTTCTTTTAGAACGCCAGATGGTAAAAACAATGGCCCAAGGACCAATTATTTTTGCCATGGCAAACCCGGTTCCAGAAATTATGCCCGAAACCGCCCTAAAAGCCGGTGCAGCCGTGGTCGCTACGGGAAGAAGCGATTTTCCAAATCAGGTAAATAACGTGTTAGCTTTTCCCGGAGTTTTCCGTGGCGCTTTGGATGCAAAAGTGGCAAGAATAGATACAAATATGAAACTAGCGGCCGCCTACGCGCTCTCTGGTTACGTTAAAAAACCTAACCCCAAGAATATTATTCCTAGTGCACTGGATAAAAAAGTGGCGGCAGTTATAGCGGCGGCTACCAAAAAAGCGTCTTCTTAGGTAAAATAGAGAAACGGAAAAAATGATGAAATTCGTAGCGGATTTACACTTACATTCTTCTTATTCAAGAGCCTGCTCCAAGGATTTAAATTTTCCAAATCTTTCTAAATGGGCAAAATATAAGGGAATAGATCTTCTTTCAACTACTGATTTTACTCATCCAACGTGGTTCAGGGAAATTAAAAATAACTTAAAAGAAGATGGTAGTGGATTGTTTAATTTTGTCGGTTCAGACACAAGAGGCGGAACTAAATTTATTTTAGGTACCGAAGTGGCCTGTATTTATAGTCAAGGTGGAAACTTGCACCGAATTCATATTCTTCTTTTCGTACCAAAATTAGAGGACGTCAGCAAAATAAATGAAAAATTGGCAAATTACGGTACTCTCTCGTCGGACGGAAGACCGATGTTAGGTATCAGTGCCAAAAATTTAGCGCTACTTGTTCTTGAGATAAACAAAGACGCCATTATTATTCCCGCCCATGTTTGGACACCGTGGTTTTCTCTTTACGGCAGTAATTCCGGGTTTGACTCCTTAGAAGATTGTTTTGGCGAAACCGCAAAGTATATTTATGCAATCGAAACTGGTTTATCTTCTGATCCAGCGATGAACTGGCGGATAGAAGATTTAGATAATAAGTCAATCGTGTCTTTTTCCGATGCCCATTCCTTACCAAAGATGGCCCGAGAAGCTACGGTTTTTGAAGCATCAGAAATAAGTTACGAGTTAATTTACAAAGCGATTGCGGGTCCTGCCGGGACTACTGCGCTACCGAAAATCGCTTTCACGATTGAATTTTTTCCGGAAGAAGGAAAATACCATTTTAGCGGACACCGAAATTGCTCTATCAAGCAGTCAGACGAAGAAACTGCTAATAGGGGTACTATTTGTCCAGTTTGCAAGAAAAAATTGACATTGGGAGTAATGCACCGGGTTAATTCTTTAGCCAAAAGGGAAACAAAAGAACTTGGAGCAGAAATCGATAAAGAAGGGTTTGTAAAAAGTAAATTTCTCACGAATAGGCCGCCCTTTGTAAATCTAGTCCCGTTGCAAGAAATAATCGCGGAAAGCTTACGTATCTCGTCTCTTTCTGAAAAAGTAAGACAAGAGTATTTAAATTTGGTGAAGCATTTTGGAAGTGAGTTAAATGTCCTTTTAAAAGCAGAAATTAGCGAAATTGTTAAAGCCGCTTCAGTAGCGAATATTGCTGCCGGCGTCCAAAAAGTCAGAGAGCGTGATTTAGTAATTGAACCAGGATTTGATGGGGTTTATGGGGTCGTAAAAATTTGGCCTCAAGGTTTGCAAAAACCGAAAATCGAAATTCAAGCCGAGGGCCAAATCGACCTTTTTGACAAATGATTTTCAAAGATCGCCTTGAAGCTGGAGAGCTTTTAGCTAAGAAATTAAGAAAATATAAGGGTGGAGATACTTTAATTTTGGCTATACCTCGCGGGGGAGTAGTCGTGGCGGCCGAAGTGGCGAAAGAACTTAAAGCACCTCTTGATTTGATTATTATTCGAAAACTCGGTGCTCCCGGGAACCCAGAACTGGCGATTGGAGCGACAACAAGTTACGGTAGTTTAGTTTTAGACAAAGAACTCATAAGTAAATTGAAGATAAGTAAACAATACATAGAGGAAGAACACCAGAAACAGCTTTTAGAAGCAAAAAGACGAGAAAAAGTTTTTCGCTCTGGCAGGAAACAATCAAAAATTTTAGGTAAAAACGTTATTTTAATAGATGATGGTCTTGCCACCGGCTCGACAATAATAGCGGCAATAACGGAGATAAAGCAAAAATCGCCCAAGAAATTAATTTTAGCCGTACCAGTTGCTCCAAAATCAACAATGAAGCGGATAGAACCAGAAGTTGATAGTTTGATATCTTTAAGTACACCGGAAAATTTTTACGCAATTGGCCAGTTTTATTCCTCCTTTCCTCAAGTTTCTGATGAGGAGGTTATCCGGTTTCTAAATGAAGGAAAGAATCCACATAATAATTAAAGGTGACGTGCAAGGGGTTGGTTTTCGCTTTAGAGCAATTGAGATCGCCCGTGATTTAGGATTGACTGGTTGGGTGAAAAATAACCCAGATGGTAGCGTAGAAATTAACGCTGAAGGCGAAAAAACTACCCTAGAAAACTTAATTACTTGGAGCAAAAAAGGGCCGAGCGCCGCGGTAGTTTCCGAAGTCGAAGTAACCTGGCAGGAGGGAACTGGAGAATTTGCCGATTTTACCGTAAAATACTAAAATAAAAGGGTGAGTGAAAAAACCGCAAAAACCATTACTAAATTTACTAACCCTATATTTACTGGCCTCTTTTCTAGCCTTTTAATTATCCAAAAAACAAATTTAACTGCCCAAAACAAATTTTTATGGTTCCTGGTTATTTTAATTTTGGGCTTCTTGCCCGCGTTTTTATATTTATATTGGCAAATAAACAGGGGGAAAATCATTGATTGGTATTTAACTAATCGGACCGACCGTTATGTTCTTTTACTTTTAGCTACTTTTTCGTCTTTAATGGTTTTTTTAGTCGCTTTTCGTTTAAATCCTGAAAGAATAATTGTAAGTTTTACTTTAATCGCCTTTATATTGAACGCGATTCTTTTTTTTATAACTTTATTTTGGAAAATTAGTGTTCATACTGCGGCGGCGGCAATATTAGCCTTGGTTTTGATTTTTATTTATTCCAGTTTTTTTATGTTGGCCTTTTTCTTGGTATTTTTGGTTGGTTGGGCAAGAGTGGCGCTGCGTAAACACACAGTTGCGCAGGCCATCGCCGGTGTGCTAACATCAACTGCAGTTTTCTGGTCAGTCTTTAATTTATTTGGGTTAATTTGATTATGTTAGTTACGCCTCATGTTTTGTTTGGAGCCGCCATTGGTTCCAGCTTTGATAAAGTTTATTTAGTGGCCCCGCTTTCGGTCGCATCCCATTTTGTTCTTGATTCGATTCCTCATCTGCAGGGGTTTATTGAAGTGGAGGAACTTGAAAAAAAGGATCTTTTAATTGTTTTCGCCGATGTTTTATTAGCGCTCTCTTTGGTAACTTTAGTAAGTTTTGGTTCCCCTAAATGGGAGTTAATCGCTTTGGGAGCTTTTTGCGCTTGGGTACCCGATATTCACCATATCGTCCACGTTTTGTTTGGTCCGGAAAAACTGCGCCGTTACACGAAAGCGCATAAAAAATTTCACTGGGATAAACAAATAAGATTCCTACCCGGAATTGCCACTCAAGTTTTGGTTGCCGTCGGTTCTTTTTTGTTAGCCCTTGCCAGATAAAGCCACTTAGCTTGACAACCAACCTCCAATTTAGCTATCATTTAACTAATGCCTGAACTTAAACCCCAAACCCAAAGTGAAGTTAGCGTCAAATCTAAAGAACCATTTATAAAAATCGATAACCGGGCGGCGATTATTTTTTTGGGTATTTTCATTCTTCTAGCTATCGCGGTTGTCTTTGGAATAACCGGCGGGTCTCCTTTTAAAACTAAGGCTCCAAAAGAATCTGGTAACGAACCAGTAGTTGTTAATCCGCAAGGTACGGCTGCCTTTAAGTATTACCCGCTCGGTCAGGATACGCAAGGAAAAACTGGTCCGGATTTTCGGGATGGCAGTAACGGTGCCTTAAAAGTTGATCTGCAAAGAAACGTTGATAAGGTAATTTTAAGTTGGGACCCGAAAGTAAAAGTAACCGTGGTAACCGTTTTTGATTTGGGTAAACTTTACGATTTAGCCGACCACAAGAAAATTTGGCAAATCCAAAATTACGATCCAAAAAACCCGGCAACTTCGGAAAATACTAAGAACCCTTCTTTAAACTCGCCATACGAAATCGGTTCTGTTCCTTTGGGATTTTCGATCGAAAAACCAGACCAGACTTTAAACTTAGTAAAAGGAACCCGTTATAGCGTTGAATTACTGGCGGTTAATGAAGAGGGTTTACCCACTTTAGGGGTGTATACCTTTACGT
Organism: uncultured Gammaproteobacteria bacterium; assembly: GCA_964643435.1. GTDB lineage: Bacteria > Patescibacteriota > Microgenomatia > Woykebacterales > RBG-16-39-9b > CAZXPY01. Next base: position 33,123 of record CAZXPY010000005.1, on the reverse strand, counting down.
ACTAACAATTAACAGTCAACTAATAACTTAAAGAATAAAATGTTAAAATTCTGCCTAAGCCCAGTTAAATCGCTCTTTCCTAAAAAAATATTTTTCCTTCTTACCTTTATATTCCTCGGAACAATTTTCCTTACCAAACCACCTGTTGCCCAAGCCGCCCCCGGCGACTCTTGGCAGGTCGCTTCTGGAACTTGGCGGGCTCTTGGAGATCTTCCCAACCCGTGTGGTTCTCTAGCCGCAATAGATAACGACTATACTGTTACGGTTTTATGTCCAGATGGTAGAATTTATTACTATGATCTAACCACCCTTTACGCCAGTTATATCACTGCTCCCCTAGCCTCTGGTGAAATCGCCATTGCTCTTGGTGGAGTAACCATAACGTCGTGGCCGGCAACTACAAGAGCCTCTGTCCTATCTTCCGTCGGTAATGTCTATTATTATAATAACGGCCCTTGGACAAAATTAAACACCACTACCTTTCCAGGAAACGCACCAGTAGATATTTACAACAATACTAGAGTTCTTAACGCTAACGGCGATATTTATAGCGTTCCTCTTACTGGAGGTACCTGGACTAAAGTTAATAGTGATAACTTACCTGGTAGTGCAAAAGCAGTAGCAATAGAGATCGATGATGTTACTACGAAAATTGGTGATGTCTACCGGCTTTCCGGTGGTGCCTTTGCCCAAAGAAATACATCTGCTTTTCCACCCTGGGCAAATAGCTTAATCTTCGCAGTTGATAATACTGGTGGTTATGTAGTCGCCCGAAACGGAGAAATCTACCAGCTTTCCGGTTCGACCTGGATTGCGGAAAACACAGCTACTGGTCCCCCGGGTGGTTTTGTCCGATCAGCAGCCGCTGGTTATAGACACATAGTATTAGAAGGAGGAGGACCGATTAGTACTTTGAACGTGAAGGCTTTTAATGATGCAGATGCGGATGGAATAAAAGACGCTGGCGAAGATTTTACGACTTTTGGTAGTAGTGTTGGAGCGGTCGCTTTAGATGGGAACAGCATTACTCCCAACGCCAGCGGTGATTATACGGCAATAATTAGCGCTTCTCCAGCTTCTCATATTCTGGGGCTCGATCCAAATAATCCCATTTGGGAGGCGACGCAGTGGAGCGGCCCTAGTTGTGCTAGTAGCGGTTGTGCCTATACCCCTTCGGGAAGCTATTATAATACTGGTTCTTTCCAGGTAGCTACTGGCGGCACAATTACCGTTTATTTGGGAGTACGCATACCACCAGCCGCTGACGGAACTTTGGTTACTAAGGTCTTCCACGACAAAGATAATGACGGGGTTTTAGATTCGGGAGAAGCCTTTACTGACTTTACAAATCAAGCTGAAGTTCGGTTAGATTCAGAAACAGGTACAGTAATTTATCCCAACTCCGCTGGAAACGTTTCCACGTCACTAAGTTCAGGGTCTCATACCATCTTTATAAAACCCTATGCAACCACTTTTTGGGATAAAACTAGATGGGATGATTGTCCCTGTCCCAGTACGCCAGCAGTTTATACATTTAGTAGCGGTTGGTGGCGGACGAGTTCGGTTACCGTTCCTAGCAGCGGTACTTTAACTGTTTATCTGGGAATCCGGCAATTGGCCCAACTAACAATTACTTATTTTCCCGACAAAAACTTTAATGGCCAACGCGATAGCGGAGAAGATTTTAATTATGATTGGGATGGCGTTATTAGCTCGGCTTATATTACTAATGCAGGAGTTACTAACAATATGACCACAGCTTTATCTTTGGGTTTAGGCGGAACAATTTCCAGAAATATTGTCCCAACACCAGCCACTACAACTATATCGACCGATATTAACGAGGACTATCATTGGCGGGAAACTCAATGGAATTTTACAAATGACTCCTCTCTTTCAACATGTCCACCATATTCAACTTGGAAATGTTATCCAACTTTTAGCGGCACTGGCACTAGCATTTTTTCGCATACTGGTAATTTCCAATTAGCCCCCGGCACTGCCGGAACGGTTTATTTAGGAGTTGCCCAAAAAGATTTTCTAGTTACGGCTAATGGTCGGACTAGCGACTCAATGATTCCCACCGCCACCCTTTCTCCTCCTTTTAGTGTTAAAATTGAATCCTTAAGAGGGTATTGCAGTGTTGTTGACGCTACCTGTACCAATCCCTTTAGCCCAATAATTCCCTTATACGCTGATGGTAATGTCTCTCTAAGCACTAGCTGTACAGCTATACCTAGCGGTTCTTGTACTGGAATGACAACCACCCTGGCTTCTTCTTCAGTTTCGGTTACCTCTACTGCTCCTGCCTTTGTTGATCTAAATGTATCTACATCCGCTACTCCTTTTGGCGACTATCAAATCACTGTTTCGGGAAGTAGCCTTAATTTACCGGCAACGATGAGCGGCCATTCGGTCAATTTCTTTATTAGTGTTAAATACCCTCCTTGGTTTCAGACACAAGGGGGTGATGTCGGCAGTGTTGGTAGTGGATTCGGAAGTGGCACTGGTAAATCATTTAGCGTCAGAAACGAAGGAACATTATATAATGCTAATCCGGATTATTTGGTGGCCTACAATAAGGACAAGGACGGTTTTCTTGTACCGCCACTTGCTTCTGGCGGTAAAAATTGGTTTGTTGATGCAGGCGGTAACTTAGGCACAAAACCCAGTTTCTATAACGAACTTTGGAGCTCTCTTAAGCTAAAAGCAGTTGATTTTGATACAAACGGCTCTTTACCTTGTCCAGTAACTGGCGACTGTGTCTTAAGATATACTGGAGTTACTGGAGGTTTTCCATTTATACCCGGTGCAGCAGCGTGTTCCAGAGCTTGTATCGTATTTGTTCCTAAACCACCCCCACCACCAGCCCCCGCTACCAGAAGTATTGATATTGATTCTGATTTAGGCACTTCAAGTACGCCTCCAATGATTTTTGTGGCGGAAGGTGGTATTTACATTAAGAAAGAGGTAACTGCAATTTACGCGTATTTAATCACTGATTTAATTACAGTTATTGGCAGTACTGGCGCTTTGAACGATTCTACTTTAACTATTCGCGGCGGATTAATTGGTAATAAATCACTAGGCGAAGCCCTATTTTATATGGGGGATATATCATTTCTTGGCGAGTCTCGTTGTCTTCCGGGTTCGGCTGGGGCTGGTGGGATTTGTTTTGGGCGAAACCTAGGTAATACTTTAAATCAGACTATTCCCGGCGAAACAATAATCTGGCAGCCAAAATATTTAGCTCTGCTTAGACAAATTGCGGGAATCTCCAAATTTACCTGGACAGAAATCGCCCCCTGAGGGAACAACCAACTATCAACAAACAACAATCAACAATACTTAAAGTAAAACCTACTTAGGTAAATACTTGCGCTTAAGAAGATAGGCTTCGTAGATCTTAATTTTTTGTGGTACTTTTTTAAAGTAGATATAAAGATTAAAAATAAGTATAAAAACACTGACAATTAAAAAAATAATCCAGAAAAACCGAGCGCTCAAGAGACGTAATCCCAAACTTCTAAAGACAATTAAAAAGAAACCAAAGATTTGCAGACCAAGAAGCCACCAAAAAACCCCTTGAAAAAATTTATTTTTCGGCGGATATTTTCCTATCTTAACTTTATTCCACCAGAGAAAGAAGCCGGCGAGCAAAAGTAAAAATATTACAAAAGACGCACTTATTGTAAAAAACTTTAGAGTAAAGGCTGGTCGAGGGTCGAACCAAAAATTAAGATTGGCAAATTCTTTCCAATTTATCATAATTAGCTATCCATTATATAACTTTTTAGTGGTTGACAAGTGACAACCACACTATTATAATGGTCTTGAAAATGTAAACCAAACCTTTTCTTACAATTCTTCGTTTGGGACACACGTAGAGTCCCAGAAAGGGACTCTTTTTGTTTGCCAAGATTAAGAGGGATCGGTTTACATTTATAGCACCTTGACAACTTAAATGTGACAGGAATCAATCTTAAACGTCAATTCAAATTGAAACTTTTGTCCGCCCAATCTTACCGTTCGCCTTAGTAGATTTCTACTGCGGCTCACGGAGTGATTTTTAGCGGACTGCAAAGTCCGATACAATCGGACTTTTTGAAGAGTTTGATCCTGGCTCAGGATGAACGCTGGCGGCGTGCTTTAGGCATGCAAGTCGAACGATCTTGTGCTTCGCACAAGGAGTTTAAGTCAAAAGGCAAGACTCAAAAGTCAAAAGTGAAAGTAAAAATTCAAAACTTTCAGAAAACTTTTAACTTTTGGATTTAAATTTTTAATTTTGCATTTTGAATTTTGAATTCCTCGCGCGGAGTGCGAGGTAGTGGCGGACGGGTGAGTAATACGTAGGAATCTACCCTCAACTGGGGAATAATTCGGCGAAAGCCGAACTAATACCCCATACCCTCAAGGTTTCACCTTGAGAACAATCAACCTTAGCCACCTCGTGGCTTTCCGACAAACAACAAACAAGAAAGTAGAATTGTAAGTTGTTTGCTGAAGGTTGTTTGTTACCAAAGCGAAGCTTTGAGGAAAGCGCTTAACAGCGCGGTAGTGGAGGAGCCTACGTCCTATCAGCTTGTTGGTGGGGTAATGGCCTACCAAGGCGATGACGGGTAGGAGCGCTGAGAGGCGATACTCCCACAATGGCACTGAGACACGGGCCATACACCTACGGGTGGCAGCAACCGGGAATATTGGACAATGGGCGAAAGCCTGATCCAGCGACGCCGCGTGGAGGACGAAGGCCTTCGGGTTGTAAACTCCTTTTGCCCCGCCACAACGGCGGGGAGAATAAGCACCTGCTAACCACGTGCCAGCAGCCGCGGTGAAACGTGGGGTGCAAGCGTTATCCGGAGTTATTGGGCGTAAAGAGTGCGCAGGCGCCTAACCGCATCTTGTTTTAAAAGCCAAAGCTTAACTTTGGAGATGGACAAGAGATGAGTTGGGTAGAGGAAATCAGGGGGTAGCGGAACAGAGAGTGGAGCAGTGAAATGCGTTGATATTCTCTGGAACACCAAAGGCGAAGGCAGCTACCTGGGGTTTTTCTGACGCTGTTGCACGAAAGCGTGGGGAGCAAAACGGATTAGATACCCGTGTAGTCCACGCCGTAAACTATGGACACTAGATATCGGGCTGGTGACGGTTCGGTGTCGTAAGCTAACGCGTTAAGTGTCCCGCCTGGGGAGTACGGCCGCAAGGCTAAAACTCAAAGGAATTGACGGGGACCCGCACAAGCAGGGGAACGTGTGGTTTAATTCGAGACAAAACGAAAAACCTCACCAGGGTTTGAAATGTTAGTGGTAGGACCCCGAAAGGGGAACAACCCGGCTTTGCCGGGAGCTAACACAGGTGCTGCATGGCTGTCGTCAGCTCGTGTCGTGAGATGTAGCCTTAAGTGGCGTAACGAGCGCAACCCCTACTTCTAGTTGTATCACTCTAGAGGAACTGCCTCCGATTCATTCGGAGGAGGAAGGTGGGGACGACGTCAAGTCATCATAGCCCTTATGTCCTGGGCTACACACACGTTACAATGGATAGAACAACGGGTTGCGACTCGGCAACGGGAAGCTAATCTCTTAAATCTATCCTCAGTTCAGATTGCGCTCTGAAACCCGGGCGCATGAAGATGGACTTGCTAGTAATCGCAGATCAGCATGCTGCGGTGAATACGTTCTCGGGTCTTGTACACACCGCCCGTCAAGTGAGCAAAGTTGGGGGTGGCCGAAGTCCCCGTTTATCGGGGCCGAAGCCAAACTCAGCGATGAGCGCTAAGTCGTAACAAGGTATCCCTAGGGGAATCTGGGGATGGATCACCTCCTTTCTAAGAGACTTCATGTTCGAATCCGTTGCTAAAGCAAAGTATTCGAATGTTCCGTCTCTTACGAACAAGAATAGACTTTCGTCTATTCACTTGTTCTAAAGAGACCTTCTTAAAAGGAGAATCACTGGTTTTAGGCTTTAAAGCCTAAAATTAGACAGGTTTGGTTCTCACGAACCAAACCATCGGTCAACCCTGTACCAGACGGTACAGGGCAAGCGTTTAAGAAGTTCCTGTCACATTTAGGTTGTCAAGCCCTAAACCGGAACAGAGTTCAGTTTAGGGCGCAGACCGGCCGAAAATCGCAGCACGAGACCCGTCAGACGGGTTCGAGTGCTAAGATTAGGCTGGTCAAGCTTATTAATTTGCTGAAACTGGTAGAATAGCTTTTTGAGGACTAACGTTGACACTAGGCGTTTGTTTTGCTTGGAAACTTAACGAACTTACTTTAAAGTTATAATCTCCTAATTCCGGCGGTACCTTATCAGAAATATTATAATCTTTAACCTCTGGGTCTCTTTCATTTTCCAGATGAGCGTATAGATCAAAAGCTAAACCCCCTTGCCGCAAAAAATAAACGTACTGATTAAATTGATTGGAATTTGCCGGATTTATTGACGGGTCGAAAAGCGGCCAGCCTAAAACATACCTTCTCATCACATCATTATCAGGAAACCCATAAAAATTCCATTCCGCGGGTATTTTAATTCCTTCTGGGACAATTGCGCCAAATTCAGAAGTGGTTGGAAATTTTCTCAGTTCTTTAAAAAAGCGCCTAAAACCATTGGCAAGGGTATTTAGATCAGCTTTTCTTTTAAGGTCCCTTTTTCTGATCTTTCCCTCTTCCTTAAACAAAAACCAGCCTAAAACGATAATCGCCACGACTACGGAAACTATAAAACCAATTGCAAAAAACTTTAATTTAATATCTTCCGGCGGTGTTATTTGAGCTTCTTGCGAATCTAATCGCTGCTTGGTTACTTCTTCTATTTGTTCGGTGTTCAAATTACTCAAATCCGGTTTGGTGGGGGTCCTAGTTGATAAAAGAAAGTAGGTAATCACCACAATGAAATTTATAAATATGACAGCGCTCGCCAGAGTAATTATAATTTTAGATTTATTATCCGTTTCCACTACCTTATGACCTCCTCACTGCAATTTCTTGGTTCGCGGCAAACATAATTTACCTTTGCTTTTTCTAGCGGCGCCCAAAGAATATAACGGGAGCAACCAGTAGCTGAACAAGAAGAACCCTGATATGTATAGCAAAACCCAGTGTTGTTAATGGGGTCGGTTGGTAAGACCTCCAAATAGCCCGCTCCGACTAAAGCTTGGTATAGGCCTGCGTTGGTATTCCAGCCATTTCCAAAATCACCGCGACAATTATTACCTTGCCGACTGTTATCGGTTCCACTTGATGATGGGTAAACCCCGTTACTTGAAAAATAAAGCTCCAATTTATCGGCAATTAACCTTACGTCTCTTTGTCTTTGCGAATCTCGATACTGCCTAATTTTGTTTGGGGGGTTGATGTAGTTGTAGATAAAAATAATTGCGAAACCAATAACTAAAACTCGAAGAATTAAACCGATTACAGTTACACCGGCTATGCGGGCAGTTTTTTGCATCTCAAGTCTGATTTTAAATTTAAATTCACTAAAAGTCAATTTATCAGGGGATATTGATTTGTTATGGATAGTCTGGTGGGCGGAAGAGGATTCGAACCTCTGACCTCGGCTTTATCAGAGCCGCGCTCTAACCAACTGAGCTATCCGCCCATAAATCTTAGCAATTTTAACATAAATCCTTTTAGCCATCAAGAAAACACAGTTAACGTTTCTGTACAGAACTGTTAAGGGACTTGACTATTTGCTGTGATGATGTTATATTTTCGTCAGTGAGGAACGGTTTTTTCTTTCTTAGAGAATTTAGGATAATAACAACAAGTAAATTTTTCGCTTCTTCTCCTTAAATTTCCTCTAAGAAAAAATTATTTAAAGAACTCTTAGCAAGATAGTCTTGTTTAGGCGGGCCCGCCCGCAACGCCTGAGCAAGCTCAGTCTTGCGATGGCGGACGGGCCTGTAGTTCAGCTGGTTTAGAACGTTGCATTTGCAATGCAAAGGTCACCGGTTCGAGTCCGGTCAGGTCCACCAGCCGCGCGAAGCGCGAATTAAAAATTAAAAATGCAGAATGCAAAATTGACGGAAAAAAGAGTTAAGAATTCTTAATTTTTCATTCTTAATTCTTCATTCCGCCAAAGGCGGACTTTTGCACTTTGACTTTGCGAAGTCTCTATATCCTGCTAAGGAAACAATACGCAGGATGTAATCCATGCGGATTATAGCTCGATTAGTGCTCAGCTTGTTTACAAGCGCAGAGCGCGAAGCGATCTATAGAAGCGAGCAATGCGAAAAGTGCCGAAGGCACTTTGAAAACTGAATAGAAGGAAATTACTTTAAAATAAGCGCACACAAAGGATGCCTTGGATCCTTTGGCCGATGAAGGACGTGGTTCTCGACGATATGCTTCGGTGAGCTGAGAACAAGCTTCGACCCGGAGATTTCCGAATGGGGCAACCCCCCGGCTTTGCCGGGACGATCGCGTGAATACATAGCGCGATTCGAGGGAACCCGCTGAACTGAAACATCTAAGTAAGCGGAGGAAAAGAAAGCAAATTGCGATTCCCTAAGTAGCGGCGAGCGAAATGGGAACAGCCTAAATCCGGCAATTGCCGGAGGTTGTAGGGCCAGACATATTTAAGTTGAAAGGATAGTCGAAGGTGCCGGAACTGCACCGCCAAAGAAAGTGAAAGCCTTGTAGACGAAATCTGATTAAACTTAAAGTTTGGTTCCTAAGTACCACGGGACACGTGAAATCCAGTGGGAATCTACGCCGACCACGGCGTAAGGCTAAATACCAAAGGGTACCGATAGTGAACAAGTACCGTGAGGGAAAGGTGAAAAGAACCCCGGAAGGGGAGTGAAATAGAACCTGAAATTGTGTGCGTACAAGCAGCGGAAGTCCGGCTTTGCCGGATGACCGTGTGCCTATTGAAGAATGAACCGGCGAGTTGTTCGGAGAAGGCGTTAGGTTAACCCCGCTAAGCGGGGGAAGCCAGAGTGAAAGCGAGCTCTAAGCGAGCGCTCTAGTCTTCACGGACAGACCCGAAACCGGGTGAGCTAACCATGTCCAGGGTGAGCCCCGCAGAAATGCGGGGGGAGGCCCGAACCCGTTTCCGTTGCAAAGGGATGGGATGAGGTGTGGTTAGAGGTGATATGCCAATCGAACCCGGAGATAGCTGGTTCTCCCCGAAATATATTTAGGTATAGCGCTCACTTTATTTTTGGTGGGGTAGAGATACTGGATGGAACTCTGGTCCGTAAGGACTAGATTCCAACCAAACTCCGAATACATCAAAATTTTGGTGGGTAGTCAGACTAGTGCCGCTAAGGGCTTTAGTCTAAAGGGAAACAGCCCAGATCGTCAGCTAAGGTCCCTAAACCCAAGTTAAGTGTTAAAGGAAGTGATTGACCGTAGACAGGTAGGAGGTTAGCTTAGAGGTAGCAATCCTTTAAAGAGTGTGTAACAACTCACTATTCGATCCGGCAGTTGCCGGATTGGTCAATCGCGCCGACAATGAACGGGGCTCAAACTTGGTACCGAAGCTACGGGCGCTGCGGAGCAGCGCAACTTTCAACTAACTACATACAACAAACAACAAAAAGCTGTTGTGGGTTGATTGTTATTGGTTGTTAGTTGCGCCACTTCGTGGTGCGGTAGGGGAGCGTCCCGACGACAGTGAAGTTGAACCGTAAGGTTTGATGGAGTTGTCGGGAGTGAGAATGCCGGTATAAGTAGCGAAACTCCGATGAAAAATCGGAGCGCCGTAAGCCTAAGGTTTCCTATCCAACGTTAATCGAGGTAGGGTAAGTCGGTCCTAAGCCAAGGTCCCGCCAACTGGCGGGGAGTAGGTGATGGAGAAGCCGTTTATATTCGGCTACTAGACTTGCATCGCTTGAAGTGAAGGATTGACAAGAAGGGATTAGCTCACTCGCCAACGCTATAGCGAGCTAAGTAGTAAGGAAGTGTCAGCTGGTAAATCCACTGGTGCGTTTATCTAAGCTACGATGGGTTCTCCAAAGCGATAAGCAAAAGGAGAATTGAGCAAGATTCCATCTTCAAGAAAATATTCGTCACAAGATGCAAGATTAACCGTACCGCAAACCGACACAGGTAGGCTGGTCGAGTAGACTAAGGTGATCGGGAGAACGCGTTTCAAGGAACTCGGCAAAAAAGCTCGACGTAAGTTAGCAAGATGTCGTCCCTGTACCGTCTGGTACAGGGTGCAACAAAAGAATCTCAATCGACTGTTTATCAAAAACACAGGCCTCTGCAAACCCGTAAGGGGAAGTATAGGGGCTGATGCCTGACCAGTGCCGTAAGGTTAAATGAGGCGGTGCAAGCTGCTGATTGAAGCCACGGTAAACGTCCGCAGTAACTATAACTGTGCTAAGGTAGCGAAGTTCCTTGTCGGGTAAGTTCCGACCCGCACGAAAGGCATAACGAATTGAGAACTGTCTTGAAACGTGACCCGGCGAAATTGAAATGGCTGTGAAGATGCGGCCTAGCTGCAGCAGGACAAAAAGACCCCGTGGAGCTTTACTACAACTTGGCCCTGCGTTAGGTTTTAGATTGTGTAGAGTAGGAGGTAGTCTTAGGACAACAATGAAACACCTCCCTATTTGAAATTTGACGCTAACCTTAATCCCATGAATCTGGGTAAGGGACAAGGTCTGGTAGGTAGTTTGACTGGGGCGGTCGCCTGCAAAAGAGTAACGCAGGCGTCCAAAGGTGCTCTTAGCACGGATGGAAATCGTGCTGTAAGTGCAAAAGCAAAAGAGCGCTTGACTGCGAGACCTACAAGTCAAGCAGGTGCGAAAGCAGGGTTTAGTGATCCTCCGTTTCCTCGTGGGAGGGGCGGAGCTTAACGGATAAAAGCTACCCCGGGGATAACAGGCTAATAGTGCCCAAGAGTCCATATCGACGGCACTGTTTGGCACCTCGATGTCGGCTCATCTTATCCTGGCCCTGAAGCCGGGGCCAAGGGTTGGGCTGTTCGCCCATTAAAAAGGTACGTGAGCTGGGTTCAGAACGTCGTAAGACAGTTCGGTCTCTATCCGCTGTAGCCGTTTAGATTCTTGAGGGGATTTGTTGCTAGTACGAGAGGACCGCAATGAACAAACCTCTGGTGTTCCAGTTGTGGGAGCCTCCTGCAGTGCTGGGTAGCCACGTTTGGTGTAGATAAGCGCTGAAAGCATCTAAGTGCGAAGCTCACCCCAAGATTAGGAATCCATATTAGATTGGTCGAAGAATACGACCTTGATAGGCGGAAGGTGTAAGATCCGTAAGGATTTTAGCTGATCCGTACTAATAATCGATTTAAAGTATTCCTTCTATTCGGTTTTTAGAGTGCTACGTAACCAAATTCGTTCGCTTATCGCGAAAGTAGATCGCTGAAGCGCTCTGCGACCATTTTATGGACTAAATTTGGGTACTCTCGCACTCTGCGTCGCTTACGCTCCTAAGAGCGCAACGTAACGGTTTTAGATGAGTTATTAGGATAGGCCTCTTGCGTTTATCTCTTTCGCTTAAACTATCGTTAAATCGCGAAAAGATTCAAACGCTTCGCGTCCTTAAAAACTGATTGCTGATCTAAGGCCGTTGGAGCGCCGGGGCTCTACCTCTTCCCATACCGAACAGAGTCGTAAAAACTGGCAGCGCCAATGATACTTCCCTGGCAACGGGGTGGGAAAGCTGGTCACGGCCGTAATTTTGGAAAAACCCAGAGTTTTAAAGCTTTGGGTTTTTCCTTTTCGCCAGAAACTTTTATACAAAGTTATATTAATATACATTGGTTTATGTTAAATATCACTTATTTTTAGCCGGATTTTTGGTTGTTTAAAATTTTTTTTCCTAGTATAATGAGAGACAATGGAAACCTTCAAAAGTCTTTTAGAGAAAGAAGAATATAAGCCTAAGGTAGTTTCTAGGGGAGACGTTGTGGAAGGTACAATCGTCTCAAAACTTGGCGACCAGGTATTAGTTAACATTGGCGCCAAAGCAGAAGGGATAATTACCAGCCGTGAATTAGCCGATGAAAAAACTTCGATCGACTCTCTAAAAGTAGGCGATAAGATTTTAGTTTTTGTTATTAGTCCAGAAGGCGAAAACGGCCAAGCGATTCTGTCTTTGAAAAAAGCCGGCGGGGAGAAACTTTGGCGACGGCTTTCCGAACTGGTTAATTCTCAAGAGAAAGTTCAAGTTAAAGGAATTGAGTTTAACAAGGGAGGTTTAATTGTTGAATACCAAGACCTGCGCGGCTTTATTCCCAGCTCCCACCTTCTTACTAATTTAGAAGAAGCAATCGGAAAAGAAATTGACGCTTGCGTTATCGAGGTAGATAAAAAAACTAACCGATTAGTATTCAGCGAAAAACTAGCTTTGGCGAAAGAGGAAATTACCAAAGTTGGTACCAGCTTCGAAGCGGAAGTTAAAAAAATATTACCATACGGACTTTTAGTTAGAGCCGATAATTTAGAAGGGTTTGTCCACCTTAGTGAAATTTCTTGGGATAAATCCTTTCCTTGGAAAGAAAAATACGATCTCGGTACTAAAATTAAAGTAAAGTTATTAAGTATTGACCCTCTGAAAAATAAGGTTAATTTTAGCATTAAGCAATTAGAGAAAGACCCTTGGTTAAAGTCAGCGGTGAAATATAGCGTTAACCAAAAAATTACTGGTAAGATTGGTCGCCTAAGTTCCTACGGTGTTTTTGTGACAATTGAGAAGGGATTTGAGGGTTTGATTCATTCGTCAAAGATCCCTTATGGAAAGGAATATAAAATTGGTGATGAGGTGGAAGCTAGTATTGATTTAATTTCGACTGATCAAAGAAGGGTGGCTTTAAGGCCTATCGCAAAATAAGAGGAAGGCTTAATTTGAATAAATTTTATGCCAAAAAGTAGAATTACTGAAAAATTTACGGCAAGAGCCAAAAGAGTCTTAAACTCAAGTATCAGGTTTGCTTCCGAACTTGGTAACAACTCGATTGACACCGAACACATCCTTTTAGGTATCTTAGATGATAATGAAAACAGTGCTTCTAAGATTTTGAGCGAATTTGGAGTTGATTTCAACCGCATTCGGGAAACTATTTATGCTAGCGTTGAAAAGGGTCAAAACAGTTTACAGGAAGGTTTCACCGAAAGTTCTCAAGAAGCACTAGCCAGCGCTGCCCTAGCCGCCTATCTTTGGGGTTCAAATTACGTTGGTACCGAGCATATTTTGTGTGGTTTGAGCAGAATAACTAGTGGGTTAGCCTGCCATATTTTAAGAAGTTTTGGAATAACTTACGATTCGCTAAAAGCCAAAACGGAAAGCCTATTTTTAGCAAAGGCACTCTCTCCTAAACAAAAACAAAAATCCACTCCTCTACTTAATACTTATTGTCAAGATTTAACTTCTTTAGCCCTTTCAAATTCGCTAGACCCAGTTATTGGTCGTGAAGTTGAAATAAGCCGACTTTTGCAAATTTTGTCGCGCCGGACTAAAAATAACCCGGTGCTTTTGGGAGAATCTGGGGTTGGGAAAACCGCAATTGTCGAAGGTCTAGCCCAAAAAATTTCTCAAAAACAAGTCCCCCAAAAGTTTTGGGACAGCCGAATAGTTGGTCTTGATTTAAACGCACTAGTAGCCGGTACAAGATTTAGAGGAGATTTTGAAGAAAGGTTACTTGGGGTAATGGAAGAAATAAAAGAAGCCGGTAATATTATTGTTTTTATTGATGAAATTCAAAATTTAGTTGGCGCCGGTGGAGCCGGTGGGGCATTAGATGCCGCTAACATTCTCAAACCAGCTTTGGCTAAAGGGGATTTGCGGATAATTGGCGCCACTACAATTGAAGATTACTCAAAATACGTTGAAGGTGATAGCGCCTTAGAAAGAAGATTTCAGCCAATTCTAGTTGATGAACCCGATGAAGAAGCCGCTATCCAGATACTCAACGAGCTGAAAAATCGATACGAGGATTTTCACGGAATAAAAATACGTAAGGGGGCTATAGTTACCGCCGTAAGAATGGCTAAACGCTACTTAACGGCTCGTCATCTTCCCGACTCCGCTATCGATATTTTAGATGAAGCTGCTTCAAAATTAGCAAGCGGGACAATCGTTAACTCACCAGCCCTTGCTAATATTGAGAATTCTTTGAACAAAATTAAAACCCAAAAAGACGAATTGGTAACCGCGGAAGAATACGAAGAAGCCCTATTCGTTAGGGAAAAAGAAAGGGAACTCTCCAGCAAACTAGAAAAGATGATGTTCAAGGTAAAAGTGGCCGCCGACCAAATCTTGAAAGAAGAAGACATTGCCAGTGTTGTTTCGGAAATGACTGGTGTACCAGTAGAGGAACTAGGGTTTGATGAGGCAGAAAAATATTTAAATCTAGAGAAGGCCCTTAAAGTGGCGGTTGTTGGTCAAGATCAGGCTTTGAAACAGGTGGCTAACGTAATCCGCCGTTCTAGAGTTGGTCTTTCCAACCCTAACCGACCGCTAGGATCCTTTATTTTTCTGGGGACCAGTGGAGTCGGCAAAACTTTAGTGGCTAAAGAGGTTGCAAAAATTTTATTCTCCGATGACCAATCCCTAATTAGGCTGGATATGGCGGAATTTTCGGAGCGTCATACGGTTTCAAGACTTATCGGCGCCCCCCCAGGCTACGTTGGTTTCGAAGAAGGCGGAGAACTTACCGAGAAGCTACGCCGAAAACCTTACCAAGTAATTTTATTTGATGAAATCGAGAAGGCGCATAATGAAATCTTCAACACTTTATTATCGGTATTAGAAGAAGGGGAGCTGGTTGATGGTCGTGGTCGGTTGGTAGATTTTCGCAATTGCGTAATAATTATGACCAGTAATATCGGTTCTGACTTAATAAGAAAAACCGGTACCCTGGGTTTCAATAAAAAAAGAGACACGCTTGCCCTATATAAAGATATAAGTGCAAAATTACTTGAAGAATTAAAAGGGCACTTTAGACCTGAATTTTTAAATAGAGTTGATTCAATTGCTGTTTTCAAACCTTTGGATAAAAAAGACGCTACGAAAATTGCCCGCCTGCAGGTAAAAGAATTGGGGGGAAGGCTCGCCACCAAGAAAATTAAATTAAAAATTGAAAATAACGCTTTAGAATTTTTAGCGGATAAGGGTTTTTCCTCCGAGTCTGGTGCTAGAGAAATGCGAAGAGTGGTAGTCGAGTACCTAGAAAACCCTATTTCCGAAGGGATCCTTAAGGGTAAATTCAAAAAAGGCGAGGTTGTCAAAGTTTTTGCGGAAAAAGGGGTAATTGGTTTAAAAGCAGTTGCAAAATAGAAAGTGAACGGTTTCTTGTCAGAAAAGGAAAGGGGTATTAAAATGAAAAGTTACCTTCAGGTGTAAATCCAGCGGGGCTCTTTCATTTGAAGAAGGTTTTTGGTATTATTGATCCAATATGCAAACTACTTTATCTATAAGTGTAAAAATAATTTACGAAAGGAAACCAAGCGATGCTCCATATGTAGCTTATTCTCCAGAGCTAGATGTAGCTTCTGCTGGCCCAACTGAAGAACGAGCTCGTGAGAATCTAAAAGAAGCTATAAACCTTGTTCTAGAAGGCGCTAAAGAAGATGGTAACCTTGATGAGTTCTTAGAAGAAGTTGGCTTTTCAAAAGAAAAAGGCAAATTTAAAGTCCCAAAAGTAACCGCTGAAGAGGTTTCTCTTCCAGTTTAATGTCCAAAATTACTCCAATACATTATCTGAAACTTGTAAAAATATTTGAACTCTCTGGTGCTAAAGTTGTTGGCCAAAAAGGAAGTCACATTGTGCTTACTAAGCCCGGTGCAAAAAGAAGAATAGTTATTCCTACTTACAAACAAGTCCCAGTTTTTGTAATTTTAAACAACATGAAAACAGCTAACATAGCTAGAGAGCGTTATTTTGAGCTTTTAAAAGAAGTTTCATAAATAAAAATTTTAAGAATCAATATTTGGCTTGTCAAAAAAGGAAAGGGGTATTAAAATGAAAAGTTATGGCAAAGAATCTAACCGAGTATATCTGCCAGCAGTGTGATTACCGCTCGCCCTCCTTTTTAGGTAGGTGCCCTAATTGTGGTAGTTGGAATAGTTTAGTAGAAACAGTTATTTCGCCAAGAGCCGAAAAATCTTCAATTTTAACTCCTAAATTAGCCACAAAACCAAAGAAACTTTCCGAAACAGCGGTTGCGGCGACGAAACGACTGAAAACCGGCATCGAAGAAATGGATCGAGTTTTAGGGGGCGGTGTAGTTCCTGGTAGTGTGATCCTTTTGGCAGGAGAGCCAGGAATAGGTAAGTCAACCCTGCTGATGCAGCTAGCCGCGAACTTCAAATCTCTTTATGTTGCTGGTGAGGAAAGCCCAGATCAACTAAAAATAAGGTTTAATCGTATTGGTAAAAAAAGAAACGATTTTTGGGTAACCCCCGAGACCGACGTTGATTATTTAATCACTTTTATAAAAGAAGACTTTCAAATGGTTTTCGTTGACTCGATTCAAACCCTAACCACGGGAGATTTGGAAGCTCCGGCGGGCAGTATTTCCCAAGTAAGAGAGTGTGCGTATCGTCTTACCAAAATCGCTAAAGAAAAAGGAATTAGCGTTTTTCTTGTTGGTCACGTTACTAAAGAAGGATCGATTGCCGGGCCAAAGGTTTTGGAACATTTGGTGGATTGTGTACTTTATCTGGAAGGAGAGAAATTACACACTTTTAGGATCTTGCGCTCGAATAAAAATCGTTTCGGAAAAATTCAAGAAATTGGTGTTTTTGAAATGGAAGAGGACGGATTAGTGGAGGTGAAAGACCCTTCAAAAGTATTTTTGCAGGAGAGGATAAATGCTCCGGGCAGTGTAGTTGTCCCGGTTTTAGAAGGTAGTAGAATTATTCTTACCGAAGTCCAAGCCCTGACTAACCTTAGTAGTTTAAATTTTGGTAAGAGAGTCGCGGTTGGTTTTGATTCCTACAAATTACAAATGTTAGTAGCGACGCTCTCTCGAAGAGCCGCTCTTAATTTGCAACAAATGGATATTTTTGTTAATGTTGTAGGAGGTATTAAAGTAGAAGAACCGGCCGCTGATTTAGGGGTAGCGTTGGCAATCGCTTCAAGCCTAAAAAATAAACCGATTAGCGAACAAGTGGTTGCTTTTGGTGAGGTCGGTTTATTAGGTGAAGTCAGGGGAGTAGCCAAAGAGGATCAAAGGCTTGAAGAAGCAAAAAGAGGCGGTTTTAAAAAGTTTATTACGCCGAAAAACGTTAGAACCATAACTAGCGCAATCGCCCTTTCCCTAAGTTAATATATATCAAGTTTCAATTAACGGTTTCATTTAAGGGAGGATTTATTCAATGAATCTTGGACTTATTAGGGCTATCTTAGGAATTATTTTCGCGATCGCCGGTTTTTTCTTAGCAAAAAATTTTATACCAGCGGCTTTTCTTAAACCGGCTAATTTTATCGAAAGTTTGGTAGCGGTAGTTTCCGCCTCTTTTGGCTACTTTACCGTTCCCTTTATAACTTTGTGGCTACGAAAAGTATCGACGGACTTTACTAAAAAAATCGCTTCTGAAGTGATCTCGCAACTGCGATTACCTCGCGTTAGAGCCCCCAAATTTACTCGTAAGCAAAGGGAATTTAGTAACCCGATGCTGCTAGACACCAGCGCCATAATTGATGGACGGATCGTTGATGTAGTGAAACTTGGGTTTCTTTACGGAACGTTAATTGTACCAAGATTTATTCTTGCAGAATTACAAAGGATTGCCGATAGCAGTGAAGATCTAAAGCGTGCCAAAGGAAGAAGGGGTTTTGAGATTTTGGAAGATTTGAAAAAAGTAAAACTTATAAAAACAGAAATGATCGAAGGTTCTTTTGACAAAACTATTGACGATAGTCTTCTGAAATTGGCGAAAAATCTAAAAGCAAAAATTATTACTACTGATTTTAATTTAAATAAAGTCGCTACTTTAGCCGGAATTGGGGTTTTGAATATTAACGAGTTAGTAAACGCTATTAAAACAACCGTTTTACCTGGAGAATTACTTGACGTTCAAATAATTCACTCTGGTAAAGAGAATAATCAGGGGGTGGGGTACTTAAGTGATGGGACAATGATAGTGGTCGAAAACGGAAATAAAATGGTTGGTAAAAAAACGCAAACAGAGGTTACCAGAGTTTTACAAACTGCGGCGGGGAGGATGATTTTCGCCCAAGCCACTAAAACCGTAAAAAGATAAAAAACTTCTCGCCATCTACAAAGTATCCACAACCGTAAAAATAGCTAAAAACGAAGCTAATTATACTATAAGACTAGGAGTTTCCCCAACTAAAATTTTCTATAGGGCTATAAAAACTTGACAAAATAAAATTTATGTGTCAAAATTCGCTTATACCTTAAAAGTAGGTAGGTTCTCTAGAAGACGTTAGTGTGGGCAGCGCTAACGTCTGGAATTATTAAATTAAAATACAAATAAAGAAGCACCACCATGGTCAGGGGAATATTTAAAGACACCAATGGCAGTGCTCCCGGAATTAGTACATCTGGACAGCAGGTGTACTCTATTGTTTATTATGGATGCCTTTTTTAGAAAAAGTCAATCCCAAATAAGGTTTCATTAAAAAAGTATCCACTGACTATAACAAAAAATATAAACGCCATTGCGTAATTTAGAAAAATGAACTATAATTTTAGTGGTTAGTAGTTCCTGGCGTCTGGTTTGGGGTAACACTTGGACTGGACGCCAAGAACTGATAATCATTTTTATCCCCTCCAAACGGACATTTTATCCCATAAGTATTGACAGATAATAATGTTTATGGTAGACTTGCCAAAGTTTTCAAAATTAACCAAAAACTGCCGACTTTTCCCTGTCCGGCAGTTTTTGTTTTCTGTACATTAACACCTTCTCGAAATAACCCTCCTCTTGGGGGGATCTTCCAGCCAGTCTCGTATCGGGATTGGCGAAAAGACGCCATCCCAAGGAAAGGAGAGAAAGTTGCCTCGAGTCAAAAAGAGCGCGGCTCCACCCCGGAGGTGGAGGAGACTAATGAAACCCTTGCTGGGTGCATTAGTTATTATGGTCCTCGCTGGCTTTGCCTGGTGGGCGATCAACGAGTTCTACTTGGACTCGTCCAAAGAAGCCCATGGACAAGGGGATCAAGTTGCGCAGATGACGTCTTCGGTGGTTGGTCTGGTCCTCGACACTAGCGGAAACCCCGTTACTGGCGCGAGAGTTCTGGTGTCGGGTCCATACCGTGCAACTGAAGGCGCAACCCAATACTTTGCGCAAACTTCGGACAAGGGCGCTTATTGGGTCTTTTTGCCGATCGATGGAGATTACGATATCAACGTCGAGGCAGAAGGATTCGTTCCAGCCCTTCTGGTTGGTCATCCCGATCAGGTGGTTGGTAAGGCGCCGGTAGTTACCGGACACACCAAAGTACCAGACATCGTGTTGAAGAGAGAGGCGCAGTTTCTTCCGGCGCGAGGTCCAAACGCCTATGTCTATGGCAAAGGCGTCGAAGAGGACGAAGTCTGTCGGGTGCTCCTTTCTCACGGGATTATCTCCTCATGCGAAGAGATCAACGCTACGGTCGCAGTTACCGAAAGCGGTGCGGGTTGGACAACCTACGTCCGCGACGGCCAGGCAATCTCCACCAGGCCCATCAACTACACGAACGAGCAGTTCTGGGAAGTTACCTTCAAGGAACCCAGGACCGATGGGTTGGAACGGGTGCTTGTGCAGCGGGTTTGCGGTAACATAACCGCACCGAAGGGGGAAGAATTTCCTCAACAAATTCGGGTGGTTCCGACGTCTACACCGATAGTGGTGTCAACACCAACACCGACACCAACGCCGCTGTTTTTCCCAACGGCAACGCCGACGAGTCCAGTTCCGCCCAGTACAGCGACACCGACAGCCACATTGCCATCGGGAGTAACGCCTAGCCCAACACCAACCTTAACACCGACTGTTACTGGTACTAGGCCGGCGGAAACACCAACTCCAACTAAGACGCCGACGAAAACCCCGGTGAGCCCGAGCGCAACTGCAACGAAAACAGCAACGGCAGTACCAACACCGACACCAACCTCGCGTCCAAACCCGCCACTGGTAACCTTCAGCGGGTTCGTCCAGCACGGCGAAAATCTGTGCGAGTGGCGGGGCGTGTTCACCGCCAGCCAGGACGTTTCCTGGTTAGTCAGCGGCGGTCAGGTCGTGAGTCAAGACGCTCGGAACTTAACTGTCGACGTCCAAAGCAGTGTTGGCAGTTCGTCTTCGGTGACGGTGACAGCTAGCAACGCAAACGGGAGTAATTCTCGAACGGAAATAACTCCAGTTTGCTCACCAGCTGAAAATACACCCGGTCCTACCCGGACGCCGGAGCCAACTTGGACCCCCAATCCGCAAGCAAGCCCAACACCAGTGCCCCAAACGACGCCGGTACCACCGTAGCAAGGAGAGAAGAGGGGGGGAGTAAATTTTTCCAGGAGAGGACATTTACTCCCCCCAATCTTTCGAGAAGGTGTGTCTTTTTTGCCTAATGAAATTCATTAGACAGAAAGGATATTATGAAAAGAAATATTACTAACAAAAAAATATACAGTTTTCAAAAAAGCGCTTCAGCATTTCTTTTTATTACTGCCTTAACATTAGGAAGCGTGTTTTTTCCGTTTCAAAAGGGGGTAAGCGCTACTGCTATAGAACAACCAGGCTACGTTTTACAAGTTAGAAATGTTTCCGCCGGAGAAAATTTCACTGATTCTTCAAAATCAGTTACTTTAACCGCTGGTCAGGAAGCGCAACTGCGGATGCAGGTAGTAAATACGAACCCTGGTAATAATATTGATCGACTTTATTTCAAAGCCTTCTTTAGTAATGATCCAAACCCGACTGTTTTTAATGCGGAAATAAAAGCCGATAATTTACCCAGACATAATGACGCGGTGAGCGTTAGTGTTCCTTCTGGTCATATTTTGCAATATGTTAGCGGCACCACAATTTACGACGTTGATGATCGTCCGGAGTTTCGCACTAGAACCGTTGTCCCGGATATAAACGGTACTAGTCAACTAGCTTTTGATCCGGGTTTGAGTATAAGTAATGTCCAAGGTGGTCCCCATACTTGGATTTGGATGTATTTTAAAGTTAAAGCTGTTTCTGCAAGCGCTGGGACGAGCGTTATAAAGCCGCAAATTGCTCTTGATAAAACTATCGCCAACGTTAGCAAGGGTCAAACTCTTGATGAAAAAAGAACCAATGTTAGCGTTGAGACTGGTGAAACAGCCCGAGTGCGACTTTTCGTCCGAAACACTATCGCCCAATCAAAAGCAACCGGCGTTTCTGTAAAAGATGAGGCTCCCGGTGGAACAGCTTCACCTCAAAATAAAACCGCGGCAGTGACGACCGTCGATGCTGGTAGTGCTTCGTCTCTGGTTACTATTAGCTTAAGCGGCAACCAACCGATTAGTGTTGTTCCCGGTAGTGTTGTGGTTAAAGATATTGCTGGTAAAATAGTTAAAACCTTAAATGCAAGTGAGGAAGCGGAATTTTTTGGCGCTGGTTGGAAATTAGAGGGAGGAGAACTTTGGGGAACTTTTGAGTTTGCCCGTTTTATCGAATATGAAGCCAAGGTTCCAACTGAAATTAAGATAATTGAAGTACCAAAAGAAATTGTTAAAATTGTTGAGTTACCCAAAGCCGGTTTTAATCCTTTTGCCCTTGGTGGTTTCTTAAGCCTTTTGCCCTTAGGTTACCTATTTAGACGGTTTAAGCTTTAAAGAGTAATCGATTATTTGCTATACTTTTGCTATGCCGCGAGTATCGCAATTGGTAATTAGTTTCCTGGTTTTTATTTTACCTCTACTACTTTACGTTCTCACCCTTGCGCCAACTTATATACCGATAGATTCTGCCGAGTTTACTCTTTGTATTAAGTTTTGGGGTGTTTGTCACCCGCCGGGATTTCCGCTTTATACCACCCTTGGTAAATTTTTTGTAGAGATTTTCCCCTTGGGCAGTTTGGTTTTCAAAGCCAATCTTTTTTCATCAATTTTAGGTGCTTTAACGGTTCTTCTGGTTTTCCTTTCGCTTCTAAAGCTCTCTGTTCCGAGATTTACCGCCTTTTTAATGGCCCTTCTCCTTTCGGTCAACGTGGTCTTTTGGGAATTTTCCATTGCGGCTGATGTTTTTACCTTTACTACATTTTTGATCTCCCTTTGCTTTTGGTTGGTATTGAACAAAAGGATCCTTTTGGCCTTTTTTGTCCTTGGACTTTTAACCTCTCACTTTTACATCACGGCCATTCTAGCACCATTTTTTATTTGGTATTTTTGGGGCTTCAAGCCAAAATTTAAAAATATTATGGGAGTTGGTCTTGTCTTTTTGCTTGGCCTTTTTCCCCAAGCCTTGCTGTTTATCAGAATAGGAGCGAATCCAGAAATTAACTGGGGTCATGTTCAGGGAATTGCGGGCTTTTGGCATTTTATAAGGCGTGAAGAATTCGGCTCGTTTTTTCTTCTCTCAAATCCGGTTCTTAAATTCGGTTTTGATAATTTTTTTAAACACCTATTTTTCTTTCTAAAAGAGTTGACTTTTAGTTTTGGCCTAGTTTTACCGGCAGTGACCTTGGCGGTCTTGCTTTTTTTGCGAAAGCTGTTTTTAGACAGAATCGGTGTTTTGATTCTACTTTGCTTTCTGGTAATTATTGCAGTTCAGTTAATGCTGCTTTCGACGATTGACCCAACCGATAAAGACAGTTCTTTTCAGATCGCCAAATTTTATCTTTTATCTTTCGTCTTTTTTATTTTGATAGCCGCAAGAGCAATAACCTTTCTTTCCCAAAAATTCTTTAAAAACGAACTTTATCCAGGACTTCTATTAGGATTTTTAGTTTTAATTTTTCTTTTTGCCAATTTTAGAGTTAATAATTTTTCTGGCAACTATTTTTCGCAAAATATGGTTCTTGATGCGCTGGAACAATTACCGCCAAACAGTATCGCAATTACCGTTCATCACGTTTTTTATTTTGGCGGTCTTTATGAACAAAAAATAAACGGTAAATTCTCCGATATCAAGCTGCTTTACTTTCCCAACGAAAAAAATCGTGATAACGAGTTTTATCAGCCGGATCTTTTTTCCCGTCCGCCTGACCAACAATTTATAAACAGAGTCCAGAAAGGCAAGAATCTTGGGAAGGCGGAAAAGTATATTTTGGGAGTAATCGCTCGCAATTTAGATAAAGATATTTTCATCCTTCAAGGAACTTTTGAGGAAAGATTTTTTAGCTATCTTAAACCCTATATTTCGTCCTATGGCCTCTGGTGGAAGATTGAACCTGATCTAATTCATAGAAATTATCTTGAGGCATCGATTAATAACCTGAAGAGGCTGCGTAACGGTCATCTAAAATTTACTGATCTTGAACACAATAACCAAAAACTTGATCTTTTAATTTATGTAGTGGCTTATCGTTCAACCGGTATTGCTTTAGCCGCTCAAGGCAATTATGACGAGGCGATTGAATTTTTGAATAAAAGTTACAACATCCGTCCTGTTAGCGATAAAATCCCCAAAGAGATCGAGCTTATCAAACAAACACAAAGTGCTGAGACAAAGGCTGATGAATTGGCAGATAAAAAAGACAAGATAAACCTAATGGAGCTGGGAAATTCCTATTATATATTAGGTAATTATGAATCTTGCGTAAAAGTATTAGAGACGGTTACCGAATTTGAGACAGAAGACGCCAAAGTCTTTAATAATTTAGGCTCCTGCTACGCTTCTTTTGGTAAAAAGGAAGAAGCAAGAGCAAATTATCTAAAAGCCTTAGATCTTGATCCAAACTTAGATTTAGCCAAAAGAGGATTGGAAGCACTCCAATAAGTTGACAAAGGGTTTATTTTATGATTAAATGAATAGGTTCCTGTCCGTAGTATCCTCGTTTAATCCCAAATACTAAAAAACTAGAGCGATTATGCCGAAAACACAAAGTGCGGAAACAATTGAAACAAAAGATTTAGTAACGCCAATAGCTGAAACTACCCAAGAGAAGGCGCTTAGGCAAGAAGAATCCACTAAAGCGGGTGGAGTTTTAGAAATTATGCCAGATGGCTACGGGTTTTTACGTGCTAATGGCTTAACTTCTGGACCAGGAGATATTTATATTTCCCAAAGCCAAATCCGCCGCTTTGATATCAGAGCCGCCGACGAAGTTGTTGGTCTTGTTCGTCCACCCAAGGATACAGAACGCTACTACGGCATGCTTAAAGTTTTGGAAGTCAATGGTATGGATCCCGAAAAAGCTCGCAGCCGTCCTCGTTTCGAATCTCTGACCGCAATTTATCCTAACAAACAACTGCGACTAGAAACTGGTAAAACCCCACTCTCAACCCGCATTATTGATATTGTTGCCCCGATTGGTTTAGGACAAAGAGGGACGATTGTTTCACCGCCAAAAGCGGGAAAAACAACTATTCTTAAAGATATTGCCAACGGTGTTTCGACTAATTTTAAAGACGTTTATTTAATGGCCGTTCTTATTGGCGAGCGTCCGGAAGAAGTAACCGATATTACCAGAGGTGTTAAGGGTGAGGTTTTATCTTCTAACTTTGACGAACCGGCCGAGAAACAGACTAGAGTTGCCGAATTTGCTCTAGAGAGGGCTAAAAGATTAGTGGAGACCGGTAAGAACGTGGTTATTCTTTTGGATAGTGTTACCAGATTAGCCCGGGCTTATAATCTTAGTTTACCTCCTTCTGGAAGGACCCTCTCCGGTGGTTTTGATCCCGTAGCCCTTTATCCACCCAAGAAGTTTTTTGGAGCGGCTCGTAATTTTGAGGAGGGCGGTTCCTTAACAATTATTGCCACCGCCCTAGTCGATACTGGTAGCCGAATGGATGATCTAATTTATGAAGAATTTAAAGGGACTGGTAATATGGAACTTCATTTAGACCGCTCTTTAGCGGAACGCAGAATTTTTCCCAGTATTGATGTTTCCCGCTCTGGAACGCGGAATGAAGAAATTTTGCTTGATGCAAAAAGCTTGCAGCAAGTTTGGCGGCTCCGGCGGATGTTAGAAGCTCTAAATGATTTGGAACGCACCGAACTTTTGCTAGAGAGATTAAGTAAAACTGAAAGCAACAAAGAATTTTTAGACACTTTACATAAAGAAGTAAGTTAATGCGGGTTAGGTTTAAAGATGGCTCGCAGTCGGTCTGGCGCTTAAACTATCGTTAAATCGCGCCAAGCCCAACTGCTTCGCCATCTAAAAAGAAGCTGATAATCTAGGTTTTGACAAGCTTGCTTACTTAGGATATAATCCGCTAGGATTAACATCCTGCGTATTGTTTCCTTACAGGATATAATAAAGAGCGTTTTCTAGAGGGCCTCCAAGATCAAGTTTGACTGATGGAACCTCATTTAAATAGTTATAAAAGCGGTTTTTCGGATAAGTTAGGACGAAAAGCCAAACAGATATTTTTTTATTTTGGCAATTTTAGCAAAAAAATAGGTTTAGAAACCCTTAGACTCTTTTTCGATTTTTGTCTTTTCTTTTTACAAATCTACCAATTTATAAGAAAAAAATTATTCCAAATCTTAACAATATTAGTAAAAGGTAAAAGCGTGTCCACAAAAGCACTTCTTTGGAGAAGAGGAGTTCTTTTCCGTCCCGCAACCCACGCTTTTGTAATTATTTTATCCATACTGGCGGTTCTTTCGGGAAGTATTTTTACTCAAGGTAAAATTGCCGCTAGCGATTTAACCTCTGGTGTGCTGCAGGCGGAAACTACCGCGGAAACAATTGTGCCGGAAGATAGACCCCGCGCCGAAATCATTGATTATCAAGTAAAGGGCGGGGATACAATTTCTGGTATTGCCCAAAGTTACAACGTCAGTGTTGAAACAGTGAAGTGGGCGAATAATCTGGGCGACGTAGATGATATTATTCCGGGCGACATTATAAAAATCCCTCCTGTCACCGGAGTAATTCATAAAGTCGTTAGTGGTGACACCATTGCCTCTGTCGCCAAGAAATACAGCGCTGACGCCCAAACAATTGTTGATTTCCCCTTCAATTATATTGATGATTCATTGCAACTACGTATTGGTCAAATCTTAGTTGTTCCCGGAGGCAGTAAAACTGAGGTATCGCCAACCCAAACCTTCTTTGCTACCCCGCCACCCGCAAAACAAACATTTGTTTCTTCGGGGATTCTTAGCTGGCCCACTCGTGGGGGTATCTCCCAATATTCATCTTGGTGGCACCCAGGGGCGATTGATATCAACAACTCGATTGGTACGCCAACATTAGCCGCTGACGGTGGCCGAGTAATTGTTGCCCAAAAACTTGGTTATGGATATGGTTGGCATATTGTTGTTGATCACGGCAACGGCATAACCACTCTTTATGCCCACCTCTCCGCCATTTATGTTAGTGTGGGTCAAAACGTTTCTAAAGGAGAAGCAATCGGGGCGCTGGGAATTACTGGTCGTTCCACTGGACCTCACCTTCATTTCGAAACCCGGCGCAACGGCGCGGCGGTAAACCCCATGAGTCTTCTTCCTTAATATTTATCCCTTCAACTTTAAACCTTAAAGAAATTATTGTATAATATGAACGTAATTTGGGTCACAAAACAAGGGCCAGTGGCGCAATGGTAGCGCACTTCCATGGCATGGAAGGGGTTAGGGGTTCAAATCCCCTCTGGTCCACCAATCGGGGATGTAGCTCAGCGGTAGAGCGTTCGGTTCGCATCCGAAAGGTCGTGGGTTCAAATCCCACCATCTCCACCAAGTCTGACTTGGTTCACTGCTAAAAATTGAATTATTTTGTAGTGTTGTGATATAATAGTTTAGTTAACCAACCCCATGAATCGCCTCCTAAGGATTTCCAGCGGAAGTGTCGATATCTGGTTCGCCCCGAGCAAAGTCGAGGGGCTTGTGTTGGAATCACTTTTAAGGAGGTGAATATTTTTAAATAAATGGCCTACGAAGATAAAACCCTTACCTGTCGAGACTGTGGTAAGGAATTTGTTTGGACCGCTTCAGAGCAAGAATTTTACGCTTCCAAAGGGTTCGATAATCCACCTTCAAGGTGTCCGGAAGACCGAGCGGCTCATAAGAACGCAAGAATGTCACAACGGCAGATGTTCGATATCACTTGTTCCAATTGTGGAAAACCCGCCCAAGTTCCGTTTGAACCAAAAGGCGACAAACCAGTTTATTGTTCCGACTGTTTTAAGGAACAGCGAGAAAAGAAAGATTAACTAATTACTGTTAGTTAATTGTTACTAGTTAAGTGTTAAATGTTATCTCGGTGAAGCACTTGGCGTGCTCTCGGTTGGTTTTGTTTTTTCAAATTCCGCTTTGGCGGTTTCTAACTCACTTTCAACTGCTTCCCTATCTTTAGAATCAGAGGGCAAAAGATTAAGGGTGATCTGTAATTCCCTGACAACCCGTTCCTCCGAACCACCTTTTTGTTTTAATACCCTGGCTAGATTAAAGTGAGCGCTGACGTTATCGCCTTTGACAATAGTCGCGTCTTCAAAGGCTCGTACAGCCCCGTCTAAATTACCGTTAACTAAGTTGATTCTGCCCAAAGCCTCATACAACCGGGTATTGGCTTTGTCTAATTGCGTCGCTCTTGAATAAGTAGCCGCCGCGTGAACTTGAGCGTTTTGGACACTGGAGGAGAGTATTTCGTAAATTCTGGCCAAGACTTCCCAATTCTGGACATTCTTAGTCGAAGTTCCGGGAAGAAGAGGGTTTTGGTAACCGCTCGCTATTTTTCCTTGATTTAAGCTTTCAGTTACCAAACCTTGAAGAGTATTTTTGTCGTCATCAGAAAGATTTTCTCTTCGACTCAACGAAGTAGCAATATTAATATCGGTTAGGGCCAAAGAGCGGTGATAAGTATCCCGGTAAGGATTAGCGGTTATGGCCGCTACTTGTTCGTCTCTAACCTCTTTAGCCCGGTTGGCGACCGTTGCCAGAAGCGATTTTTGGTAATGAATTTCCGCCAAATAGCTCCTAGTTAAGTAGAAACCGCTAGCTAAAGCCACAAGAGCCGTTACTAGAAAAAATCCTAACGGAAGCAGGTTAGAACCGGATTTTACACTCGCTACGTTAGGGACACTAGAAGACGGAGCGGGTACGGCCCTAATTGCGCCAAGTTCCAAAGCCAGAACCTGAATATCAACTATATCAACTCCGGCGTATCTCCCTCTCAAGAGAGAAAAAGCCGCTGCCAAAACTATAAAGAAAGCAAAGCTAACACTGTGGGAAGAGTTTAGGAAGAAACTACCCGCCATAAAAGTTGCCGCACTCGCGAAGATAAAAACTTCTAAACTACTTTCGCTAACAGAGGCTAAATAGCGATAAAAAGCTCTTAAAACAGCCAAGAATATTAAAAGAAAACTTAATAACCCAAGTACACCAATGCTGCTGGCGAGGGTAAATATTTCCGAGGAACTCCGATCAAAGCGAAGATCCCAAAAGGAAGTATTGTTTAAACTGAAAGGTTTATAGGCAGTAAAGTTATAAAAGTAAGTAGCCGGACCACTACCAAGTATTGGTTTCTCCCCTAAGGCAGAGGTGGTAATATTCCACCCCGCACCAGAGGGTAAACTAATTTCTTTATTAAGTTCAATTTTTTCTTTACCTTCTTTAACTTCCGGTTTACTGATATACGATTTTAAAGTACCCTGACCCCAAGAAGTCATAAAAAGAAAGACAGCGAAAATCCAAAATACCAAAGCCACTATCAGCGAAGTTCTCGCTTCGGGAGAGAGTTGAATTTTGTTCCAAAAAAGTAAGCTTGCCAACGCCCCAAAGAAAAGGGCGATCCAGGCCCCTAAAAGATTGATCGCTACGAAACTGGTAAAAAGAATAATTAAACATATCGTAAGAAAGGCTCGGATCGTAGTTTCCTTAAAATATATTAACAAGCCAATCGTTAAAGGGATCACTAAAGAAATCAGAAATGCCAGATTGTTGACCGACGCAAGGGGCGTCCAGGAGCGGTTCTGCGCCCAAGCTTCCGAAAATACGTAAAGCCCAAAAAAGTGGAGAATATTTAAAAGAGCCGCCACCACCGTCCCGATAACGGCCGCTAACAGTGCGTTAGTAACCAGAGTCCGGCTTCTTAAATTTGAAACAGCGACAAAGTAGAGAATTATTAAGGAGAGAATACTAACCGTACTTCCCCAAAACCTTGGGTAAAACCCGGCTAAAGAAACGAACCGATCAGTCGAGAAAATTGTTGCCAAGACGTAAACAATCGCAAAAATTATTAAAGGTAAATCTAGTGGCGTTCTTGTTACTAAAAACTTTCTTTGGGCTACCATTTTAACCCCCCAGATTAAAAGTAGAAAGGCGGCTGTCCCTACTAAAAGCGTCTGCTTATTAAACTCGTAGAACTCACTGGTGGTAGGAAGAAAGAAAAGGGGAGTGAGAAACGCTAAAAGAATCAACCCATAATAGATGACCGCGTTACTTAAATTAACAATCTGCTGTCTCATATCTTGCTTGCTTGATGTACCTCCTTTCAGTATAAAAATTAAACCCCAACAATGCAATATAGTATTTTAGTTTAGGACACAAAATAAATTTAAAGTTCAAAATTCAAAAGTCAAAATTGCAAGTAAAAGGTCAAAACTTTCATTTTTTTCCCTTAAGCTTTAAGACTCCAGCTGCAATCATATTCGCAATTTCGGTTACTTCAGTAAAGAGTTTTTCAACCCTTAATTTGTTTGCTCTTCCAGAATCAGTCAAAAGACCAAGCCAGTATTTTGTTTCGTTCGCACTTTTAAGAGCTATTTCATGAAATTTCTTAAATTCAAGCCTAGAGCTAGAAGCGGTCGCTTCTACTAGGTTTGCACCAATACTAGTTCCGCTACGTAATAATTGATTTGCTATTATTGAGCAGCTCCTCTCATTTGGTAGAGTGTCGATAAAGACCATCAAATCCAGACTAAACCGGTAGCACCTGGTTTTTAAGTCACTTTTGAACTTTGATCTGTAATTTTGCATTTTGCCTTTTACCTTTTGACTTTAGTTTACCACCCACCAATTAAAATTAATGTCGGCTTCGGCTGGTGTTTTAATTTCGACCGTGAAACCACTGCCAGCAATTTTATTCGTAACCGCTAGGGTTTTATCAGTTGGTGACGTTGCCGTAACGAAAATTAAGGAATCAGTCGTTACTGAAGTTGTATTTATGACGGTTAGACTTGTGCCGCTAAGAAGCGTGCCGGTCCCAACCGAAGTAGTTTCTTTTCGCAAATTTAACTTATTAACAAGGGCTGAACCGCTAGCTTCTAAATTCCCGCCCGCATCAATATTGACTACCGGTGTACTGTTCCCATCAGTAACTTGCAAAGTACCAGATTGACCAGTCGCTGGGTCTGGTTGCAACTTTATCGCCAAGTTTTGTCCGGGTAAAGACTCGATAACAACCGCCACTAATTTGTTAACGCTTACTAAAGTCGCTTCAAGGGTTTGCAAAACCACTTTTTGAACAGAAGTTAAGTAATCCGGAACTTTAATCAAAAACTCATCAATCGTTGGCGAAGCACTATTAGTTGCGGTTGTTAGTTGGGAGTTGTTTGTTGTTTGTTGACCGGCAGAGTCGGTTGCTTCGTGTTCGGCAATAAGCTCCCGAACCAAACTTTCAGTTTCGCTTCTTGTCAGGGGTTGGTCCGAACCAGCGCTAACTTCCGGTTCTTGAATACCGGCATCCCCGGTTTGAGACTCCTCCGTTGTTTGTTGTGAGTTGTCTGTTGTTTGTTGGCTACCTGCC
The DNA here is from genome assembly GCA_964643435.1 of uncultured Gammaproteobacteria bacterium. Taxonomy (GTDB): domain Bacteria; phylum Patescibacteriota; class Microgenomatia; order Woykebacterales; family RBG-16-39-9b; genus CAZXPY01. The sequence goes on along the minus strand of CAZXPY010000005.1, from coordinate 2,373 downwards.
AGAGAACCATCTCCAGTTACGGCTAAACCTAAGTACCAACCCGGATTAACAAAAACAATTATTTGGCCGACAGCTCCCGGATCGGGGTTTTCGTAACTAGAAAGCGCAATTCCAACTACTCTCCCCGGTTCAGTCGCCCTCATTCCAACTCCGGCCGTTGAAGACGAAGTAATTGGATCACCAGGTCTGATCGGGCCGTTTTCATCAGTAACTTTAACCGGTGCTCTTCCAGAAAGCGAGACTGGTCGCGGGTTCTCTTCCGGGGAAAAGACACCGTCGTCGGCAAAAACCAAGCTGGGGTTCGTCGAGATTACCCCAATAAGATTTGATTGATAGGGTTGGCTAGATTTTCCGACAAAAGCCTTGCTTGTGGGTTTGCCTTCATGGGGATCTAAGATCGTTGAGGCTTCACCGGCAAGTGCAACGACGTCACCCGCCTCGATTGTTTGGTCATTTGTTCCGTAATTTTCCGCCAAGTCTGCTGGTGTGCCGTTACAATCGGAGATATCGGAAGCACCGCTATTATCCCAACAGAGACCGGCGGTGGCATTACTTCTGGGGGCTGCGCCCATATAGTAGATGAAGTTATTATCGGCTCCGGAGGCGGTGGCATAGACTCCATAGGCAGTGGCGATGGCGGAGGTATCACCGGTAGCTGCGAAGTAGCCACCAAAGGTCCTCTTTGAGTCTATGGTGTTATCTGCGCCGGTATTACTAGCTGTGGAGTAAGTGCCATACATATTGGTAGTATTGGCAACATCGGCCCCAGTCTTGGTGATGGTGGTGTAGAGACCATAGGTGGTCTGGGGGCTACCATCGGTTATCGCAGTACTTGAGGACCAGGTATTGTAGATTCCATAGGAGGTATTACCGCTAGCGGCGGTATTGGTTGTGGAGATATTTAAGGCAGTGTGATTGCCGGTTGAGGTAGTCACATTAATATCCAAGACCCCAGCCGTACCGGTTGAGGCAGTTGTCGAACCATCAATAAGCACTTTATCATCGGCGCCCAGGGTAAATTGGATATCGTCAGCAGCCGTATAAATGGCGTAATTATCAGCCCCGGCGATATAGACGCCGTAATCAGTAGAAACACCACCGGTTTGATCGGCTACGAAAATACCATAATTATTTGTGGATGCCCCGCCGAAAACAAAAATACCGTATCCAGTACTAGCATAAAACGCTTCAGCCCAAATACCGTAGGCAACACCAGCCAAATTACTAGCATTGCCAGCACCGCCGAAGAAACCACCGAAAGTGTTTCTCCCGGTATTGCCGGTACTTGTATTTTGAGCATAAGAATAAATTCCGTAAAGATTGACTGTGGCATCGGCGCTATCTACCCCGGATTTAGTAGTGGAACTGTATTGCCCGTAAAGTCTAGCAGTGCCACTACCACTCAGATTTTGACCGTTTGAGAAGGTCGAATATAGGCCATACTGATCATTTGCTGAAGCAGTACTAGTTGAACTAAAACTAAGATTGATTCCAGACACTTTATCAGTTACTGAAGTTACATTAATATCCAATACTCCTATTGTTTGGGTAGAGGCAACCGTGGATCCGTCAATTATGACCGAATCAGCCGCACCAAGATCAAAATTAACGTCATCAGCGGCAGTAAAGATGGCAAAGTTATCGGCCCCAGCAACATAGAGACCGTAGTTGGGGCCGGTAGCGTCGGTCTGATCGGGAATGTAAAGGGCATAATTGGCGGTAGTGGCACCGGTTGCCGTAAAGTAGCCGGCGATATTGGTGCCGGAAGTTGCGTTGGTGTTGGTGACACTAGACGCGAGGCCGTAAGCAGTATGGGCCAAGTTGGCATTGGCCCCGGAGCGACTAAGGTTGGCGACATAGCTGGTGCCAGAGGCCCCACCAGCGGTGGAAGTGGAGGCAATATTTAAGGCATTGCCAGTAGTTAAACCATCGGCTGAAACTAAAATGCCAGTGCCGGTGGTTGCCGAATCAGCGTTATAGGTGAAGCCAGTGGTGGTGGTGCCGGTAAAGTTTTGGGTCCAAGTATTGGTTCCCTGATTCAAAGTCAAAGCTGCATCCAAATCTAAAGTATCTTCCAAATCATCAAAGTCGATACAGTCAGTACAGTTAAAGGCGGTAACATCAGTAGCGGTAATGGTAGCAGCTGAGGCAATAGTTAGGGCATTTGAGCCAAAGGTCAAGGCCGGGTCTGTTGCTCCAGCGTCAAAGGTCCAGGTAAAGCCAGAACCTGTGCCAAAAGTGGCAGCGGCTATTTCCGTGTAATCCAGATTTAGGGTAACGGTGTCGGTGGCGGAAACGTCAGTATCAATGCCGTTGGTGCCGCCGGCTACCAGAAGAGTGTCGCCCTGGGCAATGACCTGGGTATCGGCATCA
>CAZXPY010000004.1:103098-109661 GCA_964643435.1 uncultured Gammaproteobacteria bacterium | reverse complement strand
AAACCTATCAATATCAAAATTATTCCGATTAATACCCTACTCATCAATCTCTATTATAGCTAATTTAGCATGCTCTCAGTCTTGGTTAGAGTCAAGAGGTTGGCGATATATAGAAAAGAGGTTAGGAGTTTTCATCCTAACCTCTCGAAGTTGATAGAGAAAAAGGTTAATTACTTCGTGGAGTGGGTAGTTTAGGTAGGTTAAGTTTTGGTAGCAGTCTCTGCGGATTTCTCCTACAGAGACAAGGGCAAGCAACTCCACCAACTACGCCACGGTCGATAGGTTTCTTGGACTCACACCCTTCGTGAAAACCCGCGTTGCAAGCAGCACACGGACTGGACAATACGCGCACCATCTCTTATCTTCTCCCTTTCAGGCACACCAGTCTGGCGGTCCTTCATAATCGAATACGAGACTGTGGTTTTGGCACTCGAAGCGGTACTGAACAGGTTGTCCGCATCGATGAGTTTTGTCTAGGCGGTAGCCAACTGCCCATTTGGTGATATTTTTGCACCAAATTATACATCGTGAAAATCTAATTACGTACCAAAAACCTTTCAAAAGACTGCGCCTTTGGTTTTGAACTGCCTGCACGTCTCTCCTCCTAGTGTCGTGAACGGGTTTTTGTTTGGTTCCCATCCTAGCACATAAAAGGTTAAAATTCAAACGAAAGATATTGAATAGAGTTTAACTAAGAAGTTTTTTGGGTTTTAGGATATTTATAAGTAAAATACCGCCTACAAAACCGCCGATATGAGCAAAAAAGGCGATCCCGCCACTACCGGCTACTCCGGTTACTACCGAAGCTGCACCAGAGAAAAGTTGGGTTACGAACCAATACAATAACATCAAATAAGCCGGGACAGCGGTGATGACTGGAAAAAGCCCAAGCGGAATTAAAACATCAATTCTTGCTTTTGGAAAAAGGATAAGGTAAGCACCTAAAACCCCAGCAATCGCGCCACTAGCCCCAATTTGGGGGATATTACTGCCCGTTAGCAGGAGATATTGGGTCAGAGACGCAATTACTCCGGCGAAAAGGTAAAACACTAAAAATTTTATGTGACCAAGAGCGGCTTCAATATTGTCTCCAAAGACCCACAAAAACAACATATTAGACCCAAGATGAATAAACCCGCCGTGTAAAAACAGTGCCGTTATAAAAGGATAGAGAGAGTCAAAATTCTTAAAATCGATAGAAGCAGGAACTAGGGCATATTGATAAATGAAACCTTCAATCGAAGGAGCAGTTAATTGTAAATAAAAAACATATAAATTAATGGCAATTAAGGTGATAGTAATAAACGGAAATTTATTTGAAGGGTTGTGATCGCGAATCGGCATTCAATTACTTTCAAGGAAAGTTTATCACAGAGAGCAAAATTGAAAACCCTATTCTTTTTTGTTAACATAAATTTATGCCTGTTTTCCGCGTAATTTTAATTATCATAGTTGCCTTGATTTTACGAGTATTTATTGGCCGGTCTGTAGATACCTTTGTTAAGGGGTTGGCAGTTGGTTCCCCAAAAAGTCAGAGACTAAGTACGGTAAGCAGTCTTTTGAAAACAGCTTTAATTACCATAATCTGGGTAATCACGTTTATAATGATTTTGAAGGAAATTGGTTTTGATATTACGCCAATTTTAGCTTCGGCCGGGATTGTTGGCTTGGCAATTGGTTTCGGCGCGCAAACTCTAGTTAAAGACGTTATTAGTGGTTTTTTCTTACTAATTGAAAATCAGTTTAACGAAGGGGATATAATTTCGATTTTAGATAAAAAAGGAGTAGTTGAAAAAATTTCGCTACGGACAGTAACAATCAAAGATAAAGACGGAGTTTATCACATAATCCCAAACGGTTCGATTATTACAGTTTCCAATTTCTCCCGTAAGTAATTGGGAGCTACTTTACTACTACGGTAACTTTTCTTTCCCTTGGACCATCTAACTCTAGAAATAGAATTCTCTGCCACGTCCCCAAGGAAAGGGCGGCGTTTTCTACTGGCATCACAAGATCCGGCCCAAAAAAGCCGCTAAAAATATGACTTGGAGAGTGGTCCGGGTTATGAGCGTGTTTAAAAGGTCCTTTTGGTTTAAGTTGTTCAATTCCGCTTAAGATATCCTCATCAAGACCTTCTTCCAATTCCGTCATAATAATAGCGGCGGTGGTATGGTTAGTAAACACTAAACACAAACCTTCGTTAATTTTAGATTTGCCGACAATTTTTTCGACCACTTTAGTAATGTCAATTAATTCTTTTTGTTTGGTGCTTTCTATTTTGAAAGATTCGAGCATTAATTTTAGTTTATCTAAAAAATTACTTAAAGTTCAAGCAGCTTTTTAAAAGATAAGGTGGTTACTGTTTGTTTAAGTAACCACCTTGAGCAGTGGAGTTTGTTCGGAGCCCGTTTCGCTCAAAATATTCGCAATTGCTCGGTAAACTTCTGGGTTAAATGCAAGTCCGACATGAGTTCCGTTTACCGCCAGATTGCGTCCCTCATTATTATTCCAAACCGTACAGCGCCAGCGTACTACCCTATCCTCCCGAGTATAAATAGCGTTTGCTTCCACACTTTTTGGTGGTGGAGTTGGTAGGCTTCTTACAAAGAGGCAGTTACAACGATCAGTATAACAATTTTCTGGTCGGTCACCTCTTGTTCTGATAATACTGCCGATGAGAGAAGCAAGGCCAAAAACTAGAAAGTTAACAGCGGCGTTGTGAATTGGTGAGCCTAGAGTTATTATTTTAAAAACTTTTCTCGGCGCTCTTTTGGCAGCCGCGATAGCAATCGTTCCACCTAAACTATGACCAATCAAAACTACTCTACGTCCGGTGTTCTCGTAAACCTCATCTATTTTAAGGAGCAATTTTTTCGTTAATATTTCCGGACAATCGCTATTGCGTCCAAAATTTGCAAAGTAAGGCGCGTACCCGGTTCTAAGTAACCAGCTATATAGGTCATTTAAATAACCATCATTACTCAAAAACCCCGGTACTAAAATAACCCCTCTGCCGTCCCCTTGTCTCACTCCTCTCCCCCTGAAAATTTGAGTGGATTTAAGTTGGACCCACTCTTGCGGTGCCTTCAACTCTCCCCACACACCTAGTAGGAGGCTGAAGGCTGGTTCCAAGTAAACCCCGTTCTTGCCAGCCAAGAGACACCTCCTTTGGGTGCTTTCCAGATTTATAGTTTATGTTATTGTGCTTAAAATAATTGTACGTCTGTTTTCTTATCTTTGCAAATTAAACAAAAAAAGAGACTAGTTTAAATAACTAGTCTCGACTACCGTGCATAGTACCCACGCCGTTGTGGCGGTAATCCATTTGCAATACGGATCATAATAGCATCCGCTACAGCTTGATAGTTTCGATCTTCGGTATTGGGGATGAAAGGTTCGCCAAAAACTACCGAGATTGGCGGCCTTCTGCGGAAAACCGCTCTAGGTATCTCCCACCAAAATCTTCGAAGCAAGCCTTGAGTACCATCAATCGAGACCGGAATCACCGGTACATTATTGATGGTTACTAAAAGACCAACTCCACTTTTAGCGCGCTGCAACTCTCCTGATCTAGTTCCTTCTGGAAATATACCGACAGCCTTACCTTCAGCCAAAAGATTTCGGGCTTTTCTGAAGGCAGTTGGGTTAGCCACACCAAACCGCCTTACGATGAACATTTTCAGTAATTGCGTCAAAAGAAACCGCACTAAAGGATTGTTGTCATGCTTGAGCATAAAATAGACGGTGAATGGTAGATGGCAGATTATCACTACCAAGTCAACGGAGTCTATATGATTGGCGGCTATCACAATTGGTCCCTTTTTTGGCAGATACTCTCTCCCGATTACTTTGATTGGAATTAGTTTAGACCAAAAGAAAATTAGACCCAATAATCTCACCAGCCAATAAAGCACTTTTACCCCTCTCCTTTCTAGTTGTTTATTGACAGACCCTTTCCTTATTATTATGGTTACAAAAAGGAAAGAAATATGCAAGTGAAAAAACTTTGGGTAGTTTTGGCAGTCGTCTCTGGTCTACTTCTTATTTGGCTACTACAGCCGAGGCAAGGTCCTAAAAATGAAGCTATAGATAAACAAGGAACTAAATTATCGGCTACTATTCCAAAAGAAGCTACCCCAACTTCTATACAAAAACCAACTCAGGATTCTCTTGTTCTAGTTATCAGGGTAATTGACGGGGATACCATCCAGATTGAAGGAGGCTCAAAAGTCCGTTACATCGGAATTGATACTCCCGAAACAGTAGATCCAAGAACAACAGTTCAATGTTTCGGAAAAGAAGCCAGCGCAAAAAATAAAGAGCTAGTTGAAGGGAAAAAAGTTAGACTTGAAAAAGATGTGTCCGAAACTGATAAATACGGTCGTATGCTACGCTACGTTTATGTTGCTGAACTTTTTGTAAATGAAACGCTAGTTCGCGAAGGTTATGCTTTTTCTTCTACTTACCCGCCAGATGTAAAATATCAAGATTTGTTTCTTCAAGCAGAAAAGGAGGCACGGGAAGCAAATAAAGGTTTGTGGGGTTCATGTGGATTCGTTGCCGGAACGCGAACTACTCAACCAACCACCGATTGTACAGTTAAAGGCAACATCTCTTCTTCTGGCGAAAAAATTTATCATCTTCCCGGCCAAAAATTCTATGATAAAACAGTGATAGATGAGACTCGTGGAGAAAGATGGTTTTGTTCTGAAGAAGAAGCGGTAAAGAATGGTTGGCGAAAATCAAAGATCTAAAAAAGAAAAGCCCTGTTGGTCTCTGCGGGTTTTAACCAAACAGGGCGTAACTTTTTTACTCTTCCCACTTCCGTAATACTAAAGAGGCATTCACGCCGCCAAATCCGAAAGAGTTTTTGAGGACTATCCTTGGATTGGTTTGGCGAGAACCAGTAGCTACATAATCCAAATCACAGTCTGGATCAGAAAATTCCCAATTAAGAGTTGGAGGCACAATACCAGTTTGTAGAGTTTTAACTACGGCTACAGATTCTATTGCCCCAGCTGCTCCCATTCCGTGACCGATATGACCTTTGATAGAGCTTATCGGAATCTTGTAAGCCCTATCGCCGAAAACTTCCTTGATTCCTTTAGTCTCCGCTCTATCGCCATTTGGAGTACCAGTGGCGTGAGCGTTAATGTAATCGACATCGGGGGGTAGAATTTCTGCCCACCGCAACGCTCTAACTATCGCTAAAGTGGCTCCCTCACCAGTAGGGTCAATCATATTACTAGCATCAAAACTAGTACCATAACCAATTATTTCAGCGAGAATTGGTAAACCAAGTTCTTTTGCCAAAGGCAGTGTCATTAGTACTAAAACTCCTGATCCTTCTGCCCCAACAAAACCGTCGCGTCTAGCATCGAATGGTCGGGAGGCTTTTTTAGGTTCGTTGTTGTAGTGAGTCGATAAAGCCTTAAGATTTCCAAAACTAGCAAAAAGAGTTCGCAAAATTCCTGATTCGCAACCTCCCGCAATAACAACCGGCATAAAACCAGATTGTACCCAAAGAAAGCCCTCGCCAATAGCGTTTAACCCAGTGGCGCAGGCCGAAGCTGGAGCAAAACCTCCGCCTTGGAATCCGAAACGGATAGAAACTACTCCGTTGTGAGTATTTGGCATCCCCCTCATCGCTACCTGGGGGTTTACTCGGCGTGGACCTTCACGACTTTCTGTTATGAAAGCTTCACCGATAATGTCCATTCCCGCCATGTTGCTGCCGATGAGAACTCCAGTGTCTTTACGGAGGTTATAAGGAATTGGATACTGGTCCAAAGCTTCTTGGACTGCCACAACAGCGAACAGACTGTCACGACCAATTCTACTAAGCTCTCGATCAGACGCATAGGCGGATGAGTCAAGACACTTGACTTCGGCCGCAACTTGTGACTTAAGATCGGTTGGATCGAAAGCTTGGATTCTTTCGACTCCGCATCGGCCAGTAAGAAGACCTTGCCAAAACTCCTCTACGTTATTGCCGATTGGAGTCACAGCTCCCATTCCGGTAATTACTACGCGCTGCCCCTTTGTCATGCGACCGCCTCCTGTTAAGGTGCTTTCCCTCCCCTTATCTACTTTGAGCCTTGATTATATCATTATAAAAATAATTTTCTAGTTTGATATATTTTGTCCGGGTTGACTTTTTCGGATTATTTTTGGAAGATATAGTTATGATTCGGCCATCTTGGATGCACTTAGATTTAGATGCTTTTTTTGCTAGCGTTGAGCAGAAACTTAATCCGGCATTGGCCGGAAAACCAATACTGGTTGGTCGAGTAGATCCTCATGGTCGCAGTGTTCCTCGAGGTGTGGTTGCGACTGCTTCCTACGAAGCCAGGAAATTTGGTTGCAAATCCGGAATGCCTCTTTTCCAAGCACTAAAACTTTGTCCAGCTGCAATCGTAGTTGGCGGCCACTATGAAGAATACATCAAAGCTTCCGCTGCTGTTTTTTCTATTGCCGCCCGTTACGCTCCAAAAATAGAACAAGTTGGTATTGATGAGGCTTTCCTAGATTTTTCAGGAACAAATCTTATTTACCCAGACCTA
>CAZXPY010000004.1:50602-102998 GCA_964643435.1 uncultured Gammaproteobacteria bacterium | reverse complement strand
TCTGCCAGTAGGCATGGTTTAATTGATATAGCAAGAAAAATTAAAGAAGAAATAAAAACAGAGGTTGGAATTACCGCTTCGATCGGAATTGCCGCTACAAAAGTAGTTGCCAAAGTGGCAAGTGATCACCAAAAGCCAGATGGATTAACTTTTGTTCCGGCTGGCTCCGAAAAAGAATTTCTCGCTCCCCTGCCTCTAATAGATCTTCCCGGTATTGGCAGGAAAATGGAAGAGTATTTCCACCGACTAGGAGTAAAAACATTAGGAGAATTAGCAGCGGTGCCGTTTGAAAAAATAGAAGCGTGGGGAAAATTTACTACTAACCTTTGGGGAGCGGCAAATGGCGTAGATAATATCTGGTTTAATCCTCGTGTAGTAGTAAAATCAGTTTCTCGTAGTGAAACTTTTGCTAAAAATAGCGCTGATTTAAAATTTATTTTGGCAATGCTTCAATATCTAACCGAAAAGGTTGGGCAAGAAATGCGCTCCGTTGGTTATTTTGGCCGCTGTGTCTACGTAGTAATTCGTTATAGCGATTTTCGGACAGTTTCCCGCCAGCGCGTTCTTCCCTACCCATCTGCCTCTACTAAAGAAATCTATGAACTTGGAGAAACCTTGTTAAAAGAATTGTGGGATGGTCGTACGCCACTTCGACTTGTTGGAATCGGTGTTTCCCAATTTGCCTGCCTGCCGGCGAGGCAGGGTGAGGTAATACAACCCTCTTTATTTGATAGTGTTCGCGCCAAAAGATTGGAACTAGAAAAAAGAATCGACACCTTAAGAGAAAAATTTGGTAGAGATACTGTGGTTCCAGCAATCTTGTTAGGTCTCAAGACTTAGCTTTGGGTGCCCGCCTTCCAAAGTCTTGTACGGTGGACAGGTCAGACACTTAGGTTCAAATTTGCTTTTTAGCTCCGGAAAGGACGGTGGGGCGGATTTTTTTCCACCAGAGATAATCTAATTTCTTTAACGAGGTAAACTGCTCTTTATAAATCTCTTCAAAATAACTGTTTCCCGCTTCGATTTCTTCAAAACATTTGGCGATAAGGGAGAGTTTATCGGCTACTTTTACAATTTGGGCTTCGAGAGTTTGGGCTGCCTCTTCCTCCAGCCAAAGTTTTACGTAAGCACGGGCTAAACTCTCTGGCAACCCTTCGAACCGCAGTTTTATCAAGTCTCTATTTAGTTCATCTATCGCTTGCGAAATTTTCTCACTGCCTCTTTTTGTTGGCGTGATAATATCGCCGGTTAGGGCTTCTTCTTGATCGTGTAAAAGAGCCATGGAGATAGCGCGCAAGGCATCAACTTCTATTTTCTTCTCGATTAGGAGATCACAGAGAATTTGGGTAAAATGAGCGGTGTAAAAAGAATGTTCGGCGACGTCTTCGGGGAAATGCTGGGTCATTCGGTTAAAACGGATAATATGGCTTAAAGTCCGATCAGAGATATATTTAAAAATTCTCTTCATTATCCGCTTATTTTATTCCTTAAGTCTGAAGGTTGCAAATTTACACTTTAACAGTTAAAATAACTCCGGCCAAAAAAGGAGAGAAAAAGAAGGCAAGAGAGGAGCCAAGCGTGGCTAAATATCGCCAGGATCTTGTCGTGGCGGCCTTTAGAGTAATGAGGGCCATTGCAAAAGGAAGAGTTGATTTCTTACCCATCCTAGGAAATGACGTAATCGAGATAAAGAAAGCCTTTCGGATTCGGCTTCCTTTTAAGACGAATGGTGCCCAAAGGCGAAGGGGGAAAGACAAAAATCGAATGACTATTCCGATTTGTTTTTTGTACAAGCGGTGGGTCCGGCTTAATACAGCTTCACCACTTTGGTACTTAACTACTTTGCCAAAGGAAGAAAGACGCCGCAAAGGAATTTTTTACAACCAAGAAGAAGAATGTTTTGAACTGCTAACCTATGAGGTTATCGAGGATTATTCCCATCTTTTGCGTATGCACGTTCATATTTGGGCTAATTATCAAAGAGAAAGAACGCGAAACGAACTGATGAGACGTGAGGTTGAGGAAGTGGTTACCTCTGCTCAAATTTGGGGTCCATCACTGTCACCTGGTCGTCGAACCGAGATGGAAGCTTTTCGAAAGTGGCTTGGAGATCGGGAGCGTGGTGTCGGCACTATTACCGGTAAATTAGGTGCCAGAAACGATCTAGCTTATTTTCACGCGATAAAAACAGTCTTGGATCTTGATTCTTTGGCTAAAACCCTTAGGGCAGATATTGTTAACTTACGTCGTATTACTAGCAAATTTAACCTGGAGTACTTTAAGTCTCACCTTAGTGATATTTCTAACCGGCTCGGAAATATTGTAAGTAGAGAGATACGCTCTTACCGAAGGAAGTGTCAAAGATTAATTATAAAAGCAATAAATTATGTTGACGGAGGAGATCGAAACGCTACTATTCTTTTTCTTGAAGCAGCTGAAACCCAACTTCAAGTAGCCGTGTTAAAGTTGCAGAGTTGGGCTGAAAGTGTAACCGCCGAAGAAATGGAAGAAGCGGCAAGGTACAGACAAGTTGTTGTTGTCTAAAACTATAGGATTGACATTTTGGACACTTTAAGGTATAATTGTCTAAACTTAAAGAAAGGAGATTGGTCGTGAATTGCCATGTGTGTGGCAGGGGCGCAGGAGCTGCCTGTCGTCTTTGTGGTCGTGGGGTCTGTACCAAGCACGGTACCAGCGACCGACGCGGATTTTGGATCTGCAACTTTTCAGATTCGGTTTGCGGCGGTGTCAAATCCACGATTACTACATCAAGTAGGGTGAGAGTCGTTGTAATGTCTGCTCCTTACGGCACGTGCCGCCATTGTGGCCTGCCGCTTGTTAAGGAGAATGATTCTCCACCTTACGCGGATCCACAATGCCCAGTCCATGGGTATGTGGAAACTAGTCGAACACCGCCTTAGAGTGCTGTAAAAGCGCAACGAGGCGGTTTTTTCTTCTCAAAATTATTATGTCGCACAATATGGTATAATATTAAAGCAAGCTCGTTGCTTTATTACTTATGAAACTGTCCAAATTAATTACTGATTTTTTAGAATATTTAGAGATAGAGAGAAACGCTTCTCAACTAACAATCCGCAATTACGATCATTACCTGCGCCGTTTTTTAGAATTTGCTGGCGACGTATCTCCGGCTGAAATCGATTTAAATTTAATCAGAAAATACCGCGTTTTTTTGGCTCGTTATGAAGACAAAAAAACTGGTTTAACTCTGAAGAGAGTTACCCAAAATTATTTTATTATTGCCTTGCGAGCTTTTCTTAAATACTTGGCAAGGATCGATATCGCAACACTGGCAGCCGAAAAAGTGGAACTTGGCGAGCAAGAACCAAGACCAATCAAAGTATTGGATGAAGATCAACTTAACAGACTGCTTAATTCTCCAGAAATTTCTACCCCCGAGGGTTTACGAGATAAGGCGATTTTGGAGACGCTATTCTCAACTGGTTTGCGAGTTAGCGAACTAACAAAACTCTCTCGCGAAAAAATTAATCTTGATCGAGGCGAATTTGGAGTGATTGGTAAAGGCGGTAAGGAAAGAGTGGTGTTTTTATCGGATTCGGCGACGCAGTGGATCTCTCGGTATTTGAAGATTAGGGAAGATAATTATTCTCCCCTCTTTATTCGCTACAGTGGCAAAGAAGATCCTTATAAAAATGGCGAAAAAATGAGATTGAGCGTACGATCAGTTGAGCGAGTTATCGAAAAATATGTCAAAAAAGCCCGTATCCCGATCAAAGCTACTCCTCATACTTTGCGTCATTCTTTTGCCACTGATCTTTTGATAAACGGTGCCGATATACGGAGTGTCCAAGAAATGTTAGGTCATGCCAATATCGCCACCACCCAAATTTATACTCATATTACCAATAAACAACTGCGCGAAGTCCACAAAGCTTTTCATTCTGGTAATAAATAAAAAACACTATTAGTTCTTGTCGCCCCTTTCTTTGCGTTTTGACTGTAAATGTGCTAGTTTGGGAACTAACTTTAATATGAATTATATCACCCAAGATAAAGAATTGTATAGTTTTATAAAAAAAGAAGAAAAGCGACAAAGCGAAGTTATTAACCTTGTCGCCAGTGAAAATTACGCTTCGAAGGCAGTTAGGCAAGTCCAAGCGAGCGTCTTAACCAACAAATACGCCGAAGGTTACCCAGGGAAACGCTACTATGGAGGCACAAAATATGTTGACGAAATCGAACAACTGGCAATTAACCGCTGTCTGCAACTTTTTGTACCGAAATCTCAAAGAAAAAATTGGCACGCCAATGTCCAACCCTACTCCGGAACTAACCCAAATTTAGCGGTTTATTTTGCGGTTTTGAAACCTTCCGAAACTGCTCTTGCGATGGATTTAGCTGCCGGTGGTCATCTTTCCCACGGTTCTCCTTTAAGTATTTCTTCCAAAATTTTTAATTTTATTTATTACGGTGTAAACCAGAAAACAGAAATTATTGATTTTGAGCAAATCTACTTCCTCGCAAAGAAACATAAGCCAAAATTAATCGTTGCCGGTGCTAGTGCCTACCCAAGAATAATTGATTTTAAAAAATTCCGAGAGATCGCCGACGAGACCGGCAGTTTCTTACTTGTTGATATGGCTCATATTGCTGGTTTGGTTGCCGCCGGAGCGCATCCTTCACCAATTCCTTTTGCCGACTTTGTAACTAGTTCAACCCAAAAAACACTTCGGGGTCCAAGAGGCGGTTTTATTTTGTGTAAAAAAGAATTTGCCCCTTCCCTCGATAAAGCTTTGTTTCCCGGTCTCCAAGGAGGGCCTCTTGTGCATATAATTGCCGCTAAGGCGGTTTGTTTTAAAGAAGCGGCAACGTCTGAATTTAAGAACTATTGTAAAGAAGTTTTAAGAAACGCAAAGGTGCTGGCAGAAATGCTAAAAAAAGAAGGTTTTAGATTAACTAGTGACGGAACAGATAATCATTTACTAAATATCGATTTTGGAGCAGACGGTCCAAGTGGAAAAGAAGTTGAAGAAGCGCTAGAAGAGGTAGGGATTATTGTTAACCGCGAAGTTGTTCCCTTCGATACCCGGCGTCCATTTATTGCGAGCGGAATTCGCGTAGGGACGCCAGCCGTCACCACTCGCGGAATGAAAGAAAAGGAAATGGAAACAATTGCTTTCTGGCTTTCCCGGTTAATAAAAAATTTAAATAATAAAAAAATTAGCGAAGAAATTTCTAAAAGAGTGAAAATCCTTACCAAGAAATTTCCGGTTGCCTAATTTATGAGGGTTTAACACCAGTTTCTTCCTCCTCCTTAGGAACGCTGGTTGCGGAGGCAACAAAGTCTTCTCGGTTTGAGAGCCTTATTAAAATTACTCCTTGAGTTTGTCTTTGAAGTTTCGGCACAGAGCGAACCGGTAATTTTATTACTTGTCCCATTGAGGAAGTGAGAACAATATTTTGGGTCCCTTTTGGAATAACTTGAGAAGCAACCACTTTCCCGGTTTTTTCCGAAACCTGGGTTCCCTTTACCCCGCTTCCAGCGCGGCGTTGTCTTGGCCAGCTCCTTAGCGGCGTTTTTTTACCAAATCCCCTTTCACTTACTGTAAATAAATCACCATCAGGTTCAGCCTTATCCATGCAAACTAACTCGTCCTCTGCCTTACTTAATTTAATACCAATTACTCCGGCAGTGGCTCTACCCATAGATCTGACGTCTTTTTCCGAAAACTTAATTGACTGGCCATTTTTGGTCACCATAATAATTTCATCACTGCCGCTAGTTAATCTTACGTAGATAAGTTCATCGCTAGGGTTTAACCTTATCGCGATCATTCCGGAACGACGGATATGTTCAAATTCGGAAGTTTTAGTTTTTTTGATCAAACCTTTTTTAGTGGCCATAATTAAATATTGACCGCCACTTTTCCCATCATAATTTAGAACCGCAGTTATTTTTTCAGTAGCTTCCAGATCCAGAATGTTGACTATAGCCACTCCTTTGGCCACTCTTGTTCCCTCTGGAAGTTCATAGGCTCTGATTTGAAAAACCCTACCTTTATTGGTAAAGAAAAGTACCTGATCGTGGGTGTTGGCACTTAACATTGAATAAACGCTATCCTCATCCTTCATCGTTAAACCAGAGACGCCTTTACCCCCTCTTCTTTGAGTTCGAAAAAGGTTGACCCGGCTACGTTTTATATAACCGCTTTTGGTAATAGTGATTATAATTTGTTCTTGGGGGACTAGATCTTCTTCGGAAAATTCACCAACCGCGCTTTTGTATACCCTGGTTCGACGAGGGTCCCCATACTTTTCTTTTAGGGTTGTTAATTCCTTCTCAATCACTTGGAGAATTTTCTTTGGTGAAGAAAGAAGTCCTTTAAGGCGGGCTATAGAAGCAATTGTTTCTTTATATTCTTCTTCGATTTTTTCTCGCTCTAGAGCCGCTAATCTTCGCAGCTGCATATCTAGAATCGCGGTTGCTTGGATTTCCGTCAATTTGAATTTTTTAATCAAATTAAGTTTGGCGTTTTCGGAGTCGCTACTTTTTTTGATAGTTTCAATAACCGCGTCGATATTACTAACCGCAATTTTTAAACCTTCCAGAATATGAGCCCTTTTTTCAGCCGCTTCCAGATCAAATTTTGCGCGTCGAGTAACTACGTTTTGACGATGGCGAATATATTCAGTAAGAATAACCTTAAGGGTTAAAGTTTGCGGAGTACCGTCAACTAAGGCGACCGTATTTACATTGAAGGCTAGTTGCATGCTGGTATGTTTATAAAGTTGGTTTAAAATACTTTGGGGTCTGGCATCTTTTTTTAGTTCAATAGCGATTTGCATTCCTCTTCGATCCGATTCATCTCTTAGATCGCTGATTCCTTCGAGCCTTTTTTCTTTAACAAGTTGCGCAATACGGGCAATAAGCAAAGCTTTATTAACCTGGTAGGGTAATTCTGAAACCACTATTGATAAGCGGTTATTGACCTCTTCAATATCAGCTTTTGCCCGCATAATAATCTTTCCTTTGCCAGTTGCGTAGGCAGCGGTGATTTCTTTTTGGTCATAAATTAAACCACCAGTTGGAAAATCTGGTCCCTTAATAAACTTAAGTAAATCCTCAACTACTGCATCGGGATTATTTATCAAATAAATTATTGCGTCAGTAACTTCAGTTAAGTTGTGGGGAGGGATATTGGTTGCCATGCCAACCGCAATTCCAGAACTACCATTCAAAAGTAAGTTTGGTAAAATTGCTGGGAGAGGCATAGGTTCGTTTCGAGTGGCATCAAAATTTGGGAAAAAATCAACCGTGTTTTTATCTATATCCACTAGAAGTTGCCCAGAAATTTTACTTAAACGGCATTCAGTGTAGCGCATTGCCGCTGGCGGGTCGCCGTCTATCGAACCAAAATTTCCTTGACCATCCACTAGCGGATAGCGCATTGCGAAATCCTGGGCTAATCTTACCAGCGCGTCGTAAACTGGAGCATCTCCGTGGGGGTGATATTTTCCTAGAACTTCGCCAACAACAGTGGCACTTTTGCGATATTTTGCTTCACTTGTAAGTCCAAGTTCGTTTAGTGCGTAGAGGATGCGACGGTGAACTGGTTTGAGACCATCACGAACATCCGGTAACGCTCTTTGGACAATTACGCTCATAGCGTAGTCTAAATAAGAGCGTTGCATTTCCTCGGTAATTTCAACCGGCTCAACCTTACCCTTATCCGTTTCCTTATTTAAGAAAGCTTCTTTTTCCATTTAAAATTAAATATCAAGATTGGCGTATTTTGCGTCCTACTAACTTTAGCATTCGCCTTTTCAGTACTATCCGTACACGGCTCATGCTGCAGTTTTGCAGGATAGCAAAATATGCTTAAACATCAAGTATCGCATATTTTGCATGAGTTTGGATGAATTTTTTGCGGGGAGGGACGTCTTCACCCATTAACATTGTAAATACTTCATCTGCTCTGGCGGCATCCCCAGAAGTAACTTGTTTTAAGATTCGGTTTTGGGGATTCATCGTTGTGTGCCAGAGTTGTTCGGGGTTCATTTCCCCTAAACCTTTATAGCGTTGAACGTTAACGGTTGTTTTTGTAGTGAGAATGTTATTTTTCTCCTCTTCGCTATAGGCATAATGGTCCTCTTTACCAAAAGTAATTTTGTACAGTGGTGGTTGAGCAATATAAAGATAACCTCGTTCGATGCAGACATTTATATAACGGAAAAAGAAAGTCAGAAGTAGAGTTCTTATATGTTCACCATCGACATCGGCATCGGTCATTATCACAATTTTATGGTAACGAATTTTGTCGATTGTTAGAGTGTCGCCTATCCCCGTTCCTAGGGCAATTATTAAATCCTTAATTTCCTCAAAAGCAATAATTTTATCGAGTCTTGCTCTTTCCGTATTCAAAATTTTTCCGCCTAAAGGTAAAATTGCTTGAAACTTTCGGTCTCTCCCCTGTTTGGCACTACCACCAGCACTGTCGCCTTCAACAATATATAGTTCGCTCTCAGCCGGATCTTTTTCTTGGCAATCTGCCAACTTCCCCGGCAAAGTCATCCCCTCTAGAGCACCCTTTCTAATAACTGCTTCCCGGGCAGCCCGGGCCGCTGCTCTAGCCGCGGCTGATAGAAGTACTTTTTCAAGAACTTTTCTAGCGACAGAAGGGTTCTCTTCAAAAAAAGTTTCTAACCCTTCCTTAGTAGCGCTGGCAACAAAAGGAAGTATCTCGGCATTTCCCAATTTTGTTTTAGTCTGACCTTCAAATTCTAGTTTTGCCGAATTCATTCTTATCGCGATTACGGCCGTTAAACCTTCCCTCATATCTTCACCGGTTAAGTTATCCTCGCCGTCTTTAACAGCGCTAATTTTCTTCGCGTAGTCATTAATAGCCCGAGTTAAACCACTACGAAAACCGCTAAGGTGAGCACCCCCTTCTTGCGTATTAATGACGTTAGCGAATGATTCGATTGTTTCTGTAAATGTATCGTTATAAGAAATTGCAATTTCAACCGCCAAATCCGGGGTTGCTTTTTTGATGACTATTGGTGGGTGCAGAACATTTTTATTTTTATTTAAATGATCAACTAAAGATTTAATTCCACCTTCGAAATAAAAGTTCTTTTCGTAGTCAACTCTCTCATCAAGTAAACGGAAATAAAGACCAGCAACTAAGTAAGAGCGTTCTCTAATTTGCTTTTCCAATGTTCGTAGATCGGTTTCTATTTTTGAGAAGATTGTTTTGTCGGGCAAAAAAGTTGTTTTTGTACCTGTCTCTACTTTTTCCCAAATTTCGCCCGCTTCAACTGAAGGTACTTTTAGTTCACCAACGTTCCTTAGGGGTTTTCCTTTGCGGTATTCTTGAAAATAAGTTTTTCCATCTCTTTTCACTTCGACCCTCATTTCAGATGAAAGGGCGTTAACCGCGCTCGCCCCTACCCCGTGTAATCCTCCCGAAACTTTGTAAGAACCGCTTTCGCCAAATTTTCCTCCAGCGTGGAGATAGGTCATAACAACTTCCAGGGCACTCCTGCCTATTTTTGGGTGAGCTTCAACTGGTATTCCTCGACCATCGTCGATAACCGTAACCTTGTTATTGGCGTGGAATCTTATCCAGATATTTTTTGCATAGCCTGCTAAGGCTTCATCTACACTGTTATCAATAATCTCGGCAACAAGATGATGCACGCCGTTTTGGTCGGTAGAGCCAACATACATCGCCGGCCTTTTTCTTACTGGTTCCAAACCCTCTAATATTTGAATATCTTCGGCGCTATATTTACTCATAAAAGGGATTGTTGCCTAACTTTTTAAGATCAATTAATTTTAGCAGACAAGGAAGGGTAAAAACAAGTAAAAAAGAGCAAAATTGCTTTTTTTAGATTGATATATCAAGATAATTTAGGTATGTTTTTATGACTTTAAAAAGGAGCACTAGTTGTTAAAATAAGTTGGACTAACTTTTTATTGGCATTAGCTTCTAGCTTAATATTAAGATCTTGCAAAACCTTAATATATTTACAGACCCTCTCCAAATTTATCCTTTCTAAAAAAGGAAACAAAGAGTAATCGTCCGTTAATTTTTGGTGCAAAAACTTGTGCCAGAGAGAAAGCCACTGTTCAAACCGGATCCCTTCTCCTAAAATAATTCTTTCCCCGGCTCCCGCCACCGCCATTTTCCTCGCTAATTCCTCTGTTTCGACCAGTACCTCTTCAAAAAGATCAGCTCCTAGATCAATTATCTGTACGCGCGAAACTAGTGTTGGTATTAAAGAAAATTTTGATGGGGCGGTTAAAATTATTTGAGTATGAGGGTTGGGTTCCTCTATTTCTTTTAAAAAAGCGTTTTGGGCTTGAAGGGTTAGATTTTGGGATTCAAAGATAATGGCAGTTTGTTTTTTCGAATTAAAAGGTTTTCTAGAAAGCTCCCTCTTGAGATCTCTAATGTTATCAATTCCTCCCTCCTCTTTGGTATCAATAAATCTTATATCAAAAACACTGGAAGCTTCTTTGGCTATTTTTTCGGCTTCTGCTCGACGATCTAAACTTGTTTTGCCGACGATAAGTACCGAAAGTATCATTGTTGACATTATAGCGAATCTAATACTAAAATTAAAGAAGAGCTGCCCATGCAAACTAATATAAAAACAGTTGAGGACATTTTATTCGAAGAAGGTAAACTCACTGCCGATAAACTTTCCCTTGTTAAATTAGAGGCAGTTAATAGCGGTCGACCCGTCGAGGATATAATTGCCGAACATAATTTTGTCAGCAATGATGATTTAGCGGCCGCGCGGGCCAAAGTTTTAGGCATCCCTTTTGTCAGCTTACGAAGTAAACCAATACCAGCAGATACTTTGGTTTTAATCCCTGAACCGGTAGCTCGTCGCTACATCTTAATTCCCTTCGAATACGATAAAAGTACTAATACTTTGAGTGTTGCGATGTACGATCCTCTAGATCTGCAAGTCATCGAATTTATCGAGAAAAAAAGTAAAGCAAAAATCAAACCTTATATCGCTACTTTAACTGATATAAAAGATACAATTGATGAGCAATATGCCCAGAGCTTAACCACCGAAGTTACCGCTGCTTTGAAAGAAGCTGGAGGTGTGGTTGAGGCAAAAGAGGAAATAACAGATTTAACTAAGGTAGAAGAAGTAATTCGGGAAGCACCGGTAGCAAAAATTATTTCTACGCTTCTCGAATTTGCTATTAAAGGAAGAGCCTCTGATATTCATATCGAGCCTTTAGAGGATAAAACCAGAATCAGGTATAGAATTGACGGCGTTTTACAGGAAAGATTGGTGGTTCCAAAAAAGGTTCACGATGCTTTGATTTCAAGAGTAAAAATTCTTTCGGGACTAAAAATAGACGAGCGCAGGCTTCCTCAAGACGGCCGTTTTACCTTTAAAATTGGTTCGTCCGTGGTTGATCTTCGTATTTCCACCCTACCTACCGTCCACGGTGAAAAAATAGTGATGAGGCTTTTGCCTAAAACAACAAACGCACCAACTTTTGGAGAGCTAGGTTTACGGGGAACTGCTCTTAAAACTTTAGAAGAAAATATTCTAAAGCCCTACGGGATTGTTCTAGTTACGGGACCGACAGGAAGCGGTAAAACCACTACCCTTTTTTCAGTTCTTAGTAAAATTAATTCACTACGGGTTAATATTGTGACGATTGAGGATCCAGTTGAATACCAGATTCCGGGGGTGAATCAAGTCCAAATTAACCCAGCTGCCGGTCTTACCTTTGCCAGTGGTTTACGTTCTTTCCTGCGCCAAGACCCTAATATAATTATGGTTGGTGAGATTAGAGATTCGGAAACCGCAGGTCTGGCGATTCAGGCTTCTCTAACTGGTCACTTAGTTTTTTCAACTCTGCACACAAATAATGCGGCTGGTGCCTTACCACGACTTTTAGATATGGCCGTGGAGACCTTTCTTCTAGCCTCAAGTATGAGTGCGGTGTTGGCGCAAAGAGTTGTCCGAAAAATTTGTACTAACTGTAAAGAAACTTACGACCCTCCACCTCAATTTATTGAGGATGTTAAGGGGGTTTTAGGAAAACTTTTAGCGGAAGATCTACAAAAAATGCACCTTCCCGGGGACGCTAACAAATTTAAACTTTACCGAGGAAAAGGCTGCGACGTTTGTGCTAACTCCGGATATTTTGGCAGAATCGGTATTTTTGAGGTTTTAGGAGTCAGTGAGAAAATTGGTCGTTTAATTTTAGAGCGCTCACCCGCTAATGAAATTGAAAAGCAAGCGATTGATGAAGGTATGATCACGATAATTCAGGATGGATATTTAAAGAGTATTGAAGGGATTACAACTGTCGAAGAGGTCTTGCGAGTAAGTTCCGAGTAATTATGGAAGAGGTAAATAATTCAAACAAAATGAGTATGCAGGATATTTTGGAGCTCTCGGTGGCCAGAGGAGCTAGCGATATCCATTTACTTGTTGGTGCTTATCCGACTCTGCGTATTGATGGAAAATTGGTTCCGATAACGAGCGCTTCTACTCCCACTCCAGAAAATATCGCTAATTTAGTTTTTTCGCTAACAACCCCGGAACAAAAGGAACTTATTTTGACAAACAAGGAACTTGATTTTTCGTTTGCTCTTGGAGAAGTAGTTCGTTTTCGAGTTAATGCTTATTACCAAAAAGGTTATGTTAGTGCCGCGCTTCGATTAGTTCCAATTAAAATCCCGACTCTAGAAGAAATTCACGTTCCAAAAGTTTTTGCCAACTTTACTAAATTAATGCAGGGGTTGATTCTTGTCACTGGTCCGACTGGGCACGGTAAATCCACTTCGATTGCGGCGATGTTAAATGTAATCAATCACGAGCGTCCTTGTCATATTGTGACAGTGGAAGACCCAATAGAGTTTGTTTATCCACAAGCAAAAGCCTTAATTTCCCAGAGAGAAATGCACCTTGATACTCATTCCTGGGAAATTTCTCTTCGTAGTGCCCTAAGGCAGGATCCGGACGTGGTTTTAATCGGCGAGATGAGAGATTATGAAACAATCGAGGCAGCGCTAACTATCGCCGAAACCGGCCACTTGGTATTTGCAACCTTGCATACCAACAGCGCCGCCCAAACCCTAGACCGTATTGTCGGCGTTTTTCCAGAACACCAACAGGATCAAATTAAAATGCAGCTTTCCAACGTTTTGGAGTCAGTGATAAGCCAAAGATTAATACCGGCGATCGATAAAGGTCGCTACCCCGCAACCGAGGTTTTAATTGCTTCTGGTGCCGTCAAAAACGTTATCAGAGAAGGAAAAACCCATCTTATTGATAATATAATCCAAACTAGCGCAGCAGTTGGGATGACCACTCTTGAATCCGCTCTTGCTGATCTGGTTAAAAGCGGAAAAGTTTCGCTTGAAGCCGCTTTAAGTTACTCTCTTAACCCGGACAGTTTAATGAGGTTAGTTAAGAGCCAACCTGAAAAATGAGGCAGAGCCTCTTTTACAAGTAAAATAAGGCAAAGCCTCTTTTAAAAACAAGATGGAACAATACCGCTACGTTGCTCACAATCAAAAAGGCGAACGGTTGCAAGGCAATGTTGAAGCCGTTGATACCCGTCAAGCCGTAAATGTCTTACACGATCGGGGTTTAGTGGTCGTAAAATTAGCGCCAAAAGACCGTCTCAATCCTTTGAGCTTCTTTTTTAGTAATATCCACGGTGTCGGGATTGGCGAGCAGGCAAACTTTACTAGACAGCTTGCGACTATGATAACCGCCGGACTCACTTTAACCGATGCTGTTAAAATTTTAGAGAAACAAACCGAAAACGAAAAATTGGCCAAAGTACTCTCGGCTTTAGGTAGAGATATCCAAGGAGGTTTCACGTTTGCGGCTGGTCTTTCCCGCCACAGCGATATTTTTTCGGATGCTTATATAAATATGATTAAAGTTGGGGAAGCTTCTGGAACTTTGGATAAAGTTTTAACAAAACTGGCTGATACTTTGGAAAAACAGCGTGAGTTTCAGGGAAAGGTAAAATCCGCTTTTGTTTACCCGATTATTGTTTTGGTAGCTATGGTAATGGTTACCGCAATAATTCTAATTTTTGTAATGCCCAAACTGACCGATCTTTATACCCAACTTGGAACAAACCTGCCGATTTCTACAAAAATTTTAATTTCCGTAAGTAAATTTATGCAGTTTTTTTGGTGGTTAGTACTGTTCGCTATTATTGGAATCATAGTTGGCTTAAGAAAATTCAAGAAAACTCCGGAAGGCTCTTACTTAATCGATTCTTTTATGCTCCGGCTACCGATTTTTGGGGGATTAATAAGAAATACCTCTTTTACGGAAATTACCCGTACTTTAGGGGCCCTTGTAGCTTCTGGGGTGCCCATAATGGAGTCTCTGCGAATTACCAGTGAAGTCGCTCCGAACGCTCTTCATAAAGATTCTCTGGTGCGGGCAATACAAATAGTGGAAAAAGGAACGCCTCTTTCAGTAGCGCTAACTCGCGATCCGCTTTTTCCGCCAATAATACCGCAAATGATAAGTGTTGGTGAGCAAACCGGAAAAATGGATGAGGTTTTGACAAAAATTTCCCATTATTTTGAGAGTGAGGCTGAACTACAAGTAAAGAACTTAACTGTAGCACTAGAGCCGATTATTATGATTATTTTAGGGGCGATGGTTGGTTTTTTGATTTTTTCAATCATTATGCCGATTTATCAGCTGACGAGTTCGATAAGTGCCCAATAGGATTCTCCGTAACTAAATTCGTCCGCCAGTTGGCGGAAGTAGATCGCTGAAGCGCTCTGCGACCATTTTATGGGCTAAATTTAGGTACTCCCGAATCCTGCGCCCAATTAGGCTAAAGGTTGATGGACTTGACAAGGTTGTTATATAATCTAAGTTAGTTATCAAGTAACCGGTAAGAAGTAATAAGTTATTTATGTGACCTTTATGAAACTAGAAACTGCCCGCCTCCGCGGGCCCCAAGGGAGGCTTATCTCCCCCAAAAGATTGATTCAGCCTAACAGTAAATTATCTATTGTTACCTCGAAAGGGGGTGATAACGTTTGAAAAAAGGTTTTACTTTAGTCGAACTTCTAGTCGTTATTGCTATAGTGGGTGTTTTAGCGGCCGCAATCTTAGTGGCAATTAACCCAGCCGAACGAATTGCTGAGGCTAGGGATTCCCAGACCAAACAAGATATAGGATCGATTGCAACCGGATTAACTACCTATTTCACCCGTAATAGTTTATACCCAACTTCATTGACTGACTTGGCACTACCAGTAGGTGACTTAAAAACTATACCAATAGCTCCGGTTGATGGTCCTGAAGAAGGTGGTACTGTAAGAACTTATGATACTCCGTATAGTACTAATGGGACAGCAACTGAAGCTAGTATTTTCTGGCAGATGACGGCTCTATCCAACGGCGCTGTCGCTGGTGCAGCTAATAACAATGTTTGGTGTTTCCGAACTGTTACAGGTCAAGCCTCATCGGTCGCAAGTCCGGGGGCTACAACATGTGCTCCGTAATGATTAAAGAAAGGCGTGAGGAATCACGCCTTTCTTTGTTGAGAATTGTTGAATTAGATTCTTAATGAATTGGTATTTAAGTTTAGTGTTTGTTGTGGGGGCGAGTGTTGGGTCTTTTTTGAACGTGGTAATAGATCGAGTACCGGCTGGTAAAGATATTATTAGCAAGCGGTCTTTTTGTGATAAGTGCAAAAAGACCCTTGCTTGGTATGATCTTGTCCCGATTGTTTCTTGGTTAGTTTTGAGAGGAAGATGTCGTTACTGTCGAGAACCAATCTCGCCCCAATATCCGATTGTAGAAGGGGCAACGGCCCTTTTATTTGTATTTGTATCTTCCAAATTCTTACCATTTAACAGCGCTAATTCTGCTTTAACTTTAAGTCATTATCTAACCCTGTTCTACTACCTATTTTCGATTTCGGTTTTAATTGTAATTTTCGTAATCGATTTAAAACGCCAAATTATCCCTAACAAGATAAGTTACTTCGCAATTTTTGTTAGTTTAATTTATTTGCTAATTTTAGGTTTGCTGCAAACCCAGGTGACGAGAAGCTTAACCGCCCAAATTGCTCCGAGTCTTGTTTCCACACAGCTGCAAACTATTCTGTTTGCTAAAATTAACACAATTGCCGCTGCGGCAGTCGCCGCTGCCGCCTTTTTCGCAATTGTTTATGTAAGTAACGAAAAGGCGCTTGGCGGCGGCGACGCCAAACTCGTTCTTTTTATTGGTTTATTAGTTGGCTGGCCGCTAATTTTAGTGGCAATTTTTTTAAGCTTTATTTTAGGAGCGATCGTTGGCTTAAATTTAATTCTTTTGAACTTAAGAAAATTTGGCCAAAGAATTGCTTTTGGTCCTTTTATGTGCGTAGCGGCAATTATCACTCTTTTTTGGGGAGAAAAATTGTTTTTTTGGTATAGCCTTGTTTTAGGTTTTAAATAAATGAAAAAGAAAATCTTTTCGGAAAAAGGATTTAGCTTAGTGGAAATGATAATAGTAGTAGCTCTAATTGGTATGTTGGTGGCGATTGTGGTACTTACTTGGGGTAATACCGTTGCCCAAAAAAACGATACGCAGCGGAAAAGCGATTTAGCGGTTATACAAAATGCCCTGCAAAAATATTATGCAAATACCTTAGCCTACCCTACTTCTTTAACTTTTGGCGGGACTTTATCGGATGGAATCCAAACTTATAACATACCAAAAGACCCAAAACCTCTGTGGCGAGAGTATTGTTATGAACCAATTATTATTAGCGGGTCTACTACCTACCAAAAATACACGTTATATGCAAAACTTGAAAGGTTTCCTAGTGGTTTCGTTCCCCCTGGAGGTTTCAGCCTCCCTTATCTTTGTAGCGGTAACGAAGATTATAACTACCTAGTTACTAACCCCTTCGTTACGTAAGTTATTGAAAAGAATCGAGTGTTTTGTTAAAGTTAGATTATGTTTTCCTACTGCCCGGCGTACCGCAACAAACAACAATCAACAAACAACAATCAACCAAACACCTTCGGTTTCACTTTAATCGAGTTAATTATTACGATAATGATTGCCGCAATTCTTTTTGGGATTGGTATTGCTTATTTTAATGCTAATAATAAAAACCAAACTCTTATTAACACTGCAAACGAGGTTAAAATTACACTCCGTTCACTGCAATCCTTTGCTAATAATAGCGTTGCCCGTACATTAAAAGGACGTAGCTGTCCTGCAAATTGGAGCTATGTAGAACACAATATAATATTCCAAATAGATTTAGCAGATAAGGATTTTCACCATATATTTATAAAGTGTGTCGATTCTGCTAACCCTTCGGTTACTACTACTGTTAGTGACAGTCTCAAAAAATTTCCACAGGGAATAAGGCTTTCTCAAAGTTGTTGGGTTATCTTTAATCCTATAACTCACCAAGTTGGTTTTGGTCCATCCGACCCCGGTTTTACACCTTGTCCTACTACTTTTCCAATTGACATTTCTCTTACTAGTGGTAGTCAAAGTAGGACAATTTGTATTAGCCAAGCAGGGAATATATACGATGGGAATCCTGGTTGCTAGGCAATTTTTCAAAAATCAAAAAGGGCAGAGTTTAGTAGAGGCCGTTGGCGCAGTGGCTTTGGTGGCTGTAGTTGTTGTTGTGTTAAGTACCCTAGCAATTGGCAGCGTCCGTAATGCCTATTTTGCCCGGCAACAAAGCGTTGCTTCTTTTTACGGCCAACAAGGAATCGAACTTACCCGCTCAATAAGGGATCAGAACTTGCCGAATTCAATTTCTGACTACAGTATCGCTGGTTGTCCTGGTGGCGGCTGTACTAAATGGAGCGATCTTTGGGGTGTAGATATAAATTCAAGTGGAGATTTATTTAAAATAACAAACGGAGGGGCTACCTTACAATCTATTGCTAGTGAAAATTTAGGTGAGATTTTTAGCGGTGGTTTTACCAGAACAGTGAGGATTTTTGATGATTCCGGTTCTTGTGGTGGTGATTATACGAAAATAAAAAGAGTTTTGGTAAAAGTAACCTGGAAAGACAATAAGAGTGAGTTGGTTACTTGTTTAACAAAAATTGAGAACTTAAAGTCGTAAATATAAATATGAAAAGTGGTGCTGGATTTACGTTTATTGAAATTATTTTGGTAATTGCCTTATTAGGTATTTTGGGTACTTTTGCTGGTGGCGTTTTGCTCCAATCTTACCGGAGTTCCTTAACAACCACTAATTTAAATGAAATCCGCCAAAACGGAAGCTTTGTGATGCGGATAATTGAAGCCGCCGTCAGAAATGCAAAGGAAATCGATATTAGCAGCGGTTGCGGTTTGACCCCATCCCCGACTTCTAGTTCCAGATTAGTTTTAAAAGATGCAACCGGAGCCCAAGTTATTTTTGATATGGACACTTCAACGCCGGCCTTTGTTTATAAAAATACAACTACGTCTCGTTTGACTAGTAATAAGGTTAACGTTACTTCTCTCTCCTTTACTTGTGAGGTAAGTACTTTCCCCCAAAAAGTAAGTGTTTCATTAACTCTAAGCGATTATCCAGGTGGCGGCTTAACTTTGCCTTTTGTTTCAACCGTGGCGCTGCGTAACTACAGCGGACCCTAGCCCCCTATAAACGCTCTTTGGCTGCGTGGACGGCACAGTCAAACGTGCCAGTCGCGTTTAACGCGACGTAGACCACGAGACAGAGTAAGTTTTGTACGGGGTTGACAATAAGTTCTTTTAAAATTACTATTAAATTATTAGAGAACTGCAAGTTTATGAAAAAAATTCTGCCCCCTAGTAACGCTGGTCAGGTCTTAATACTAATCCTTTTAATTATTGTTGTTGGATTTACGATTCTTCTTTCAATAATCTCCCGCTCTCTTATCGATGTTCGGCTTGCCTCTAATACTGAAGCCACAAATCGCGCTTATTTTGCCGCTGAAGCTGGGGTTGAGGAGGCTTTGAAAAAAATTGCGGGTGGAGACACAACCTCGGGTACAATTGATTTTGCGACAATAAACAAAAGTACAGCCAATTACACGATTAATGCCGCTGCCTCCCCTACTTTCGTTTACCCAGGTAACGTCGCTAGAGATGATTCAGTTCAGTTAAACCTACTCACTGATTATTTTACCCCTGGCAGCGGTTCTTATGGTGAACCAACTAATAAGGATTTAAAGATTTGCTGGGGCAACGATGCTAGTGATAAACCGGCAATTGAAGTTACTTTAATTTACGAAGATCCAGCCGGTAGTGGTACCTTTTTGGCTAGGAAAGATGCCTTTGATGCTAATGCACTGTCTCACGCTAATAACTTTACAGCGATTTCGGGAACCTGTAGCGTCGCTGGTGTAACTTATCAAAACGCAACCCCGGCTTCTTTTACTTACAGTGGCATTACGGGAAGACGTTACTTACTTCGTATTAGGTTTCTTTACAATACTAATGCCCAACCGTTAGTAATTACTACTGGTACAGCTGACAATTTACCTGCCCAAGGTTATGAAATTACTTCCACTGGTTCAACAGATTTGGGGACTGTAAGAAAGCTAAAAGTTTTTAAACAATACCCGGCTCTGCCAGCAATTTTTGATTACGTTCTTTTTAACGGCAGTACCACACCTTTGACAAAGTGAAAAATAATGGATTTAAATCCGAAAACAAAATTGTTACTAACTTTGTTTGGAATTGGAACTTTTCTTATTCCAGCTACTCTATGGTTTTTAACCGCAAAATTTATTCCTCAAGGCCCTATTTCAAAACCTGCAGTTCAGACTGAATCTGGATTAGTAGCGGCAACTGAGACTAACAGTCTAATAAATAGCACTAATCTATTAAGAATTTTAGATTCATCCGATCTAGTTTTGTTTGATCTCTCCAATGAGGAAGTATACAGATATCTTCATATCAAAGGTGCGATTAATATAAATTTAGAAGAATTTAGAAAAATTGTTGAAGAAGAACCATTGTTAACCAATGATTTAAAACAATCACAGATCGTCGTTTATTGTACGGATAATTGTTCGACCAGTGCTTTTCTAAAAGAGTTGTCGGGTTTGAATTTAACGCAGATTAAGGTTTTTAATAGTTTCTTAGAATGGAGAAACTTAGGGTATCCTCTTGAGCCATGAAAAAACTGCTTCTATTTTTTCTCTTGGGTATTTTTTTTAGCACTTTCTCTTCGACAAAGGCAGCCGGAGATACAACCCCTCCGGTTACAAGCTATATCCTTTCGGGGACAATCGGTAGTAATTCCTGGTACACCTCCAGCGTAAACGTGGATCTAAGTAGTTACGATCTGGAGTCAGGAGTAAAAACCAGCGAGTATTGGGTTGATTCCGGGTCCCACACTACTGTTTCTTTCAGTAGTGGCGCCAACCTAATTAAAAATCCTTCTTTTGAACAAGGCAGCGGGACTGATCCGACTAACTGGGTAAAGAAAGGCAGCGCAAATCTTTTGCGGGTGGCCACTCCCTTTGATGGTAGTTTTTCCGCAAAAATAGATTCTAGCAGCTCTGGTTGGTCTGCCTTTGATACTGTCCTTGTTGATTCGCCCAACTTAACAAGCGGAAAAACTTACGTCGTATCTGCCTATATTAAAACAAGCGGTTTAAATGGCTCCGCAAAAATAAGAATTCTCCTTGGCGATGGTACTTTAGTTACGCAAAGTGGTTCGCAAACAAGCGATACGGACTGGAAATTTATCAGCAAGGTTTTCACTGCCTTTAGTAGCGAAAAACATATTATTGAAGTTGGGTTGGAAGGGAGTGGTATTGTCTATTGGGACAGCGTCTCCTTATATGAGGGAGCGTCGGCTTCGGAAACAAATTTTACGGTTTCCTCTCAAGGAAGTCACCTGGTAAATTTTTTCTCCACCAACAATGATCTAGTCGACGAAACAACAAAACAAACCAGTGAATTCAAAATTGACACTAATTCCCCAACTAATTGGCGCGAATTTTCCGTAACCGAAGCTGGTAATGACCACACGTTTATAGTTTCAATCAGAGTTGATGACGTTACTAGTGGTTTAGACCCCTCTACTGCTTATTATAATTACACTGTAGATGGAATTAATTTTGGTTACTATAGTAATACTATAAATTGTGGCTCGACTTGGATAGCTGAAGACCCTAGTAAAGACCCAAGCGAAGCTGGTAGCGGGTGGCGGTCATTAAGTGTGAATCCTAATACAGCTGGGACGACAAGCGCAAAATTAACTACTGACACGATTGATTTTTGTAATTCCAATTGGGATTTAAACAAGGCCGTAAAATTCCGCATAAAAGATATGGCTGGTAACGAAGCAAGAAAGGAACAAGTTTTGAACGGTGCTTGGTTACGGGTTGAGGCAGGAGATTTTTATTCCCGAGGCAGCGTTAATTTTAAAGCAGTTGCGCAAGCTTCTGATTTAGCTTCCTCCGGGGTCTTCCCAATCAATAATTTGGTTAGTGATCGGGGTTGGTACGTTGCCCCTTATTCATCAACAATTAACGAAAGTTATTCGAAATGGTTTTCTAAATTTAAAACGAAGTCTTCTCTACCAGCCGGTAAATTGCCACTAGTGAACGGAGTTTATTTTCAATCCGGTAATTATACAATTGATCAAAATACCATTCCCACTGCCCTAGCTACTACCCAAAACTTAGCGGCGGTAATTTTTATCGAAAGCGACTTAACCATCAACAAAGATTTCTCTTTGGATAAGACCAGCGGCTACGTTTTTGTGATGGGAAAAGACTTAAGGACCTATAAGAACGTAGATAATATTGCTGGTTATTATATTGTTGATGGAAAAATTGATACTGGCTACAACGGCAACGATGGAGAGCAGCTAAAAGTGAACGGCGGCTTAGTTGGTAATGGAGATTGGCATTTAGGGAAGAGTCTTTCTGCGAATAAAAATTTAACTACTCCCGCCGAAGTCATAACCTTTCCGATTAATTATTTTGTTAATCGAAACCTTATTAATTTGATTACTGGTGGCTCTAAATTCATTTGGACGGAAGTCGCACCTTAATATAATAGTTAAAAGTCAAAAGTAAAAAGTGAAAAGTTATTTATATTGCAGATAAATAATTAGTTGTGGTAGACTTAAATTAAGTAAAGAAGCGATGGCTGCCCGTGATTTTTTTGGTCTAGATATCGGCACATATTCTATCAAGATTGTGCAGTTGAATAAGAAAACTTCACCCTTCGAACTTGTTGGGGCGGGGACAATCCCCACTCCAGCAAAATCCTTGATGAGTGAATCAAGTGCTGATCAGGAAGTAATTGCTGAAAGTATTAAAAGATTACATAAAGAATTAAGATTGCGAACTTCTTACTGCGTGGTAGCCCTTTCCGAATCCCAAATTTTTACTCGAGTTGTAGAGATGCCTAATATAAACCAAAAAGAGATTAATTCAAGCGTAAAATGGGAAGCCGAACAGTACGTACCTATTCCTCTAAGTGAGGTTAGGCTTGATTGGCAAATTTTAAACAAAGTTTCGAGTACCAGTTCGAAAGAAACAAAGGTGGAAGTTTTGCTAGTAGCCGCACCTTTAATAATTATTGATAAATACCTAAAGGTTTTAAAGCTGGCGGAGTTTTATCCCTTGGCTCTAGAAACAGAAATTACCTCCGTGGCCCGTTCTTTGGTGCAAAGGACTCTCGGGGCGCCTACCACCCTGACAATCAGTATTGGAGCAGCCACTACGGATTTATGTATTGTTAGAGGCGGGCAAATATCCTTTACCCGTTCGATTGCTACTGGTGGTAATGCTTTGACAAGATCAGTAGCTAATGATTTAGGTTTTGAAATTAATCAGGCTGAAGAGTATATGAAAACTTATGGCTTAGATGAAACAAAGCTAGAAGGAAAAGTAACGGCAGCGATAAAACCGGTTTTCGATATTGTTATTAACGAGATAAGACGCGCGATTGCCTATTATATCGGGCATCGACCCGATGATCCGATAAAAAGAGTGGTAGTGACTGGAGGAGTGGCTAAATTGCCTGGTTTGGTCGTTCATCTAGCCAATACTTTAGGGTTAGAAGTCCAGATCGGCAATCCTTGGGAAGGTATTAAGTTGCCAGCAAATAGCGGACAGAAATTGATAGATAACTCCACAACCTACGCCGTAGCCGTAGGTTTGGCACTAAAGGAAATATAATTTATGGCGGTAGGAATTAATCTTTTACCTGAAATTGCTCAAGAAGAAATAAAAAGCGGCGAGTACAAAAAATTAAGAAATGTTATATCGTTTTTTCTTTTATCAATCGTAATACTTGCCGTGGCAGTTATCTATCTTTATCAATTTAGTTTGGGAGAGCAAGCTAAAAATTTATCGGAAAAAAGCGGACAATTGGAGGCTTCAATAAAAGTCCAAGCCACTAAAGAAGTAGCGGCGCGAGCAATTAATACAAAATTAACTAGGTTAGCCACCCTTCTGCCGCAGATAAAAGAAAATTCCCAAACTCTAAGTAATTTGCTTGGGCTGACAATTGGCTCGTCGGTATTGGTGAACCAACTGGCGATTTCAGCAAACGACATAACAATCTCTGCAAATGCGCAAGCTACCCAAGCGGCCTTAAGTTTTTTCGATAGTCTACTAGATCAAAACCGGGGTGGAAAAGATTTTACTGATGTCGAACTTGCTTCCTACGCCAAAAATGAAAACGACATTCAATTTCAATTACGTTTTAGAGAAATCCTCAGGAAAAAAATATGATCTCTTTGCAGAGCGCAAAACCAAAGATGTCCTTAAATATAAAAAAATTTTCGCCCAAAGATTATTGGGTACCCACCTTTGTTGTTTTAATATTATTAGCCCTATTTATGTTTGTAATCTCCCCCCAGATTAAGGATTTATCCGAAAATCGAAAGATAATTAAAGAGGCTAAGGTTCGGGTTCAAAAATTGCAAGAAAAAGATAATAATCTGAAGAGTTTAGAAGAAGGAGAAGTTTTTGGTTTCTTAAGAACAGCTGAGGAAGCAATACCTTCTAAGCCCTCGCTTCCAGAGGTTATTTCGGCTCTTTACCGATTAAGTGCGACGTCCGGAGTTAGTATCCAAGGCTTTTCGCTTTCCTCAACCAAAAATGCCGCCGCTCCTGCGGCAGACGCTCCTTCAGCAAACTTGGGTAAAACCCTTGAATTCCAAGTAATTTTGCGAGGACCATTAGAAGCGATTCAAGGTTTCTTGAGTAATTATGAAAAGGTGAGGAGAGTATTTATTGTCGAGCAAGTTAGCGCTACAAGTGCGGACGGAAGTTTCTACGACGTAACTTTAAAAGTTTCTGCTCCGTACGAGGAGAAACCACCACTACCGGAAGATTTTGCCGAAAGCTTGCCGGCTCGTACCTCTCTTCAAGAACAAACTTTGGCTAATATCAATAAGTCAGTTCCTTTGAACACACCGGCCGGTAATGAGCCAACGGGAAAAACAAATCCATTCCAGTAGGATTGAATTAAATACTCCATTTTCGAGCTTGCGAGAAATCAAAACGCTTTAGCGAACTTATTTTCGCTTACACTTAAATTCCGTGTTTAATTCCTCCTTATAGCTATCGCTAATAAAAAATTCTTGACCCAAATTTAAAATTAGCGAAGAAGATCTGGCCGGGATTTCTTTGTTTTCGTCAGAGCTCCCCTTATCCGCCATTCCTCTACTCTTTTGTGATCACCGCTAATAAGTACCGGTGGGACTTCTAAATTTAGAAATGTTCTTGGTCGGCTATATTGGGGATATTCTAGTATAGGGATTTTTTCCTTCCCAACTTTAATTTCGGAAAAAGTTTCGATCGCGGTGGCGGCCTTCTTCAAAACATTTGGAACTAAACGAGCCGTGGTATCGGTAATTACAGCGGCTGGTAATTCCCCTCCGGTGAGGATATAATCGCCGATTGATATCGACATATCAACCCATTTTTTAAATCGCTCGTCAACCCCTTCGTAATGTCCGCAGAAAATAACCAGCCACTTTTTTTTAGAAAGTTTCTTAGCCAACCCTTGATTAAAGGTTGCGCCAGTAGGGTCGGTTAAAATGACAAAAGGTTTATCTCTTCTCCTAGAATCTTTTGTCAAAAATTTAAGCGCGTCGACTAAAACGTCTACTCTTAAAATCATACCGGTTCCCCCACCAAAAGGTCGATCGTCCACAGTTTTTCTCTTACCCTTCCCGAATTTCCTTAAATCTAAAACATTTATCTCAATCAATTTTTTTTCTTGGGCAATTTTTAAAATGCTTATCGTAAAGATGCTCTTTAGAGTTTTGGGGAATAAAGTTACAACATCAATTCTCATGAGGTTTTATTTACTTACCACATCAACAAAAGCTTTAGTACCTTCTTTTAAGGCTTTAATTTTTAATAACGCTCTTATTGCCGAAATCGTTCTTCCTTCTTTACCGATAATCTTACCAATCTCCTCTTTATTTACGTCAATATGAAAAAAAATACCATCCTCTTTGTTTTCAGAACTAATTTTTACCTCTTTTTTATTTTCTACTATTGATTTTATAATTAATTCTAAAAGTTCTTTCATTTTGTTTACAAAAGAGGCTATGCCTCATTGTTTAAACTAGTTATTAGTTTCTTTTCCTTCCAAAATATCTAATAATTTTAATACCGAGAGTGAGCTTTTTGCTCCTTTTTCTAACCACCAGTTAAATCGATCCCTTTTTAGAGATATTTTTGCTGGTTTTACCGTTGGGTCATAATCTCCTAAAAGCTCAAGATAGGCGCCGTCTCGTTTAACTTTTGATTCAATAACAACGATTCTGTATTTTGGTTGATTTCTTGCACCAACCCTTTGCAGTCTAATTTTTACCATGAGGGGATTCTAATTTATTTAAGGATTTTTTTCAACCTCTCTCTTAAGATGTTCCAATCAGACTCATAAGCACCTTTGGCAGCTTTCTGTTCTGCTTCTTGTTTACTTTTGCCCTCACCTTCGGAAACTAGAAGTTTGCCAAGATAGACGCCAACCCTAAATTTTTTATTGTGATCTGGTCCCTCTTCTATTATTACTTGATAAGTTGGGGTTATACTAAAAACCTCTTGAGAACGCTCCTGCATTTTGCTTTTAAAATCTTTATAAAGTTCTTTTTCAATTATCTCCTCTAGATTATTTAGAATGTAATTTTTTATAAAGCTCGAGACTTTTTCAATACCAGAGTCTAAATAAATAGCCCCAATTAGAGATTCAACGGTGTTAGCAAGCAGATACTCCCGTTCTCTTCCTCCAGTAGCTTCTTCTCCGCGACTTAAATACAGAAATTTACCCAGATTAAGTCTCTTAGCCACTACCGACAAAGACTTAGAATTAACTAACGAGGCCCTAAAATTTGTTAGATCACCTTCTTGGGAGTCTGGGTGGTTTTGAAAAAGATACGTAGAAACAACAAAGGCTAAGACGCTATCCCCAAGAAATTCTAGACGCTCGTTATTTGGTAATTTTTCTTCAGAATGTTCATTAAGGTAAGAACGGTGGATAAAGGCATTTTTTAAAAGGTTTTTATTTCTAAATTTTATATTAAGGGTTTTCTCAAGTTCTTCTAAATCCATCACTTACCACACTTCTTTAATGGTTATTCGACGTGACTGTCAATTAAATAATTAGTTATATCTTCGACCGTATTAAATTTACTAATTTCTTCTTGGGGGATTTTGATTTTAAAATTATCCTCGATACTTATAATTAAATCCGAAATGCTTAAAGGATCAGAATTTAAATCATCTTGGAGGTGGGAATTGGGAAGAATCTCTTCTTCGGGGACTCCCAAGTTATTCGAAATAATTTTTCGCAATTTATCAAAAACACTCACTTTTTTTCGGAAACCTCTGGTATAAGATTTTTTACTACCGTTGCTAAAACGCCGTTGACAAACTTTGAAGAATTTTCACCGCCAAATTCTTTGGCCAGCTCTACAGCCTCATCAATGGCTACTTTGGTAGGAGTATTTCTAGCTACAAAAATTTCAAAAATTGCGATTCTCAAAATTTCCAAATCAACTTTGGCTATTTGTTCAATCGGCCATTCCGGAGCACAAGTTTCAATTATTTTATCAATAGACTCTAGATGCGCGGTTACACCATAAGAGATAAAATGAGCTAGATCTTTATCAACGATGATAGCCTTCTCTTTTTCAAGTTCGCCTCTTTCAGTTTGGCCAGAGGGCTTAGTTTTAAAAAAAGAATTATTATTTTCAAAACTATTTGTTTCTTGGATATCTCGGTTGGTTATTTGGGTAATATCAGTTGAATTAAAACTCCATTCAAACAGAGCTTGCAAGGCGATTTTTCTGGCAATATGTCTTGGATCAAGTTTTGCTTTCATCTCCTACCTTCTTGACGGTTATTTTAGTCTCTTCCTTCAGAAACGATTTTCCTTTATAAAAACCACAATTTTTACAGATTGTATGAGGAGGATTTAAGCTTTTACAATTTGGGCAAGCTACTAATTTTGGGAGTTGCCAAGAAATTGCCCCTCTTCTTTTTCCTTGTCGAGATTTGCTGTGTCGTCTTTTTGGTAGTGGTGCCATAATGAAAATTATTATAACCACTCTTAAGAGGTTACGTCAACACAAGAAAACAGCAAAAAAAGTTTAAATTTTTAATTTGGTTGGATATATTCAGTTTGAAATTCGTGAATTTTTCTTGCTAAATTAGGATATTTTTTTGGCTGCCAACCCTTTACTAACAGTTTTTTAGCTTCAGTTTGAGCAACCGCGATTAATTTTTGGTCAGAAAGATCGGCAATTTTTAAAGTTTGAAAACCAGACTGCCTAAGACCAAAAATCTCCCCACTGCCACGCATTTTTAGATCTATTTCCGCAAGCTCAAAGCCAATATCTATCTTTTCCATACTTTTAAGGCGTTTTAGTGTGGTTTCACTTCTTGAATTAGTAAACAAAAGACAATAAGATTTATGTGATCCTCTACCTACCCTACCTCGTAGTTGGTGGAGAGCGGCTAATCCAAATCTTTCGGCAGACTCTATCATCATCACATTCGCGTTTGGAACGTCAATTCCCACCTCCACAACTGGTGTGGCTACTAAAATATCGATTTTGCCATCTTTAAATTTATTAATGGTCGTTTCTTTTTCTTTTGATTTAAGCCTTCCGTGAAGAAGTCCCAAGTTAATATTCTTTGGGAACTTTTTTTTAAGTTTTTCAAATTCTAATTTAGCGGCGGCCACGCTTACCATACTTTCCGAAGGTTCAACAAAAGGAGTAATGATAAACGCTTGTCGCCCCGTCTTTATTTGTTTTTCAATAAATTTATAAGCCGCGTTTCTTTTAGGGTTTGGTACTACAAAGGTAGAAATTTTTTGGCGGTTCCTTGGCATCTCATCCAGCACCGAAAGATCTAAATCGCCATATAAGGTGAGGGTAAGGGTTCTGGGAATAGGTGTGGCTGTCATTGTCAAAAGATGGGGTGTAAATTTTTTTGATTGATCAATAAAAAGTTTAGCTCTTTGCGCAACACCAAAGCGGTGCTGTTCATCCACCACTACTAATCCTACTGGTCTATTTGGTTGAAAAGTATTCAAAAGAGCGTGGGTTCCGCAAGTTACGTCTCCTTTAGTTTTTTTACTAGCTGTCCAAATACCAACCGTTATTCGGTAAGGAGAAAGAATTTCGGCTAGGGTTTTTTGGTGTTGAAAGGTCAGGATTTCGGTTGGGGCAGCGAATATTGTGTCAAACCCGCTTTGGAAGGCAACGAAGGCGGCAATAGCCGCCACCACTGTTTTTCCAGAGCCAACGTCGCCTTCTAAAAGTCTATTAGAGGGTGTTTCTTTTTGCATATCAAAGAGAATTTCGTCAGTCGCTTTTAGCTGAGCTTTTGTAAGAGCAAAGGGCAAATTTTTAATAAATTCCTTAATCTTTTCCTTATCGGTTTTCAAAGAAGCTGCCTTTTTGTTTTCTCGCCAAACTTTTCTTCGTAGAGCGCTAACTAACTGAATAATAAACAACTCATCAAAAGAGAGTCTTTTTCTTGCTTCTTTCACCTGTAAATAGTTTTTCGGAAAATGAATTTTAATAAGAGCCTCATTAAGTGTTCCTAGTTTTTGTCTATTTAAAATAACAGAGGGCATAAAATCTTTTTGGTTTTTTAAAATCAGAGGTAATATTTGGGCGATTTTTGCGCGTAACCACTTCGAAGTAATGCCAGACGTTTCTGGATAAATTGGTACGAGCCTACCAGTATGAATCGTACTGGTCGTCTCTGGCGAGAAAATAAGTGTCTCCCTTGATCTGATAATTTCATAAGAGGGTGAGATTAGTTTTGGTTTCTTTCCTTCAAATTCGACTTTTCCTGATAGTGAGACTTGCATACCAGAGCGGATATTTTTAGTCAAAAAGGGTTGATTAAACCAGATAACTTCAATTTTGTCAGTTTGGTCAGCAACAGTAGCTTTAGTAATAAATTTTCCGCTTCTTGTTCTAATATTTTTAATTTGCCAAACAATACCTTTTACACTTATTTTTTCACCGGGTGTAAGATTTTTGATTTTTTCTACTTTTGAATAGTCTTCATAGCGGAAAGGATAATGATTAACCAAATCAGAAATCGTTCTAATTCCTAATACCTTTAACCCTCTTTCATAGAAATCTCCGATAAGAGGTAACTCTTTAACGCCGGTGCCGAGTTTCATTGATTAGGAACCTAGGTAAAAAAGAAGAGGAAATATTACTAAACTTATAGAAACAAGAACCGCTAATAGTATCCAAATAACCCGTTGTCTTTTTTTCATTTTGTTTACAAAAGAGACTTATGTCTCATTTCTGTACTGCCTTGACGAATTTTTTCTTCCCAATTTTTAAGACTTGTTGATCTTTAAGAATACTTTTACCGTTCTTAACTACTTTACCATCAATCTCAATTGCCCCTTGATCTGCGAGTCTTGTTACTGCCGAGTGGCTACTAACAATGTTGTTTGATATTAAAAATTGGGTGAGGGTGGTTCCGGATATTAAGGGTAGTTCGATAATAGATTGCGGTATTTTTCCTCTTTGAAAAACATTTTCAAATTCTTTTTTAGTTTTTTTAGCTTCTTCCTGACCGTAATACTCTTCAACGATTAAATATGCCAATTGTTTTTTTAAATCCATCTGCCCTGATTTAAAATCAATGGAATCAAGATTTGCGTTTGTAGCAAGCTCAAAGTAGTGTTTTATCAAATCATCCTTCAAAGACATTATTTTACCAAACATCTCTTCTGGGGAATCGTTGATTGCGATAAAATTACCGGCAGTTTTCCCCATCTTCTGGCCATCCGTTCCCAAAAGTAAAGGCGTAGTTAAAACGTACTTTTCTTTATTTTTTAAACTTTTAACCAATTGCCGACCAACAAGCATATTAAAAGTTTGATCAGTACCGCCAACTTCAAGATCAACATCTAAAGCCACGGAGTCGTAGCCCTGCAGGAGCGGGTATAGAAACTCGTGTAAATATATAGGGTTACCCTCCTTTTTACGTTGGACAAACATATCTCGTTCTTCAAGTTGGGATACGGTTAGAAGCGAGGAGATTTCAATAACGTGGGCTAAGGAAAGTTTTGCTAGCCAATCACTGTTAAATCTGAACGAAGCAGCATTAGGGCCATCGAATTTGAGAATTTTTGCAACCTGATTCTTATAAGTCTTGGCGTTTTTTAAAACCTCTTCTCGGCTCAATTTCGGCCGACCAACGCTTTTATCAGTTGGGTCTCCGATCATACCGGTAAAATCACCAATTACCAAGATTACTTTATGACCGAGTTCCTGAAATTCCGCCAGTTTCCTTAAAGCAACGCCGTTTCCTAAGTGAATAAGAGCGTTTGAAGGGTCGATACCTAGATAAAGTTTTATTTTTTCTCGGCTAATCTTACGTTCCAGATCTTCTTCACTTGGGTAAATAGAGACAACGTTTCGTCTCAAAAGATTTTCATTTTTCATAAACGTAGGCAGCTTTAATATTAACAATCTTTATGCTAGAATTCAAGGGTATATGGTAGGAAGCAACCCCTTATGGAGAAAGAAGTTTTCAGCAAAAGTTGATTGGAGAAGAAAAAAAGTAAAAATTTTAGGTCGGGCGGTATCCCTTTTATCTATTTTATTTATTTTTTCAATATTTTCTTTAATTATTTCTTTTGCGATCTTCGCCAAAGACTTACCCTCACCCACTAAACTTACTAATAGAAATATTGAACAAGCAACAAAAATTTTTGATAGAGCCGGAGTTTTGCTTTTTGATGTCTACGGCAATCAAAACCGCACTTTAGTTACTTTGGATCAAATACCTAAAAGTTTAAAAGACGCTACGATTGCGATTGAGGATAAAAACTTTTATAAACATAAAGGTTTTGATCCAACCGGTATAATTCGCGCAATTGAACGAATCGTTGTTGAACGTAAACTTACTGGAGGTTCTACTTTAACCCAACAATTAGTAAAAAATGCTCTGCTTTCTAGCGAACGAACTATCACCAGAAAAATTAAGGAGTTTATTTTATCTACTCAAATTGAACGTCGTTACAGTAAGGACGAGATATTGCAAATTTATTTAAACGAGGTGCCTTATGGAGGAACAGCGTGGGGAGTAGAAGCAGCTTCTAATTTATATTTTGGAAAGCACTCTTCTGACCTAAATTTGGTCGAAAGTTCTATTTTAGCTGGTCTGCCTCAAAAACCGACCGCCTACTCCCCTTTTGGGGCTAACCCGAAAGCTTACTTACAGAGAACAAAAGATGTTTTAAGGCGAATGAGGGAAGATGGTTATATCAGTAATGAACAGGAAAAAGAAGCCCTGAAAGACTTAGAAAACGTTAAGTTTGCAGAGAGTGGTCAAGGTATAAAAGCGCCTCATTTTGTCTTGTATGTCAAAGAGCAATTAATTGAAAAATATGGTGAAGAAAAAGTTCAACAAGGTGGTTTAAAAGTAACAACTACTCTTGATTGGCAACTTCAGGAGAAATCTCAAGAAATTGTCGCTAACGAAATAGAAAAGGCGGAAAACAGAAACCTTAAAGTGGGAAACGGCGGTGCGATTGTTCAGAATAGTAAAACTGGAGAAATACTCGTTATGGTCGGTTCAAAAGATTATTTTGCTAAAGATTATGATGGTAATGTAAACGTGACTATTTCCCTGCGCCAACCAGGTAGTGCTATAAAACCAATTAATTATGTTACGGGTTTTAAAAAGGGCTTTACACCGGCAACCCTGCTTATAGATAAAAGAACAGAATTTCCGGGTGGGGAGGGAAAACCTC
The DNA here is from genome assembly GCA_964643435.1 of uncultured Gammaproteobacteria bacterium. Taxonomy (GTDB): domain Bacteria; phylum Patescibacteriota; class Microgenomatia; order Woykebacterales; family RBG-16-39-9b; genus CAZXPY01. Next base: position 70,754 of record CAZXPY010000004.1, on the reverse strand, counting down.
CTTATGTTCCGGAGAATTATGATAGTAAATTTCACGGTCCAGTGCCAGTTCGTTTTGCCCTAGGAAATTCCTACAACCTTCCCGCCGTTAAGATGCTCGCGGCTGTCGGTGTTAAAGATATGATTGAAACCGCCAAAGATTTAGGGATAAATACTTTTACTGATGAATCACGATACGGTTTATCACTTACTCTTGGGGGTGGCGAAGTAAAATTAATTGAGCTAACCAATGCTTTTAGCGCTTTTTCTAACGGTGGAAAAAGAGTAGATCCAGTGACAATTTTGAAAGTGACAGACAGTAAGGGTAAGATTTTGGAAGAATTTAAACCTACCGAAGGTAGACAAGTTCTAACCCCAGAACACGCCTACCTTATGGCCGATATTTTGTCTGATAAGAATGCGAAATACGACGCCTTTGGCGCTAGCGCTGTTGATAATATCTTGTCGGTTAGAGGAAAGACAGTGGCCACAAAAACCGGAACAACTGATGACAAAAGAGATAATTGGACAATCGGATTTACGGGTGCCTTTACGAGTGGAGTTTGGGTCGGTAATAACGATAATAGCCCGATGCACCCAAGACTGTCTTCTGGTATTACTGGAGCCGCGCCAATTTGGCACCGGATAATGACTGAAGTTTTAAAAAACGAAAAAGACGCTCCTTTTAAAAGACCTGATGGTATTGTGGAAGCAGATGTGGATCGAATCTCCGGACTCCTTCCTGGTCCTTATAGTGAAACCCGAAAAGAATTATTCGCTAAATGGCAAGTTCCGGTAAGAACCGACGATATGCACAAGATCATAAAAATTTGTAAGACAACTGGTCAAGTTGCGGACAGTGTTTGTATTGCTACTGGTCAGGCAGAAGATAAAGTTTTCTTGGTAATGTATGATTCTTGGGAGAAAAATGTTTGTGACCCCTGTCCTCCAGGTTCTGATTATTCGCAATTAAATTTGGGAGCAGAAGGAGTGGTTGTTCAAATTCAGAAACCAGCGCCAAACGAGACTCTTGGATCACAATTTAATTTGTTAGCAACCGTTATTGCTCCAACCGCAATTGAAAAAGTTGAATTTTATTTTGATAATACGCTAGTTACTACTAAAACAGCGCCAACTTACGAAACTACGGTGAGTTTAAGTCCGAGTATAACCGGAAGTCACGCGGTGAAAGTAATTGCTTACACGAGTGATGGTAAAACCGCCACTAGCGAGATTACCGTCATTATTAAACCTTAAACTTCAATCGGTTGCTTGTTTCTTGTGTTTTCTTAAATAATTGCTTTAATTAATTTACCTTTAACGTATCTTTACCTTGTTTTTTTCTAAATTTCTGATAATTAGTTTACGGACCGGAACAACGTCGCTGTTAGTTAGAGTTTTTTTCTCAGATAAAAATGTAAGTCTTACGGTAACTCCCTTATTACCCTCTCCTATTTGAGGACCACGGTAAACGTCAATAACTCTCACTTCTTTAAGTAGATAACCGGCACTTTTTTTTATTAATTCTAAAACCTTTCCTACTTGTTTTGATTCCTCAACGATTATCGATAGATCTTCAATAATTTGCGGAAAAGCCGGTAAGGGTTCAATCTCTTTATCTACTTTTGCAAGATTCTCAATTAAATCAAAATCTAGTTCAAAAAAACTAGCCTCTTCTACTTCAAATTCTCTAGCTACCCTTCTATTTAAATTCCCAAAATAACCCAAGGTTTGCCCATCTTTAACAATTTTTGCCGTCTCACCTGTCTCAAAAAAGGGATGTTCTGCTGTAAGTATCTCCGAGAAACTAATCCCCAGCCTTTCCAGGAATTTTAAACAAATCCCCTTCGCCTCAAAAAACTTATTTCCCGGTAAGATACCGGCGATTCTTTTAGGTTGGTAGGGTAAATATTGGTTTTTGAACTCATTAGTAAAAACCCTACCCAATTCAAACAACGGTTCGCTGATATAGTTGTGCAGATTTAAACTCAAAGAAGTTAACAAGGAAATTAATAATGTGGGTCGCAACACTTCAAAATCAGAACTTAGCGGATTGATAACTCTTAAGGTTTTGTTTAAGGAAAAATTAATCTTCTTTATCGAGTCTTCTTTAGTCAATGTGTAACCCTGGATTTCGTGAAAACCAAAGGAGGTTAAAATTAGTTTTGCTTTTTGTTCCCAATCTTGAAATAAGCCTCCATATATCGGTACCTCTTCCTTAGGTAGAGTCAGAGGAAAATTTCCGTACCCATAAATTCTACCAATTTCTTCACAAATATCCTCTTTTTCCTTAACGTCGTTTCTCCAAGTAGGTATTTTAACTTTCAGAATTTTTTCTTCAAAAGGTTGGGGTATTATTCTAAAACCAAGAGAACTTAAAATATCGACTACTTTATTTTCCTCTATTCTTATGCCCAGTATTTCTTCGATCGCATCTAAGGGGAAAGATATTTCCTTAGCCGCTATTTCTTTTGAACTAAAGATACCGGTAGCGATATTAGCACCACAATGCTCTTGAAATAATTTAATAAGCCGTTTAATAGCAAAGATATGTCCATTTGGGTCAAGTTTTTTTTCGAATCGGGAAGAAGCTTGTGTTCTTAAATTTAAAGCCAGTGAAGCCTTACGGATTAGACTACTATTATAAATTGGGACGTGTAAAATTATTGTTTTTGTCTTCTGACTTACCTCACTATTCTTACCACCCATGAGCCCCGCCAAATCAATTATTTTTTCGCTGTCCTCAATGATAATTGCGCCGCTAGGGAGCTCTCGTTTTTGGCCGTCAATAGTTTGAATCTCTTCCCCTTTTTTACTTAATCTTAGAAGCATTCTCCCGACGATTTTTTCATAATCAAAGGCGTGAGAGGGCTGAGCAGTTTCAATCATTACTAAATTAGTAAGATCAACAATTATATTGCCTACCCCTCTCATTCCACTCTTTTCCAGCCTTTCTACTATAAAAGTTGGAGTTTCTCTTAAACTTAGGTTGTCCAATACTACAAGGCTAAAATAGGGGCACAAGTTTTTTTCAGAAACAACAAGATTCATCGGTTTTGTTTTTGCCTCTGTGGGGCGAACAAGAGAAACCGTACTTGGAAGATTCAAATCGGCGTTTAAAAGTACGGAAACTTCTCTAGCTACACCCAATATACCGAAAAGATCACCTCTGTTAGTAGTAATTTCTAAATCGAAAATATAATCCTCCCCGCTTTTTTGCAATTTTTCTACTTTTGTTCCTGATAATAATAATTTTTCCGCTAAATCTTGCGGATTGATGTTGATTTTTACGAATTCCTTTAGCCAACTAAATGGTACTAACATAATAGAAAACTAACATTTTCTGATTAAAATTGGTTTAAGAACCTTAAATCACCACTGTAAAGGGTTCGTATATCACTAATTCCGTATTTGATCATCACGATTCGATCCAAACCCATACCAAAAGCCCAACCTTTAAATTGCTTTGGATCAACCTTAGAATTTCTTAGAACCTTGGGATGAACACAACCAGCACCTAAAATTTCCAACCATTGGCCACTTTTATGAAGTACTTCTACTTCAATTGAAGGTTCGGTGTAAGGAAAATAATGACCATAAACTCTTGTTTTGATTTTAGGTCCGAAAAAACTTTTACAAAAGAAATCTATCACCCCTAATAAATCAGTCATCTTTGCCCCTTTGTCTACAAGTAATCCCTCCAATTGATAAAAAGCGGGCAAGTGGGTACTATCTATTTGGTCCCTGCGGTATACTCTCCCCGGAAAAAGAACGCGAACTGGTGGTTTATGCGCCTCTAAAAAGCGAATTTGCATAGAAGATGTATGAGTTCTTAAAAGCAAGTCGGGGGTTATGTAATAAGTATCTTGACTATCCCTGGCTGGATGGTCTTTATCGATCAGCAGTTTTTGAAAATTATAAAGATCCTGTTCAATTTCTGGTCCATCCGACCACACGAAGCCAAGGTAATGAAAAATATTTTTTATTTTATCTAGAACTAACGTTGTTGGATGAAGAGTCCCAACTTTTGGCCAAATTGCCGGTTCACTAAAATCAATTTTTCTTGTTCGGACGCCACCAAATTTTTTACTCTCTCTTTTCAGAGCAAGATCGATTTCTCTTTTTAGATTCTGAACAGCCGGTGCTATTTCTTTACGTTCCTTTAAGGAAATTGTGGGTAACTTAGAAATAAGTTGAGTAATGATACCTCTTTTCCTTCCTAAGTAGAGTACTTTTAAATTTGCTAATCCATCAGTAGAGCTAGCCTTACGAATTTCTTCAAAAAATCTTTTTTTAATCTCGTCTAAATTATTGATGGATTCCATTTTAAAGATAACTACCGATTATTTGAGAATATCATAAACTTTTTCGCCAAAAAAAGCTATTTAAAAACAGCCCCTAAATGGGAAGCTCACGCCTGCCCTACATGAGCTTCCCATCCAAGAGCTGTAGTTTCTCCAATTATAGCACAGTGGAACAAGCCTGTCAAGACTATGGGTTTTGGGAATATGAGACTATAGGATTGAATTGGATATTCCGTACTCACTAAATTCGTACTTCACGTTCAATTCCTCCTTATACCTTCGGTAATGGGTCCTTAGTTATTTTTACCTGCTCAAGAATTTTGTCAAATACTCTAGGGTCGGTCTTGGCAATATCGGCTAAGATTTTTCTATCCAGTAAAATATTTTGCTTTTTTAAATTATTGATAAATTTGTTATAAGAAATGTTTTTTTCTTTTAAAAAAGCATTTATTTGAACTATCCAGAGCTTTCTAAAATCTCTTTTTCGGGCCTTACGACCCGCGAACGCGTAAGCCCCAGCGTGAGCGACTGCTTCTTTAGCGCTTCTGAATAATTTTGAACGGGCTCCTCTATATCCCTTAGCTAATTTTAATATTTTTTTATGTTTGGCTCTTTTTATTTCGCCCTTTTTTATTCTAGTCATATTTTTCTTTTTTCAATTATTAACCCTACCTTGCCAATAATCTTTTTATCCTAGCTTTATCAGATTTCGATATAAGAGTCGGTTCTTTTTGCTTTCTTTTTCTGGGGGCGCTTTTTTTTGACTTTAGATGAGATGAATAGGCGTGTCCCCTTATTAATTTACCTCTTTTAGTAATTTTAAATCTTTTTTGAGCTGCTTTTTTAGTTCTTTGTTTCATAGCCTACTTTTTTAATACTTTCGGGTTAAAAGAAGCAATTAAGTTTCTACCAAGGAACTCCGGACCCTTATCAAGGCTACCAATATTTTCTAAAGCTTCTTTCGCTTTTTCAATTATCTGGTGACCAAATTCAGGATGGGCCATTTCTCGACCCGAGAATCTTACGTTAAGTTTAACTCTATTTCCGGCCGTTAAAAACTCGATCGCCCTTTTTATATGAATATTAAAATCATGTTCACTCATCAATGGTCCCATCCAAAGTTCTTTTGTCTCGGTTTCTTTGGTCAATTTTTTCGCTAGCCGTTGCTTTTTGGACTCCTCGTATTTGAATTTTTTAAAATCAATTAACTTACAAACAGGCGGTTTAGCGTTTGGCGCAACTTCGACTAGATCTACCTCCAGCTTCTTCGCCTTTTCAAGGGCTTCTTCGCTAGTCATAATACCTAATTGTTTGCCTTTAGAATCAACGACTCTTATTTTTAAATGGTTGATGGCTCTATTAATTCTATAAAACTTATTTATTTAATAACTCCTTTCAGGTCTTGTATCTTAATAGAACCTTCTCGGATTACGGCCATCTCTTTATTTTTACTTGACATATCAATTATTGTTGATGGTAAATTACCGCCACTTTTAATCGTAACTACGTAGTCTACCAATTTAACTAAGTTTTTGTCAATTTGGGCTAGACTGCTGGGTGATCTTTCTCCTAAGAAATTTGCACTGGGAGCCAAAAGAGGTTCATTCAAGACATTCAGAATTTTCTGTAAAAATTGATGTTTTGGGACCCTAATAGCGATGGTACTGTTTCTTCCTTGAATCAACTTTGGGACATTTCCTTTTGCTTTTACAATTATCGTTACTGGTCCGGGCCAGATCTTTTGGGCTAAGGCAGCAGTTTTGGAATCAAAATAACCATATTTTTTAGCTAAAGAGAGACTACTAACTAAAATTAAAGTTGGTTTATTTTTTGGTCTCCTTTTAATTTTATACAAAAATTTAATTGATTCTTCGTTTAAAGTACAACCCAGGCCATAAACAGTATCAGTTGGAAAAATAATGATCTTACCCTTTTTTAATAAACCGACAATTTTCTTTATCTCCTCCATTTATGTTTTTTGGCTGCTTTGTTCTCCAATAATTTTTAAAAACTCTTTTCTTGACAAATCCCTCATTTCACTGCCGTCCCTTTTTCTAACCGATAAAGAATTATTGCTAACCTCTTTTTCTCCTAAGATCAACATAAAAGGAATTTTTTGTAATTGAGCATCACGAATTTTTGCTTGCATTGTTTCTCCTCTTAAATCAAGATGTATTCTTAACTCTCCAGTTTTCAACTGTTTTACTACCCCTTGGGCGTAAGAATTATATTTATTTGATATTGGTATCACTACTATTTGGGTGGGTACAAGCCAAAAAGGCAGATTGCCTTGGGTGTGTTCGAGCAAGATGCCAATAAAGCGCTCAAGAGAGCCTAGAATTCCCTGATGAATCATCACCGGTCTCTCCTTTTTTCCGTTTTTATTAATATAATTTAAATCCATTTTGGCAGGGATCTGAAGATCCAGTTGAATAGTGGCTAATTGCCAATCACGATCTTGCGAATCTTTGATATGGATATCTATTTTTGGACCATAAAATGCGCCTTCCTTTGGTTTAAGGCCGTAATTAACTTTAGCTTCCTTTAAAGCTTCCTCTAAAGATTTTTCCGCTTCTTTCCAATTTTTTTCATCCCCAAGCGCTTTATCAGGTTTGGTAGCAAGATAAAATTTAGGTTCAAAGTCCAAATAATCGTAAACATCGATTACTAAATTCAAAAGCTTACGGATTTCAACTAATATCTGATCTGCCCGCACAAAAAGATGAGCGTCATCAATTGCGAATTGCCTAATTCGCAGAAGTCCTCCTAAAACCCCAGAAAGCTCCCGGCGATGCAAGATACCAAAATCACTATATTTTATTGGTAGGTCGTTATAGCTACGGGTTTTTGAGGCATAAACGATTGTTGATTCCGGACAATTCATCGGCTTCAGAGAATACTCCTCATTATCAACTTTAAAATTAAATATATTTTCACCAAAATGCTCAAAATGTCCGGATTTTTTAAATAGTTTACTTTTAACCATCACTGGGGTTGAAATTTCTTGATAATCTTCTTTGGCGGTTCTTTCTCTAATAAAATCTACTAAAATTTGGTAGATTAGCCATCCTTTTGGGTGCCAAAAAACCGCCCCTGGGGCTTCTTCGTGAAAAGAGAAAAGATCTAATTCCTGACCTATTTGGCGGTGATCAACTTTATTTTTTTTAGGATTAATCATGGGAATATTTCTTGGCGTTTGTTGACAATTTCAATAATATCGGCAACAAACCCGCCGATAAAAGGGACTGCTCCTAATTGCCCGAGGATAAAAAAGAGGGTGGCGACGATTACAGTTGCTCCTAAAACAGTTCCCACTCCCCAGGCTAAACCCCCAAGGAAATTATTTAGAATAATTTTGCCGGTGGAGATGTAAATTTTTGTATGACCTTTGGCGCTTTCTAGGTCAATGTATTCTTCGCTCATTAATTAATGGTGGACGGTGCAGGATTTGAACCTGCGGCCTCTGGCGTGTCATGCCAACGCTCTAAACCAACTGAGCTAACCGTCCTAAAAACTAGCGTGATATCCTAATACTTCTGTTACTGATAGTCGGGTTAGGAAGTTTAACAGAAACCAGACGCCTAACCTTAGTTTTCTTGTTCTCAATCACCTCATCGATTATACCATATTCCTTAGCTTCGGATGAGGTCATAAAAAAGTCACGGTCAGTATCTTTTTCAATTTTTGATAAAGATTGAGAGGTGTGTTCCGCTAAGATTTTGTTGATTTTCTTCTTTAACTTGAGGATTTCATCAGTGTGAATTTTAATATCAGTCGCTGGTCCACTTATCTCACTCATTGGTTGGTGAATCATAATTTTTGAATTAGGAAGAGCAAATCTCTTACTGGCAGTTCCACCCGCTAAAAGAATTGCCGCACCTGAAGCGGCCATACCGATACAGACAGTTTGGATATCTGGTTTTACAAACCTCATCGTATCATAAATTGCTAAGGTTGAATGGACCTGACCTCCGGGAGAGTTTATATAAATACTTATATCTTTATCGGCTGATTCGTTTTCTAAATAGAGAAGCTCGGCAATTACAACGTTTGTGGTTTCATCAGTAATTGGACCACCGATAAAAATGATTCGCTCTTCCAAAAGGCGTGAGTAAATATCGTAAGCTCGCTCTCCTTTAGCGTCTTTCTTGATCACCATTGGTATTAATTCCATAGAAACAAATTATACTTAAAAGGAAATTCGTTTGCAAGAAAAAAGAGCTCGTGAGAATTTCACAAGCTCTGAGTAATCCTAGAACGTAAATCTTTAAATCTTCTATTTCTCTCCTCACGGTAGCGTGGAATAGTAACTTGCTTCAAATAAGCAAGTCTAGTAGCTCGAGACCCATCCCGGACTTGATTGCGAGTAAAAGATGTTAAGCGATGTTCAAGAGTTTCTCCCTCAATAATCGTGCGCTCAAGAAGTTTCTGAATTTCAGCTAAACTTAGAGTACCCAAATCTCTCGGCATGGTCTCCTTTCCTCCCGTTTCTCTAGCTTGATGTTCCTTGTAGGAATCGAACCTACCTTTACCCTTAGGAACTTAAGGGGGAAGCTATTGAAAAAGCTTGGTTGTAATTTCTAGGGCTCCCCCCACAAAAAAGCCCCCTTTCGGGGGTCTTCTTTAAGTAAAAATTTAACTTTTTTCACCCCCGCGTAAGTCCAAAACCCTTAATTAGGGTTTTTACTACGATCATTTTTGAGGAGAAAAAGTTACTCATCAGATTAATCTTACCAAACAAGTAAAGCCTTGTCAAGCCCCGTATAATCTTACCGCCCCCACACCCTTGCAGTACTATTCGTACACACACAGCGCGCGGTCGATTTCAACGGGGCGAAGACCCTGCATATACGCCCTTGCGACGCAAACACGTAGTATTTGGGAGCAAGTAAGTTTTGTGCAGGGTCAAGACACTTCTTATGTTAATTAACTATTTTATTGTGACCGAGGCAACCGCGGTTTTTAATTCCAATTCTAATTTATCCTCTGCCCTATCAAAATTTTCAGAAATATACTCGCCGTTCTTTTTTTTGAACCTCTCCTCGTTTATGTTTAAGGATTTTAGACTGGCCAGCGGGCTGATTTTAGCCGCTAAGCTAGTTGGTATCTCCATTGTAATGTTAGCCGCGCCTCCACTGATGATTGCCGAAATTACCCCTTTTTCGGGAAATTTTATATTGATATTAGAAACGCCACTGTCAATTTCAAATTTAGTTATTTGGAGGCTGCTTAAATCAAAATTAGATAAACCGGCTCCTAATTTTATATTCATTTCAAAAGGAACAACCGTCGTTAAATTTAAGTTAAGAAGCGCAGTTCCTTTCACTAAAGGTACGTTTGAGTTAAATGAGCCTTTAATTTTTAAAATTCCCGTTGCATCTTCGGTTTTAAACTCTTTTTCTAGGCTACCAATAGCTTTATGGTAAGTCGCCTCACCTTTAACAATCTGCGCACTCTGAGAGGCTAAGGGCACAATATTTAAATTAGTAACTCCTAGATCAATATCGAGCTTTCCGGCAATTAAGGTTCCTAATTTCTCTTCAATTGGTAAAACAGTGCGTTTTGTGAAATCTTTAGAAAAAGGATTGGTTGAGAGTAGGGAGGGTAATCCAAATACTAAAAAAATTACAATTAAAAGTAGTTTCCAAGAGATTTGTCTCCCCAAAACAAACTCTAACCCAACTAATATTAAAATAACCGGCCAAAATTTCCACAGACCTTCCCAAATATCCCAAGGTAAGATACCGAAATTATTAAGGAGGAAAATTGTTCCGAGAAATATTAAAACGATTGAAGTTGCGAAAGATTTTCCCATTTAAAATACTTGGTGCTTTTTTTAATTCTAGCAAAAAACGGAGAAAACAGCTATTCGTAACGCAGTGCTTCGACGGTCTGTTTGTTAGCCGCTTTTATTGCTGGTGCAATACCAAAAATTATTCCTACTACAATCGAAAAGCCTAAAGACAAGAGAATTATCTTACTTGTTAGATAAATTGGTAGCTGACTATAGTTACTTATTAATTGAGAGATTAGAAATGAAATTGAAATTCCAAATATGCCACCAATGGAACTTAATATTACACTTTCAGTTAGGAACTGAGAAAGAATATCAGTTTTTGTAGCTCCGAGCGCTTTTCTAATTCCAATTTCTTTCGTTCTTTCCGTAATAGAAATAATCATAATATTCATTATTCCTATACCTCCAACCAAAAGGGAGATAGCCGCAATTGCCGAAATCATCGCTGTAAGTATATTTAAAATACTTCCGACAATTCCTAAGATATCGTCTTGAGTTAAAACAGTAAAATCTTCCTCGCCCTTATGATTTGCTAACAATAAAGTATTAACTTTGTCCTTAACGTTTTTAACCTCGCTAGAGGTATTTGCTTGCATCATAATTCTAAAAATCTGCTTTAGTTTAGTGATCTCCCAACCAGTAGTAATAGGCATCATTACAAGATCATTAAAATTTGCTCCTAAAAAAGAAGGAGTGGTTTGTTTTTGTTTTAAAACGCCAATAACTTTAAATTGGGTTCCTCTAAGTTCTATCTCCTCTCCCACTGCCTGACCTCCTCCGAATAATTTCTCTTTAGTCTCTGAACCCAAAACAACCACCTTTTCGTTTCTTTCTAAATCTTCTTGATTAAAAAACCTACCTACCGCTACCTCACCGTTTAAGACATTAATAATTTCCGCAGTTCCTGCAAAAATTAAAGATGAGGAAGAAATTTTTTCTTCAAGTTTGACAGTACCAGCAACCAACATACCCATTGAAAGATTTTTAATCTCTTTTAGGTTGGTTTTAATAGTATTAAAATCATCTTCGGTTAAAGTACTAACGCCAAATGAAGAAGCAGGGTTAAAGCCACTACTGCCGGAAATTTTTCCCGGTACTACCGCCACTAAATTACTTCCCAAATCTTCAATCTGGGTAGTTATACCTTTTCTTACCCCTTGCGCAATCGAAAGTAATAAACTAATAGTTAATACCCCAATAATTATTCCTAGTGTAGTCAAGAAGGATCTTACTTTGTTGCTTAAAAGGGCGTAACCGGCAATTTTTATATTTTCAAAAAAAAGTCTCATAAAATTTGTCCGTCCTTAATTTTTACGATTTTATGGGTTTTCTTAGCTAATGTTTCTTCGTGGGTAACCATTATTATTGTTTTACCCTTCTTATTCAAATCGAGAAAAATCTCCATAATTTCTTCACCAGTTTTTGAATCCAGATTTCCAGTTGGTTCATCCGCCAAAATAATTTTTGGATCGGCCACTATGGCTCTAGCAATCGCGACTCTTTGTTGTTCTCCCCCAGAAAGTTCGCTTGGTTTGTGATTAAATCTTTTTTCTAAACCAACTAATTTCAAGACATCTTGGGCTCTCGCTTTTTTGTCTGTAACCGGTGTTGGACTGTAAATTAATGGTAGTATACAGTTTTCTAAAGCACTTACTCTTGGTAGAAGATTAAAAAATTGAAAGACAAAACCCACAGTTTTATTTCGAAAGTTTGCCAACCCTTTATCTCCAAGTCTTGTAATTTCTAAGCCATCAACTAAAACCGTGCCATTATTTGGAAGATCTAAACCTCCGATTAGATTAAGAAGAGTTGATTTCCCACTGCCCGAGGGTCCTAGAATAGAGATAAATTCCCCCTCCTTTATTTTAAGGTTGACATCTTTGAGAACCTCAATTTTTGTTTTTTTAGTGTTGTAATTTTTGTAAACGTTACTAACTTGAATCATATTGTTTTCTAACAATTGAAGATTTAAAAAGCTTGGGTTTATAAGGTTTTAGCCTTATTATTTTTATCCCCGTAATATTATGATCTTTTAAATCTTTTTTTAATCCTTTTATTGATGGTTTTTGATCGTAGCCAAGGCATAAAACCGCTGGCTTCTGCCTTCTTAAAGTTTGGTAATAATTCATAGTTGGCGAACCTAAAATCGCCTTGTCAACTAAATTCGCCGCCGCTACCTTCTCTAATCTTGTGTTTTCGTTTTGAAGCGGCGAATATTTTTTGGCAGCCAGTGCATTTTTATCTCTCGCCACGACAACTATTAGATAATCACCGAAAGATTTAGCTTGCCCAAAAAAATCTAAATGACCTTTATGAAGGTTGTCAAATGTTCCAAATACCAGAACTTTCTTCATTTGCTTCTCTCAATTTACTTTTTTGCAAAACAAAAGAGTTCAACTTTAGTGAACTCTTCTTTGAAGTTTAATTTATTAAATAACTAGTTTACGGATAAATCCTTTGGATTCCTAATTTGTCACCGTAACCTAAACTATCTTTTTTGGTTTCGCCTTTGGATCCATAACCGTACATTGTTAGTTCCCGATCCCGTGATTTATACAAATCTCCCAACATTAACCAATGTCCAAATTCGTGAGTGGCGATATTTTGAACATCATATGAACCAGTAAAAATAGCTCCTTCGGGGTTTATCGACCAAGGAAAATCTGAATTCATTAAAGTATCAGCTTCTAAAATAATTTTACTGCCGATATAGTGCCAAACAAGAGTAACACCGATTGCTCCTGGAAATTCAGAACTGATAGAGCGCCAACTGACGCTATTTTTTCCATCCACTGTTAAACCCGGATCTGCAGGAACTTCACCAGCGACTTGGGTGAAAGTTACTTTGTTATCCGCGTTTGTCCAGGCAGTAAAACCAGCGGCGACGGCTGCCTGCAAAGTAGCTTCCTCTAAACCGTTAGGGTTTGCAGTATCTAAAACGTAATTTACCGCTGGACTAGTAGAATCCCAGTGATAACGGGTGTACTTATAATCCGGACAAGTGTCAGGATCTGGGCAAGTTGAAGTACTAGCGGCAGGCGAAAACGGCCTTGGGAAGTGAACGAAAGCAATTTTTTCTATAGCCGGTGGTTGGGGTCCTTGCGGCGGTGTGGGTGGTGTCGGTGGTTTTGGCGGTTCGGGAGCATTAAAACCAGCACTTACTCCACTACCAAAAGAAAGTATAAATACAATTAAAAAAATTGAAATAAGCGACCTACTAAGTTTTTTTAACATCTAAATATATCTTATTGGTAAAAGAGCCTTTTGTCAAGTTAGGAAAGGGTTATTTCTAATCCATCATAGGGTATGTGAAGATTGCTCCCGCCTTTTTTTAAGACGTAACTTTCAAATTCCCTGTGAGGAAAAGTGTTGTGGCCGATATGAACAAAATAAATATTTTTTGCTGCTAGCTTCTTTCCAAGTACAATACCTTGATCTATTGATTGATGATTAAAGGTAGGTTTTTTGTCAGAACCATCCATTAAAATAATTTCGGTTTTCTTAACTTTGGTGATTGTACTTTCGGGCAAAGTTAAGAAATCAGGCGCATAAAATAAACTTCTTTTACCTTCCGTAACCAAGATTCCATAAGATGAATCAGTATGATTTACCGGTAAGAGTTGAACCTTTAAATCCCCAATTTCAACTTTATAGCTGCCAGCTTCAAATGCATCTTTCTCCATTTCGGCTAGTGCTTCAAAGGCAGTCGTTAAATACACTTTCCTAATTTTTCTGTAGGTCTTTGCGGCGATAATAAGTTTTAATTTTTCTTCTCGATTATAAATTTTACTTAAGTCCCAAAAACCGGCAGTGTGGTCAGGATGTTCGTGAGAAATAGCAACCGCCTTTAATTTATTTGCTCTGATATTATTTTTCAAGTGAAGATAAGTATCAAAGCCAGCGTCAAGCAATAAATAATCGTTTATTAAAATCTGGGTGCGGCTTCGAATGTCCTTAGGATTTTTTGAAATACATATTTGGCAATTGCAGCCCAAACGGGGAAGAGGCCAACCAGCAGCAGTGCCTAAAAATTTAATTTTCATTGGGTTTAGAACTATTTGTAAAGTAATTCATTAATGGAACGAAACCATTAGCTAGGAGAAGGGCCGTAATAAAATATGATCTTATTCCAAAAGAGTAAAAAATAAAGGCAAGGGAGGCGGTCAGAAGGGCAAAAATTATTTTACTTTGAGTTTTCAGGGGTGAAGTTTGCGGTTCTGGAAGCATTATAAAAGCAAAAAAGAAAAGGGCATAATTAGAAATAGTTGAAGTTAGAAAACCGGCTGGTTTCGAAATAAAAAGTAGCAGTAGAAAAGTAAGTAAAAAAGTGACTGGTAAATAAATTCTTCGTAATTTTCCCATAACAAAAAGCCCGCCTAAAATAATTACGTAGATATTTGAAGCACCCCACCACTCATCAAAAGTATTGAAGAGATAAATACTGGTAAAAATTGCTAAGTTTGCTGGATTGAAAATATGTCTGTCTTTTATTGCGATAAAATGCTTAGAAAAAATTGCGTAGGAAGCCGCAAAAACCGGAATATACCAAGGTTGAGAAGTTGCCAGAACCATACTAATTATAAAAGCAGAAATTAGCGCGCTATCAGGCAGAAAGAAACTTCTCTTTCGGTACCAATTTAAAGCTAAATCCAAAACGACCGCCGTCGCTACCGCTAAAAATGTTTGCTGCCAAACAGTTTCAAACTCGGTGTAAATTAGGGCGAGTAAATATAAAGTTAAAAGCAGTGTAAAAAGATAGGTTTTAACAGTGATTTTTAAACCAAACCTGTTTAACAACTTTGTGAAAAAATTCATTAAAGGTAGTTTAATTATAAACTTGATAAGAAACTGTTTTCAAGTAGCTTACGAAGATTTTAATGGTGGGCATGGAGGGACTCGAACCCCCAATCCGTAAAGGAATACGGTCCTAAGCCGTACGCGTATACCATTCCGCCACATGCCCACACCTTGTGGCCCAACACGCGAGAGTATTTGAGTCCTTGGACGAAAATACAAAGCGTGTTATTCCGCCACATGCCCGGGAGTAAATTCAAAATTTAAAAAGCAAAATTTAGAAATTTTAAGTTAATTTTAACAAAAAGGTGAATTCAATTCAAGGACGAGCGGTGATAATAAGCCTGCGGCTAGTAGAGCCGATGGGGTCGCAGGTAATTAGAGTTAAGCGTTGATCGGGTGTTTCTTCCATAAAGGTCCCGTCGTTACTATTGGGGATTATAATGAAAATTTCCTCGATTTTATATTCTCTAATCTCTTCTTGGTCGCTGGTAATAATTTTATCACCTAATTCTAATTCTCCCAATCGTAAAAAAATTGTATCGCGGTGACCCCAAATTGCAATATTATTTTTCCCACCAACAGCGCTTTCAGCGGTAGCCGTTGCTGGTAGGTTTTCTGGTACTGGCCAATTACCAGGGCTACCACCAACTTGAATTACGTTTGCGTTGAGCAATATTTTTGGTATCTCGATTTGAACCGGCGGCTCGAAATTTTTTGGGGAGACTGAAGAAAACTGGGTGTTAAAAATTGTTTCCTCTATCTTTGTTTGTTCTTGGTTAGTAAAATTGCTTTGAGTTATTGGTAGCGCGGTTAATTTATCAAAAGATAGAACCGGATTTATTTGGGATAAAAGTAACCCAAGAAAAATAATAGAGTAAAGTCTTACCAGATCTACCTTTCCGGCAGGAAAGATAAATTATTAGTTATAGTTAGTATTAATTCAAGTGGCTACAAATTATTTTTTACGAAATTGTGAGTCTCTAGTTCCAGCGAATTATCTAGTTCTTTTAAGGAAAAATATTTATTTCTTCTACCCAGAGCTTTCTCAATTAAAAAATCAGCAAACAAAGGGTTTTTTGGCAAAAGAGGTCCGTGTAGATAACAACCAAAGACATTTTTATAGTAGGCACCTTCGGTTCGATCCTCTCCATTATTACCACTACCGCGAATGATTCTTCCTAGGGGCTCCGTTTTTTTACCTAAAAATGTTTTTCCACTATGATTTTCAAAGCCCACTAAAGTTGTCGGGTCATTAATACTTAATTGTTTGTTTAATTCAATTACAATATTGCCGATCATTCTCGTTTCACCACCAATAGTGAAAGCATCTAAAATTCCCGCTCCTTCAATTTCTTCGCCGTTTTTTGGTCGGTAATAATGACCAAATAATTGGTAGCCGCCACAAATTAATAGCATAGGAATGTTACTTTGGGCAGCTTCTACTAAAACCGCCTTTTTGGTGGAAATTAAATCTTTTGAGCAAATAATTTGTGACTGATCTTGACCACCACCAAAGAAATAGAGATCGATATCGTTCCTAATTGGTTCTTTTAAACCAATCTCTTTTACGTCTACATCAATAGAACGCCAAGCACAACGTTGCGCAATTGTAATAATATTACCTCTATCGCCATAGGTGTTCATTAATTTCGAATAAAGATAACCAATCACAAGTTTCACTTATTCTATTAATCCTCCCAAAATCTTTTAACTAGTCCTTTTTTAGCTAATATCTCTCTTAATTTTAGCATGGCAGTATAGGTTGGAAGTATGTAAAGAGTCTCTTCTTTTTTAGTCTCTCGAAGGGCTTCTTGAAAGGCTTCCTCTAAATTTTGATACGAAGCTACATTTGTAATTTGGGCATATTTAAGTCTTAGTTTCATATCTAAATATCTTGTTCCCGAAACCGTAACTGTATTTTCAAAATCTTTTAGGGTCTCGAAATCAACATCCCAAAGCCAAGAGACATCTCTTCCATCCGCGGTTAAATCATTAATAATAATAAGGAGATTTTTTTCCTTTTTATCCGAAAATAACAGCCTTAGGGTTTCGTTAAAACCCACGGGATTTTTTACCAAGGCGCTAGTTATATATTTCTCCCCTATTTTTATTTTCTCTAAACGACCAAAAGCGACTTCGAATTTGTCTAGGCCTTCTTTAATTTGAGGTAGGTTTAAACCTAAACAGACCGCGGCGGAAACTGCAGCGAGGGTGTTGTAAATATTATACAGACCCCCCAATTTTAGATTAATTTCAAAACCATTATCCCCAACAAAAATGCGGGCGTTTGTATTGTCAGGACCGAAAAGCTTTATAAAATTCGCGGAAATTTGGGCCTGTGGTCGGGAAAATTTACAGTTCGGACAAAAAAACTTACCCATATGAGAAATGTAAAAATAATCAAATTTAAGTTCGCTGCTACATTCTGGGCAAAGAAGGGCATCAACCGCGTGAGGAGCTTTTTTGAGAATATTTCTCTTATCTTTTAAGCCAAAAAATAAAATATTAGTTTTTACGTTTTTCGCTAGACTTACTACCGAAGGATCATCACCATTCAAAATTAAAGTTGTCTCCTTACTTAAAAAGCGCAGAGCATCTGACCATTTCTTACGAATAATATCAACCTCACCATACCGATCAAGTTGATCTCGAAATAGATTATTGATTACAATTGCCCTTGGGTGAATTGCGGCTACGACCTTCGGTAAAGTCGCTTCATCAACTTCAAATAAAGCTAGATCTTCTTTTATCTTACCGCTACTCGTAGCGGCTTTTATTAATTGGGTTATCAATCCTCTGGTTAAATTTGATCCAGATCGGTTATGCACAATTTGCAAATTGGCAGTTTGCAAGATTGAACTTAAGATCCGGGAAGTAGTTGTTTTACCGTTAGTTCCAGTTATTAAAACCGCCCCAGCCTCAAAATTAGTTGATAGTTTAGTTAAAATTTGGGGATCAATTATTTCGGCCAAAAGTCCTGGTGCGCTTGTAGCGCCACCTCCAAAAGCCTTAATTAAGAAAATTAGAAATTTACCCAAATTTAAAGCAACTGTTGTTCTTAAATTCATAAAAAGAAACTTCTGCTTTAGGAGCAGAAGTTGTTAATTAGTTTCTAAATCTAGCTATCTATCAATATCATCCATCGCCGCGTTCACATCTTGGGTCCAACTTCCCTTACTTTGCGGCGTATATTTTCTCATTATTAGATCTGGCGTGGTCAAGCCCTTATCTATATAATCTGTTTTCAACCCTTTTGCAACTTTCTCAACAGCGCTTTCCCAACTAGAGAAAACCGCACCGCTGTTCCTTTCTGCATAGATCGCCCAACCGAAAGCATTAAAAGATCTTTTAGGTAAAACCTTACCTAGATTTGATTCCTTTTTTGCAATTCCCGGCAACAATCTCCAATCGAGCCCAAATCTATCAGCTGTTTCTACAAAGAATTGCCCCAATCCTTTCATTGGCGAGTTGTTTTCCTCCAAAAATTTTTCTATTAACAAAGTACGCGCATCATTTTTTTCAAAATTTGCCGAAAAAGTATTCAGCAGTGGTGGAGAAGTTAGATAAGTAGTGTACGTAATATTTTCCCCCATCTGTTTGGATGGATAATCAATAATTTTCTTATCAAAGGTTTTGGTAAGCACTAGTAAAAAACTGGCTAATATCAAAAGAGCCGAAACAAAGAACCATCCCAAAAAAATCAGGGAGCTGGACAGAATACGGGACATCTTGTGTTTAATAATAGATTAAACTACTAAATATTGTCAAACTTGCTTGGTTGTTACTGTTCAAATATTTTCTCTCCGACTCTAATTCCTTTTCTAGCCGCTTCGCCGGCTTTTATTTCTAAGACATAATCAATTTTTCCTGGTGAGTAATAGAGCTTTTCTCCATTATCAGGAAGTAAGTTTTCCTGAAAGCCCTTTATACGCCTATTTTCAATCCAAATAATATCTATCGGAATTAACATATCTTTCATCCAAAAGGTGACTTGTTGAGGTTGTTTATAAATAAAAAGCATTCCCTGGCTCTCACCTAAATACTCTTTCCCGATTAAACCTCTTTCCTTCTCGGTGGTTGTCTGGGCAACTTCTACTAAAAATTCTCTCTTACCAACTAAAACCTTCGTTTTTTGATTAGTGATGATAGTTTCCGATCCTAGAAGGTAATATAAGAGTAATGCTGTTAAGGAGATTGAGGAGATTACTAATATTTTTTTTGGCATTTAAAAAGGTTTTGGAGCGGTGGAGGGGATTTGAACCCCCGACCTTCTCGTTGGCAACGAGACGTTCTACCACTGAACTACCACCGCAAAAATGGTGGGTGAAGGGAGAGTCGAACCCCACGACCAATCGGTCTCAGGATTTTAGCATGCTTCGTATGTTCAGAAAGCTACGCATTCATCACGTACTCTCGCCTGCTGCGTCCTCTGGTGCCGGGAGCGAGGATCGAACTCGCACGTCCGATTTAACGGACACTGGATTTTAAGTCCAGCGCGTCTGCCAATTCCACCATCCCGGCCCATAGGACTAAATCCTGTGCGCTCGCCCCGTAATTTTGCTCCTTACGGGTGTGCACGTAGAGCACAACGTAAGGTAAGAATGTTTCGGGGTCTGCCATTCCGCCATTCGCCCTTATTTTTGGTGGCCCAACACGCGAGAGTATTTGAGTCCTTGGACGAAAATACGAAGCGTGTTATTCCGCCATTCGCCCTTGCAACACACGGAGAGTATTTTAGCAAAGAAGAATTATTTTTTCAATTTTTTAGATTCGTTCAGGAAAACCGGGTAGTTTTTCCATTTCTTTTACAACCTCAAACTGTGGGTAAGGATTGCCAGAATTATCTAGCCAACTAAAATTATCTGCTTCCTTCATTTTCAGGATAAATGGAGTAACGGCAACCACTCTTTTGTCGGGAAGCCAAACCTCTTCGTAGGCTTTCTTTAAAAGCTCCGCAACGTTTTCAGCTTTTAAATACGAGGGTTGGGTTTTTTCACCTTCTTCATGAGCCCACCCAGTCTCGGTAATAAAAACCGGCAAGTTTTCAATTCCAAACAAATTTTTCAGCAAATCCATCTCCCAGCTGTAGGCTCTAATACCGTCTCTACCATCGGTATCTAAGTCACCTTTAAAATCGGGTTGAGGGTAAGGATGAGAAGCCCAACCATCTAACTTTGCAAGAATTCCCGGTACTTCATGATCCATCTTTATTAAATACTCTTTTTCATCTAAATAGTCTGGACCGCTTCTTGCGGAGGCATTAAAAGCGCCGTTAA
>CAZXPY010000004.1:42888-50592 GCA_964643435.1 uncultured Gammaproteobacteria bacterium | reverse complement strand
TATGTAAATATTTGTTTCTGTGCTCTTAAGAGTTTCAATAGTAGAATTTAGGACTTGGGCATAGTGTTTTGGGTCAATCTTACCACCCCAAAATTTCTTATCATTAGTTTCGTTATAAGCACTAATAATTTTTGTTTTTACGGGCCAATATAAGCTGTTTAGAAACTGGGCCGATTTAAAAATATCTTCAGCTGTTGGTGTTTCTTCTAGAGAGGTGAGTTGAATTATTGGAACTAAGTGTTTTTGGCAAAGATTTCTAAAAACCTCCTGCCAGCGACCTTTGTTGTAATCTCGTACGTAGTAAGGCATTAATACGTAGCCCCAATCCCCACCATTTGAATTGACTAAATTGCTGGCTAAGTTGATCTCATTTACGTCGGAAAAGATATAAATTCCGAATTTATTATTCAAGCCAAAATAAGGCGATAAACTTTCTCTTGGGACAATTAGAGATTTAAAACTGCTTTCCACAAGACAAGATTTTGGTACCTCAAGAACTTTAAAGACCAAGTTTTGAGAACTAACTCCTAAAACCCTTTCCTCTAAGAAAGAAAAATTGTATTTCAGTACAAAAATAGCAAAATAAAGATTTAGACTGGTTAGAATAAAGCCAATTATAATTAAAAACCAATATGTTTTCGTTGACACTATGCTTAAATTATAACATCAGAAATTTTAGAGGATTGTCCTCCCGAAAAACCAACCCTTGTTTTTTTCGGGAATGAAGAGTTAAACTAAATCTTCATAAAGGAGGTGAAGCTAAATGATTCGCAGTCTTGAAAGTCTCAATTTATTTAGCGAAGATGCTAAAAAACTAGCAAATTTCTATTCCGAGAAAGTTGGTTTAAAGATCACTTTGGAAGCCGAAATGGGCGAAGCGGGCGAAGAAATCTTTGGTTTTGATTTTGGTGGAGGAAGTGGTTTGTACGTTGTTGATCATTCAAAAGTAAAGGGGAATAACCAAGAACCGGAACGAATTATCTTCAATTTAGAAGTTGATGATATTGAAAAAGAAGTGAAGAAGCTGGAGATGGCTGGAGTAAAGAAAATTAAAGATACTTATCACGTTGAAGGCTACGGTTATATTGCTACTTTTGAAGATATTGATGGTAACTATTTCCAATTAGTCCAGGTAAGAGAGAGTTAAAGTGAGGCGGCAGAGAACCGGTCAAATTTTACTTTCCATACTTTGGGGGATTCCAATCGCTTTAATCTTGCCTATTTATGTTGGTTTTAGATTGAGTTTTTGGTTGGATCAATTTTTACGCTTACCAATACCATTTCCCGAACCGGCAAATATCTTGATAGCGATAATTTTATGGCTAGTATTTTTTCCTTTATACATTTCAAGTGCTTATTATCTGATTAAATACGGTGGTGGCAGTCCAAATCCCTACCACGCTTCTCCCGTAAATTTAGTAACAAATGGTCCTTATCGCTATATCCGCCACCCAATGAATCTCACCTACCCTTTTTTGATTTTGGGGGTAGCTACTTTTTTGAATTCATTTACAGCCACTTTTATAATGACCCCCTTTTTTGCTTTAGTCTTTTGGTTTCACGCTCTGGTACTTCAGGAAAAAGAACTTATTAGGCAATTTGGTGATAAATACGAAAGATACAAAAATAAAACACCCTCTTTTATTCCAAAGCTTTAAAGATAATTAGCTCTTATATATTTCTCTTCGATGTCCGACTCTCAATATCACAATTTCCCTATTTTCGATATCGAAAGTTACTCGGTAGTCTCCAATTCTAAATCGTCTTTTTCCAAATTTGGATTCTTTCAGAGGTTCACTAAACTTTAGCGGGTCTTTTTCAAATTCCAAAAGTTTCTTGGCAATCAGTTTTTTCACAATACGATCTAACTTAGCAATATCTTTAAGAGATTTTTGAGTGTAAGTTAGGCGGTAACTCATTAAAGTTTAGAGGTCGCCAAAAACTTGCTCGTGGGTGTAGACGCGGCCTGCTTTGAAATCTTCTCTGGCTTCCTTTATGCTTTTGATGTATTCTGAGGAGTTTGCCATCAAAAGATCTTCAAAAAAATCTATGTTCACAACCGCCGCTTTTGGTTCACCGCGGTCGGTCACCAAAACATAATCTTCCTTCTCACCAACCTCTTCAATCACATCGGCAAGATGATTTCTGAAAGTTGTAGTAGAGACTAATTTGGATTTTTTCATACAGTTAAAATGTACAACACAAATGTAATATTGTCAAGTGGTCGGGGCGGAAAGTTTAGCTTACTTTGGACAAGCTCAACTTGGTCGGCCTTATTGGACGAAATTAAGAACCTCTGGCATACTATTAATTCTTTCGAGTTTAGTCCAGCTAATGTTGGGAGATTCCTCAATCTAAAGCCAGCTTTAGTAATTCCCTAATGCTATTTGCTCATGATTTCCGAACTGCTAACTGGGTGAGAATTATTAAGTATCCCGAGCTAGTTTATCAGAAATCAGTGCACTTTATTCAGCAATTAGTGAACTAATATTTGGATTTTCCGGACATTATTTGGCGAAAGTAGTCATCTTGCTGACATTCAAAACATAAAAATGGGAAAGTTACAATCTTTTTACCCGAGACACTCTCAACATAGCGACGCACTCGTGATTCAATAACTCGTGAATTTCTTGATAGGCGGATACCTACACCCTCCTGCATTAGGGTGATTTCACTTCTAGGTTTACTTTTTCCACAAAGGTCACAAACTATTGTGCTTGTCATATCAGTATTATATCAATTTTTGCACCTGAAATGTATGCCTAACACCCTGAATTTTGATACTCGGCACAAACTAGGAAATGGCTGGCACTGGTTGATGATTTTCAAACATTATCTCGTTAGATATAGTAAGTGGTGCCTGAAAATCTTACCCTGCAATCTGCCTCATCACCCCAAGCCAGTAGGTACACTTTTTTTCTCATGGATGAATCTACTTTCTTCGCGTATACAATTTGTCCTTGCACTTCAATAGTAAGAAAATTATCTTCATTAACCTTTATAAGAAACCTGACAGCTCTTTCCCCAGTTGACTTAACGAGAGTAGAATAAGGATTGTTTCTCTCATGACTCTCATCAAAAATCCACACTGGAACAGCTTCATCTAGGATGGGAGGCACACCAACGTGGCATGTTATTGCGTTTTGAATATCCACAATTGAAGCAGGAGAAAAAGTTGGATTACCTATCATGAATCCTCCTCTCCAATTGCTAGGGTTATCTTCAGGTTCTGCCACAAATGTTAGCTCTCTCAAATGTTTACCCTCTAATTTCAGAGCCATTGCGTCTCCTTTTTGTAACCATCCTCTTCGTTCCCTACAATCCGCAACCCAGTCCTCTTTCCTCCTAATTCTGGGAACAGATAAGTAAGCCTTTTTGAGAAAATCAAAGAACCTTAAAAGTGGTCTACCCAAAGTCAAGATAAAAAGAAAAATGACTACTATTACCAATAAAGAGATTGCGAAGAGAGGATAAGAAGACAGGAAATCTCTGTCTATTTTAACTAGGCCAAAAAACAGTTCCATATCATTTCCCTATCTTAACGTCGTTAAGAAAGGTTTAATTTATTGATTGGTAAAGATTCTCAATTATTCCAATTACCTCATCCTGTTTCTTTTTTAATTCGTGTTCCCAAAACCTTAAAACTTTCCAGCCTTTTTCTTTGTAAATCTTATTAACCGCTTCATCTCTTTCTTTGTTTTTTATTATTTTGGCTACCCAATAGACCTTGTTGGTTTGAGGCAACCTGCAATGAACTTCGCAACCGTGCCAAAAACAAGAGTCCACGAAAATGACCGTTCTTCTTTTCTTAATCGCCAAATCTGGTTTTCCGAAGTATCCTTTGGGGTTTTTTCTGTATCTGACTCCAGCCTTCCAAATCAGCTTTCTAAACTCTTTCTCGAGCTTAGTCTCCTTGTTCTTGACGCGGCTCATTATGTAACTTCTCGTTTTCGTCGAGACCTTGTCCATAAAATGTCATCGAAATCCGCTTAATACTCCAAGAAAAGTTTCTCGCTTTCCAATTTGAAACGGAGGCCTTTCTTCCCTATGTCTTGGGTTAAGTTTTGGCCTAATGAAATTCTTCCGCTGTTGTCGACTCTTTTGGAGGCGAATTTCTTTTTGTTAACAAAAACTTCAAGTTCTCTGAGTTTCTTCACTTTCTTGTCGTTGGAGACGAAAATGTATCCCCTCGACGTTTCGCTGTTAGTCAAGGTTCTGGAGAAACCGTCCGTCAATCTGTTGTATCCCTGCAATTTTCCCATAGCGAGTTCGTGCCCCCTTTCATTGAGCGTAAAAGTTTTCCTCAAAAAGCTCTGCGGGGTTAACCTTGAATTGCAACATTTTTGAAGTTGGTCGTCCAGCATCTCCGCCCTTCCTTTGCATTGTGATTTTGCCAATTTTTAAACTGCCTTGTGGAGTTATTCGAACTTCGCCGTCGGCAAAAACATTCATGACATGATTTATTGACTTTAAAACCCAACGAGTTTCGCCGTCGTTTACCAAAGCGACTAACATCCAACCGGCCGAAAGTTTTCCTCTGCCTTTTAAGACATCGGAGATTATTAAAATCTTATTTTTAGTGAAAAAAACGACAATCTTTTTCTGGTTGTCTTCGCTCATTTCGTCAAGAAACATTCTTCTTTTGTCTCTTAATCCCGATTGGGCCGGTATAGTCTCTCCGGTAAATAATTTCAAAATTTTTACAACATTTTCTGGCATATTCCACATTTCGATATACTTATCGACCCACCTTTTATCGACTTGGTTAAATCCTTGTGGATTGCTGACCAATTTTACGGAAAGGTTTTCAGCGGCGATGACTTTTTTCATATAGATAGTTATTTGCACCTGAACATCGGTTTTATATCCATGCAACTTTATAGCTTCAATTTTTTCGATTTCTTTTACGGGATAACCCATTATTTCCAACCATTTTTGAGCGTCTTCGTCGTTTTTCCAATTGTTAAATTTCCGGACTATGTCGTCCTCGTTTCTAAATCCGCCTTTTGCGGTTTGCGAACCCCATTTGATTAAATCGTTTTTATTCATAATCGTTTATGTGGTTAAGCAAACTTTTGCCAATCGCCTCAATCGTGCTTACTGTCATAGCGTTTCCTGCTTGGCTTAATAAGTAAACATCGGCGATTTTGCCATTAGTTTTTTCGCACAAATTTTTTGGGAACCCTTGCAAAAGCAACGACTCAAATCCCGACAATCTTCTGAATTTTCCGTTTCTGACATACAAAACTCCGTGCCGTCCCGTTCTTAATGTCGGTACTTTGTTTCTGTATAATCTCAAATCCGATTGGCGAGTGTCCAAAACCAAATAATCCTCTTTGAGCAAGTTTTCAATTTTGAATAATCCTTTGTTGTATTTATTGCTCAAATATTTCAAAAATGTTTCGTAAGCCCTCTTTTTCTCGTCAAATTCCATTTCGCCGTTGTCAATCAAATAATTTTCAACGCTCGGCGACTTAACTGGTTTTGGCCACTCAAAATTGTTTCCGTTCACGAGGTCTTTTCTTATTCCGACAAAATAAATCCTTTCGCGCATTTGAGGAACGCCATAATCCAAGCTATTCAAAACTCGGTGATAAACTTTGTATCCCGCTTTGTCCAATTCTTCCAAAATGATTTTCAAAGTTTTTCCTCCCTCGTGATTTACCAAACCTTTTACATTTTCCAAAATGAAATAAGGCAAATTTTTAGCGTTCATTATTTTAATCAAGCCATAAATTATTTGTCCTCGGTGGTCGTTCATTCCCTTTCTTTGCCCGATAACGGAAAAAGATTGACAAGGAAAACCGGCTATCATCAAATCAAAATCGGGCAAATCATCGGGATTGATTTTCATTAAATCGCCGTAATTTTTTTCCTCTTGCCCAAAAAATTCTCGGTAAGTTCGCTCCGAGTATTTATCCATTTCCGAAAAACCAACGCAACTCAAACCCACATTTTCAAGACCAAGACGACCCGCACCAATCCCAGCGCAGAAATCAATAAATTTTATGTTGTTTTTTTGGATTGTGGGCTTACTCATTTGATTAAATCTTCTGACAACCAGTTTGCTATCATGTTATGCTTCCATTCTCTCCAATTTGTCTCCATTATTATATCAGTTAGTGCGTGAAAAGGTCTATGCCAGCCCCTTTCCTGCCAAGTTTTATTGCTTCAATAGCGGTTACCCCACTTCCAACAAAGGGGTCTAAAACGATTTGTCCCGGTTTAGAATATGCTTTGATATATTCAGCGACAACACCAGCTGGTTTTCTAGCCCAATATTTGTGCATAAGATACATTGGACTATGAGTTTTTACCACAAGAATATGGTCAATATGTTGAATTTTTTTATCATTATCATCGGGGATTTTTACAGAGGCACTTTCTTTATTTTGCATTGACACAGATTATAGCCTAATTTGATAGCCTTCTCAATGATTTTTTACTTAATTAGGATGATTAGTGGGGTAATTTAGTTTTGGTTAATATCACTTAACTTCCCTTTTGTCTTTTTTTCAACTCCTGCCAAGTAACATTCTTAACTCTTTCATTGCTGTCAACTAAAAGGACATTAAGATTGAGGTTTTTGCAGACAAGCCAAGGCAATCGCCTGTAAATTTTATCTGCGTAACTTTCGGGCAAGCCGATGCCATACTTGTATCTGGCTTTATACTTCATCCTTGAAACGATTTGTCCTAGGACATAGTTGAAGTTTACCTCTCTTGCCGCTGCCGGTGATTTATGGGTTTTAGGGTCAGGGTCTCCTTTGACTTCCAATATGTAGTAGCGGGCATACCGGTAGTGGCGAACCTTAATACCCACCCCATGCTCCGTTGTCTCTTTTGCCTTGAGGTATCGGTTATAAACCTGCCGGCTAAGCCATTTTATTATCGCCTGCCTGACGATTCTTTCTGAGAGGACTCTAGTCATTTACGGTATAATTATAAGGATTTAAAGGGTTTATTTAAAGTTTTCAGGTGTGGTATTTGGTTTGCAAAAATGATGATGTATCCGTCAAGAATTAACTTCCCAAAAGATGTGGGTTATATAATTCCTGCAATGGTGAAGTGTAGCAAGACGAATTGCAGGTGCTATCGCTTTAACCGACTCCACGGTCCCTATTATTATCTTCTTTATCGGGAGTTTGGCGTTGACGGCTGGAAGTTAAAAAAGGAATATATCCGCCGGGAGGAATTCCCTGCACGGGAGGTTAAGGTCAGGCGGGCTAGGAATGAAGATTTGTTTACCAGCTTCTTCACAAACAACAAAAACCCCCTACTAGAAGATATGGTTTGGGAGGCAGTTAAAGACTTGCCAAGGGAGGAGATACTCGATAACTTTAGCGAGATACTGCAAAGAATAAAGAAGTCTTATAGTTCTCCAAAAACTTCTAAATTGACTAACTAAGAATTCATCAAACCCTTACTAAAATAGGATTACCCCAACAACAAAAATTGTATTATCTGAGTACATTTTGCTTGACAACAGATATGGCCTGTGTAAGAATTAAATTAAACCTATAGAGTGGAGGCGAACATCTTGAAAACCCTTCAAAACCCTAAGCAAAACCAACCCAAAACTTTAACGCAATTGGCTCAAGAATTGGAGAATGGACTCGAGGTGTATGGGCAGTTAAGAAAATCACTTTTTTCGTTTGAGACGCTTTGTTTTTTGACAGGTGTTTATCGCAAAGGGGGTGAACTA
>CAZXPY010000004.1:35154-42878 GCA_964643435.1 uncultured Gammaproteobacteria bacterium | reverse complement strand
GTGGATTTATATTTTCCCAGATTTTGATGGCAATGAGATAGTCGGTTTGTCTTGGACCGGGACAAAAGAAGCGAGATGGTGGTTTTCCAAAAGAGGGTTGGCTGTTCTTTCGGACATGGAAACCCCGCCTGAGATAAAAGAAGTCGAGGTTGACGGGCAAAAATATATTGATGTAACCCTTGCTTGCAAAGACTTGAAAACAGGGGCAATCCAATGGGCGACAGTCAGACAACCCCACACCCCTAAAAGGAAAAACGGCTCGACTTACCAGATTGACCCCTCATTTGTGCCAAGGATTGCTTTGGCAAAGGCTCAGAGAAACGCCCTGCAGAAGTTAATGCCCGCCTCGTTTATGGCCGACTTTATCGCAATGGCGAGGAGGAAAGGTAAAATCCAAACTTTGAGACCTGATAAAAACCAGTTTGAGTTAAAACCAGATGAGACAAAACAGATTGTTGATTGGCTGGCGAGGATTGAGGAAATCAGCACTAAGGAGGAGTTCATCATTGTTGAACAGGATATTTCAAAACTAGTCGGCAAATTAGAGGGCAAACTAATTTACAGGTTAAGACAAGCCCTTTCACAAAAGAAGTTGGCATTGGTAAAGGAGGCGAGAAATGGAGCTGCTTAAAAGTTCCATAACCAACTTAACTCGATATGATAACTGTCCTTGGTGTTTTTTCCTAAACCAGCTTAGAGTCCCTTATAAAGAGCCAAAGGCTTTTAAGTTAGGAAGCGAAGTCCACAAAGCGATTGAAATGTATCACCTTAAAGGAATTATCCCAAAGGAAGAGACTATCAGACAATATCTTGAATTGTATATCCAGCATTACGATTGGAGGACACCCTGCGAAGTTGAGTATTACTTTGAGTTTCCCCTATCGCACCCTAAAACCGGCAACGGCTTTGGTTTTACCTTATCGGGCCATATTGACCGGGTGGCAGAGGGCTGGATATTTGAGCACAAAACCTCCGCTAGATGTTGGAACCAAAAAGAAGTTGACGATAACTTGCAGACAACCTCTTACGCTTGGGGCTACAGACAGAAATTCGGCAACGACCCCAAGGGCATCAGGTTTAATGTCTTCGTCAAGAACAAGACCCCGAAGCTGCAGTTCTTGGAAACCTACCCCACCTTGAACGATTACATTTACCTGTTTGAGTGGGTTAAGGAAAAGGTTGAACTTATAAGAAACGATGTCTTTGAACCTAAAAGTTCAAGATGGCATTTGTATACAATCTGTCCCGGCAATCGATTCTAGGGTTGCAGACTTTGCAGTAGATTGGAGGTGAAAATGATTAAAAAAACTAAAAACGGCCATAGCTTTTTTGAGGTAGTTTCAAGCCTAATTAAAACCATCAGGCGGGACTATGAGGAGGAGGCCTTGTATTGGGCTTTCGAACTTGAGGACAACCCCCGTTACCTATGGAAAAGGCTTTTAATAATGGCAGTTGAGGATATTGGCCTTGCCAATTTTAATGCCGTTGTAGTCGTTGGCAGCCTCAAAGAGGCTTATTTCAATGGATTACTCAATGACAAGGGTGCCGGCAGACTTTTTATCGCAATGGCAGTCCTCTACTTGTGTAGGTCTCCCAAGAACAGGCTGCTTGATTATGTGGTCATGGAACATTTTGAGAAAAGGGTCAAGGGTTGGAAGCTGGAAATTCCACAATTCGCCTTAGATGTTCACACTAGCAAAGGCCGAAGGTTGGGTAAAACCACCGAGGATTTCCTGACTGATGGTTCGCTTGAGAGCAATGTTGTAGAAGTGCCTGATTTAGTCAGGATTGACTCCAAAGAACGAAGAGAACTAGAAGAAAACTTGAAGTTGAGCAGCAAAGAGGCAATCCGGAAATACCAAGAGGCAATCAAGACTGGCCAGAAGCTAAAAGTTTGATTTATGAAAAAAGTCAGTAAACACCCAGTAACAATCAGTAAAAGGCCAGTAAACAGTTAAGTTTGTCCGAGGCTAGAGACTGAAATCATAACAGCAATTCATTATTGATAAGTGAAAAAGGTAAGAGGTAATCGATGTCAGAAGACAAGACAATGTTAGGCGTAAAGTATCAACAGACTTATTGAGATTTATTATGAGTTTATGTAGATTTTACCATTATATATTAAGGAAGTTATGCTATATACCACGCCCCTTTTTCTCCCTAGCGTTAAGAACTCCGTCTTTTCTGTTACCTAAGACTAGGCTCAAAAAGGAAGGATTTTTGAGGAATGGGTTTTCAAGGCTTTGCTAATCCGGTAAATGAACCGCAGGCTGGGATTTCGCTGGCCTTTTTCCACCAAGGACAGGTAAGTGCGGTGGACACCAATTGTCTCCGCGAGTTTCTCTTGGGAGATACCCTGTTCTTTTCTCAACCCTTGCACTTTTTGTCCAAACTGTTTCAGGGCGTGTTTATACGGCTGGGGTATTACTTGGCCTTTCACGCTTCAAGTGTAGCCAAGTGATACTGTGGGTAACTATCAACTGTTTGTAACAATTTAGTTAGTTTTTTGCTATACTACAGGCAAAATGTAATAGGAGCTGATTGAGGGAAAAGCGATTGAGATGAAGCTAATGAACCTTGATAACACTAAGCAGAAAATTATTTTTACCGTTACTGTTGCCATTTCCCTTTTTCTGATTGTGTCGCTGTTAATCAGTCTGCAGAGATGCGCCCAATGGGTTTATGGGATTGAGTGTTATGTGGGGGTAACTAAGAAATTCAGCAACCCCACTCTACCGCTGTCGGTTCTTCTTATCAGCTACACACTTGTTGAAGTATTCGTCATTGTTGCTGGTGGTTTGTTGATGGTATTAACCGGCAGTGGCAAGGCTGGGCGGAAGAAACCAAAGGACTCCCCATAACATGAAGGTGAAGGACGCGATAATAGTTGGTCCAATAGCGATAATCGCCCTTGCTTTAGTTTATTTTCTGCTTGTTCAAACGCCAGAACAGCAGCAACTTAACCCACAACAGCAAGAAACTGAAGGGGTAAGCAAGAAAAATGGTGGGTATCAACCCTTGTTCACAAACGAAGTTATAGCCTGTCCAAATCAACCCAACTATATTGAACCTGATTTTGCCCCAGTTCTCGCCTACATTTTAGTGAAAACTAAACTTGAAGGTTATGAATCCAAGAACCATCTTGATGTTATCAAAGCGGAAACCTGGCTCATCGTTGATTACAATGTGAATTGTATCAATATCATCTATGACAAGGAAGGGGTTGTTTTACGGGGAGCGGAAGGCATCTTTTATTTTTTAAATGGTACTATTTATGTGTCTCCCGAATACAACCCGAGAGATATGCTGCCAGCTGCTTTGCTTCTTCTCCACGAAATGACTCACGCTGCCAACGCTTATTTTCCACAATCGCCGTATAAATCCTGTGTCGATAGTGAGGTTAGTTCGTATCTCGCCCAATATCTTTTCTTGTTGGTTATTTCAGAAGAAGATAGGAAATACCTTGTCAGTCGGCTGATTACAGACGGCTTAGGTTTCAGAGACAACCCGACAATTACGATTTTAAGATTGATGATGAACAATATTGTTAAAATTACCAAAGAGGAAGGGTTGTCAAAAGATTTTGCACGGGAAGAACAACTGAGGCGGGCTATAAAAGAATATGTTGTTGCAAACCCTTTTTATCAAAAGCAGTGTGGTCTTTAAAATGGTCATCAAACTAATAATAAGTCGTACTCAGGTTGATTATGCCGTATTCTGCTTCATTTTGGAGATATAAGCTTCCTTTCACCGACTGAGCAAAAAACTTAAGTTTAGGGGGCAATGGTGAGTGTCTGTATTGATATGTGGGTGTGTTGGTAGTGTCTGCAAGGTTTCTGTTCCAAATCCCTCAGCAAGATACTCTCTAGCTTCCAGAAGTGCTTTATAGGGAACTTTTGTGAGTGTGTGAACCTAAGGATACCCCACCCCTGTCCAGAGGAAGTTGCAAGTGTGTGTAGTCTGTTCAGTATTATCCTCATCCCAAAATCCTTACACTAAAGTATCTGGATTATTGCACTAATTTTCATACATTTTTGAGTTATTTGATGGTAAAATCTGCAGAGATGAAGATGAATATAGAGCCAATCAAAATTGACAAAGATATTTGGGAAAACCTTGATGATGAGAAGAAATTCCTGCTTTGGGCGTTTCAACAAAATGATAAATTTGATGGGGTCATAAAAACATTCCGTAAAGCATTGGGTATCCCCACGGAAGGTTGGCAAGATAAGGGGTATTTTGGAGTGAAAAGGGAAGGAAAAATACCAAAGCTGAAGCGAAGTGTGCTTGAACACAAAAAAGCTTTATGGGAAGCAAAACACAAGGGCGAGCGATTTCCTTTATCCAGAATTCCTAGAGCCCTGCAAATGATTTTACAGCGATACCAATTAGACGATAGTTGGAAATCAATAATGCATCAGATTATTTGTTTCAATTCGGTATATTTGCCACATGGAGTAATTGACCTCGTATGGGCTGGCAATCGAGTTGAAATTCGAATTTTAGGCTATCTAAAATCAAAACACCAACTAAAAAACTGGGTTGATGACCACTGGTCAGAGATAGAACAATTAGTCAAAAAGGGAAATAGGGGGCTATTAGAGAGAGTCCCCAAACCAGAGAAGCTGCTGTATTATCAAAGAATAGTTGAATTGAGAGACGAGGAGGGAAAAAGGTTTGCAGAGATTGCAGATTTACTCTCAGGAGAATTCCCTGAGTTAGATACCGAAGATGCTAGAATCAATGAAGGCTCTGTTAAAAACGCCTACCATATTTTCAAAAAGGCTCTAACAATCTAAAAGTAATTTGTAACGCAATCTTACTCAAAATGTGAGACAGCTTTAGGCTGTCTTTTTTGTTACTCTGGTCTCAGATTAAGTCGGGCAAGGATATTTATATGAACATTGAGATTCCTCAACAGCTCCAACAGCAAATCAGAGACCGCTTTGAAACTCCTACAAATCACCCTTTAAGTGATAAGGAAGTTTTTGAAATTTTTTTCAATCTGCGTGGATTTGGCCATGTTCTTTTAAAGATGAAAAAGGAGGTAGACCAGAGTGGCAAACAACCTCTACAAAACGAGAGACCTTTATGAGGCATCATTTCTTTATGCGAATGGGCAACGACTTATCAGGTTGGAGATAAAGGGGCTTGCGAAAAACTTGCACAGACCTTTTGGGCGAAAGATAGCTCCGTTGATGCAAAGAGTTATGCCGAGGCAATAAGAAGTCTGAAAGAGATGATTTTTGCTAGGAAGTGAAAACAATTATAGAGATGAATATGAAACTTGATATTCAAATAAGCGACTTTTCAGTTAAGATAAAATCAGTCATACGAGATGACAATATCAAGGGTTTTGTTACATGGATATTCAGAACCAATCAGGGAGATTGGAAAGTGTATGGGGGAACTATAAAGTTGAAATCATTCGGTAAAAATGACAGACAGTTACTGAGTTATGACCCACCAGCATACAAAACAAAGGGAGGCTTTAATAAGGCGTTTTTTATTGATAACCTCGAACTTTACAAGAAACTTTGTAACTATACAGTCAAAATCTATTGTGAGATATCAGGTGAGCTTGGCAATGACATTATATTTGGCAATGAGATTGATAAAGATAATTAACCTGATTAAAGCATAGTAACAATTGTAACTATAATAGTAACTGGTATCTATATAGTTACAAAGAGTTTCTATCTCGTAAGGAGTAACTATTCTTTTTATGGGATTAACTATTATATTTGGAGTTCCAATAAAGTCTGGTGAGCTATCTTGATTATTAAGCTGTTAGAGACGACACTAAAGGAGGATTGAAATGAAAATTGTTGCATATTACAGAGTCTCAAGCCGGGAGCAAAAAGAGGAAGGCTACAGTATTGAAGCTCAACAAAAACTTGTCCAACTTCACGCAGAAAGACGAGGTTTTGAGATTGTTAAGGAATTTGTTGAAATCGAAACTGCCAAAAAAACAGGTAGGAAAGTTTTTACTGAGATGTTGGGGTTTATAAAAGATAGTTCCGAGATACAGGGGATACTTTGTCATAAAGTTGACCGCCTTAGTCGTAACTTTAGAGATGTAATCATCATAGATGATTTAACCAATAAAGTTAATGATAAAGTAAAACCTCTGTTTGTCGAAGATGATTTTCCTGAAAATGCTTCTGGTAAGATGACTTTCGGAATGAAAGTGGTACTCGCCAAATATTACAGTGATAACCTTTCAGATGAAGTTAAAAAGGGCATGCGGGAAAAGGTTGAACAAGGCGGTTATCCGCACAAGCCGCCATTTGGTTACGCAATTGATGCCTCTACAATGCCCCACAGGATTATTCCAGACCCTCAAGCCTCTGTAGCTGTTCAAAAAGCATTTGAATGGTATGCCACAAGTGCTTACTCAATCAAACAGCTCAGAGATAAGCTGATTGAGGAAGGGTTGGCAAAAAAACACAATGGTGGAGTTCTGGGTAAAGGAGATATTGGCAATATGCTAGGAAAACCTTTCTATTATGGTTGGTTCAAGTGGAAAGAACTACTTTGGGATAGTAAGGGTAGTTATCAGCCTTTAGTTTCTAAAGATTTGTGGGACAAAGCCCAATGGGTCTTGGATGAGCAGAATAAACCGAGGGTTAGAAAGCACAACTTTAACTTTACTATGCTTATGAAATGTGGAGAGTGTGGATATAGTGTGACAGCTGAGAGAAAGATAAAGTATTACAAAACAACAGATAGAACTGCTACCTATGTTTATTATCGTTGCACAAAACCAAAGAGTAGTCCTATTAAGTGTTCTCAGAAACCAATTACCGAGGATAAGCTAACTAAACAGCTTGTAGGTATTATTGATGCGGTTGGGATTGATGACAAAGTTTTAAGCCTTCTAAAAAATATTTTGAAGGAGAGTCATACCGAGGAGGAAGAATACCACCTTAACTCAATAAAGTCACTCAGAGAGCAGCAAGACGCCTTACAGAATAAACTTGACAGGCTACTTGATGGATACCTTGATGGAGCAGTTAGTAAAGAGATTTATGATGGAAAAAACCGACAGTTACAGCAGGATAAGGATAATGCTTTAAGGCAACTTCAGAGGCATGAGGAGGGAAATAAAGAATACTTTGAACAAATAGAGAATTTTATTGAGCTCTGTCACCAAGCCCCAGCACTTTTTAGGAGTTCAAGTCCTCAGTTAAAACGAGAGTTGTTAAAGTTTGTTGTCTCGGACCTCATCTTAATCGATGAAATAGTGCGTCCTAACTACAAAATTCCATTCTCCTTAATCCTCAAAACCAAAGAAAATGGGAATTGGTCGGGGAGAGAGGATTTGAACCTCCGACCTCTCGCTCCCAAAGCGAGCGCTCTAAACCCCTGAGCTACTCCCCGACTGGCTGCGGGGCAGGGATTCGAACCCCGATAGACGGTTCCAAAGACCGCCGTCCTACCGTTAGACGACCCCGCAATAATTCAAAATTATACTAAATTTGATTGAATAAATCTAGTTTTTTTGTTAAAATAGATCTATAATTTCCTGCCTTTACCCTGAAGTTTTGAATTTTGCATTTTAAATTTTAAATTTGTTCTTGGGCGAGTGGCGGAATGGCAGACGCGCTAGCTTCAGGAGCTAGTGATCGAAAGATCTTGGAGGTTCAAATCCTCTCTCGCCCACCAGGCCCTCGTGGTGGAATTGGCATACACGATAGCTTGAGGAGCTATGCTGGCAACAG
>CAZXPY010000004.1:10888-35054 GCA_964643435.1 uncultured Gammaproteobacteria bacterium | reverse complement strand
GCCCTCGTGGTGGAATTGGCATACACGATAGCTTGAGGAGCTATGCTGGCAACAGCGTGTCGGTTCGAGTCCGACCGAGGGCACCATATTTTTTTGGACGGTTAGCTCAGTTGGTTTAGAGCGCCTCTTTTAGAAAATTCTGGGCACTTAGCTCAGTTGGTCCAGAGCGCTTCGTTTACACCGAAGAGGTCGTAGGTTCAAATCCTACAGTGCCCACCAGAATTTTCGCAGGATGTGAGAGTAGCTGAGGAATTGCAAATTCTGAAGATACGTAGCATACTACACCGAGGAGGTCGTAGGTTCAAATCCTACAGTGCCCACCATTATTAAAGAGACTAAGCCGGAGTAGCTCAGTGGTAGAGCGTCCGCCTGAAGAGCGGAGCGTCAGCGGTTCGATTCCGTTCTCCGGCACCAAGCTTAAACTTGGTGACAGAACGGATAAAGACGCGCAGTATTCGGCTCTGAGCGGAGTCGAGGAGGCATAGAATACGAGCGATCTTATTCCGTTCTCCGGCACCACGTAAAACGTGGCGAAACTCCATTTTCCCCTAGACTAAACGATTCAAAACATCTACAATTTAATTAAATTGTTAACGAAGGAGGTGATATATTGTGAGCGATAAGTTAAAAGAGTGTTTTAAACCTCATGCAGTAATGCATAGCCTTTTCGGATTAGGACTAGGGATTTTCTTGGTGGCTTTGGTACCAGCCCTAAACAACGCTTTACTAGGCTTTATTATAATGGTTGTGGCAGTTGTAGTTGATTATATGCGCAAATCTTAATTATTTATTTTTGGGGAATTTTACGATTTGAATAATTTCTTTAAGGGCCGAGACTAATTTCTCTCCAGAGGAGGGGAATTTATACAAACATCTAGTCGCTCCATAATCGATATAATCAGCGCTTGTGTCAGAGTTATCCTCCATAATTACCAGAATCGGAATTGTCGAAATAATAGTTTCTGGTTGTCTTCTAATGTTTTTAATAAATTCAAGAGTTTCTTGTTTTGGTATATCAGTAATCGCGGCAATGAATTTCTCCCCCAGAGCCTTTTTAAAAGCAACTCCTCCGTCGTTCGCGATTACAATATCATAACCCACTCTTTCGATTATTTCTCGATACAACTCCATAAGATTTTTTTCTTTCTCAACAAGAAGTATCTTTGCCATAATTATCAAAAAACGACTCAAAGAGCATTGAGCCGTTGTACCTAAAGCAGGCAAATCTAATATTACAATAGCCCTCAATTTGAATATATAAAAGAGAAAGCTAATTGTCAAGAAAATTAATTTAGTCTACAATTTACCAGAGGTATAATATTTCTAGGTGACTGATTTAATTGCGTTTATTTGGACCGAATTTTTTTACCGACCAACTTATAACTTAATTGTTTTTATTTACCATCTTACCCCTGGTCCAAATTACGGTTGGGCAATTGTCGGTATTGCAATTCTAATAAGATTCCTTTTTTTATATTTTTCCCTACGTGGTTTAAAAACTGATGCAATTTTAGAATCTTTATCACCCCAAATTCAAAAAATTGAAACTGATAAAACCCTTAGTGAAAAAGAAAGAAGAAACGCAATTACCGCTCTGTTAAAAGGAAAAGACGTTCATCCTTACGCTGAATTTTACGCTGTGGTTGCCCAGCTCCTTTTTTTGGCCGCAAATTATCAGGTTTTACAAGTCGGATTAAAACCCTCCTCTTTCGCGACTCTTTATTTTTTTGTACCTCATCCAAGTTCAATTAACACAATTTTCTTCAGTTTTGATCTTACTAAAAGCAGTTACATTTTAAGTTTTTTTGCCGCTTCTGTTCTATTTATTGAACAAGTAATTGAATACAATGCCAAAAAAAATATTGTTATTAAAAAATTTAGTGAAAAATGGTTTCCCTTGCTTTTAAGCCTTTTTACCTTTATACTATTAGTAATATTACCGTCAGCTAAAGCAATATTTATTAGCGTTTCAGTTATTTTTAGCTTATTTCTACGGGCGGTAGTACAATTAGCAAGGAATAATAAGGAAAATTAAATAATGGCTGCTTTTGATAAACTAGTGGTTTCTTTTTTGGTTGACGAAGTGGTCGGCGGTTTTTTTGTCAATGTTCCGCCCGGACACGTAGCTTGCGTTTACGATTGGGGACGAGGGGTCTTGAAAAATGTCTGGGGTTCAGGGCTTCATTTTAAAATTCCTTTCTGGCAAACTGTAAAACTATTTAACGCCCAAACCCTTGAATATACTATAAGAGGCGGATTCAATTTAGACCAGAATAAAGAAGCATTGGGAGATGAGCCAATAAATGCTGTAACCGCTGATAATAAAAATCTTGTACTCGAAGGTACGCTATTGATAAAAATCAATCGGGAAAGCGTTGTTTCTTTATGGGAAAATATCGGCGAAGAATTTGTTTCCAAAATTGTAAGACCAGTATCCCGCTCACGGATAAGAAGTGCTATTTCCCGTTTTTCCTTAGTTGATTTGACAAATAAAAGACATGACATCGAACATCAAATCAAACAAGAGCTAGAAACAGAATTTGTCCACAAGGGTTTGATTATCGAAGGTGTCTTACTTTCGCAGATAACTCCTCAAAACAACCCTCTTTAGTTTTCAATTCTTCTTTTTTATGGTAAAATTAACCCATTATTATTTTTCGCGGGATTAGTTGAGCGGCTCAATATCGCCCTTCCAATGCGAAGACAGGGGTTCAACTCCCCTATCCCGCTCCAATAAGCGCCTGTAGCTCAATTGGATAGAGCGGATGGCTTCGGACCATCAGGTTGGGGGTTCGAGTCCCTTCAGGCGTACCATGGTGGTGGTAGCTCAATGGTAGAGCGCTAGGTTGTGGACCTAACGGTTGCGGGTTCGAATCCCGTCCACCACCCCAACCAATAGTTAGCAATCTCTTGACTAGTATGCTAAAATGATACCAACCATGAACGAGAATATAAACGATAAAAAACTACCCTTAATTCCGGTTAGAGACGTCGTTATTTTTCCGCAAAGCGTGATCCCTATTTCCTTAAAAAGAGAAAAAAGCGTTAAGGCACTAGAGCAGGCTCTTTTAGCCGATAAGAAAGTTCTAATGATAATGCAAAAAAATAAGGATGTTGATGATCCCCTCGAAGACGATCTCTACACTATCGGCACAATTTCAAAAATAACTCAAGTCCAAAGATTACCAGAAGGCGTAATTAATATACTGGTAGAAGGCGAAACAAGAGCTAAGATTTTAGGATTTAGCCGCCAAGAAAATTTCTTTGAAGTTGAAATTGAGGAGATACCCGAAATATATATCAGTACTCCCGAACTCGAGGAACTCTCTAGAACGGTTATTGAACAATTTAAATATTGTATTTCCTTAGGCAAAGCAATTCCGATTGAGATCCTCCCCGCTATTTTCGATACTTCTAACCCTTTAAGAACTTTAGACCTAATTATTTTTAATTTAGATCTTAAATCAAGTGAAAAACAAAAACTTTTAGAAACTCCTGATTATCGAGCGAGAGTAGAGTTGGTTAATCAGTATTTAGCGAGAGAAATCTCGATTCTAAAAGCGGCCCGTCAAATACAAGATAAAACTGTCGAAGAAATTGGAAAAGGCGCTAAAGAAGCCTTCTTGAGGGAACAGCTAAAAACTATCGAAAAAGAACTTGGGATTAGAGAAGAAAAAGAAGAATTTGCTGATTTAGAAAAACAAATAAAAGCGGCCGGGATGACTGGCGAAGTTCAAGCTAAAGCTCTTAAGGAGCTAGATCGTCTTAAAAAAATGCCTCCTTTTTCTCCTGAAGTTTCCTACCTACGTACTTACTTAGATTGGTTAGTAGCTTTGCCTTGGAGTAAAAAAAGCGAGTCAAAGATTAATATTAGCGAAGCGGAGAAAATTTTAGATGAAGATCATTATGGCTTGAAAAAAGTTAAGGAAAGAATACTTGAATATTTGGCAGTACAGAAACTAACTGGAAAAATAAAAGGACCAATAATTTGTTTTGTTGGGCCTCCAGGAGTCGGTAAAACTTCGATCGGAAAATCTATTGCCAGATCTTTGAATCGTAAATTCGTCAAAGTATCTTTAGGTGGAATACGCGACGAAGCTGAAATAAGAGGTCACCGGCGTACTTACGTTGGCGCATTACCGGGAAGAATTATTCAAGGAGTTAAAGACGCGGCTACTAAGAACCCAATATTTATGTTGGATGAGATTGATAAGTTAGGGTTTGATTTTAGAGGAGATCCTAGCGCCGCTTTACTCGAGGCTTTGGATCCTGAACAAAACAGTGGATTCAGCGATCATTATCTTGAAGTTCCGTTTGATTTATCAGACGTAATGTTCATCACCACCGCCAATATCTTAGATACAATTCCTCCGGCTCTTCGGGATCGAATGGAAGTAATTGAGTTTCCCGGTTATACCGAGGAAGAAAAATTTCACATTGGAAAGGAATTTTTAATTCCAAAACAACTTCAAGCTCATGGTCTGACCAATAAACAAATTCAATTTGCCGACGAAACGATAAAATACATAATTCGCTACTATACCAGGGAAGCGGGCGTACGGAGTTTGGAAAGAGAACTCGCCGCAATTTGTCGTAAGGTAACAAGAAAAATAGCTGATAATAAAATTAGATCTCTAAAAATTACCAAAGGTATTGTCAATAAGTTCCTCGGTGCTGAAAAGTTTTATTCCTGGGTAGCGGAAAAGAAAAATGAAATCGGGGTTGCCACTGGACTGGCCTGGACAGAGGCGGGTGGAGACGTATTAAGTGTCGAAGCTACTCTTATGGCTGGGAAGGGAAATTTAATTTTAACCGGACATTTAGGTGATGTAATGAAAGAAAGTGCCCAGGCCGCTGTTTCCTACGCTCGTTCAAAAGCCTCTGAACTTGGAATTGCTGAAAATTTCTACAAGGACAAAGATGTTCATATTCACGTCCCCTCTGGGGCAATACCCAAAGATGGGCCTAGTGCTGGAATTACTATGGCTATCGCTTTAATAAGTGCAATTTTGAAAGTTCCGGTAAGAAAGGAAGTTAGTATGACTGGAGAAATGACCCTTCGGGGAAAAATTCTTGAAATCGGTGGAGTTAAAGAAAAAGTGCTTGCCGCCCACCGCGCTGGGTTAAACATTATTATCTTACCTAAGAATAATAAAAGGGATTTAGAAGAAATTAATGCTAAAACTAAAAAAGATTTAAAATTTATTTTCGTTGAACACATTGATGAGGTTTTGCCAGTTGCCCTTGAAGAGATCCCTTCTTCGAAAAAAATTAAACTACTACGTGAAAAAAAGCCTTCAGTTACCTATCCCACTGCCTAATCTATGAAATTAGTTTTCTGGTTAGTTGGATTTTTTGTCATCATCGCTGCTTTTGTATTTTTCTTAAATTCTAACCAAAGGAAAGAAACAACCCAAATAAAGGAATCAACCCAACCTGCTCAACCAATGCTAATGAGAAGCTACGATAAATTTCCTGGTGTTTTAACAGAGAGCGAATTAAAAAATAGACGCGCCTCAATAAAAACCGCTAAAGGCGATATTCTTATTGAACTTCTTGGCTCCGAAGCTCCGAAAGCAACTAGTAATTTTATTTTCCTCTCAAAAGAAGGTTTTTATGATGGTCTTACTTTTCACCGCCGGGAAGAAAGATTTGTTATTCAAGGCGGTGATCCAAATGGCGACGGTACTGGCGGACCTGGGTACCAATTTGAGGATGAACCGGTTACAAAAGAGTACGAACGAGGTATTGTCGCGATGGCAAATTCTGGTCCAAATACAAACGGTAGCCAATTCTTCATAATGCTCTCCCCCGTTCCCCTACCGAAAAGCTACACTATCTTCGGCAAAGTTGTTAACGGAATGGACGTTGTTGATAAAATCCAAGTCGGTGATGTTATTGAAAAAGTTACTGTTGAATGATTTCTTTTTTAAGAAAGGAGTTTGTAACAGCTTTCAAACTCTCTGGTTTGTGTGAAATTCAGCGTTTCTTAAATAGCTATTCTTGCTTGTAAAAAGAAGAGGACGATTTTAAGGTCGTCCTCAATAGCACTTGCTATATCCTACCCTCCCTTTCAAATTGCTCTACCTCCATCTCCTCGAATCAGACGTCATATTAACTAGAAGGATTAGCGGAGTGATAAAAAACAATGAAAATACTATACATGTAATCCACGTAAACGGGTTGTCCCACTTTCCGTAGAGAACAAGCGTCGTTACTAGGAAAACCGGCCCAATATTTACACTTAATATTGTCACCGGCGACTTTCTTCCTAAAGGCGTGAGTGTTTCCAGATAAAAATTTACGAAACTTGTGAAGTTTATTAACCTATTAGTCAAAGCGATTATCAAAGCCGCTGTACCAAACCAACTAAGTGACCTTGAAAAATCAGCATACCTAATTGCAGCAAGAAGAATGACAAGTGTCAAAGCAGTTGTTGCGAATATCCAGACTGGATAGGGTATGCTATTTTTCTGTAACACTCTTTCTCCTCCTTCACACTTCGAGGGTTTGCACCCAATCTTCGAAGAATCTCCGGAAGGGTTCGATCTCCGGAGCTTTAATCTCCAGAAGAATTTCAAAACTTCCCCATCGAATCGAAGCTTTTCCATGCTCCAGCCCGTCCAAGCTGCCACAGTAGTAGATCACCACCGCCTGCCCATACCGTATGGGTAGAGTTTGCTCTCCTAGTGTACGGGTGCTGAATCTCTGCAGAAAGAAACGGGCAGTCTCGAGTGCTGCTTCAGTACTTCCGTCACTCACCTTCCCGACAACGTTGACTCCGAGCATCGGGAATTTGCCCCTCTTAGGTACAATCTCCACCTCGTAGTCGGCTGCCTTCAAAATCATTTTCCTCAAGAAACCGACTCGTTTGAAACCCGGCGGTATGGTAACTGTAAAAGGCACCTTAGTGTTGCAGTGGTACTCTTTTTTGAAGCGCATCAACCAACGGAAACGCTCGGTGTCTTCTTTCACCTTGGCTTGGAAAGGTGGGAAATGTATAGGCATTGGTTTTACACCAACCCCACCGCCCAAAGTATTCTTCCAAGGACCCTCAAGGAACTCCTTCTCCAACAGGGCCCATCCTTTTTCCAGGTGAACGAAGGCCTCCCCGAGTTTGCTCTGATCACGCAATGCACAGCCGAGATAGTAGTGGGCCGGTCCGCTGTTCGAATCTAGAACAAGAGCCTCACGTGCCCACTTCTCCGCTTCTGGGAAGTTTCCCCGAAGGCCATAGCAAGAGGCCAGATGGATTCTCACTTGGGCATCGTCGGGAATCTCTGATGCCAAAATAAGGTACTCGCTAATAGCTTCATCGTAGTTGCCAGAAGATTCCAAAGATTCGGCACTACTAAGTCTTCCTTGGTCCATTTCTCCCTCCTCTGTTTTGGATGAATTCCCAATAGATGCTGTATTCTAGGCTTATATTATTATTCGAAAGTTTAATTGTCAAATGAGGCAAAAAAAGTGAGCCAAGAAGGACGTTATTTGAACCTTCTTAAAGATTTCATAAATATAAGCTTAGTCTCTTAAATAAATTGACAGCGAGAAGTATACTTATTATGCACACCAAATTGAGACATAAAAGTTCATTCGGGGAGAGAAAGGTAGGTACGACAGTGCCCTTAGTCAAATGTCCCAAATGTAGAGGTGAGGCGACATGTACTCACCATGGAGACACAGGGAGGGCTGGTGTTGACTACGAAGACCTGTACACATTTAAGTGCTCACACTGTGGGCACAACGATGAGAAGACAGTATGGGTCTCTGGGCCGTATCACGGTGATGGACGGTCAACCTGCCCGTTTTGTGGCCAATAGAATCCGTCAGGTAAGCTGGGGAAGGAGGAGTTGAAACATGGGTATGCCACCTTCTCATATCTATTACGGTTCAGATCCAGGAGACCGCGACGATAGATTCAGTGGCAGTGGTGGAGGGAGCGGTGGTGGATGGATCGCCCTTGGAATCACCATCTTTTTGGTTGCGTTCATCATCGGGCTAATCCTTATGGCAATGTATCTACCTTTTTGGGTTGGTTACGTCGTACTCGCTGTCTTCTTTTCTGCCTTAGCTTTTTTGCTAATTACCGTATTTAGGAAAGGAAGTGAAGAGAGATGATGCCGTATTACAGAGACTACGGGGACGGGTCAGATGGGTCTGATCGTACTGATCGCACTGATGATGAACCGACCAGCAGCACTTCAGGCCAATCAGACATCAAGGG
Source organism: uncultured Gammaproteobacteria bacterium (assembly GCA_964643435.1). Lineage (GTDB taxonomy): Bacteria > Patescibacteriota > Microgenomatia > Woykebacterales > RBG-16-39-9b > CAZXPY01. Next base: position 26,830 of record CAZXPY010000004.1, on the reverse strand, counting down.
GGAGATGATAGCAACCTTCTTCATTGTTGTCGTCTTCCTGATCGGATACGGAGTAGCTCTTTTGATACATTTTACGTAAAACGTTCCGTGTGGTTCTCCAAATAGGAAGGAGGAGAAGTCATGGGCTTTATACGAACTGTTTCTGTACTCTTGACGCTCGGTCTTGCACTGTTGGGTCCAGGAATCGTCATCGGCCAATTCGCCCCTTATGAAGTTTTCACGTTGGGTCATACGCCAGAAGGAGGTTTGACCGATGGGTCGTGCTACTTACCGGACTGCAGTCTAACTGCTTTCCAGTACTCCGGTTTGTATTTTGTGTGGTCAATTGCATTCTGGGTTGGCCTCATATTAGCTGGAGCTATATGTTGGGGTGTTTATGACACCATCAAATACAAACTGTGGAAGTACTATTAATGGGGAGAGATTCTTGTTAGTAGAAACGACTCAGAAATGGGTCGTTTTTCTTTACCTAACAATCAATACTGAATATGGTGAGCCCGGGAGGACTCGAACCTCCGACACGCGGCTTAAGAGTCCGGCACTGCCGGATCTACCAATTGAGATAAAGTTTTGGTGAGCGGCCTGGGACTCGAACCCAGAACCGGATGCTTAAGAGGCATCTGCTCTACCAATTGAGCTAGCCGCCCAAAACTTTTTTCAGCCAATCTCTCCCAACATGTGTTTTTAAATATTTTTCCCTTCGCACCGCCTCTTTCCGTATGTCATGTTCTTCTTTATAAATAACTTCCCAAATTCCTTTATTTATTTTTGTATAGCTATTACCCCTTGAAGGCAACAGACCATTATGTCTCTTCAATCTGTTTTCAATATCACTAGTCTGACCAATATATATTTTATCTTTCTGCCTGTTTTTTATTACGTAAACGTAAAACTCCATCTTAAGAGTCCGGCGTAGCCGGATCTGCCACTGAACTACGGGCCCACTTTTGACGGTTTGGTACCCCTGGAGGGATTCGAACCCCCGACCTTGTCGTTAGAACCGACCCGCTCTATCCACTGAGCTACAGGGGCGTATGTTCCGCTATTTTACTAGAATCTGACCTTGGTTGCAAGGAAGATTCGCTCTTGCTAGAATCATTATTTGAGGGCATGGAGATAGAACCCAAACGTCGAAATAAAAAAAAGTTAATATTTTTTGTTATTTTCTTACTAATTATTTTCGCTGTCCTTTTTTTAATTAAAGGAGGGCTCTTGCGGGAAAAGCTCTTTTCAGCTTTCTCGCAAAGCCCCCGGTCAAAGGAAAGTACAAAAGGCTTTGAAAATAATTGGTTTCCGAAAGAAAAACCACTCCCTTCCAGCGCTCTTCCACCGGTTTTGTATTCAAGAAGTGCAATTTCAATCGACTTAACAACCAACGAAACTTTGTATACCAAAAATATTCATTTACGGGTTCCGGTGGCAAGCACTTTAAAAATAATGACCGCCATCGTTGCTTTAGAGAATTCTAGCCTTGATAAAATTATTACTGTTTCAGATTACGCTGCCAGAATGGAACCGGATATAATGGGTTTATACCCCAACGAAAAACTGACAGTCAAAGATTTACTTTATGGTCTTCTTCTTGTTTCGGGAAACGACGCTGCCGTTGCTTTAGCGCAAGGAATTAGCGGTAGCGAAAAAGAATTTGTCTCGTTAATGAATAGTAAAGCCCAAAGTTTGGGTCTAAATGATACTAATTTTATAAACGCTACTGGTTTGGATGTTGATTTTTCTTCCGATCAATATAGTAGTGCTTATGATTTAGCCACTTTGAGTCAATACGCCTTGAATAAATTTCCTATTTTCGGAGAAATAGTCAAAACGAAAAATTACTTCATCGCGGCAAAATTTGATGAAGATCAAAATCACAAATATTTCTATTTAAATAATGCTTCTCCAATGGTTAATTACCCTGGTTTTAAAGGTATAAAACCCGGTTTCACACCGGATTCAAAACTTTCCCTAGTTTCTTTGATTGAAAAAGAAGGACACGACTTGTTAACCGTAGTTTTAGGAACTCCCGATCGTAGAGGTGAAACCGAAGCCCTTATCGATTATTCTTACCAAAGTTTAAAATATAATAATTTAAATTAGCCTTCTTTTAACCTGCCAATTATTTATTGAATTGAATCTGTCTATCGGTAATAACAAATCATTTAAAGTTACCCCAGAAATTTTTGAAGGAGCTACGTAGTTATAATCAACCCAATAAAGAAAAACGGCCGGTACCTCATCTACCAGTAATTTCTGAAATTCTAAATACTTGTTTCTACGTATCTCCTTATCATTAATTGTACGTCCGTCTTCAAGAGCCTTGTCTACTTTTGCGCTAGTCAAATTTGTTATATTTGCCAGCTCTGTTTGAGTAGAGTGCCAAAGAACGTATTGGTCTGGATCGGCACCAATTGCTTGGGTACTAATAAGAACCTCGTATTCTCTTGATTGAATAATTTTTTCGCGTAATTCACTGCCGGTTAATACTCTTGTATCAATTTTGATACCAAGTTCGCCCCATTGTTCTTTGACTAGGGCCATTATTTTTAAAAGATCAGGACTATCAATACTGGTTATTTTGATTGCAAGTTCCTTACCATCTTTTTTTCTAACGTTCCCTTCAAGTTTCCAACCATTTTTTTCCAAAGTACTCACCGCTAAATCCTGATTATAATCGGGTTTTTTTTCAAAATTATTACCAGCCCAAGAACTTTTAGGGATTGGCGAAGTCACGATAGATTCTTTATTAATATTAAGCTCTTTAACTATGTTCTCTTTCGAAGTAGCCAGAACAAGGGCATTTCGGACCGCTTTCTCACTTAAACTAGCCGCTTTAGTGTTAAAGAAAATAGCCACAAACCGGCTATTAAGTCGCGTTGTGTAAATTTTTAATTGCGGCGAATCTTTTATTTGTTTTAAATCTTCTGATCCCAATCCTCCTAAACTTCCAATCTCACCAAGTTGGAGAGCGGTGAGAGCGAGTTGTATGTTTGGGTAGAATTTAAAAATTAAATTGACCCTTCCGTTAGTAAGAGTGACTTTTTGGAGGCTTGAGGAGAGAACTCGGAAAGAACCCGTACCGATAGGCTTAAATCTTTTTAAAGAGACATGTTCCGGGATAATTCCAAGCTTTAAAACTCCTGGGAAAGGTGAAAACGATTCTTTTAAGATAAACTTAATTGTAAAATCATCTAATTTTTCTACCTTTACATCTTTAAAACTATCAAAATAGCGGCTTTTTAGGTTTGGGTCTTGAGCCGTCCTTACGGTATAAATCACGTCAGAGGCCGTAAATTTTTTTCCATCGTGCCAGTAAATGTCTTTTTTTAATTTGAAAAGGTACTCTTTTTCATTTTCAGCCGAAAAACTTTCGGCCAAGTCAGGTTCAAAGGATCCGTCAGCAGTAACTCTCGTTAAACCACGAAATACCAAAGAAGTTATATCGACTTCGGCATCGTTTTGGGTAAAGAGCGGATTAAGGGCAAGGGGTTTACCGATTACCCCTTCAACGATCTTTGGCCGTACAAAAGGAACGCTTAACTTTTCATAAACAGCTACTAATTGTTTTGTTAAAAAGAACCAACTAAAAACTAACAAAATAATTAAAAAGGAAAAAAACTTTAAAATCTTCTTGGCGTGTCTTTTTAATAATCCAATACCTATCAAAAGTAAAAACCTTATATTAGTTAGCATTTTCTTTAGGAGGAGAGGAATACTAATAACAACGAGATAGCCATAAAGATGATTGAAGTAGTGATGGTTGCAAAATAAAGAATCTTTTCAACTCCCCTTCGACTTCGATAAAAAGCTCCTTCCCCACCAAAAGCACCACCTAGACCAACCCCTTTAGCCTGCATTATGATAAAAACAATTAAAAGGATTGCACTTATAAGTTGAATGAAAAGCAAAGTAATCTTCATTTGAATTTGAATTTTAACACGGGTCGTAGTAGTTTACAACTTTACTTGAAGTTTCATTTGAAAAAGACCCACCTTATTATTGCGCAAGTGAGACTAATTAGGAAAGAGCCGATACTTAAGGCGAGTAATTTACCAATGTAAAAAGTAGGTAACACGAATCCACTAATATTCAATCCCGAAAACTCAAAACCGCTAAATTTAACTTCGGGGATCAATACGAAAACCAGATATAAAGTAATTACGGCGCTTAACCAAGAAAACATACCCATGGTAATAAAATTCAGAGGCAGGGTAATTATGTTAAGCAGGGGTTTTATAAATAAAGAAAGGAAGGAAAACACAAAAGAGGGTAAAAATAAATCAGTCGGATTTTCGTAATTAAAAGCCGGAAAGGAATACACGACTAACCAAAAAGAAGAAAAATTTATTATAAACCCTCTAATTAGTTTTTTCATTTTGCTTGCAAAACAGGCTATGCCTCATTAATATTAATTATTTTCACCTCTCTTGAAGATGTTTTTTCCCCTCTTGGGATAAAAGATTTCCTTCTTAAGAGTCGGTGATAAGAAATAGCAAATCTATGGGCCTCGTCTCGTAAACGCGCAATTAAGTATAAACTAGCTGAATCAAGTTTTAATTTCAAACTAGTGGGTTGGTGGGGCATAAATATTCTCTCCTCTTTCTTAGCTAAAGCAATTGCCGGAATTTTTAAATTCAAATTTTCTAATATTTTAACCGCTACTCCTAATTGCCCTTTCCCTCCGTCGATCACTATTAAATCAGGTAACTGCGAAAATGAAGCATCATTTCCGGTGTTCCTTAGTCTCCTTTCTAAGACCTCCTCTAAAGCGGCGTAATCGTTAATACCCTCTACTTCCCGAATTTTGAAACGCCGGTAGAGAGATTTTTCTGGTTTCCCGTCTACAAATACAACCATAGAACCGGTCGTTTCCTTACCAGCAAAATTAGATATATCATACGCTTCTATTTTTTCCGGTACTTTTGGTAAATATAATACTTCTTTTAATTCCTCCAAGCCAAAGGTTCGCAAATCTTTTCCTAAAGTTCCATTTTTTAAGTAATCTCCGATATCAGTGCCGCTTGAGGTCACGTAATGGAGCGCGTCAATTGTTCGCTTTATTCTCTCCGCTTCCTCAAATTCCATTTTTTTAGAAGCTGCCTGCATTTGATTCTCTAATTTTCGCAAAAGTTCTTCTTTTTGACCTTTTAAGAATTTAATTAGATTATTGATATTTTTAAGATAATTCTCTTCGCTTATTTTTCCAATACAGACACCGGGACATAATCCTAAATGGAAAGAGAGGCAAGCTCGTTTCTGGCCAATTTTACAAAATCTAGAGGGGAATATCTTTCGTAATTTCCGCAGGGTCGTACGAACACTTGAGGCAGATGGGAAGGGACCAAAATAAATTTTTGAATTTTTCAGGTCTCGTTTTCTGGCCATTAAAACTCTTGGAAACGGCTCTTTGGGGATTTTTATATAGAGGTAATCTTTATCGTCTTTAAGAGAGATATTAAAAATGGGTTTAAATTTTTTGATTAAATTAGCTTCTAAAATTAAAGCTTCTATTTCGCTTTCTACCAAAATGGTATTTATTTTTGCGGTTTTTGAAACCAGAGATTTTTCTTTTAGGTTGCTACTTTTAAAATGGCTTTTTAGACGCTCTTTTATATTTAAAGCCTTGCCAATATAAATAGGTTTGTCAGTTTTGTCCTTTAAAACGTAAACTCCGCTCTTATTCGAAAATTTTTCTAACACCATTACTTAATTTTATCCTCTTTCGAAGCAAAAAGCATTTTAAATTCTAGAATCAGTATATAAACTAAAATCGTAAAACTTAAGATAAAGCCGCCAATTATTATTAAGGTCGCTCCCGAAGCGAAAAAGGGTTTTAAATAAAGAACTTCTTCTTTGTTTATTTCAAAAGGGTTTACGCCGTCTGTTCCCAAAACGGTAATTTTTAATTTTGCTTCTCTGGTCTTGAATAAACCAATATTTTTAAATTTTGTATCGACAGTGTTATCTTCAAAAGGAAGGATTGTTCCCAAATAGGTCTGGCTAGGGGTAATTAAAGCCACATCGTCCGAAGAGATTTTTAAAGTAGTTTTGAAAAAACCGCGCGGGGTACGGTTAGCGATTAGTATTTTTGCGCTAGAAGAAAATCCAGAGATAAACTTATTTTCGGCTACTGTAATATCAATATCTGCTTTTGTTGTTAAATCTTGATCGCTGAAAGAAATTTTTATATCCTGTTCATCTAGATTATCTACTTTATAAGCTCCGGCTGGGGTTGGTTTTTCAGAAGAGACTCCTTTAATGGCAAAAACAACGTGATTGGTATCCAGTTTATCAAAATAATCTAAGCCAGAAGTAGTTGAGCCCCAAGTCGGGTCAATTTGAACCCAGGTTTTTCTTTCCCTATCGTAATATTCCGGCCAGGCGTGTAAGACGTCGCTTAAAACATCAGATTTTAAAGTAGTTGGTCGCAGTTTCCTATTTTCGGTATAAGCAAAACCGTTTAATTCTCGGGCGGGAATACCGGCGGCGCGAGCCAAAGCAATAAAAAGATCAGTATATTCCATACAAATTGCTTCGTTTGGGTTTTTAAGAGCTCTAAGTGCCCCCAGACGTTCAATTTTTGGGGAATTAACTTTACCATAATTATACTTAAGATTAGTACTTACAAAGTCGTATATCGCCTTAGGAGTCTTAAGTTTTTTTGCTAAGTCTATTAATTCTGGATTATTTGCTTCCCAAAATTTATCTGCCTTTAGATATTTCTTAAGTTCATCTTCCCTCCAATCTCTTATTGATTGTAATTTTCTAGTTTGATCGACTATTTTTACTAAACCGGTAATATTAACATCTAATTTTTCTTTGGGTCCAAGGTTATATCTGGCAAGATAATTACCATCCTCATCTTCTCTTATATAGACAGGAGAGGGGTTAATAGATTTAAATTCGATACCTTGGGTGGTGGTATCAGGCAGGAAAGCAATTTCCGTAAAACCATTAATCAAATTAGGATTATAAAGATGATACGTAAGATCAAAGTTAAAGATTTGGTATTCGCCAAATGCCGCTCGTATACCTCCCGTCTCTAGAATTCGCTTATCAAAGAAAAAATTCCGATCGGAGGTCTTATTTGGCTCTGGAGTGATATAATGAATAGAGCTGAATTCGCGCGGAACTGATAACACCACATCGTACCTTCTAATTTCCGCATCACTCGAAATTTTAGGTATATTTATTTCCCATAATTTTCCAAGTTTTTTAGCAAAATCTTTAACAGTGTAACTTAATGTAAAAGTGGCTGTTTTTCCTAAGCCGATTACTTTATCACCTAAAATAACGTTAATTCTTGTTGAAATGTCCTCGCTTTGAATATTTGTTTTAAGAGTACCGCTAGAATCTCTAGCTTGGACGTCGAAGACATTAGTCGAACCAATATTTAAGGCGTATTCAGGGGCATAAAATGTTGAAGTAAGATTTTTTAGAGTAACTTCTTGAACAACTTTGGCAGTCCCGTTTTTAGAAATATCATAGTTTATCCCATATTCAGTGGAAAATTCGCTAGCGTAGGTTTTTTGGGGAAAGATAAATCCCGCGAGCAGAAAGAGTAGAGAAATTTTTTGTAGTTTCATCAAACTATTCTTCTTTGGCCCACCGTTGGACTTTGGAGGATATTTCTTCAGGGGTGAATTGCGATTTTATTAGATATTCGTCAGCACCAAGCGTTAAACCCTTTTCAACCATATCTTCTTCATCAAAATTAGAAAGAATTACCACTGGGGTTTTTTTTGTTTTAGGGTTCTCTCTTAATCTTTTTAAAACTTCGAAACCATCCATCTTTGGCATTTTAATGTCCAAAAAAATAAGATCAGGACTATCTTTAAAAGCCTTTTTTAGACCTTCTTGACCACTTGTTGCCGTAATAACATCATAATCATCAATTGTAAGTTTTAATTTATAAAGTTCGGAAACCTCTTTCTCATCTTCAATTATTAAAACTTTTATCTTTTTTTCTTTCATAGTAACGCTCTACTCTTTCTAGATTAACAAATTTTTAGGATCTTATCAATATTGGGATGTTATTTTGCGGGAAGAGTAAAGGTAAAGGTCGAACCTTTGCCTGGATAAGATTTCACCCAAATCTTACCCTGATGAAGGTCAAGAATACCTTTGACAATAAAAAGCCCGAGTCCTGTGCCTCTATTTTCCTTAAGGAAACTACCCGGAATTTGTTGAAACTTTTCAAAAATATGATTTAATAATTTAGGTTCGATACCGATACCATTATCTTGGATACTAGTGAAAACTTCGCTGTTTTCTACCGAAGGGAAGAGAAGAATTTTACCCCCTTTTCCAGTGTATTTTATGGAATTATCAATTAAATTTACTAAAACTTCCTTTATACGGTCTCGATCAACATATATATGTAAATCTTTTGGATAGAAGGAGGGTTTTTCCAGACTTAAAGTTATTTGTTTTGAAGAAGCAATTGGCCTAAACTCATTGACAACTTCCTCTAGAAGCTCGTTATAATCAGTTCTTTTCAAATCGATCTTCAATCTTCCTTCTTCAACTCTGGTTACATTCAAGAGCTCCTCCACCAAACCGCTTAAGCGTTTTGTTTCCGAATAAATTTTGTTAATAATATTTAGATGATATAATTTATTTCGAAGTTCCCCCATTTGCCCCAAATCCCCACTTAAAAGAAGCGACAAATAGCCATTAATTATCGTTAAAGGAGTTCTTAATTCGTGAGAGGCAATCGAAACAAACTCACTTTTTGCCTTTTCGATTTCTTTTAATTTTGTAACGTCTCGAATAATTCCCACTATTTGTTCAATTTCTTCCTCTTCATTAAGTATTGGAGTCTTACTTACTCCAACCCAGATTTCTTTTCCATCCCTACTTGTATGAAGGTGTTCATCGTAGGGAATAGCTTCTTTTGTTAAGGAAACCTTATCTATTAAGGAGAAATTTGGATAATAATTACCCTTCATATCATGGCATCTAAAGATCTTATGAATTTTTTTCCCTAAAACTTCTTTTTCCGAGTAGCCACTCATCAATTCACAACCATTATTAAACTGGACGATTTTCGAGTCTTTATCTAAAACAAACACCCCTTCCTCGACATTATTAAAAATTGCCGTCCATCTCTCCTTTTGTTCAGTAGCGATCTGCAATTGACCTTTTATTTGTTCCGCTTGTTTTTTTAGTTCGGTTACATCTCTAAAATTGGCAACAACCCCAATTACTTGTGTCTCTTCGTTACAAATCGGTGTATAGGTGGTTTCAATAAATCTTGGCGGGCTAGAATTAATTTTTATTAAATTTCCCCGGGAAGATTCTTTGACCTTTACGACTCCTTCAAAAGTTTTAATCGGATCAAAATAATATTCTAGTAAATATTTGTTATATTTTTTTCTATTTTTGATAACGGCGCGTCTGTTTAAGTTGGTTGGATCTTTTTTGACGAAAAGCAGTTCTTTTGCAGCCTCGTTTAAAAAAATAAAGACCCCGTTTTTATCAAATAAAATTAAGCCGTCACCGATAGTGTTTTTAATTGCTTGTAAAAGAATCGTGGAAATTTCTTCTTTGTTTTTAGGATTGAGTAAATCTTTTTTGGAAATCATACCTACAACTGTATTGTAGTGAAAACTGACAGCTGTATTATAACAAAATTTGGGGAAAAATCAATTGCTTTTAAATAAAATTTTTGAGATACTGACCGGTGAACGAATTTTGATTAGAGGCAATTTTAGGGGCGGGACCTTCGGCGACAATTTCGCCCCCTTTATCGCCACCAAAAGGCCCTAAATCAATGATCCAATCAGCAGTTTTGATGACTTCTAAATTATGCTCAATTACCAAAACGGTATTACCCATCTCCACTAATTTGTGAAGTACAGAGAGAAGATTTTCAATATCAGCAAAATGAAGACCAGTAGTTGGTTCATCAAGAATATAAAGGGTTTTGCCAGTACTTTTTTTGGCTAATTCTGTGGCTAGTTTGACCCTTTGCGCTTCTCCTCCCGAAAGAGTGGTCGCTCTTTGTCCCAGTTTTATATAACCTAGACCAACGTCTTTTAAAGTTTTCAATTTAGTTAAAACTACCGGTATATTTTCGAAAAAAATTGCCGCTTCCTCTATAGTCATATCAAGTACTTCGGAGATATTTTTTCCTTTATATCCAATTTCCAATGCTTCTCGATTGTATCTTTTCTCTTTACAGACTTCGCAAGTAACGTAAACATCAGGTAAAAATTGCATTTCAATTTTTACTACTCCATCCCCTTGACAATCCTCACACCTACCTCCCCTAACATTGAATGAAAATCGGCCCGCTCTGTAACCACGAGCTCGGGCTTCCGGTGTCTTCGCAAAAAGCTCACGAATATAAGAAAACGCGGCCGTATAAGTAGCTGGATTACTGCGAGGGGTTCGGCCGATCGGTGACTGGTCTATATCGATTACTTTATCAATATACTCAAGACCATCGATTCTCTCAAACTTACCTGGTTTTTCTTTGGCTCTGTAGAAATAAGCGGCAAGGGCTTTATGTAAAATATCCTCCACAAGAGTCGATTTTCCGCTTCCCGATACGCCGGTAATGCAGACAAATTTCCCTAACGGAATATCAACGTTTATTTTTTTTAGATTATGCGCCGCTGCCCCAATTATTCGCAAAGATTTACCGTTTCCACTTCTAACTTGTCTTTTTTCCATAACCACTTTCTTACCGGAAAGATATTGACCAGTTAATGACTTCGTTACTTTCATAATTTCTCTTGGGGTTCCAGTAGCGATAATTCTGCCACCTTCTTCTCCGGCACCCGGACCAATATCGACCACAAAATCGGCATTTTCAATTGTTTCCTTATCGTGTTCTACAACAATCACACTATTGCCTAAATCACGTAGTTCTTTAAGGGTGTTAATCAACTTTAAATTATCCTTTTGGTGCAATCCAATCGAAGGTTCATCAAGTACGTATAAAACTCCCGAAAGACCAGAACCTATCTGGCTAGCCAGACGAATCCTTTGCGCCTCTCCATTGGCTAAAGTAGCGCTTGTTCTTTCTATTGTTAAATAATCCAAACCAACATCAGAGAGAAACTTAAGGCGGGCGTTTATCTCTTTAAGAACCTGATGCGCGATTTGCTTCTCCTTTCCCGAGAGTTCCAATCTTGAAAACCAATTCACTGCGGCGGCAATCGACATCCCGGACACCTCGACAATGGATTTACCGCCAGTGGTGATAAACTGGGCTTCTTTTTTAAGCCGGCTGCCCCGGCAGGACTCGCAAACCTCTTCCCGCATATATTTTTCGATTTCTCTTTTGGTCCACTCACTTCCCGTTTCTTTGTAGCGGCGTAGCACTTCGGGAATCACCCCTTCAAAGGTAGTATGAAAGGTTAGATAACGACCAAACCGGTTCCGACCCGAAACTTCAAAAACCTCGTCTTCGGAACCATAAAGAATAATATCCAACGCTTTCTTGGCTAAATCTTTAACGGGTTCTCGCAAGGAAAACCCAAGATGGGTTGTCAGTGATTCTAATCTTCTGGTAGTCCAAGTATCATGAGCTAAAATACGCTGCCACGGTAATATTGCGCCTTCAGTGATTGATAAATTTTTATTAGGGATTACTAAATCTGGGTCGACGGTAAATTTTGTTCCAATTCCCTGACAAGTAGAACAAGCACCGCGCGGCGAATTGAAAGAAAAAGTTCTTGGTTCCAGTTCGGGAAGGGAAATTTCGTGATCTGGGCAGGCAAATTTTTCGGAAAACACTTTATCCTCTTTTTTATTTATATTTACGTACAACAGCCCTTCGCCGATTTTCAAAGCTGTTTCTACTGATTCGGTAAGCCGTTGTTTATCGGTTGGTATCTCCAGACGGTCGATTACAACTTCAATATCGTGAACCCTATATCTACTTAGAGCAGGAACTTCATCGATTTCGTAAACTTTTCCATCTACCCTTACCCGCACGAAACCTTTTTTTCTTAAATCTTCAAAAATCTCTTCATAAATTCCTTTTCTTCCTTTTACTACCGGCGCCAAAATTAAAATTTGGATTTTTGATCTTTTCTTAGCAACGGCTTCAATTTGATCAACAATTTCTTGGGGAGTCTGAGGTTTAATTTCTCTACCGTCTATTGGGCAATGAGGAATTCCAATTCTCGCCCATAAAAGCCGCATGTAATCGTAAATTTCGGTAATCGTACCAACCGTGGAACGAGGGTTTTTCGGGGCGCTTTTTTGATCTATTGAAATAGCTGGGGATAAACCTTCAATTTGGTCTACATCGGGTTTTTCCATTAGCCCTAGAAATTGCCGGGCATAAGCAGAGAGTGATTCTACATAACGGCGTTGGCCTTCGGCGTAAAGTGTGTCGAAGGCTAATGAGGATTTTCCCGAACCAGAAATCCCAGTAATAACCACGAGTTTATTCTTGGGAATTTCCAAGTTAACATTTTTTAGATTATGCTCACGTGCACCTCTGATGATGATTTTGTCTTGCATAAGCTTTTGAAAAGTAGCGCTAAATTTTACCTTTTCTAGCAAATTTTTACAAGAGTTATGTACACAACTCTTGACAAGAAAGTTAAATAAAGCTATATTTTAGGCGCGAAGGTTCCCCCTTTGCATTTGTGCTTGCCCAGCCTCTGACCTTGCTGGTCGCGATGGTTCCCGCCACGGTGTACCTTAACAACGCCAGAGGACGGACCTCCACGGGTAAGCGCAGAGAGAGATTCCCTGAAAGCCTTCGGGCTTTTGGGTATAAATATGGTCGTCATAGGCTTGTACGACCCACCCTCCGCCCAAATGGGTCGTCTAGCACAGGTCAGTGAAGGCAAGCGAGAGCCCTCACCGACCCAGAGAGACGGTAAGCCTTGTGCCCGCCTGGTCTACCGCCTCCTAAATCTGCCAGTGCCGAGATCCCCGTGGTTGCTAGCTGGACTCCAGATCCTGCGAACTAGCGACCAAACTCGGCACTGGCACCCTTTCCTTATTTGACAAATATTATAGGTTATGATATAATCAATACCGTTTCGTGTATTGAGATTTGGAGAGAAAACTTCGGCCAAGGGAATTTATCTTTCAACCTAAATTTGGAAGGTAGTTTCCCTTCGGCCGAGGGACCCAGCAGTTCGTAGACTAGAAACGGCGAAGGAGGGTTGTGAACCCCACGTACGACTAGTGCGACGGCTGTCAATGAAGGAGCCATAGAGCCACCGGTTGGCAGATCCGGCTGCTGGGAACATTTCTAGGCGCGGTGAGCATCGCGGGCTAGTACCCCCCGAAGCCACTTAGCGCCGCTGACCGCATAAAGCCGGATTCGTCCGACTTTTTACTTGCGGTCCGAGTGAAGGAGGGGGTGGTGTCTCGCTTCGAGACCTGACGCCCACAACCTGTTGGTGCGCCAGCTCCGATCAAATCGGAGACCACTCCTCTATCAAAACTCGGGTTATGGTGTAAGTGGTAGCACAACCACCGTGGAGGTGGAAGGAGTAGGTTCAAGCCCTGCTACCCGAGCCAAATCGTAGTCACGGGGTGAGGCACACGGTTTGCGCTATAGTCGCAATAATTACAAGCCCGCCCCATATTCAAACAACGGTCCTTGTTGATTCCAATCGCAAGGACCTTTCCAACCCCACTCCGACCGCGTGGTGCAACTTTAGCGGATCGCTGTGAGGACTGTACTGTTCTACCAAACACTAGGCTTTCACGATTTGCCTGGAATCTATCCGACATTGACCTCGTGAGCACCCCATGAGGTCTTCTTCTTACTTAATAATCTCATAATCTTCTGTTCAGAAACCTAAATAACGTAACTACCAATATACTGGTATACTAGTAACTACACTTTAAGCATCTCCAACCGATTTTACGGCTTCTTTGGGGGAAATTGTTTTGGGGATTTCCAACTCTTGGTTTTTAAGTTCCAGTAGCTGGTCTCGCAGTAGGGCGGCTTTCTCAAATTCGAGGTTTTCAGCAGCGGTCAACATTTCACGAGTTAAATCTCGTATAAGTTGTTTGACCTGATCTTTTGGCACCTTGGAAAGATCTAATTCCTGCGTTACTTTCACCTCCGGCTGCAATTGCTTTAATCTTTCGCTAATATCGTGAATTGCTTTTTGGATGGTGGTAGGAGTAACGCCGTGTTTTTCATTGTATTCAAGTTGGATCTTGCGACGCCGGTCTGTTTCCCCGATTGCGGTCTTCATTGAACCAGTGACAGTATCCGCGTACATAATCACTTTTCCCTCGACGTGACGCGCCGCTCTACCGGTTGTTTGAATCAAAGCAGTTTTACTACGCAAAAAACCCTCTTTATCGGCATCTAATATCGCTACTAAAGAAACTTCAGGTAAATCTAACCCTTCCCTTAATAAATTAATTCCGACCAAAACGTCGTACTTTCCAGTTCGCAAGTCTCGTAAAATATCCACCCGCTCCAAGGTGTTTACTTGGTAATGAATGTACATTACTTTTATATCTCTCTCTTGCAAATATTCAGTTAGGTCTTCGGCCATTCTTTTGGTAAGGGTGGTAACTAAAACTCTCTGACCTTCTCCAACTCTTTTTTGGATCTCGGCTATCAAATCAGGAATTTGTCCCTCGGTGCCCCGTACTTCAACCTCTGGATCGACAATACCAGTCGGTCTAATTACCTGCTCTGCAGTTTGTTCCGAGAGTGAAAGCTCATAATCGTTTGGAGTTGCACTAGTGAAAATAATCTGGCTTATTTTACCCATAAACTCAGCAAAAGTTAAGGGTCGGTTGTCCATTGCGCTAGGCAGTCGAAAGCCGTGATTGATCAAAACCTCTTTTCTTGTTCTTTCTCCATGCCACATACCGCGTAGTTGCGGCAGAGTCATATGAGATTCATCAATAAAGATAAGAAAATCTTTTGGGAAATAATCCAACAAGGTGTAGGGTGGCTCTCCTGGTAGCCGACCATCAAAATAGCGGGAATAATTTTCTATTCCCTTGACAAAACCAACTTCGCGTAGCATTTCGAGATCATAATTCACTCTACTTGTCAGTCTTTGCAGCTCAACTAATTTGTTTTCCTTTTTTAACTTTGCGCTCCATTCCTTGAATTCCTTTTCTATCTCGACCAGCGGGTCGTAGGGCAATTCTTGCGGCACATTGTAATGCCGGGCGGGAAAGATAGTGATCTCTTCCATTTCCTCTATTCTTTCCAAACTAGTTGGCTCTAGTTTGCTAATTTTTTCGATTTTTTCGCCTAGAAAAGATATTCGGACTGCAAATTGCTCATAAGCTGGATAAATTTCTAAAATATCTCCCTTTACTCGGAAAGTAGCCCGTTTTAAATCTAAATCATTACGTTCGTATTGTAGTTTTATCAATTGTTCTTTCACTTTTGCCAAGGGCAATATTTGGTCTTTAAAAAGAGTAATCGTACTTTGCTTGTAAGCAGTTGGCGAGCCGAGGTTGTAAATACAAGAAACACTAGCAACAATTATGGTGTCTCGACGTGTCAGCAATGCTTTTGTTGCGGCTAGCCGCAGCCGATCTATTTCCTCATTAATAGCCGCGTCCTTTTCAATATAAAGATCGATTTGGGGAACATAACTTTCTGGCTGGTAATAATCGTAATAAGAAACAAAGTATTCAACGGCACTATCTGGGAAAAATTCCCGAAATTCAGAGGCGAGTTGAGCTGCCAAAGTTTTGTTGTGAGCGATAATCAAAGTTGGCCGGTTCACTCCAGCAATAATATTTGCCATCGTGAAGGTTTTACCGGTACCAGTAGCCCCAAGTAGGGTTTGAAACCTAAAGTCTCTCTGAAGACCTTGAGTAAGCTTTGCAATAGCATCTGGCTGATCTCCAGTCGGCGACCACGGCGCCTTTAGTTCAAATTTATCCATAGGAACATATTTTAACTCAAAAAGAAAACCGCAGCCATAGCCATGTAACACCTGGTTACAATAGTTAGCTGCGGTGCGATCTCTCTTG
>CAZXPY010000004.1:1552-10788 GCA_964643435.1 uncultured Gammaproteobacteria bacterium | reverse complement strand
TTATGACACCAGTTCTTTACCGAAGACAACGTGATATCCTCCAATTTATAACTCAATACATGCAAAAGCACGGTTATGCTCCACTACTGGCTGAAGTTTGCGATGGTTTGGGACTGCGTTCGCCGGCTACAGTCCACGAACATATCCAAAATTTAGTGGCAAAAGGAATCCTAAAAAAAGTCGGCGCTGGTAATCACCGGGGTTTTGAAGTCGTAGATCAGAGAGCGGCTGGTTGGGTTGATCCTAGTGTAGAAGTTCCGCTTGTTGGTTATATCGCGGCGGGAGCGCCCATTGAAGCAATACCAGATCCAACCCAAACAATTACTCTACCAGCGGATATGGTCGGAGACAAAAAAACTTACGTGTTACAAGTAAAAGGTAATTCGATGATTGATGCTGGAGTCTTGGACGGTGATTACGTAGTCGTTGAAGAACAAAATGAAGCCCAAAACGGAGATATCGTTGTAGCTATACTTAATGATAATTTCGCCACTTTAAAAAAATTTTTTAAAGAAAGTGATCACGTTCGTCTGGAACCAGCAAATTCTTCCATGAACCCGATTATTTCTAAAAACGTTAAAGTTCAGGGTAAGGTTATCGGAATTGTCAGAAAATACCTTAATTAAAGTATAAATAAGATAAGAACAGCAGCGCCCATCAGTATAAAAGTTAAACCGCCGAAAATATTAGAAAGAAAACCATTAGTTTTTTCTCCCATAAGCCTTTTATTATTAGCAATGTGAATAATGACCGCAATTAATATTGGTGAAATTACACCGTAAATAACCGCCGCAAAAAATAAAGCTTTTATCGGATTTATTCCTAAAAAATTTATGATAATTCCAATTAATAATGAGATAATAATTACGCCGTAAAAAGCCTTTGCCTGCCGAAAGTGCTTATCTAAACCCTCTTTCCAACCAAAAGCTTCGGAAACCGCGTAAGCGGCGCTTCCCGCTAGTACTGGAATTGCTAAAAGCCCAGTACCAATAATTCCTAGTGAGAAAAGTAAGTATGAGGCTTCTCCAGCCAATGGTCTTAAAGCTTGAGCTGCCTCGGCTGTAGTTTGAATATTAGTGATCCCACTACTATAAAGAACCGAGCCGGCAGTACCAATTATAAAAAACATAACTAAATTTGAGAGAAACATCCCGGCGGTGACGTCTTCTCTCATTTCCTTAAGTTCATGTTTAGTAACGATTTGAATTTTTCTCTTCTTTTTAATTTCGCCCTCTTCAAGTTTTTCTTCTACTTCTTCACTAGCCTGCCAGAAAAAGAGGTATGGTGAAATTGTCGTTCCTAAAATGGCTACAAGAATGGTAATAAAATTTTTATCGAACTGTATTTGGGGGATAAAAGTTCTTAAAAAAATCTCCTTCCAATCCGGAGAACTTAAAAAGCCCGACAAAATATAAGCGAAAAGGGCGAAGGTAAGCCATTTAAGATAGGAAACGATTACGTGATAAGGAAAGTAAATCATAAATAGAAGCGTAACAAGTGTAAAAATTATTACCAAGAGAGAAACCGGTAGATTTATAATCAAAGCCGCCGAAGAAGCCATTCCGGCCAAATCGGCACCCACGTTAATTGAATTTGCAATAACCATTAATATTGCTAAAGCGATGATCAAGATCCTCGGGTAAGACCCTCGCATCGTTCCAATTAAACCCTTTCCAGTAACTAGCCCGATCCTAGCACACATTTCTTGCATTGCTACCATAAGAGGAAAAGTAAAAAGAGGAGTCCAAAGAGTGGCATATTTTGTTGAGGAACCAGCAATTGTATAGGTCATAATGCCACTGGGATCATCGTCACTAGCTCCGGTTATAACTCCTGGTCCGATCTTAGAAAAGATTTTTTTTAATTTGTTTAACATAAGTAAAAATCTGTGGTAGAATTGCCTCTCAATTTATGGGTATATTATACATAGTTTCAACACCAATTGGTAATTTAAACGATATTAGTCTCCGAGCAGTCAAAACTTTACAAAAGGTTGATCTAATTTTAGCGGAGGATACTCGGAAAACCGGTATTCTGCTTAAATCTCTTAAGATCAAAAAAAAATTACTATCCTTTTTCGAACATAACGAGTTAGCGAGAATCCCCCAAGCAATCGGGCTTTTAAAAGAAGGTCAAAATTTAGCTTTAGTTTCGGATGCGGGGACACCCACAATTTCCGATCCGGGTTTTAAATTAATTAGGGAGGCGATTAACCAGGGTTTAAAAATTGAACCAATTCCTGGTCCTTCGGCGGCTCTTGCGGCCTTAGTAGCTTCGGGACTACCAACCGATAAATTTATTTTTTTAGGTTACCTTCCCAAAAGGCAAGGAAAGGCAATAAAACTTTTGAAAACAATCGCTAATCTTGATTTTACAGTAATTCTTTTCGAAAGCCCCAAGCGTTTATTAAAAAACCTAAAATTGTTAAAGGATTTATTAGGAAATAAAAGTATTGTAATTGCTCGCGAATTAACCAAACTACACGAAGAGTATTTAAGAGGTGATATCGCAGAGATTATTGAACACTTTGAAAATAACCCTAGCAAAGGTGAAATTACGGTAATTATCCACTGAAAACCTTAGATTTACCCTTTATCTAAAAATTTAGTTGCACTCTCTTGTAAGAACCTTGCTTTTTTGCTAGAATAAACGAATGGTTTTAAAATTAAAATATGGAAGTACATTTATCTGCCGAAACAATCTTTGAAGTTTTTAACTTACCAATAACTAATACAATTTTAACTACTTGGGTTGCTTCAATAGTATTAATAATAAGCGCTTTTTTTGTGGGCAGAAAGGTTAAATTACTTCCAAATAATATTCAAAATTTTTTTGAAGCGGTGGTTGAATTTTTATATAATATTGTGGAAGATTTGGCTGGAAACAAAGCAAAAACTTTTTTCCCGATCGTCGCGACCTTTTTTCTATTTATAATTGTTTCAAATTATCTTGGTCTTTTACCCGGTTTTGGAACGATTGGTTTTTTTTCTCAGACTGATAAAAAAGAGGTCTTCATTCCTCTCTTACGGTCGGCAAACAGTGATTTAAATACGACTCTTAGCTTAGCTCTTGTGTCTCTTGGTTTAACGCATTATTATTCGGTTAGTTTTTTGGGAATAGGTAATTACCTTAAAAAATTTTTTTCGTTCAATCCGATCTATTTATTTGTAGGCTTATTAGAATTGATCGCGGAATTCACAAAACTTTTGTCACTGTCCTTTCGATTATTTGGTAATATTTTCGCGGGGGAAACACTTCTTATTTCTCTTTCGGGGTTATTTGCTTTTATTTTACCGATTCCTTTCCTGGGGTTAGAACTTTTAGTAGGTTTTGTTCAAGCAGCGATTTTTTCAATTTTGACATTAGTGTTTATGGTGATTTTAACTGAAAAACATTCGTTAGGAGGTGAGCATTAGATGACATTTACTTTAACCGGTGGTTTAATTATCGCTTTAGGTGGTGTTGGTCCGGCCATTGGAATTGGGTTGATCGGTATGAAGGCGATGGAAGCAATCGGTCGTAACCCAGAAGCTCAAGGTAAGATTTTACCAGCAATGCTTTTGGGTATGGCTTTTGCCGAAGCAATTGCAATTTATGCCCTTGTATTAGCTTTTAGAGGTTAAAATAATGGAAATTTTTAAAGATTTCGGAATTCAACCGATTCTTCTATTGGCCCAGATAATTAATTTTGCAATACTACTTTTTCTTCTCAAAAGGTTTTTATACAAACCGATACTTAAAGTATTAGATGAGAGAAAAAAACGGATCGAGACTTCACTTAAACAAGCCGAGGAGATTCAAAAAAAATTTGCCCAAGCTAATGTAGAACAAGAGAGAATATTAAACACCGCTAAACTGCAGGCTTCTAAAATTATTGAGAACGCTAAAGAAGAAGCTAAAATCCTCTCAGAGCAGTTGCAAGAGGAAACTAATAAAGAAATTGAAAGTACTCTAAAAGGAGCTGAAAGTGCGTTGCAACTAGAAAAACAAAAAATGATCAGTGAAGCAAAAGGAAGAATCGTCGATATTGTGGCTCTGGTGACCGAAAAAGTAACTGCTAAAACTCTCCAAAAAACGGAAAAGGAAAAATTAGTAAATAATGCGTTAAGGGAAATTAAAGAATGAAAAGGAAAAATAAGGAAAACTTGAAAATAGCCAGAATTTTGTTTAAAAAAAGTTTTGAGGATGAGAAACTAGCTATTTCGAAAATGAGGCAAAATATGAAATTTCTCAAAGCAACGTTTAAAAGAGAAGCCTTAAAGATAGCTAGTTTATATTTTAAACTAATAAAAAACTATATTAGCGACCGGACAGCAGTTGTTGAATCAAGCGACAAATTGGAAAAAGATCAGGTTGAAAAAATTCGAAATTATTTTGGGAAAAAACGCGCCGGAAAATTAGAAGTGGCTTTAATAACAAATCCGCTACTTTTGGGTGGTATTAAAATCACAATTGGAGATGATCAGTGGGATTTTTCAGTAAAAGGGAAAATAAATCAAATAAAGGAGACTTTAAGTGGTAGATATCTTAGCTGAGTTAAAACAAGAGATTGAAGAATTAAAAATAACCTATCAAGAAAGAAATATCGGTACTATTATCGAAGTTGGTGACGGCATAGTCAAAGCCGAGGGGATTTCTAACGTTGCCTATAACGAACTAGTTGAACTACCTCATAATCTTTTTGGGCTAGCCCTGAATTTAGAAGAAACTGTCGTAGGAATTATTATTTTTGGAGATTACACTCTCTTAAAAGAGGGTGATTACGTAAAAACAACTGGTAAGATTCTTTCGATTGGAGTTGGCGAAAATTTGATTGGCCGGGTTATCGATCCTCTTGGTAACCCACTAGACGGGAAAGGACCAATAAAAACGGTTAAGTTCTATCCGATCGAAAAAATTGCTCCGGGTGTTGTAATTAGAGAATCGGTAAATACACCACTTCAAACTGGTTTAAAGGCGATTGACTCAATGATCCCAATTGGAAGAGGCCAGAGAGAATTAATAATCGGAGATCGAGGTTTAGGTAAAAGTGCAATTGCCATTGATACAATTATCAACCAAAAAAATTCTAATTGTGTCTGTATCTACGTGGCTATTGGCCAAAAAGCCTCAAAAATAGCTCAAGTTGTCGATACTCTAAAAAAATATGGGGCTATCAAACATACAATTGTGGTCGCCTCTTCGGCTAATGATCCCGCACCGTCAACCTTTATCGCCCCCTACGCTGGCTGCGCTATTGGTGAATATTTTATGGATAAAGGAGCCGATGCTTTAGTAGTCTATGATGATCTTTCTAAACATGCCTGGGCTTACCGCCAAATCTCTTTAACGCTACGTAGACCCTCTGGTCGAGAAGCTTACCCCGGAGACATTTTTTATCTTCACTCTCGTTTATTAGAAAGAGCGGCAAAATTAAAGGGGAAAAACGGTGGCGGTTCTCTTACTGCCCTACCAATAATCGAAACTCAAGCTGGGGATGTTTCTGCTTATATCCCAACCAACGTGATCTCGATTACTGATGGACAAATTTATTTGGAGAGTGATCTTTTCTTTTCTGGTGTGAGACCAGCCGTAAATGTAGGGCTTTCGGTTTCTCGTGTCGGTGGCGCCGCCCAGATAAAAGCCATGAAGAGTGTCGCTGGGTCACTTAGGCTAGATCTTTCCCAATACCGTGAATTAGCCGCTTTTGCCCAGTTTGGAAGTGACTTAGATGAAGCTACAAGAGCCAGACTGGAGCGAGGAAGAAGAATAGTCGAAGTGTTAAAACAACCGCAATACTCACCTGTCAGTGTTGAGAATCAAACCATTATTATTTGGGCAGTGACAAATGGCCATTTGGATGATTTGGCAATCGAAAAAATAAAGGACTTTGAAGAAAGATTTCTTGGCTTCTTGAGAGTTAAAGAAGCGAAACTTCTTACCAATATTAAAGAAGAAAAAGACTTTGATGAACAAACTATAAAGGATTTGGAAAAAGCCCTTGTAGAATTCAAAAAGGGATTTAAATAAACTATGGCTAATAACAAGGATTTAAGAAAAAGAATTAAATCAATCCAAAATACTGCTAAAATTACTCACGCTATGGAACTTGTAGCCTCCGCTAAGATGAAACGTGCTCAAAATCAAGCCGTTGCCGGCAAGCCGTATTCGCTTCTTTTAAATAAGGTTTTAATTTCAATTGCTAATAGAATCGATCCGGAAACCCATCCACTTTTAGCAAAAAGGACAATTCAAAAAAGCGCCCTAATATTTTTTTCCACGGATAGAGGCCTAGCTGGTCCCTTAAACAGTAACTTATTTAGACAAGTAAATTCCCGGTTGGAAAATACAAAATTTATCACTATCGGTAAAAAAGCCCGGCAATTTGTTGTTCGAACCCGAAAAGATTTAATCGCGGATTTTTCACTGCCGGAAAAACCAGAAATCATATCAGTTAAACCAATTGCCGCTTTAGTGACAGCGGGATTTTTAAAGAGAGAATTTGACGAGGTATCTGTTCTTTACACTCATTTCGTTTCTACTTTAAAGCAGGTTGCTAGTGTAAGAAAACTCCTACCAATCTTAGATCAAGAAATTCTAGAGGGTTTAATAAAAGAATCGGAATTTTTGGAAACGAAAGAACCCCTTTTTGAACCTGATGCCGATACAGTTTTAGAAGTAATCTTACCGCAATATATTTTAATGGAGCTTTACCAAATTCTGCTTGAAGTAAAGGCTAGTGAGCATTCCGCAAGGATGATAGCCATGAAAAACGCGACCGAAAACGCTTATGAATTAACTGATGATTTAACTTTAACGTATAATAGTTTTCGCCAAGAAGCGATTACCAAGGAAATTTTGGATATTTCGGTCGCTTCGGCGGCTTTAGAATAGGCTTTTTATGAATAAAGGAAAAATTACTCAAATAATCGGACCGGTTGTAGACGTGGAATTTAAAGTAAGAGAATTACCGGCCATTTACAATGCTCTGGAAGTGACCCTACCGAAAACACAAGCTAGTCTTGTTTTGGAAGTTCAGCAACATCTTGGCGAAGGAATCGTCCGGACTATTTCCATGAGTCCAACTGATGGTCTAAGAAGGGGGCAAGAAGTTTTTGATAGCGGTGAACCAATTACCGTTTCAGTTGGTGAAGAAGTTTTAGGGAGACTTTTTAACGTTACTGGAAATCCAATTGACTCTAAAGGCAGCGTTAAAACTAGTAAACGCTACCCAATTCATCGAAAAGCACCCTCTCTAATTGAACAAGAAACCAAGCAGGAAATTTTAGAAACCGGTATTAAAGTTATTGATCTTATCGCTCCTTTTATTAAGGGCGGAAAAATAGGTGTTTTTGGCGGTGCTGGCGTTGGTAAAACAGTGATAATTATGGAGTTGATTCGTAATATTGCTACTGAACACGGCGGCTATTCTGTTTTTGCGGGGATTGGGGAAAGAACCAGAGAAGGAAACGATTTATATCGGCAACTTAATGAGTCTGGAGTTATTGATAAAACAGCTTTAGTTTTTGGTCAGATGAACGAGCCTCCCGGAGCGAGATTGCGCGTCGGTCTAACCGGATTAACAATGGCTGAATATTTTCGCGACGAGAAAAATCAAGACGTTCTTTTATTTATTGATAATATTTTTAGATTTACTCAAGCCGGAAGTGAGGTCTCCGCCCTTTTAGGAAGAATTCCTTCGGCAGTTGGGTACCAACCGACACTGGCAAGTGAAATGGGCGCTCTTCAGGAGCGAATTACTTCCACCAAAAATGGGTCGATCACTTCCCTACAGGCAATTTACGTACCAGCAGATGATTATTCTGACCCAGCTCCCGTGACAACTTTTGCTCATCTTGATTCAACCATTGTTTTGGAGCGCGCTATTGCTGAACAAGGTCTTTACCCGGCGGTAGATCCCCTAGCCTCTAATTCAAGGGGTCTGGATCCAAATATAGTCGGAGAAGAACACTACGAAACCGCCCGAGAAGTCCAGAAGGTTCTTCAGCGTTACAAAGAACTTACTGATATTATTGCAATTTTAGGTATCGAGGAACTTTCTGATGAAGATAAACTAATTGTGGTAAGAGCCAGAAAAATCCAAAAATTTTTATCCCAACCAATGTTTGTTGCGGAGGCTTTTACCGGAAGAAGCGGCAAATACGTACCAATTACCGAAACAATAAGCGGTTTTAGAAGAATTTTAAATGGAGAAACCGACGATATCGATGAACAAGAATTTTACTTGAAGGGCAATATTGATGAGGTTAAAAAGTAATTTATTATGAAACTTGAGATTGTTACTCCGGAAAAAATTGCTTATTCAGAAGAGACCGATCAAGTTTCTTTGCCGACCACTGATGGTCAAATTACGGTATTACCGGGACACGTTTCTTTAGTGACTAGCCTACTTCCCGGAGAATTGATTTTAAAAAAGGGGAGCACTACTATCGTTTTAGCTAGTGGTGCTGGTTTTGCGCGAGTTTCCGGAAATAAAGTTTCCGTAATGACCGATTTAGCCCAAAGGGTTGAAGAAATCGATGAAAAGTCCGCTGAAGATGCCAGAAAAAGAGCCCAAGCGGCTTTAGTTGAAAAGGGAAGGCTTTCCGAAGAGGAATTTGCCGCAACTGCGGCCGCCCTACAAAAAGCGCTTGCCCAATTAAAAGTAAAGAGACGCCACTTCGGAAGAAATATTCCGAAGCCTAAAACGACTACTTAACCAAAGCTTTTTAAAGATAACCCCCCATCCACGGAAATTATCTCCCCAGTAATATACTTAGCCCGATCGCTTACTAAAAAAACGCTAGCGGCGGCAATATCCTCTACGTTGCCCCGCAAACCTTTTAGAGGCACGAAAGGAAACCGTTTAGCAATTTCTCGGCGTGATTTAATCGCGCCAGGGGCAATTCCGTTTACTCTAATATTGTACTTGGAAAGTTCAAGGGCAAATTCTTTGACCATTATCGCCACGGCTGCTTTTGAAGAGGAATAAGCGATGTCGCCTAAAGGAATATTTTGGTGGATTGAAGTTATGAAGATAATGTTTCCCTCTTTTTGTCTTTTCATTATTTGGGCGACTTTTTGGGTAAGTAGGAAAGGACCGAATACGTTCGTTTTAAATACCTTTTCAAGGTCTTTAGTCGAGGTTGTGAAAATTTTTTGACCGCTCCCAATACCGGCATTATTGATTAAGATGTCAATTTTCTTATACTTTTTCAATACTTCTCGTAATAATTTATCAATATTTTCGTAATCAC
>CAZXPY010000004.1:0-1542 GCA_964643435.1 uncultured Gammaproteobacteria bacterium | reverse complement strand
ATCTAATTTTTGCTTTTCAAGATTCTTAATTTGATTTTCGTTATCACTAATATCGTAGCCCGTTTTTAGGTCGGCAATTATTACTTTTGCGCCTTGTTTTGTTAATTCTTTCGCAATTGCTTTACCAATTCCTGAAGAACCTCCAGTTACAATTGCAATATTATCGTCTAAGTTTTTTTCCATTAAGGTGGATTATAACAAATAATTAAACTTTGGTAATTTTCTAAATTTATGGTAAAATATGTTCACTTTAGGCCCCATCACGTCAAACGTGATAGGGAGCCGAGTTCGACTCGGCCCCATCGTCTAACGGCTTAGGACACCACTCTTTCAAGGTGTAAATACGGGTTCGACTCCCGTTGGGGCCACCACGTCAAACGTGGTAGGGACGTTTGACGTCCCACCAATATTTCTCCATAAACGTTATCTTACCAACTAAATAACTTATAGTACTTGACTAAAAGACTTATTTGTGGTATAATAATTGCATCTTAATCCAGAGAAAGGAACTTAGATGTTTAGTAAATTGGTCTCCTGGATTCTCTCTTTCGGTCCGGTTTTTCCAGCCGCAGTCATCCTGACCAGCTGGAACACTCTGAACGTCGAACAGAGAGAAAGGTACTGGCGGGAATTGGGACTTCTGGAAGGGGGAAACAATGCACGTCAAGTTTGAAGAGTGTGGTCATTGTGGTGAGCGTTGCTCATACACAGTTTCCTGCACTCGCTGCGGTAAACCCTGCTGCTTCAACTGCGAAGGGACCTGCACCAAACCGACTGGAAGACAATAGTCAACCAGTCGGTTTCTGTTTTCTAAAAAACCTAATATAATAAAAATATGAATAAGATACTTTTCAATAATATTGTTGTTTCTGGGGAAATCGGTAGTGGAACCACCACTTTAGCGCAAAAATTAGCTCGCAAATTGGGCTGGAAATTTTTAAGTGTTGGTAGCCTCTTTCGCCAATATCACCTTGAACAGGGTATTCCTTTATGGAACAAATTAGCGGTTCCGCTTGAATTTGAGAGAAAAATCGATAAGGCTGTTCTTGAAAAATTAAAAAAGGAAAAAAATTTAGTAGTGGAAGGCCATTATCAAGGCTACTTAACTAGAAATTTAGCCAATGTTTATAAGATCTTACTAATATGTGGCCAAAAAATTTCTCTACAGAGGGTTTTAAAACGCGATCACACTCACAAAGAAACTGAAGATGAAGTGCAGGAACGTGGTATTCAGATAGAACTACAATTCAAGAGATTATACGGCAGTGGTGATTTTAGAAACAAAAAGTTATTTAATTTAGTTATTAACACGTCCGAAAAAAACGTCCCGGAAACCGTGGAAATAGCCTTCAAAGCTCTCTTACAGGCAAATAAACTCTAAATAGTATGCTCGTATTCTATGCCTTCCGAACTTCGTTCCGAAGCCGAATACTCCGCATACTGCGACCACTTCGCCAAGTCTTACTTGGCTTCGTGGGTTACATTTTAAAGAAAAGGAACGAGCAATAAGGCTACAATATTGATCACTTTGATCATAGGATT
>CAZXPY010000003.1:107045-111542 GCA_964643435.1 uncultured Gammaproteobacteria bacterium | reverse complement strand
AATGGGAGAATTGTACCATAATTGTAAATTAATTAAAGCAAACAATCAACCAGAGGTGGAATTTTATGATTGTTTGGGAGAAGGTGCCAAATAGTGAGCAAAGCCGAATCTGTGTCAACAATAGGTGGGGCTTTTTACGAATTCATTCTTACTAATTGGGGTTTATCTTTATTAATAAAAATAAACTCTCCTGTTTTTAGCGTCTCATAATCAATTTTACTATTTTTTACTATTTCTTTAATCCGGTCACTTAAGAAAGCGTTAACGTTTTCTTCGTACCAACCGCCAAGAAAAATTGTGGAAAATAAATCAGTATATTCTCTATCCATAGCAACTATGGAAGAGCAGGTAATTGTATAAATTTGCTTTTTAGGCCCTTCCAAGATTAGTCTTTTGAACTTATCTAAAGCTCGGCCGTGGAGATAAAGATAATCTTCAAACACGTCCCAAAATATTACAATCGGGAGGTCGTAATCTTTATTCAAAAGACCATCAATAATCCCATCCACCTTATCAACTTCAAGGCATATTGGGAAAATCTTATTAGCCTCAATTATATTAGTGTATTCAACTTGTTTTAAATCAATAAAAACAAATTTGACTTTGTTGTAGTATTGAGTCGAAATTTGCTTCCAGATTTTTTTGAGAAGATAACTTTTACCACAACCGGTTTCTCCACAGACCAAAATCGTCGGATTTTCTTTTAGATTAAATTGGGCTTTGCCGATTTGAAATTTTAAATCCATTTACCAAATTATAACTCTCTTTGAAGGGTTTGGTGAAGGGTAAATTGTTCTTTCTAAAATGCTACAGAAATTTTTCTCACTTCAAGTTTCACTTGCTCCGCAAAACTTTCTAGATCGTCGTAATTTTTCCAAATCGCCCTCGCTACGTCCTTTTTCAGAGCTTCGTCATTGTACGAAGGAACAGATGATATTGAAATGACTTTAGAAAGATCAAATCTTGCAAGGTCCAGATTATGAAAAGAGCCACCTATTTTGTCGTCCCGATCCAGCAAAACAATGTCGTAACCCTTTTTTCCTTTGTTAATATATTCCTCTACCATTGTATTTTCAGATAAAACAACGGTGGAAAAATCAAACTTTCCCTCAAGTTCATTTTCAAGGCTGTATAATTTTTTAAAAATTAGAGCCAAAGTCTCTAAGTCGTCTTCTAGAATTAATACCCTAATAGTTCTCATTTTTAAACTCTTTTCTCTACTTGTAGTGAGCTTACTAAATCTATCGTTTCCTCAACTTTTCCTTCTGCACCTTGAGCCAATCAATTACCGGTTGTTCAGTTAATGTATCTTCGTTAAGGTTTCTCATGATTGTTTAATTAACCCAATAAAAACTAAGAATCCTTGCCCCGAATTAGTTACCATATATAAATCTCTTTCATCTTTAGCTATTAAAAAATTTGAAATTAGCGCATTGAAAATTGCTTCTTTCTCAAGATCTTGATTTAAAATTTGAGGTGCCAAGTAAATATTTAATTTAAACAAGTCTTTAGTGGAGTTCGGGTGATTATATAGCCACAAGAGTGTAATTTTAGAATTCGGAACAAGATAAGAATTTAGATAGGAAAACATATAAAATTTCCATAGATCAATCACTGTATCCAATCGAGTTTCTAATTCTTTGATCTTATTTTTGTCGGAAAGACTTTCTTGTACAGCATCCTCTAAAAGCTTGTTAAATTTACTAAAATTTTTAACATTAAGTTTATTTAATAATTTTTTAAATTCCTTGTGCTCAGTTGCTGATTTATCCTCAATTTTTGCAACTTTTTGTTGTTCCTGGCCTGTACTTTTAAAAGTAAAAAATCTATTCTTAATCTCAATTGCAGCCCTCTTAATTACTTCGTTCCAAGCTTTTTTGGTAAAGAAAATGAATACTATACCAAGAACAATAGCGACAAAGTGCCAAGAGTTGAAGAAGCTACTCATACTCTTATTTCTCCTCTCATTAATTTTGGCAAAAGCAAATCAAATCTTATATTTAAATCTTTTTCAACTTCTGGATAAAGTTTATCTTTTTTTAGTAAGAGGTCTTAATATTCTTGTTTTTGATAAATTTACCTAATGAATGTAGCATTTCATTAACTTCTTCAAGGTAATCATCGGCTAATTGATCATCACCTTCCTCAGCTCTGGCATATTCCATTACTAGTGTTTCCCAGGTATACAAGGGGAGCTCGTTTTTTCTCAATTTATAAAGGGGAAACTTGGTATTAATAAAAATCACGTTCTCCCCATTTTCCTCTCCAACCTTAGATCTTAATGTCTCGGGAAGTGGTTTTGGTATAGGTTTAAGATATGCACCTGTCCTTCTCCTTTTACCTATCTTATCTATGGGCGGAGGAGTAGCCGGTTCGTATGGCCCTCTTGGAATTACTGTGTTTGTCTCCATCACATCTTTTATTTTCTCGCTAATAGATGGTTCGGGTGGTTTCTGCCCGTAATCGATAGGTAATCCTGGTAAAATTCCCTCCTTTTCTTCTCGTAGCAAATACTTAAGGAAGTCTTTCCACTTATCCCCTGCGTAGTCTACTGCTTTCTTTTCTTTTTCCGTCGGTAGGTCTTTTTCTTTTTCTTCAAGTAGCAACTCTATATAGGGTTCCATTCTCTTCCGCATTTCTACTTCAATCTTTTCCCAGTCTCTTGAATCCCTATCGAAATCTGTCTTATTCATCAATAAAGGTATTTCGAAGTCAATATAGAGTTCGCCAATCAATTTATCTATGGATTCCTTATAAGAAGGGTCTTTTTGACCAAAAAACTCTCTATCAGAAATAAGTCTCCCATATTCAAAACACCTAACCCCACCGCGCATGCTACTTCCAGATTCCAGTAAAGATAACCAACCAGATATTTTCTTTTTTTCTTCTATGGGGAATGAATATTCTTCCTCAGGCATTTCTAGGGGAATATGTAATGGCAGTATAGCTTTATTATTCATTGTAATTTTAATTTTCTCCTCCTTAATTAAGGGACGGTATATACTGCCTAATTCTTTTTCGAATTCTTTCTTGTTTACTTTTTTCTTCAGATTCCAGATGTCTATCTGTACGACTCCATCCTCAACAAACGGGCTTTTCTCTACAGCAGGAATGTACCGTTTCATACCGCCAGTCCTATCATCCCAATCTCGTTCTTCAATAACGTACTGTTCTTCCTTTTTAATCTTTGTGGACCGGATCCTCCAAGACTTACCCAAATAACCCATCGCAGCCTTACCCCCCTGGCCATATCTGCCTAATTTTCCTCTTTTGTTGCTAAATCCCCAAATGAAAAATGCCTCTAATTCCTCCAATCCCATTCCTTTACCACCTTTATTAACTATAGTAATCCAATCTGATTTAATAGTTATTGTAATAATTAACTGTTTCTCTTCTGTTCTGTCGTCTATGGCATTATCGATCAATTCAAAAATCGCTGTGTTGGCATCTTTAAAATTTTTATATAGAGCTGAAATTAAACGAGGATCAAATTTTTCCTCAATTTTTATATTTTTCGTAGTTCCTTCTGAATCCATTTATAATCTCCTTTTTATAGCCTAAAATCTCTTTTTGAACCTTTGGAAAATAATGATTTAACTGAACGAAGTTGAGAATCAATTGCAGAGAATATCTTGTTTATTTCTTCTTCTGTATACCCGTAGTTAATTTTGTTGGATAAATTTCCAAGCAATCTTAGTTTATCAAGAACGGCGTTGGTTCTGCGGATGGCTAATCTTTTAAATCTTTCACTTCTAGTTTCCATAATTTATTACATTATTATCATTTAATAAATATACACTAAATCTATAACATATCTTTAAAATCTTGTCAAGATATTAATTTATTTGTGGTAGGCTGATTTTACCATAGTTCGACTTCGCTCAGTATAAAGTTAGAAGGAATTTAAAAGTTTTTGAGGGCGTAGTTTTGGGCTATGGTGCTATACATGAGAGCATCTTCAGCCAATCTCATCTTATCTTCTTGGGAAAGAACTTGCGGCAAAGACGTAATTATCTTTCTAAAATAAGGTTTTAAGGGGAAGGGTAAGATTTCTTCTTTTCGTTTTAAAGCTTCCTGGCAAAACCTTTTGGCCGTCTTTTCTGATCCATTGTAATAACCAAGAGCTACTCTTTTCAGATCCATTGCTAAAGATTCGACGGCAATTTTATTCCTATTCACAAAACCCCCTTAAAGAAAATCTCAGTTAACTTTTTGTACTTTTCTCTTATTTTAGCATCTTGAATCTCATTGCTGGTATTGTTATTTTGAGGTCTGATATTAATGAAGGAATTAAAATCTATCACTTTTGATTCAAGATCGATCCCTCCTCCCCAGATATCAGATTGCTTCGATCCGCTCTTGAGTAGGATTTGTTCAGAATCGAAGTGACGATCACAGCCAGCGGAACAAATTTCTTTTTCCACATCGATCACGGTTTTTATGTAAGAATCAAACTGCTCTCTTAGTTTTTCTATATCTTCTTTGGAAAAAGACGTA
>CAZXPY010000003.1:0-107035 GCA_964643435.1 uncultured Gammaproteobacteria bacterium | reverse complement strand
AAAAATTTTAACATTGTTCGACTTAGCTCACTACAAGTAAATTGAAGCTAAAAATGCCACTTTTTTAGGATAGAACAGTGGAAAATATAACTAATATTGTATTCAAAATTATGACGAAAGAAAAAAATAATGTATAACCGTGGGCAAAAGCTTTTAGATAGTGCAACCGAAGGGCACTTGGGCGAAGGATTTTAGAGAAGGGAACGCTATTGAAACAATTGATTTCAATAGCAGTGTACTTCTCGCAAAGCATTTGCCAAAACATTTCCGCTACCAGCGGAAATGGGCAAATGCTTTATTCGCCTCGGCCATGCGGCGAGTATCTTCCTTTTTCTTGACGGCTAGTCCGGCACCACGAGAGGCGTCTAGAATTTCGGCTTCTAATTTTTTGATCATGGTTTTGTGTTCAGAATTTGGTCGGGACTTTGCGGCTTCGATTAACCATCTAATTGCCAGTGAATCACGGCGCTCTCCGCGCACTTCTACCGGCACTTGGTAGCTGGCTCCACCGACTCTTCGGGGACGTACTTCGACTCTTGGGGAGACATTTTTTATAGCTTCATCAAAAACTTCTAAGGGATTTGCTCCCGCTACTTTAATGTTATCTAAAGCAGAGTAAACAATTTTTTCAGCAACCCTCTTTTTCCCTTCCTTCATTAACCGATTAATAAGTTTAGTTAGAAGACGATTATTATAAATTAAATCTGGTTCAATTTTCCTTTTAGGGGCTTTTTTTCCTCTCATAAATTTTTGTTCTCAAAAATTTACATCACGCTTTAGCGGGATATAATTTTTTACTCCTTTGGCTTTTTAGTCCCATACAAACTTCGACCTTGTTTCCTGCCCACCACTCCACCGGCATCATAGTGTCCCCTTATAATATGATATTTAACACCAGGCAAATCTTTGACTCTACCTCCCCTAACCAAAACAATATGGTGCTCTTGCAATTCGTGGCCAATACCGGGAATATAGGCAGTAATTTCTTTTCGGTTAGAAAGTCTTACTCTGGCTACTTTTCGAAGCGCACTGTTGGGTTTTCTCGGTGTCATTGTTTTTACTAGCGTAGCCACACCTCTCTTTTGAGGAGACGGTAAAGAGATTAATCTATTTTCTCTAGCATTAAAAGAAAAGCGTAGCACGCTCGCCTTTATCTTTTTTACTACCTTTTTTCGACCTTTTCTAACTAGTTGTTGTATTGTTGGCATAGCTTGTAAGTATAGGGGATTTTTTAAGAACTGTCAATTTAAGATTAGTCTAGACGGGCTCTCTCTCCAGTGGGAATTAGACGACCAATAATGACGTTTTCTTTCAAGCCCCTTAAATAATCAATTTTTCCGCTAGTCGCCGCATCAGTTAAAACAGAGGTTGTTTCTTGAAACGAAGCCGCGCTTAGGACTGATTCAGTAAAAAGAGCTGCCCTGGTTATACCCAAAATAACAATTTGGGCAGTCGCTGGTTCCCCGCCTTCTGCCAATATCCTAGCGTTTTCTTCGGCAAATTTACTACGATCAACTAACTCTCCTGGTAAAAGGATCGTGTCTCCCGGAGATTCGACTTTAACTTTTTCACCCATCTTCCGAATTATCACTTCGAAATGTTTCTCATTTATGGTCGCCCCTTGCGATTCGTAAACTTTTTGAACCTCATTTATAATGTATTCTTGAACTGCTCTTAATCCTTTTGTTTGTAAAATACTTTTTAGGTCAATATGTCCACCGGTTAGTGAGTCACCAGCGGCTACGTTCTGACCGTCTTTAATCAAAAGTTCGGCGGTGGCGGGAATTAAATATTCTTTTTCAAGTATATTTTTCTTTTCTTTCATACTTACCACAACCTTTACTTCCTCATTAGTCTCTAAAACCTTGGCAACACCAGGAATTTCCGTAACTACCGCCGCTGTTTTAGGAGTTCTGGCCTCAAATAACTCCTCTACCCGGGGTAACCCTTGAGTAATATCAAGACCAACAATCCCCCCTAAATGGAAAGTTCTCATTGTTAGCTGTGTTCCCGGTTCGCCGATGGATTGGGCAGCAATAACACCAACTGGAGACCCAATACCAACAACTGCCTTTGTTGCTAAATCTCGGCCGTAACAGGCAGCACAAATTCCGTATTTTTGTTCACAAGTTAGGGGAGAACGGACTTTTATTAGAACTGCAGCTGCTTTTTGAATTTTCTCAAGTTTCCCCTCATCAATCATTTCTCCTGCTTTAATAATTATTTTTCCTTTAGGATCTTTGATATTTACGGCGGTTACCCTACCTAAAATTCGGTCATCAAAAGAAGCGTTCCTCGTACTATCTTTTTTAATTTCTATATATTCTTTTGTACCGCAATCTTCTTTTCTAACTAAAACGTCGTGCGCAACATCGACCAATCGCCTTGTTAAATAGCCAGCTTCAGCCGTTTTTAAAGCTTTATCAACTAATCCTTTACGGGCTCCTCTAGTTGAGGTAAAGTATTCATAAACATCTAAACCTTCTCGAAAATTTCGTTTTGAAGGTAGTTCCACAATCCTACCTAGTGGATCAGCCACCAAACCTCTCATACCAGCCAGTTGTTTAATCTGATCCCGGCTACCGCGAGCCCCTGATTCCTGAATAAGTTTTAAGGGGTTAATCTTATCTAGGTTTTCCCACGTGAGTTCATCAATTTTAGTAGTTAATTCTACCCACACCCCTTCAGTTAATCTCATCTTCTCTTCTTGGGTAATTAACCCTCTACGAAAGTTCTTTTCAATCTCTTCAACTTTTTTATCAGCCTCATCAATAAGTTTTTGTTTCTGGGGAATTATTTGACAATCACTAATCGACATTGAAATACCGGAAAGTGTTGCGAACTTAAACCCTAAGTCTTTTATATCATCAATAAGTTTTACAGTTCTGTTTTGATCAAATAGATTTTGGTGCTCTATAAGTAAACTTTTTATGGTGGCGCCCTTTATCGTTTCATTTATAAAGCGGAGTTCCTCCGGTAGTATTTCATTAAACAAAACTCTTCCCACGGTAGTTTCAATAACTTTATTATCAAGAGAACAATCAACCATTTGCCTAATATTAACCTTACCACTTGAATAAGTAGTTATCACTTCGTCAAAAGAAAAGGGGCCTACTTTGGGTAAAGTTTCGTCCGGCAAAGTTAAGTAGTAACAGCCTAAGAAAACATCCCGATTTGGTGTCATTATTGGTTCCCCATCAGCCGGGCGAAGTAAGTTTTTGGTAGACATCATTAGTTCAATGGCCTCTCTTTGAGCATTAGCGGAGAGGGGAATATGAATAGCCATCTGATCGCCATCAAAATCAGCTCCATAACCAGCGCAAACACTAGGATGAATTCCAATAGCACTGCCTTCGGTCAAAAGGGGGTAAAAAGATTGGATACCTAGTTTATGTAAAGTCGGAGCCCGATTTAAAAGAACCGGGTGATTTTTAGTTATCGCTTCTAGGATATCCCAAACTTCAACTCCTCTTCTTTCAAAAACATGTTTTGCACTTTTAACATTAGGGGCGTGTCCTTGAAAAATAAGTTCCCGTAAAACATACGGTTTAAATAGTTCCAAAGCCATTTCTTTCGGAACTCGACATTCGTTTAGCTTTATATCTGGTGCAACAACTATGACGCTACGACCAGAATAATCTACTCTCTTACCTAAAAGATTCTGTCTAAACCTCCCCTGCTTACCTTTTAACATATCTGATAAGGATTTAAGTTGCTGGGCGGCAACGACTCGGGTTGTTGTCCTCTGCGTTGAATCGATTAAAGCATCAACTGCTTCTTGAAGCATTCTTTTTTCATTTCTGAGAATTATTTCTGGCGCCCCCAGATCCGTAAGTTTCTTCAAACGGGAGTTTCGATTAATTACTCTCCTATACAAATCATTTAAATCACTGGTAGCAAATCTACCACCAGAGAGTTGAACCATAGGTCTTAGATCTGGTGGAATTACTGGTAAAACTGTTAAAATCATTTGTTCTGGTTTAACCCCCGCCACTCTTAAACCCTCCGCTACTCTTAATCTTTTAGTGGCCTTAACTTGTTTTTGGCCAGAGGAGTTTTCCACTTCTTCCCGCAAAGTAGCAATAAGTTTGGATAAGTCGAGGTTTTTTAATACATTCAAAAGTGCTTCTGCACCAATAGCTAACTTAAAAAAGTTAGAAACTCCTAAATTACCAAGTTTTTGGAATTCTTCTTCGGTCAAGAGTGTTAGGAAAGAAATACCTTTTACCCTATCGATCAAACCTCTTTTCGTAGTTTCAAGATTATCCATTTCAACTACCAGTTCATCGCGTAAAGAAGCACTCTTAGCTTTTACTTTCAAGTCCATCTCGGCTTCAACTAATTCTTTATGTCCTTTGTCCTTAATATCAAGAGCCTTTTTTTCTTTATTTACCTCTTTTTCAAGTTGCGCGGATTTCTTGTCTCCTTCCTTTTGCAATTTTTTTTTGTCTTCAGCGAAATTTTTTTCTAATTTTTTAATTGCTTCTTTTCTTTTATCAGAATCAACGCTGGTAACTAAATACTGAGCAAAATAAATTGTTGCTTCAAGAGCCCTAGGGGTAATGTCTAAAAGTAGGGATAACTTTGAAGGAGTTCCTTTGAAAAACCAAACATGAGCCACTGGCGCCGCTAAACTAATGTGTCCCATTCTTTCTCTTCTTACTTTGGATTGAGTTACTTCGACTCCACATTTATCACAAATTACTCCTCGGTAACGAATTCTTTTATACTTACCACAATAACATTCCCAATCTTTAGTTGGTCCAAAGATTCTTTCATCAAATAAACCATCCTTTTCTGGCTTTAAAGTGCGGTAATTTATTGTTTCTGGTTTAGTCACCTCTCCGTAAGACCACGCCTTTATATCGTCTGCAGAGGCAAGAACTATTTTTAAGGCCGTAAAATCGCGGATTTCTTCCATTTTAAGATTCCTTCACTTTCTCTACCTCAAAACTACCTTCGCCCGAGATAAATTCTTTTCCCTCAGCTACAATTGTAGATCCGGATGCCAAGGCTAGTTCCTCGGCTTTTTTCGTGGCTACTTCTTCCTTAGCTAATTCTTTTTCCGTAGTTTCCTCTTTAGTAATTTTTGCTCCTAAAAGTTCAACTTTCAAAGCAAGTCCATTTAACTCCTTTATTAAAACTTTGAAAGATTCAGGAACCGAAGATTCAGGAATATCCGTACCTTTAATTATCGCTTCAAAGGTTTTAGCTCTACCAACAACATCATCACTTTTTATTGTCAGCATCTCTTGTAGGGAATGGGCGGCACCGTAAGATTCTAAGGCCCAAACTTCCATCTCTCCAAGTCTTTGCCCTCCCATTTGGGCTTTACCTCCCAAAGGTTGCTGGGTTACCAAAGAATAGGGTCCGGTGCTTCGTGCGTGAACTTTTTCATCTACCATATGAACAAGCTTCATGATATAACCAATACCCACCGCCACTTTTTCTTTATAGGGTTCTCCAGTTTTGCCATCGTAAAGAGTAACCTTACCATCTCCTGACAAAAGAGCATTCTTCAATGCGTCTTGCAAATCTTCTTCCCGGAAGCCTCCAAAAGAAGGGACGGCTACTTTATAACCCATTTTTTGGGCTGCCCAACCAAGATGGCACTCTAACAATTGACCGAGATTCATTCGGGAAATCACACTAAGAGGGGAGATAATTACATCAACTGGTGTTCCATCATCTAAATAAGGCATATCTTCAATTGGTACTACTTTGCTGATCACCCCTTTATTACCGTGGCGACCCGCTAGTTTATCGCCGACAGTAACTTTACGGGTTTGAGCTACTTTTACTCTAATAAGCCTCTGTACTCCAGGCTCTAACTCATCCCCGCTATCACGACTTAAAACTTTAATATCGACTACGGTACCACGCTCACCGTGAGGCATTCTTAATGAGGTATCTCTAATCTCGCGGGCTTTTTCTCCAAAAATTGCTCGCAGTAGCCTTTCCTCCGCCGTTAATTCGGTTTCTCCTTTTGGGGTTATTTTGCCTACTAAAATATCGTTTGGCCCAACCTCTGCCCCGATGTAAACAATTCCCTGCTCATCTAAATTGGCTAAGGCTTCTTCTCCCACATTTGGAATGTCTCTAGTGGTTTCTTCTGGACCTAGTTTTGTTTCGGTAACTGAACAACTATATTCTTCAATATGAATCGAGGTTAAGACATCATCGGTTACTAATCTTTCGGAAATTATTATCGAGTCTTCATAACCGTAGCCTTCCCAACTCATGTAGGCAACAATTAAGTTTTTTCCGAGAGCTAATTCACCATCAGCCGTAACCGGTCCATCAATTATCAGGTCATCTTTCTTTATCTTCTGACCAATTGACACGTTTGGTCTTTGAGAGTAACAGGTATTTTGATTAGATTTGACAAATTTAGAAATTTTAATTTCATTTTCCTTTTTATCCTTATCTTTAATAAGAATCTTGTTTGCATCAACAAAGGTAACTTCACCATCGGTGGGACTCGTCGCCACCCGACCAATATTTTTGGCAATAGAAGTCTCCATACCCGTTCCCACAATCGGTGAAGAAGGATTAACTAAAGGAACCGCTTGGCATTGCATATTTGCACCCATCAATGCTCTATTGGCATCATCGTGAGCCAAAAACGGTATAAGAGAAGCTGAAGCTCCCACAATTTGCCAGGGAGCTACCTCGACTAAATCAATTAGAGAAGAAGGACCAGAAATAAAGGTTCCGTCGTAGCGAAGAGGAACTCTTGTATCGGTTATATACCCTTTTTTATCAGTAGCTACCGTGGCATGAGTAACGTAATATTTTTCTTCATCATCTGCCATTATCCAGACTAAATCATTTGTCAGTCTAACCTTACTGTCTTTTTCCTTAACTACTTTTCGGTAAGGCGCTTCCAAAAACCCATATTCATTTATACGTCCAGTTAGAGCTAAGTGGTTTATTAACCCAATATTTGGGCCCTCGGGTGATTTTATTGCACAAATTCTTCCGTATTGTGAATTATTAATATCATGAGCACTAAAACTTGCCCGTTCGCGGGTTAATCCGCCTGGTCCCATTACTGAAAGCCGGCGCAGATGTTCTAACTCCGCCAGAGAATTAATTTGATCCATAAACTGAGAGAGTTGTGAGGAAGCAAAAAATTCGTTCAATCTGGCAACAATTGGTCTAGAGTTTACTAATGAGGCTGGAGTAACTGTTGCCTGGTCATATGACATACTCATTCTCTCTCTAATAACCCTTTCAATTTGTAAAAAACCAACCCTCAAGGTGTTCTGAACTAATTCTCCTACTGCCCTAACTCGCCTATTAGCTAAGTGGTCAATGTCATCGGCTTTTCCGCTGCCGTTGTTCAGTTTTATCAGATCTTTTAAGGAATTAGCGATATCTTCGCTTTGTAATATCCAATGATCAGGGTTGTTAGGAATATTTAAATTAAGCCTCTTGTTTAACTTGTAACGACCCACTTTCCCGAGAGAATATCTTCTGGGGTTAAAAAAAAGATTAGCTAAAAGGGCTTTGGCGTTTTCTAGGATTACCGGATCGCCTGGTCTCATTTTGTGATAGATTTCAAGATAAGCTTCTTCTGGATTTGTAGTAGGATCTTTTTCTAGAGTTGCTTTTATATATTGATGATCACCAGTATCAACGTCCGCAAACTCTTCAAGAATTTTTTCATTGGTTGGGTAACCAATTGTTCGCAGCAAAGTTGTGGCCGTAATCCTTCTTTTCCGATCGATTCTAACCGATAAAACCCCTTGTTTGCTTGTTTCAAATTCTAACCAACTACCTCTAGTAGCGCGTAACTCGCCTCTAAAAAAGGGTTTACCTGTAGCTGGATCTATTTCTGAGGTATAAAAAACCCCTGGACTCCTAGTTAATTGCGAAACAATAACCCTTTCAACTCCGTTGATAATAAAAGTTCCAGAAGAAGTCATTAAGGGAAGGTCTCCTAAATATACTTCCTGCTCTAGGGTTTCACCTGTTTCTTTGTTAATTAATCTAGTACGAGCTTTAAGCGGAGCGCTGTAACTTGTTCCTTTCTCAATAGCTTGCTCAGTAGTATATTTGGGTTCGCCAATTCTACAATCTAGAAAATGGAGTTCGAAATTTTTACCAGTAAGGTCCTCTATAGGAGAAACTTCTTCTAGCAGTTCTTTTATACCTTCTTTAATTAACCAACCATAAGAGGAAGTTTGTAGCGCTGTTAAGTCTGTTAGGTTATAAGAATAGGAGGATTTGCCAAATATTTTTCTATCTTTAATCATTTAATAAAAATAACTCCAAACAAAAAAAACGCAAATAAAAAAATCCGTACTTTGTGTACGTTAAATAATATTAAATTAGTTTAATTTTAACACTAAAAAAACATTTGTCAACCAGTATTTAAAAAGTTAACAGTCTAGTTTTTTCTTAAGTACTTAAAAATATTTTCGTTGTGTTCCTCAAGGGTTTGTGCATAATACACCTTACCACTACTGTCGTGGAGATAGTAATAATAAGGGGAGTTTTGCGGAAAAATAACTGCTTTAATCGAATCTAAACCAGGGTTACAAATTGGTGAAGGAGGGAGTCCTAATCTTTCCCGGCTATTGTAAGGTGAATCGATCTTAAGATCACTTTCAGTTAAATTTTTCTTCCACCATGTTTTTTCTTCTGGTTGATATCCTAGGGCGTATTGAATTGTTGCGTCTGCTTGGAGTGGGAACCCCTCATTAAATCTTTTCCAAAGGATCGCGGCAATTATTGGTCTCTCCTCTTTGGTTTTTGACTCGCGTTCAACGATACTAGCTAATATTATTATCTCTTCTTCAGTTAGCTTTTGCTTCCTAGCTTCCTGCCGCAAATCATTATTAAAACGATCATCAAAATTTTTTTTCATAATAACCGCAATTTCCTTCGCGGTTGCTCTATTAGGTATAAGATAAGTATCCGGAAACATATAGCCTTCTTTAGCGACTTTTAAAAATTCTGATTCGGGAATATCAAATTCTTTGGCAATTCTCTGGGCTATTTCTTCAATTCTCCAACCCTCTGGTATTGTCAACCATTGATCGATTCTACCCTTAGTAAGAATTTCAACAACTTGGGCGGTATTTAAATCTGAAGAGAGTTTAAAATCACCAGCCTGTAAATTTTGAGCTTTACCTTTAAGGCGGGTATAAATTATAAAGGCTAGCTCACTTCTTATAAAACCTTGGTCTTTTAAGTTTTTCGCAATTTCCCGAGTTGCTTGATTTTTATTAATAACAAAAATTTTTTTAGTAGACTCCTTATTCGGTGCTGCAAGTAAAGAATTCCAGTATAAGGGTAAGAAAAGAAAAGATATTAGAATTAAAATTAATATTGTTAAGAACGCGGTTTTTTTCATCAATTACTATCCAAATATTCCTGTAAAATAAGTGCGGCTGCCGCTGAATGGATTTTATTTTTCAAATTTTTTTCGCCTTTTTCGATTAGTTTTAATTTCGCCATTTCGCTCGTCATCACTTCATTAATAAAAATAATTGGTAGATTCGTTATTTTATTAAGATGAGAGGCGAATCTTTTTGCGCCAATTATATCTGGTTTTGGAAGCCCGAAAATAATTTTTTCGATTTCTTCACTTTCACAAATCTTAGCTAGATTATGGAGTGTTTCTTTTTCCTTTTTGAAAGATATTGTACCGTAAGTTTGGGCGAGATCACCCAAACTTAAAGCTAGACCAATTTTAGCTTTACCAAAATCGATCGCTAAAATTTTCATTGCGTTTTTATTTCAATGTTGATTCTTGAGGTTCTAAAAGGGATACGTGCTAGTGGTGTTGGCACTACCGGAAAAGGTTTTATATCAAAACTTTTGATACTTTGAATTGACCCTAAATAATTGTGGGCGAAAGATAAGCTTTTTCCTCTTAAAGTTTTTTTCAAATTATCAACATCAATCTTTGGAAGCAAAACTCCTTGAATTTTACCTACAAAGGTTATTGTATTATCCTCGTTCCGTTTTATAACCTCGGCTTCTACCTTACTTTCTTCGCTGATTAAGAAACCCTCTGGTATAAATGGTTCCAGGTATTTTTTCATCAGTTCAAATAAGTTTTTTTCTGAATATACTACTCCTTGAGTTTTTATAGACAGATTAAGGGTGATTTCTTCGGCTTCGGAATCGATGCTTTTATCATAGCTTTTCTTAACTATTGAATTTTTAAACCCATCTTGAGGCATCTTTTTCTCCTGACTTGTCTCACTACGTAAATCTTCCTCTCCTTCCTCATAAAGTTGGGCACTAAGAGTAGCTAGTAAGTTTTTTTGATCATCTTCGGATACGACCTTAACTTCTTTACTTGTTCCTCCTTCAAAAGATGCGCTATTAACAGCATCGACAGTATCTAAGGACTCACTACCAACACTAAAGCGGCTGTTGGCATCAATATTACCCTCCGACCCTACTTTGGCAGCAACTAGCTCGATCTCGGCCCTACCTGGGTCAACAACTGATACTTTTCGACCACTAGCATCAATAGTCGCCGACGCGGATCCGACCGGCACTGTGGTTGTTTTAGTTAAGGAAAACTCTGAACCTTCACTTTTACCAGAAGAGACTTTAAGTTTCGTACCAGCTGAAAATATTTTTTCTACCGCCGTGGAATAATTTCTAATTAGAGCCTTACCCTTAGCCGGGTCGCCAATAATTTTCTTACCGCTTGTTTGGGTCTTTAAGCTACCTTCCTTTAAAGTCTCAATACTCTCAAGCGGAATTATACCTTGCTCAAAATCAACTTCCCTAATTCTCGGAGAAGCAGAAAATGTCGCCTCGTCTTCTTGAATTCTTGATTCAACTTTTAAACTTAAAGTCACCGAAGGGATAAAATAATATCCTAGAAATAAAAGAAGTAAAACTGCTACTAATAAAAGGTAACGGATGAGCGTTTTTTTGGGAAACTTCTTTACAAAATTTGCTGCTCTTAAGAAGTTTTTGATGGGGTTTGAAGGGATTTTTTGAGGTTTTGGTTGGCTACTTTCAGTTTGGACAGCTGCCTCCATCACATCTGTACCTTCCACAAATCCAAGATTACTGCTTTGCGAAAATAAAATGTTTTTACCCAAATCAGCGGAAAGTTTTTTGAGTATCTCTTGATTTACGCTGTTTGTAAAAAAAATCGAGTTTTTTGGAACGACGATCTTTATATCTTTCTCCGGAATAGTTCTCAAAGCAGCGATTATTTGGGCAATTGATACATCTTCGTTAAATTCAATTGTTCGCATCATAACCTCCCTCATAAGAAAGGGCTAATAATACAAGGTCTTTAGCAGAAAAATCGCCGCTGAAATTTGGAACCTCTATTTTAGGATTTTTATCTAAGTTAAATTTGGACCAAGGAAAATTAGTTATCGATTCCTTTATTTTTTCTAAATCGCCGTCCTCTCCAAAAATCCAAAAAAAATCGGGAAGAGCGTGTTCTTTATAATACTTTGCTATCACCACTTCTAAACCGATTCGCCAATCTTGGTTCTCTTCCCCCAAAGAAAAATTTATTATGTCCAAAATACCGCCATTTTTAACCCAAGTAACCTCGGTAGTTGCCGCTGCCAATCTTAGTATTAAAAAATCTCTTATACCTTTAGTCAAAAGTATTTTTGTTGTTGCAAAAGCGGACGGTAGAACTTTAAAAATTTCAAAGTTTAAGTTAGCTAAGACGTTATCTAAGAACTCAATTTCTTCTTGGTTCCTAAAGGAACTAAAAAAATTCAGCTCAACAAACGCTCCTTTAAGACCGATTGGGTTTAAAACTTTATGGCCATCCACGTTTGCAGAAATTATTGAAGCAAAGAAAAGTTTTAGTGGGTGGTTTTCTTGATCTATTTTTTCAAGAACTTCACTAATT
This sequence comes from uncultured Gammaproteobacteria bacterium, assembly GCA_964643435.1. Taxonomy (GTDB): domain Bacteria; phylum Patescibacteriota; class Microgenomatia; order Woykebacterales; family RBG-16-39-9b; genus CAZXPY01. The sequence goes on along the minus strand of CAZXPY010000003.1, from coordinate 95,175 downwards.
TCCTTATCAGTAATTTCTTCGCCCGTCTCCTCTCTTTTATACCGTACTATCGTAGTCACAATTTTCATCATACCACCACTTAATCCTAAAATAACTTTTTTTGGTAGGCTATCAGAAGTTGCACTCACCGCGTCCAAGACCCCCTCAAGAGACTCTTGCAGATTTTTACTTCTTTCTTTTCGTCCTACCCCCAACATTTTTGGAGGGGCCCCATCGACAAGTTCAAAAATAGAGGCAGTTACTTTCTCTAATCCAAGATCAATAACTAAAAAATTTTTTGGTGTTTCCGTACTTGGAAAAATTGATTTAAAAGGGAAAAACATTAGGCAGATCCTTTAACCAAATTATAACACAGTTTCCAAAACAGCGCGGATGCGGCGCTGACCAGAACCTAGGGCTTCTTCTTTTACTATTTTAAATTTGCCAACCTCGCCTGTATGTTGAACGTGGGGACCTCCACAAAATTCTTTTGAATAAGCACCTTGCCCTGAGCCTGTCGAAGGGCCAACCGTATAAACCGATACTTTCTCGCCGTATTTTTCGTTGAAAAGACCAATCGCGCCAATTTTCTTTGCCGCGTCAATGTCCATTATTTCTCTACGCACCGGCAGATTTTCTTTAATTTTTTTATTGACTATTTCTTCGACCTTTTTAATTTGTCCGGGGGTTAACTTCTCCGGGTGTGAAAAATCAAACCGAATTCGTTCTGGGGTAATATTACTACCTGTTTGATAAACACTATTTCCTAAAACATCCCGAAGGGCTTGGTGTAAAAGGTGGGTAGCAGTGTGCCCCCGAATGGTAATTTCTGAAGTATCAACTAAACCACCAGCAAATTTTTTCTCAGTACTAGCTTTGGAAATTTCCTGATGTCTCTTAAATTCCTTACCAAAACCATCCCTATCTACAGACCAGCCTTTTTCAGTAGCTAATTCTAATGTCAACTCAATAGGGAAGCCGTAACTTTGGTAAAGATCAAATGCCGTCTTACCTGAAAGGGCGGGTCCGGCTTTATCAAATTCTTTCAAACCAACTTTAAGTGTCTCCTTAAACCCAAATATTTCTTTATTCAAAATTTGGGTGATTTCCTTTTTCTTTTTGCCGATTTCAGGATAGACCTCTTTATAAATCAAAGCAAGTGTCTCCACAAAACTTTGACTCACTTGTGCAGTAATAGGCTCTTCTAGTCCTTTCTTGGCTATTGCTCTACGAATCAATCTCCGCAATACATAACCCCGATCTTTATTAGATGGTTCTACACCATCACTAATTAACATAACTGCTGCTCGCAAATGATCGACAAAAATCCGCTTTTCTTTTCCTTTATCTCCGCCAACAATTTCCATTAGCGGCTTAAATACATCAGTTTCGTAAACACTACTTTTCCCTTGTAAAACGGCCAGTGTTCTTTCAATACCCATACCAGTATCAACGTTTTTTTGTTTTAAAGGATCATACTTACCAGCGGTTGTTTTGTTGTATCCCATAAAAACATTGTTCCAAATTTCCGCATACTTACCGCAAGCCTGCCCACCGAAGCCTTGACGAAGGTGGGTTTCTCCCGGTCTACATCCCCTTCCGTGTTTTGGTAATCCAGTGTCATAAAACATCTCCGTGTCTGGACCACATGGTCCAGTTTCACCTACCGGTCCCCACCAGTTGTCCTTTTTACCAAGTTTGTGAATTCTGTTTTCAGAGATACCTAGGGATTTCCAGATTTCCCTGCTTTCAGTATCAGCCCCAATTCCAGAAATTTCTGAATCACCAGCAAAGATAGTTACGTAGATTTTTTTTGGGTCAAGTCCAAGTTCTTTTGTTAGAAATTCATAAGACCAACTAATTGCTTCTTTTTTCCAATAGTCTCCTAGGGACCAGTTGCCCAGCATTTCGAAAAAAGTGTTGTGCCAAGCGTCTCCGACCTGATCGATGTCATCGGTACGAAGTGATTTTTGAACATTTACGAGCCTTTTACCGACCGGATGTTTTTGTCCTAAAAGAAAGGGGACGAGAGGGTGCATGCCAGCAGTGGTAAATAAAACTCTTTTTGTGCCGGCAAGTTCAACTTCTTCGCTGGGAACAAGGGAAGCGGAAGGAATTACTTTATGGCCTCGGTTTTTAAAAAATTCTAAGAATTTAGTTCTTAGTTCTTGCGCACTCATGGCCTAAATTATATTTAAGTCCCAACCTATTTGCAAAATTCTTTTTAAAATATGGGTGGTTATTTTAAATTCGTTAGAATATTTAGGGCTTCTTTTTTTGGAAGAAGCGTTTTGTTATTTTTGGCACGCTAGAGGCTACTGCTTTTTCTTTTTGTGGGGAAGGTTCCTTTCCTTCGAACTCATCGACTAAATTTTTTGCTTTTTTAAGCCAATCCTCTCCTTCAATTTCGGCTCTGACCCTTTTCCCAGATTCGGTTCCGAACAACCAAATAAAGGCACTTCCTACTAAAAACCCAAAGACAACCCCTTTATAAAAATTATCGCTTTCGTGGTTTTTTGGCTCGGGGTGGTTACTCATGATCCTCTCTTTTTTTATCTCTTAAACTCGAAAATAGTGTCAACCCTTCTTTAACTGCTGCCAAAATTCCAACAATGCTAGAAGCTGGTTTGGCAATTTTTGAATCGAGGGTATCAACCAGGGATTCAGTGTGATCTAAAATATGATTAAGCTTTTGGAGACTTCCCCGTACGTCTCTTAGAACTAAAATTAGGTATACTCCAACAGAGAGGATAACTAGAGAAACTAAAATGATGATTAATGTTAGAAAAAAGGCAGTATCCACTTTTACTCCTGTTTAAGGATAAACCCCTTTGTAATTACTAGTCAAGAGATGATTTTTAGATATGGAATTCTTTTTCTTTTGCCTCTCCTTCTTTACCCAAACTTCCTTGATCATCACCGTTTAAAATAACTTTTGTGGAACCAGCATTTCCAGTCTTTAATTTTATTTTCTCTTTTGCTTTAAAATTCTTACTTACCCCACTTAAAAGAATGCCCTCAAATACTTTTTTAGAATCAATTTCAACGCTTAACCAAGCTGAGTTTGGATTTACCTCTACGGTAAGATTCAATTCTTTTATCTGCGCAGAAGGACTCGCCTCTGGGACAACTGCAATTGGTTGTTCTACCACCACTACTCTTTTTACAGTAGAAATTTTTCCAAAGCGATTACTAGCGGTAACAACCAGAGAATTAAAACCGGTCGCTAAGCTTACGGAAATATTAAATGCACCTCCAGGTAAAATTTGGATTTCTTGACCATTTATTTTTAAAATAGCTTCTGAATCAGTCCTCCCGACTACACTTACCTCATTAGTGGTTATCTTACTATTATCTCTTGGTTCAATAACTTCAAGGAAAGGCGATCCTGTAAAGGATTTATATTGAAAATAGAGGTAACCAGAAATAAGTAGCAAAACTAGGGTTGAGATGGTGACGGTAACGGAGGTTGGGGTGATTAACGATCGCGACATTTTAAGAAACATTTTTGTTTCTCTTAATGCCCCCTTCTCATCATACTCCCGTCGGAAAAAAGCCAAAAGCTCGGTAGTATCCAAACCTAAAAACTGACCATAATTTCTAATAAAGCCTTTTATAAATGTAGGGTGAGGAAGTTTTTCCCAATTTCCAGCTTCTAAAGCAGTTAGTATTTCTTTACGAATCTTTGTTGAAGACGCGACTGTTTCTAGACTTAACCCCTTTTTTTTCCTTTCTTCAGAAAATATTGAACCGACTGTTTTCATTATTTATTCCCGGCTTGATATCTGGCTTAAGACTTTTTCAGGATCCCTGACTAAAACGTCTCGTGGTTTAGCCCCATCAGCAACACCAACTATACCAGATGCTTCTAACTCATCAAGAAGCCTAGCCGCGCGGGCATAACCAACTCTTAACCGTCTTTGTAGTAAAGAAGCGCTAGCTCTATCGTATTGGCAAACCACTCTAACCGCTTCCTCAAAAAGTTCGTCGCCACTACTTTTGCCGCTAATTTTGCTAATCGGCATCGAGGTAATTTCTTCAGTATATTGCGGAGCAACCCCTGATTTCTTCAAGAATTCAATTAATTTTGAAATTTCCGGTTCAGAAACATAGACTCCTTGAATTCTTTGAGGCTTTGAAGCATCTGGAGGAACGTAGAGCATATCTCCTCTTCCTAAGAGTTTCTCTGCTCCTACCTGGTCAATAATAACTCTAGAATCAACTTGAGAAGTAACGTTAAAAGAAATTCTACAAGGAATATTAGCTTTAATAAGGCCGGTTAAAACATCAACCGAAGGTCTCTGCGTCGCCAAGATTAAATGGATTCCAACTGCCCTGGACATTTGCGCTAATCGGCAGACTGAATCTTCAATTTCTACTGGCGCAAACATCATCAGATCAGCAAGCTCATCAATAATAATTACAACGTAGGGAAGAGCTTGAAAACCAGAGGCTTCATTATATTGATCAATATTTTTTGCGCTAACTTGCGCAAAAAGCTTATACCGCCTTTCCATTTCGGATATTGACCACTTAAGAGAGGACAACACCTTTTCTGGTTCAATAATAACTGGAGTTAGTAAATGGGTAATACCGTTCCACTGGGAAAGTTCTACTATCTTAGGGTCAATTAAAACTAACTTTACTTCGTTTGGGGTTGTTCGGAAAAGAAGGTTGGCAATAAAAGAGTTGATCGCCACACTTTTACCACTTCCAGTCGCACCCGCTATTAATACATGAGGCATCCTTGCCAAGTCGTCAACAACTGCGTTTCCCGAAACATCTAATCCTAGAGCCAAGGACAATTTTGATTTTGATCTTTGCATTTTTTCCGAAATTAATATCTTCTTTAAAGGCACAATTTCCGGAGTTACGTTAGGAACCTCAATTCCAACTAAAGATTTACCTGGTATCGGGGCTTCGATTCTTACCGTACCCGTCGGCGCCGCTAAAGCTAAAGCTATATCATTAGCTAAAGCAGTAATCTTTGTTAACTTTGTCCCTAAGGCAATTTCTAAAGCGTATTGTGTCACTGCTGGTCCACTATTAACTTCAACCACCTTAGCCTGAATACCAAAACTTTCTAGTGTTTTCTCGATAAGAGCGGCGTTGTGTTTTTGGTCCCCTCTTGTAGCTTTACTACCAATTGAATCATCTAGAATATCAAGAGGAGGATACTCCCAAACCTCATCAGAAGCAGTATTACTAACAACTAATTGGTTTGTAGGTAACTCTGGTTTAGTTTCTATGATTGTTTCTTTTCTTTCGCTAAACACCGACTCTTTATTGATTACCCTGTCTCTACGTAAAAACGTGCTCTTAGAGAACTTAAAAAGAGTGGAAAAAGCCTTGGTTAAAAGTGAAATCGTGGTTTCCAGCGAGGTGTTAAAAAGGATAAGTAAAAAAATGAGCCAAATAAGAAAAGTTATTAAAAAAGCGCCGATAGGGGAAAAAAGACCAGAAGACCAAAGCCAAAGATTATTACCTAAGATTCCTGAACTTTCTCGGGCAAAACTTGAGGTTAAAATAACACTAGCAAGTAATAATCCGCTAGCACCAAGAGCAGCGTTAATTTGAATGAACGGGATATTAACTTTACTTAAGAGAAGACCGCAAATAAATAAAATCAACGGTACGAAAAGTGATGACCAGCCAAAAAGATCAACAACTTTGTTCCTTAAAATACTTGCTAAGCCTTCATTTCCAAAAAAAGACAAAAAAATTAAAAGGGCTATTAGAATTAAAATAACCCCGCTTAATGCTTGTAGGGTTTTTTGTTTTAGCCTTAATCTTAGGGGATTTTTTTTGTAGCTGAAGCGCCTTCTCATCAAGCAGATTCTATCACTCCTACTAAACTAGCGCAATTAAATCTCCACAACCACTGGTAAGACCATTGGCCTTCTCTGCGTTTTTTTGTACAGAAATTTCTCCAAACGGTCAACAATTTTTTCTCTAAGTATGTGCTGTTCTGGAGTTTTTAAACCCTTAAAAATTCTCCTAACCTCATCTTTAGTTTCAGAAATTAAACCACCTGCTTCTTTCATGTAAACAAATCCTCGCGAAACAATGTCAGGATCGCCAATTATCAATTTTTTGCCTTTATCCCAAGTAACAATTACAACCACTATTCCTTCTTCCGCTAACAGTTGACGGTCCCGTAAAACAACGTTACCAACATCTCCAACACCTAGTCCATCTACGAAGATATTGTTTGTGGGAATATTACCGGAGATCTTAGCATTACTATTAGAAAATTCTAAAATTGTTCCCTCCTCAATAACAAAGATATTAGATTTATCCATACCTTTTTCAGAAGCTAAGAAGCTTAGCTGTTTCATCTGGCGATACATACCTGAAATAGGAACTAGATATTTTGGTTTAGTCAAAGAGATCATTAGAAGTAACTCATCAGCCGCCCCATGGCCAGAAACATGAAAATCACTGGTTATATCCGAATAATGAACTCTGGCTCCAAGACTAGTTAATTTATCGATCAACCAATAAACTGCATCTTGATTCCCAGGTATGGGGTCAGCGCTAAAAATTATCTCATCTCCACCTTTAATAAAAACCAATTTATGATCGCCTTCGGCGATACGGGTTAGGGCAGAACCGGCTTGCCCCTGGCTACCAGCGATTATTAGGGTTTGGTTCTTATCAGGTAACTCATTAATCTCTTCAACGGGAATTACTAAACCTGGGGGAAAAATTAAAAATCCTAGTTTTTGGGCAACCGCACAATTATTCTCCATAGATCTTCCCACAATAGCCACTTTACGACCAGTTTCTTGTGACGCTTCCATTGCCTGTTTCATTCTTGAAATATTTGAAGAAAAGGTGGTAATTAAGACTCTACCACTTGACTTTTTCATTACCTCTCTAAAACTCTCACCCACTACGGTCTCCGACAGAGTTGATCCTGGTTTTTCGCTTCTTAGTGAATCGGTCATTAAAGCTAGTACTCCTTCTTGTCCAACCTTAGCTAAAGTATCGGTATCAGGTTTTTTACCATCAACCGGCGTCCAATCAAATTTAAAATCCCCAGTGTGAACAAAGGCTCCGGCACTTGCGCGGATAACATACCCCACTGAGTCTGGTATTGAATGGGTCACGTGAAAAGGCTGTGCTTCAAAACCGCCAAGAGAGATTCTTTGTTTAGGTTCAATATTTATCAACCGAAACTTTGTTACGTTTCGTTCTTTTAATCTTACGTTTATAAGGCCGCAAGTTAATTTGGTAGCGTAAATTGGCACATTTAATTGGGGAATTATAAAGGGCAGTGCACCAATATGATCCTCATGGCCGTGGGTAATTAAAATTCCTCGAATTTTGTGTCTCTTGTCCTTTAAATAAGCAATATCCGGGATTACCATATCAACACCAAACATCGTCTCCGGCGGAAAACCCATCCCACAATCAACGATTAAGATATCTTTCTTAGTTTCGTACAAAAACATATTTTTAGTTACCTGGCCATTACCTCCTAAGGGGATGAATTTTAAAGTACCGGAAGTTAAATGCCGACTAGATTTTTTCATTGTAATTTGATAAAACCTTCGCTCTTATTACTATTAATCACAAGGCTAAAGTTTTCTACCCTTTCCAAGAAAATATTAAGAAATTTAGTTATATCTTTGCTCAATTCAATATCTAAATAAGGTTTGGTTTCCGCTAAAAAGCGGGTTAAATCATAATTTTTAATTTTTTTAGTATTTATAAATAAAGAAGCTGAAGAATTCGCTGGCAAGATTTCAACCGTTTCTTTAAAAGTTTCTAAATGATCTAAGGTTAGATTACTGTTTTTAGAAGCCGTAATAATTTCTTTTAAAAGATCCGCGTCAAAAGTGGTTATTAAATTGTCTTTTACAACCGCAAAAGTTGGGGCGATTTTTGAATCTGGCGTCGTTAACGTATACGTTTTTATATTTTCCACTAAACCTTCGCTGTAACCACTGGCAACCCCTTCGTAACGTTCTTGAACAATACCTTTTTTGGGAAGATCTCTAAAATCTTCAATTGTTTTTTTTAAATTACTATTATCATTTATTTGCCCAAAAAGCGCAATTTTTAAACCATCTGACGGTACGATAATGGCCGCAGTTGTGTCCTTAACATAATTGTAAGCTTCTTTTCCCGGAAAGTTAGGTAAAAACTTTTTTGGGAACTGTAAATAAATCAACGAATCAACTGCTACCAGTTTTTTAAATTGCCAAGAATTAGATTTTGAAGTGTCTTTTAAATTCAACCCAGTATTAAATTTTATTTCATTTAAACTAAAATAGACCCTAAAAGAAATTTTTCCAATGTTGTTTAAGGTTTCTAGTGTTGTATCGTCAACTTTAATAGCTAAATCACTTACTGGCCAATCTATTTGCGCTTTATTCAATAAGATCTCTAAATTCTTTTGATCCTGTTTGTTCAAGGAGAAGTGGATTAAGATCTTATCTTTATCCGGAATTATTTCTACTGAAGAAAAAAATTTTCGATTCAAATTTAAGGCTAAAAAAATAATTAACAAAAAACCGATAATGAGGTTTAAGTTTTTGATTTTTAGCAAATTTATTATTTCCGGCTTTGGGGATTTTAATTTAAACATTAATTACAAAGAAGCAGATTAACTAACGGTTAAATTTATTCGGCCGCGATCGTCAATTTCAGAAACTTTAACCTTAATTTTTTGTCCAAGTTTAACTTCCTTATTTATATCTTCTATATGATATGGGGCTAACTTAGAAATATGAACTAGTCCTTCTTTCCCTGGTAAAATCTCTACAAAAGCCCCAAAGTTTACAATTCTTTTAATTTCGCCTTCGTACGTATCGCCAACTTTAACTTCGGTGGTTAATCCCTTAATAATAGCCACGGCCTTTTCTGCTCCGGCAGGATCATTACCGGCTATCATTACCTTACCATCGTCTTCTATGTCTATCGCAACTCCTGTCTCTTCAATAATACGGTTAATCGTTTTACCGCCAGTACCAATAACCTCACCGATTTTTTTAGGAGGAATCTGAATCACGGTTATTCTTGGGGCGTATTCGGAAAGTTCCGAACGTGATTCGGGAATAACTTTAAGCATCTCGGCAAGAATAAAGTCAATTCCTACTCTAGCTTTTTTAAGTGTTTCATTAATAATTTCCTTATTTAGCCCTGGAATTTTTACATCAAGTTGAATAGCAGTGACACCATTTTTTGTGCCGGCAATCTTAAAATCCATGTCTCCATAAAAATCTTCCAGGGCCTGAATATCAGTTAAAACTATCCATTTATCACCCTCCGTAACTAACCCCATGGCAATACCTGAAACTGGATTACTAATTGGTACCCCAGCATCCATCAAAGCCAGGGTTGAACCACAAGTTGCCGCCATAGAAGTAGAACCAGAGGATGATAAAACTTCAGAAACTAGTCTTATTGTGTAAGGAAATTTTTCTTGGGCAGGAATCGCGGACATAAGGGATCGTTCGGCTAAAGCTCCGTGTCCAATTTCTCTCCTACTAGGGAAACCTAATCTTCTTATCTCACCGGTTGAAAAAGGTGGAAATCGATAGTGGTGCATAAATCTTTTAGTCTCCTCACCACTCATACCTTCTATAAGCTGTTCAAGAGAAGTAGATCCTAAAGTAGCGGCTGTCAGTACTTGGGTGTCTCCTCTACTAAACACTGCCGAACCATGAGCTCTGGGTAACACGCCAACCTCTATCTCAAGGTCTCTAATTTCATCAAGATCTCTTCCGTCTGGTCTTTTCTTTTCCTCAATGATTTTTTCTCGCACCATTTCTTTTACAACAGAGTCAAAAATTTTTGACATCTCCGCTTTAGATAACTTACCCTCAAATTTAGAATGCATTTCCTCTTTAAAATCTTCCCCAGAACCTTCTTGAGAAGAAGCTTTTGGGTTAAAAAGCTTCTCTTTAAAATTTGTCTTAATAAACTCGACGATTTCCTTTTTTAAAGAGGCCTCTATCTTTTTGGGCTCTGAACTTTCTTTTTCCGGAGAAATTTCCTTAACTAAATTAGCAATTAATTCAAAAACTGGTTTTGATTGCTCTTGAGCGAAATCTACAGACGCAAGAATCTTGTCTTCACTTATTTCTTGAAAATTACCTTCTATCATAACAACTTTATCCTCTTTAAAGGAGGTTACCAAACTAAAGTCGCTATCCTCATTACCTGGGTTTAAAACAAAATCCTTTCCTTCAAAACCTACTCTTGCGGCTACTACCGATCCGTCCCAAGGAATTTTGGAAATACTTAAGGCGGCTGAGGTTGTAATTATCGATAAGACATCTGGGTCGCTGTTTTGGTCGTAGGATAAAACTGTGACGATAATTTGAACCTCTTTTTGGTATTCCTTGGAAAAAAGAGGACGAATTGAACGATCAATTAGCCTACCGTTTAAAATAGCTTCTTCTGAAGGTCTTCCTTCACGCTTTATAAAACGTGAAGTAGAAATTCTTCCAGCAGCGTAAAGCCTTTCCTCGTAATCTACAGTTAAGGGGAAAAAATCTACATCTTCCTTGGGAGGAGCGGTAGTTACAGTAGCCAAAACCAGGCTATCACCGTAGCGACCAAGAACAGCACTATCTGCTTGTTTGGCAAAACGACCGACTTCCAGACTTAAGTTTCGTCCTCCCCAAGTAATTTCTTTTTTAATTATTTCTTTACTCATTAATTATTTATATTAAGTTAAGTATTGTAGCTTGGAGGTAACAAATGTATCAAAGCTTGTATCAGCTTGGATACGTCTGCCACCTACACCCCAAATTTACTTTATAGCATTTTATCTATTCAACTGTTGTGTCTATTTACTTAATCCCAATTTTTCAACAATTGACTTTAGATTCGTTTACGAAGCGCAAGGCAATTGTTGTGTTTATTTACTTAATCCCAATTTTTCAACAATTGACTTATAACGATCAGGGTCTTTTTTTGTTAAATAAAGCAATATCCTTCTCCTCTTGTTTACCATTTGTAATAATCCCCTTCTCGAATGCGTATCTTGTTTGTGAAGCTTTAAGTGCTCTGTTAATTTCTTTATTCTTTCGCTTAACAATGCAGTTTGAACTTCTGGAGAACCGGTATCACCCTCGTGTTGGGCAAAATCTTTAAGTATTTTCTGCTTTTCTTCCTTTTGCAGCGCCATAACTGCTTAAAGTATAGCAGAGTAGGCTTTGTTTAATCAAATCTTAAGAATGTGATCTTTTTCCACCAGAACTCTTAAAAATTTTAGGCAAAAACCAAGATTTATCTGGTGCTGTTTTTTTCTTTTCTGATAATTCCTCTTCCCCCATCTCCTCATTTTTAGGAATGGGCCCTTTGAAGTCATTAGGGGCCTCAATTTCAGGCTCTTCCCTCTTTTTCTCTAAGGGAGGCTGTATATCTACTTCACCGGCCAAAACTTTTTCCTTTTCAATTTCAATAAGTCTCATGCACCAACTTGCTGCTTCAAAAGTATCTGCTTTTGCTCTGGAGAAATCTTCACTCCCACCTTTCAACCCGACTAAAAAACAGTAAGCACTTCTGGTGTTTAGTTTAATCCCCAACTCCTTTAAGAATCCCACGACTAATTCAGTGTTTGTGCTAGCATTTTTATTAACGATAGTGAAGGTACCGAATTCTTGAGTTTCTGGATGATTACTTATGCTCAAAATAGGCGTAGATGAGTAAAGAAGTTGTTCTTGATAATTTTTATTACTCAAAAAACCTATATTAGGCTCTCCTATTGAAATAATTATATCGAAGATACCGGTATAAGAGTACTTAATTTGTTCAGTATTTATTATTCCTACTTTACTAGTTAAAATCAAACTAAAATAACTATCTTCGATTTTGTAATTTATTTTATCAACATTATTTTTAATATAATCAAAAGAAATAATAAGATCGGGGGGACTTAAGGTTTTTTTAATTTTTTCAAAGTTAGGTAGGCCTCTTGTCGTTGTTACTTCCCCCGGACAATAAGCCTCAACTTCTTTACCTAGACTATTAAAAATTTCATAAAGCCCTAGTATTGAACAGACACTATCAATGGAGGGTTGGTGGTTGGTGACTAGAAGTATTTTTTGGGCTTTATCAATTATTTTTTTAGATTCTAGGCTATTTTTCGGATCCATGGGTTTCTATTATATCACCGGTTGCAAACTGGATTTTTGGCTCTAAAAATAATCCACATTCCTCTCCCTTAGAACATTCCTCAATTGAGGTTTTTTTCTGTTTTAAAGAGACTATTTTACCTTTACCAATAATTTTTTCCCCGCGCCTAACATAACCAATATCGCCTAAAGAAATGGTTCCTAATTTAACTTGGCATCCAGCTATTAAACCATCTTTTGTTTCAAAGGTAGTAGAAACCAAAGCTCTACCTAATATTTCGACTTCTTTTTCTTCCACAAAACTAACTGCATCTCTTAATTCATCTATAAGTTCGTAGATTAATTGATAAATTTTTAAATAAACATTTTCATTTTCGGCTAGTTTCTTTACTGATTCTGAAACTTTTACGTTAAACCCTAAGAGAATTGATTTAGTTGATGAGGCTAGTAGAACATCGGATTCGGATATATCGCCGACCCCTGAATTTATAATCTTTATTTTTCGGCCTTCCCCTAAATTCACAACCAAGCTATCGATTGCTTCAAGAGTACCGATTGTATCACTCTTAAGGACTAAACGAAGTTCATTTTTATCAAGAAAGTTTTCACCGAACGCCAATTTTGGCAACCTTTTTTCTACTTCTTCTAACTCTGTGGTATCTTCTCTAAATAAAGTTAAAGTTTCACCAACCCCTGGTAACTCTTCAAGACCGGTTGTTTCAACTGGCGTAGATTGTGGCGCTTCTTTCAGGTTTTTTCCATCGCTACTTATTAACGAGCGGATTCTTCCTCTTACCCTACCTACTGAAACATCGTTTCCTAATTTCAAAACTCCTTTTTGAATTAATAATAAAGCAACCGGACCACGAGATTTGTCTAAATAAGATTCTAGGACGATGGCGGTAGGTTCTCCAAAATCTGTTTTTTGTTCCTCAAGATCATAAACTAAAAGTAATAAATCTAATAATTCTTCGATTCCCTTGCCGGTTTTTGCGGAAATTTCAGCGCAAACAATATCTCCACCATAACCTTCAACCGCTATTCCCTCTTTGGTTAACTGTTCCTTTACCCTTTTGGGATCTGCTTCTGGTAAGTCTATTTTGTTAATCGCCACCACTGCTTTTATTTCTGATTCTTTAATATAGTTAATGGATTCCTTTGTTTGAGGCATTACTCCATCAGTTGCCGAAACCACTAAAAGAGCGACGTCTCCAATTTTCGCTCCTCGGGAACGCATTTCTTTAAAGGCTTCATGTCCTGGGGTATCAATAAACGTCAACTTCCTACCTTTATACTCTACCTGAAAAGCCCTGGTATGCTGAGTAATTCCGCCGTATTCTTTTTCAGCTATTTTTGTGCCTTTTATTGCATCTAAAACAGAAGTTTTGCCATGATCAACATGACCTAAAATTGTGATCACTGGCGGTTTAGGATTTAGTTTTTTTACTTCTACTTCCTTTTTTAGGGTTTGAGTCTCCATCTTTTACCTTCTTTTTAGATTTCGTTTTTTTAATTTTAACCGGTTTTTTAGTTTTCTTTTCTTTAATTTCCGTCTCTTCCTTCACCAAACCTTCGGCTCCTTTTATATCAATTCTCCAGCCTGTCAATTTAGCCGCTAAACGAACGTTTTGGCCATCTTTTCCTATCGCTAAAGAAAGCTGATCTTCAGGAACTTCAACTAAAGCTGTCTTAGTGCTTTCCTGAATCCTAACCTTATCAACCTTAGCTGGTGAGAGACTGGCCGCAACGAATTTTGCGGGATCATCGCTGTAAGAAATCACATCAATTTTTTCATTTCCCAGCTCAGCAATTACCGCCTGTACTCTAACTCCTTTTTGACCAACACAACTACCAACTGGGTCTACACCTGCTTGTTTGGAAACCACGGCTACTTTGGTTCTAGCACCAGATTCTCTTGCCATTGCTTTAATTTCGACTATCCCAGACCCAACTTCGGGAACTTCCAATTTAAAAAGACCTTCTACTAATCCTTTGTTAGAACGAGAGACGATAATCTCATTGCCTCGAGGGGATTCCTTTATTGCGGCTATAAAAAACTTCATTCTTTGATTTAGGTTATAGTTTTCGCTTGGAGTCTGCTCTCCTTGAGGTAAAATTCCTTCAGTTTTACCCAAATCTACCACAATATTTGGTCCTTCAATTCTTTGAATCATCCCGTTGATTACGGTTCCTATCTTTTTTTCAAACTCGGAAATAATAGCTCCTTTTTCTGCTTCGCGAATACGCTGCAGAAGTACTTGTTTTGCAGTTTGGGCTGCAATTCTCCCAAACCCAACTGGAGTTACATCCTTATCATCTTTGTAAACTTTCGCTTCACCGGTTTCATTGTCTAACTCAACCGACAACGATTCGATTTCACCGCCAAAATCTTTACGATAAGCAGCTTTTATTGCTTCCTTAATAATATTTAAAACTTCCTCTGGTTCAACGCCTCGTTCGGAGGCGGCTTGATTCAAAGCAGCTGCAAATTCTGTTCTTGATGCCATATTACTCCTACTATTAAAAAAGTGGGATTTTATTCCCACTTTAACGCTTATTTAAAATCCTAGGCAAATATTAGCACTTAAGGAATATAAGGTCAATCCTTGAACAAATTCTCTATTCTAACTCTCTTAAAGCTTCTTTTTGTTTTTGGGTGAGGTGTTTAGGAGTAACTACATTGACGCGAACGTATTGATCGCCACGAGAATTCCCATGTTTGATTCCCTTACCAGTCAGCCTAAATTCTGTATTTGTTTGCGTCCCTTCAGGAATTTTCAGTTTTACCCTACTATCTAGGGTTGGAACCTCGATCACGTCCCCCAGCGCAACTTGGGTAAAGGAGATCGGCTGTTCCAAATAAATATCGTAGCCAGCTCTTTTGAAAAATTTATGAGGTAGAACTCTTACATTCAAGTAAAGATCACCATAAATCCCGCCTTTTTCACCAGCTTCTCCAAGGCCTTGAAACCTAATGGTATCGCCATCATCAACTCCAGAAGGTACCTTAATAGTAGTCTCTTTTATTGATTGGGTTCTTCCAGAACCCTTACATCTACGGCATTTTTTCTCAAACGTACTTCCTTCCCCCTGACAATTTGGACAAGTGGAGCTAGTCATAAAGGCACCAAAGATCGATTGGGTGGAACGAGATACTCTTCCTTGACCCTGACAGGTTGGGCAAGTGATTTTTTTTGATCCTTTTTCGGCACCACTTCCACCACACTCTTGGCATGTTTCAGCTCGTGGAATTTCGATTCTTCTCTCAACCCCAAAAGCAGCATCTTCAAAAGAAAGAGTTAGTTCAAAATGTAGGTTTTCCCCTTTTCTGGGACCACGAGTGGCTTGCCGCTTAAAGGGAGAGCGAAAACCAAAAAATTCTTCAAAAATATCAAATGGATCCCGGAAAGGACCAAAATCAAAGTCAAATTCTACCCCAGGTCCATACTCCACCCGAAATCCGCCCCCGGCTGCGCCGTGGCTACCGCCGGGTTCAAATGCGGCGTGACCAAAACGATCATAAGCCTCCCGTTTTTGGGAATCGGCTAAAACTTGGTAGGCTTCGTTTATTTCTTTAAAACGCCCTTCGGCGCCAGCACTTTTATCAACATCTGGATGATGTTTCCGCGCCAAATTCCGATAAGCCTTTTTTATTTCATCACTAGAAGCAGTTTTCGAAACTCCTAAAACCTCATAATAATCATATTTACTAGCCATAATATCGGGCTTATTTTAGCAGATAACTTCAAAATTTACTAACCGCTGTTTACTTCTTGTTATAATTAAACTGTTGGTATGAGAACCAAACTTCGTATTCTTATTATTATTTCAGTTTTACTAACAATTTATATCGGGGTTTCTCTTTATGTCGCCCACGCAATGACTTCACCTATGGTCAAACATATAGAAATCTCGCCAGAACTGATATCTAATAACCACCGAAATATTCAATTTGAAGCTAGCGATGGTATTAAATTAAAAGGTTGGCTTTTCAATTCTCCTTCAAATAAACTTGTTATCCTTGTTTCTGGATTACTTGGAAACAGAGTAGACACTCCTTATTACACTGTTTTAATAGCTCAAGAATTAATTGCCAAAAACTACAATGTATTGCTGTATGACAGCCGAGCTCATGGTGAATCTGAAGGGAAAAGAATTGGGTATGGATCCGCAGAAGGAGGGGATATTTTAGGAGCTATCAAGTTTGCTGAAAATCAAGGCTTTTCTTCAGAAAAAATTGGCATTATTGCTAACTCTGCCGGTGCAATATCCACATTAATGGTAATTGATCAGCTAGAAAAAGTGGGAGCAGTAGTTTTGGACACACCGGCCTCAGAGTTTGCCCCGATTATTTCTGACCGGCTTTGGAAAGAAAAATTTGTTCCTCCTTTTTTCCACCCCACTATATTTTTATTTAACAAAATATTCTTCGATGTTGATTTAAAGAAAATCAGGCCAATTGATAAAATTGTTCTTGTAGGAAATCGTCGGTTTCTTTTTCTTCACGCAGCAAAAGATGAAACTATCCCGATTATCAATAGTCAAAAGTTGTTAGAAAAAGCAAATCCAAATAGTAAATTAGTGGTTTTTCCAAATGGCGAACATATCGAAACTTATAAAAGTGACCCAGATTTGTATCGAAAAGAAGTTTTTGGCTTTTTAGAGGAAAGTTTAGATAAGTAACTTAAGCAGCAATTTTGTACACCTCTAAGGTGTGTTAGATAGTACACTTTGGTGATTATTCTTTCTTTTCTTCTTCTACCACTTCACCTTCGACTGGTTTTTCTTCACTTTCCTTAGACTCGGCTTCGCCTTTTATTTCTTCTTGTACCCCAGCACCGGTGGTATCTGCTCCTGGCGGACGCGAGGACATGGCGGGTCCTATTTTTTGTAGGGCTTGACCAAGATCATCAGTGGCTTTACGAATAGCTTCTAGATCTTCGAGCGCAATTTTTTCTTTAGCTACTTTTACCTTTTCCTCCACCTCGGTTTTGGTATCTGCCGGAACTTTATCACCAGCGTCTTTCAGAGATTTTTCAGCAGTATAGATAAGAGCATCGGCAATATTGCGCGCTTCAATTAATTCTTTTTTCTTTTGATCTTCGGCCGCATGGCTCTCTGCTTCTTTGGTCATTCTTTCAGCCTCTTCCTTAGAAAGTCCGGTTGAACCTGTAATGGTAATTTTTTGCTCCTTGCCAGTAGCTTTATCGAGAGCTTTAACATTTAAAATTCCGTTGGCATCGATATCAAAAGTGACTTCAATTTGCGGTATACCTCGTGGTGCTGGAGGAATACCGGGAAGGATAAACCTCCCCAAACTTTTGTTGTCGGTAGCCAAAGAGCGCTCGCCCTGCAAAACGTGGATTTCCACACTAGTTTGATTATCAGCGGCCGTTGAGAAAATTTCTGATTTAGACGTTGGCACCGTTGTGTTTCTGGCTATTAAGGTTGTCATCACTCCACCCAAAGTTTCGACTCCTAGTGAAAGGGGAGTAACATCTAGCAGTACCACTTCTTTCATTTCGCCAGTCAAAACTGCTCCCTGAATTGCTGCTCCGATGGCTACCACCTCATCTGGGTTAATACCTCGATGGGGTTCTTTACCAAAGAAGGATTTGACTTTTTCTTGAACAGCCGGCATTCTTGTTTGACCACCAACCAAGACAATTTCGTCAACTTTTGAAGCATCCATCTTAGCGTCTTTTAATGTTTGCTTTACTGATTCAAAACTTTTTTCAATCAACTCACTAGTCAGCGCCACGAGCTTTGCCCGAGTAAGTTTCATCACCAGGTGTTTCGGACCAGAACCATCAGCCGTAATGAATGGGATATTGATTTCAGATTCAGCTGTTGTGGAAAGCTCGACCTTAGCTTTTTCAGCACTGTCCCGCAAACGTTGCAGGGCTTGCTTATCGTTCTTTAGGTCTATTCCTTGCTCTTTTTTAAACTCTTCGATTAGATAATCAATAATTTTTTGGTCAAAATCATCTCCTCCTAAGTGGGTGTCACCAGCAGTTGCTTTTACCTCAAAAACGCCTTCGCCAAGTTCCAAAATAGTAATATCAAAAGTCCCACCACCAAGATCATAGACGGCAATAGTGTGCGCTTTTTCTTTATCTAAACCGTAAGCCAAAGCGGCCGCGGTTGGCTCGTTAATAATTCTTTTAACTTCCAGACCAGCCACTTCCCCGGCTTGTTTCGTGGCTTGGCGCTGTGAATCATCAAAATAGGCGGGAACAGTAATCACTGCCGCAGTTACTTTTTCGCCTAAATAACTTTCGGCATCGGCTTTTATCTTTTGGAGAATCTGGGCGGAAATTTCTTGAGGAGTAAACTCTTTACCTTCTACCTCAATAGTTGCCATCCCTTCTTTTCCTTCTTTAATTGTGTAAGGCAGCCATTTCATATCGTACTGAACAGAAGCGTCTTTAAATTTTCTACCCATTAAACGTTTTATTGAAAAAATTGTCGCCTTTGGGTTAACAACTGCTTGTCTTTTAGCGACTCTACCGACCACTCTTTTTATTGGATCCACTACACTTGGGATAATGTTTTCCCCTTCGCTGCTGTGGATAATTTTGGGCTTTCCGCCCTCAGTAGCAGCAACAGCTGAATTTGTTGTACCTAAATCAATTCCAATAATTTTCGACATGCTTTAATCCTTTCTACGATAAATTTGGTCGGAAATTACGTCTGGCAGAGCCAGTCATAATTTTGCTCATATTTTTCCCTTCTATAAACTTTATTTATCTCCTACTTTTTTTACTTTTCTAAAACGTAATTTTTTACTACTACCAAAAAGATACTAAAAACTAACCACCAAAAAAATAAATCGAGCAGTCCTATCCAAATATTAAAATTTAAACTTCTATGTCCTTCACTAGCCTCAATGGTAATTTCCTTAGCAAAGGAAAAAGGAAATCCTCTTAAACTCTCATTTCGTAAATAAAAAAAACTTAATGCTGTAATAGGCAGCGCTAATAAAAAACTCCAAATTAAATAAAAAATCTTAATCATATGTTTATTAATTATACTTAAACGGTGCGTTTTTTATTTCCTAAACCAACTTTAACTTTTGCTGCTCTTAGCAATTTGTCGTGAATTTTAAACCCAGATTCTAGAACTTCGACTACTATTCCCTTCTTACCGTCTACCATCTCGACTGCTTCATGAACGGATGGATCAAATTTCTCATTTTTAGGATAAATTTCTTCTAATCCTTCACTTTTTAATAAATCTCTGAATTGCTTGAGTACCAAAGCAATTCCTTCATCCCCACTTTTTTTTGTTGCCAATTCAAGACTACTGAATAAAGGCAGTAATTTCAATAATAAGTTTTGGTTGGCGAACTTTACAAATGAATCTTTCTCTTCTTTGACCCGTTTTTCTAGATTTGAATAGTCTGCTAGAGCTCTTTTAAGTTGGTTATTGACTTCTTCCAATCTCTCCGACAACTCTTTTTTAGATTTTTCCATTTCTACCAACTCGCTGCAGCTTCATTCAATAAGTAACCAAAATAACGTACTGTCGGTACCACTCTTGGATAATGCATTCTTGCTGGTCCGATTACTCCTACAGTTCCCGCAAATCTTCTTCCGGCTCCAAAATTTGAAAAAACAAACGAACAAGGAAGTAAATTTTCAATTTCTAAATCATCACCAATTAAAATATGGACATCGTTATCCCCAATTACTCGACTAAAAATTTCGCTCAAAAGAGTATTATCGTCCAAAAGGGAGAGGATACTCTTAGTTAGATCAATATCAATAAATTCAGGCATATCTAGAATACTAGCGGCTCCGTAATAATAGGTATCTCCTCCTTCGGTATTAGCTATTGCCAAGGTACCAGTTTTCTCTGACAATTGTTTAGAGGCTTCTTTCAAGAGTTTATCGAACTCAAAGCGATTATCCCAAAGAGATTCTTTAATTGAAACCTCGTCCTTCACAGGAAGTTCGTGTTCCTTCATCAAAGTTTGGATATAAAATTTTAAAGCAGAGGGAGAAGGAATACGTCCGGCACTCGCGTAAGGCTTTTTAAGAAATCCCAAATCAGTCAATTCCACCATTTCGTTGCGGATTGTTGCTGGGGAAACACCGAGGTTGTACTTTCTAACAATCGTCTCTGAACCAACCGGTTCTGCGGTTTCAATATATTCTTCGATTATTGCTCGCAGTAGCTCCTGCTGTCTTGATGCAAGTTCCATTCTAGCAATCTATATAACACGACTGCTAACAAAAGTCAAGACCGAGAATCTTTAATAAAAGGGAAACCAGGTCTCCCGAAAGATCGAAAAACCTGGTTGGAGATTGCGTTAAGCTACAATAATCTAGTGCATTGTAGCTTAATAGCGCCCTGTGGGTGCTGGCTGGTTAGAACAGGGGAGGTCTTTCGGCCGGGCAAAAAAGCCAAACCCTTTTCCCTGCAGCGGACACCCGGGATTCAGCCGTATCTGACGAGAGCTTATGCCCCTGCGGTGGTTGACTACTTCCAAAGACTAGTCATTGCCTACTCGCACCAGCCAGGTCAGACTGAACCAAAATAATTATACCACCATCATTGGTTTATGTCAAGAACTATAAGACTATTACGTATTACTTTATTAGTTTCCGTGGGGTTTTCATCAGATTTTTAGAGCTAATAGGAAGGCTTCTTGGGGAATTTCGACTCGTCCGACCATCTTCATTCTTTTTTTGCCTTTCTTTTGTTTCTGCAGAAGCTTATCTTTTCTAGTTCTATCGCCCCCATATAGTTTGGCAGTAACGTCTTTCCTGTATGATGGAATATCTGCTCTTGCTAAAATTTTTCCGCCGACCGCCGCTTGCAACGAAACCTCAAATTGTTGTCTTGGTATTAATCCTTTAAGTTTTTCTACCAATCTTCTACCAACAATTTGGGCATTTCTCTTAACAATAATCTGGCTTAAAGCGTCAATTTTGCTGCCGGCTACTAGCACATCCAATTTCACCGCTTCAACCTCTTCCCATGAAGCCAAATCGTAATCAAAAGAAGCAAAACCACTCGATATTGATTTTAATTTATCAAAAAAATCAGCAATAACTTCGAATAAAGGAATCTTTGCTTCAATAATCACCTGATCAGCCACGTAGTTATAATTATTAACCCTGCCTCTTTTCTTTTGTATAAGTTCCAGTATCCCACCAATATATTGGGATGGTGTAACAATTTCTGCGTTAACAATTGGCTCTTTAATTTTTTTAATTTGAGAGGGCAGTGGAAACGTAGTGGGATTAGAGATTTCGATTTCCGAACCACTAGTTAATTCAACCAAATATTTAACTGTTGGTGATGAAGCGACTAAATCCAAATTATACTCTCGCTCCAGTCTTTCTTGAACTATCTCAAGATGAAGTAATCCAAGAAACCCACATCTAAAACCGAGTCCTAGGGCTGCCGATGATTCTGGTTCGAAAAATAATGAAGCATCATTTAATTTAAATTTTTGCAAGGCTTCGAAAAGGAGTGGAAAATCATTATTATTTGCTGGATAAAAGGAAGCGTAAACTAGGGGTTTAATCTTCCTAAACCCGGGGAGAATTTGGGGATTCTTTTCTGTGAATAAAGCTATCGTATCCCCAACCAAAACCTTGGCGGGGTTCTTTACGCCAGTAGCAATGTAACCAATTTCACCGCTACTAAGTTGTAATTTAGGCCTAAGATCAGGGGTGAAAATACCAACTTCAACTGCATCTGCTTCGAAGTCTTGACCAACTAGTTTAAGTCGATCCCCACTCTTAAAAAAACCGCCAAAGACCCGTACAAACGCCACTACACCCTTAAATGGGTCATAAAACGAATCAAAAATTAAAGCAGCTGATTTTTCTCCTTCCCTAGGTACCGGAACAACCTTAATAACTTTATCTAGTAAATTAGCCACGTTTTGACCAGTTTTGGCGGAAACTTTTAATATCTCTACTTCCTCAAACTTAAAGGCTTCTATCAAAGA
This sequence comes from uncultured Gammaproteobacteria bacterium, assembly GCA_964643435.1. GTDB lineage: Bacteria > Patescibacteriota > Microgenomatia > Woykebacterales > RBG-16-39-9b > CAZXPY01. The sequence goes on along the minus strand of CAZXPY010000003.1, from coordinate 73,134 downwards.
CTCGACCAAACTTTCAGTTTGAGCAAAAGGATGATCAATCTTATTAATAACTGGTATTAATTTTAGTTTGGCTTCTAAGGTAAGACGATAATTACTTAAGGTTTGGGCGGCAATGCCGGTAGTGGCGTCGATTAGGAGAATTGCTCCCTCTACCGCCCGTAAAGCTCGGGAGACTTCGTAAGTGAAATCTACGTGGCCTGGGGTATCAATCAAATTTAAAGTATAGCCCTTCCAACCCATTGTTACTGGGGTTAATTTTATAGTAATCCCTCTTTCCCGCTCTAAATCGAGCCGATCTAAGGTTTGTTCTACAATTTTTTCTTTTGGCAATGTTTGGGTAATTTCTAAAAATCTATCAGCAAGAGTAGACTTACCGTGATCAATATGAGCCAAAATAGTAAAATTTCTAATTTTATCCATCAACAAGACTTAGGGGTTTGCGGTTGTTTCTGTAGATTTAGGTTCCACTAAAAAAGCCTTCCCCAAACCTTTAAAACTTTTAAACAAATTAATATACGCCTGCAATTCATCTGATTTTAAATACCAACAAGTAACGCCGTATACAAATAAACCAACTATTGTTACAACCAAAGTTATTAGAAGAAGGTTTATTGTTCTAGTTGTATCGATAATTAAATCGATAACATAAGTCCCTTCAAATTTAAGGTGCAAGGGTAAGTAAAGTAGCAGGGCCATAATAAAGCTGGCTAGAAATATTTTTACCACTGGTAAGAACAACCTATTCTTATCAAAACCACCAACTTCCTTATTTAAAATAAAAAGCAAGGTCATAAAGGTAAAAAGAGAAGAGATACTTGAAGTAATAGCTAAATAAGAAACGTCGCTAAATAAAAAAATTAAAGATACCCCTACCAAAGCGTGTAATATTAAACTTGTAAAAGCAACCCGTAGTGGTACTGAGCTATTTTGCATTGCGTAAAAAGCTCTTGCTATTAAAAGAGTGGCTGATTGAGCAAAGACACTAACTGCAAAAAATGATAAAGTCGTGGCGGTTGTAACTGTATCATTCCAATCAAATTTTCCAGAACCAAGGGTAAGTCTTACTACCGGAATACGCAAAGTGATTAAAATTATACTTGCCGGTACCGAAAGAAAAAGGATTTGATGGAGACTACTAAGAAATGTTTCTTTAAACTCTTCCTGTTTGTTCCTAACCCATTCATTTGAAAGTGCTGGTAAGGCGGCGGTGGCCACCGTTATTCCAAAAAGCCCTATTGGAAAGTTTTGAAGATCAACAGAAAACTTAATAATAGTAACTGAACCGGTAACTAAAAGTGAGGCAAGGAAAAGATTAATTAACCACTTAATTTGCTCCATTCCAATTGTCAGAGCTCTTGGAAGAGAAAGAAGAGCTATTTTTTTTACTCCCTTATTATTCAAAGCAATAATCCATTTAAGCCCAAAATTTAATCTCTTAATCAAGGGGAGCTGAATTAAAACATGTAAAAATGCTCCTAAAATTACTCCAAAAACAACTCCTAAAATTCCAAACCTTTCTGAAAAAAAATAAATCCCAAAAATAATTCCTAAATTATAGGCAACCGGTGCTAAAGCGGGGATAATAAAGCGATAATGACTTTGTAAAATCGAAGCAAAAAAAGAGCCAATTATTAAAATGAGTTCTGAAAAAATTATAAATCTGGTAAGAAGGACAACCTCCTTAATTTGATCTTCGCTGAACCCGGGAAACAAAAAACTAGAAAGACTATTAGCAAAAATAATTATAATAAAACCAATAAGACCAAATATTAGTAGGGCTACGTTCAATACTGTAGAGGCAACCGCCTCAGCCTCTTTTTCTCTATTTTTTGTTATTAGAGAAGTCATTATCGGTATAAATGAGACTGTTAACGCTCCTGTAATCAGAAAATCAGCAATAAAATCTGGTAAAGCAAAAGCGGCGTTATATATGTCTAGCTCCGAACCAGCCCCAAATGTACCTGCCAATAGCCGGTTTCTAATTAATCCTAATATTCGGGATGCTAAAATCAATAGCATCATTATGGTAGCCGCGGAAAGTATTGTGTTTTGGCGTTGGAATAAGATTCTTGTACTGTTTTTCAAAAATCGTTTAACCACTTTTTTAGTATAACAAGAAGGCTGTTGTTTGCACCAGCTTTGATTTTTTGTTAATATCCTTAAATTATGCCGATTACCAAAAGTGCAGTAAAAAAATTACGTCAGGATAAAGTTAGACAAGTTAGAAATAAAGCTTTAAAAATGAATCTAAAGGCGGCTCTAAAAAAAGCTCTTGAAACCAAAGCTAGCGACGCAATTCTTAATGGCTTGAGTCTTATTGATAAAGCCGTTAAAAACAACCTAATTCACAGGAATAAGGCGGCTAGATTAAAGAGTAGGCTTTCAAAAATACCGCCTAAGAAGACTGTTTCAAAAAAGGTAAAAAAGTAGTATACTTACTTACAAATGGCTAAGCCTGCCCTAAAACAGACTTCAGCAGAAATTAACCTACTTCCTCAAGAAGAACTAACTGAATCGTTTGGAAAGCTAGTTTCTTGGATTTTAACTTTAGGGCGTTACATTATTATCCTCACCGAAATAGTCGCCCTAGGTACTTTCGCGTATTCAGTAAAACTCACTATTGAACGTAATGACCTAAAAGAATCTATAGTTGGTCAGCAAGATTTAATCGAAAACTTCTCTAAATTTGAAAATGAATTTCGTCTTGTCCAAACTCGTTTACAGAATCTCAAATCACTAGAAAGTAATCATATATTTTTTGAAAAAATTCTGGACGAACTAAATTCTCTATTACCAATCGGTGTTGTTTTAACCGAATTAAAAGTAGACCAAAATACAATTACTTTTGGTGGTGATTTTTCCAGTGAGGAAACACTCCAAACTTTAATTAACTCGATTGAAAAAAGTGACAAAATTTCAAACTTAGAAATAACTAAAATAACTGTTCCTAACGAGACCTCACCAAATTTTACTTTTGGAGCAACTGCGACCATAAATTCAAAGGCGTTTACATCTCAAATTAAATTAAATTGAGAATTTTTTTATAAGATGATCGGTTATAAAACTTTTTTTATCCGCTATAGTGAGTATCTAGAAAGTCCAAGGGCAAAAAGTTATTTTAGTTTAGCTCTAACCCTAATCACGATTATTGCGATGATTTTAATTGTTCAACCAGCTTTGTCTTATGTTTCTATTTTAAAAAAGAACGTAAATGACGCTAGAGAAATAGATAAGCTCCTCCGGTTAAAGATTGATAACTTACAAAGGGCCAAAGCAAATTATAATTCAATAAGTGGTGATTTATTCTTGTTTGATTTAGCTCTTCCAAATAGTCCTGACTTAACTACTTATATGAGTTACGTTGAAAATACCGCGGCGGCAAGCGGAGTTTCGTTAAATTCTTTTCAGCTCTCCTCGTTACCACTCACGCCAACAGAAACAAGTACCAGAGAAGCACTGCCTTTACTAACAACTACGCCAATGTCCTATACCGCTAGGGTAACTGGTAGCTATGAAAATATAAAAGCTTTCATCCGGGCTCTAGAAAATTTTTTGAGAACAACCGATATTGTCAATGCTAACTTTACTAAAGGACAAACAGAAGAAAGCATTACTGTTAATTTAGAACTTAAAGCCTATTTTCTTGGGGTTAGTAAAAAATAATCTATTCTTATGATAAAAATTTCTAAAAATACAATTTTTCTTCTAATCCTAACTGTTTTAACTTTAGCAAGTTGGTTTAGTTTTCAAGTTTATAGAACTATAACTAAGGAATCGATAACTAAGACCGCCGAATCCCAACTTCAACCATTAGATCCGAATTTAGATCTTAATTTTATCGACTACTTAAACAATAAAAACCGTTAGTAATTAATGAACGTTAATCAAAAGTTAGCTGCTCTATTAACGAAACGAGAAAAAATCCCTCAAAATAATTTGAACTTAATTAGTCCTCTAACTTTCCTATTAATCATTTTAATCAGTTTGATTTTGGTTGTTGCCTTTCTCCCTTACGGAACTAATCTAATTTTGAAAGCAAAAGCTGAATCAGAACCGAGAAATGTTTCAATTTCAAACATAACTGATATCTCGTTCACAATAAGTTGGGAGACTCAAGGCGAAGTTGAAGGCGTTATTTTGTACGGTACTGATCTATCTAACCTTGAAAGAACTGCTTATGATAATAACGCGGGGTCGGGAGGCAAGGATTTTAAAACAAGCTCTCACGTAATAACTTTAACTTCTTTAAATCCAACCACTTTATATTATTATAAAATTGTTTCTGGCGAGAAAATTTATTCCGGTTCCCAAAAACATATTTTTGAACCAGTAAGAACTCTTATTTACTCGCCTCAAACTAGCGGAAAAACAAATCAGGTCCAAGGTTATTCTACAAAGAATTCACCCTCACACTTTTATCAGCTCTTCTTTAAACGCTAAAGGTATTTAAAAAAAGGCTCAACCCAAGTTTTGGTTCCATTTTTCGGCTCTTGAGAGTAAAATCTAAATTTAGAAGAACCTCAGCCGCTTTTTTTAGCTCTTTTATGTCCCACCTGCCTGCTTGTTCTTTGATTTTTTCCTTTATAAAGGGACTAATCGGGAGTTTTTCAAGGCTTCCCTCTTTATAAAGAAGGATCAAACGTATCTGTCGGGTTAGTGTTCCAATAATAATTTCAAATTCGGTCTTTTCCCAAATTTTCTCAAGAAATCTAATTGCTAGATCTCCTCTTTTGGCACCAAACGCATCGGCTACTTTGAAAACAGAAAGATAATTAGTTATTTTAAACTCAATCACTTTTAACAAAGGGTTGGTTTTCACTCCTTCTATTTTTTTATCAAACCAAAAAACAAAATCTAGTTTAGGGGTTTTTTTAGATTTTAAAATCTGCTCAAGGGGTTTTTTTAGATTTTCAAAAACTATTAGAAACTTATCTGAAAATAAACTTTGATTATTAATTAGTTCGTTTAACCTTGCAAAACTAAAATCAGATTCGCCAAAGCTAGCCGTCTCCTGATAATTTTGTTTAAATTTAATTAAATATCTTCTTGAAGACACAATATCTTCGCCGCAAAATATATAAATCATTCGATTTTCTCTCCTTTTTCTCCGACTGTTGGTTTAGTAACTACCGAACCTGCCAGTAACCCTTTAACAAACGCTCTTAGTTTATTCCAATCTCTGTCCTTGGGAATAAGAACGTAAAGTCCTTGGTAATCTTCCTTTGGCGGATTAGTAAGAACCCCGTCACTACTGTTGTCTAAAACAAAGGTTTTTATCCTTTCAAAGGAAATTTCTTTAGATAAGTTAAATAAAGCCGGTAAGGCGCTTGCGTTTATGTCACTCTCAATTGTTTCCCCAAAATCACTGATTAGTTTTGCAACTTTACCGGGATCAAAAACCGTCTCTTTAGATAGGGCTTTATCCCTTATTGCAATTATTACCTTTTGTTGACGGGCCGCTCTAGCAAAATCACTTCCCTCATTATTGATACCCGTTCTTGAACGAACAAATTTCAAAGCGGTTTCTCCATTCATATTATTCAATCCCTTTTCGAACCTTATATGTTCAAAACGGCAACGGAATTCTGAATCTCCCCCACAATCATCGTCTTCTTTCCCTTCGATTGGATAATTGTAATCATCGAAAGAATTATCGACATTAACGTCAACACCACCTAAGGTGTTAATCATTTTTCTGAACCCACTAAAATCTATTCTTAATCCATAATGAACTGGAACACCAAGATTTTCTGAAGTAACTTGTTTTACCAGAGCTAGACCCCCACCCGGATAATCAAATCTCTCTCCAAGAGAGTAACTAGAATTTATCTTTCCCTCTTGGGTTCTAACATTATCCCAACCGGGAATTTTTACCCATAAGTCTCGAGGAATAGATATTAAGGTTGCTTCTTTAGTATTTCGGTTAATAGAAAGTAAAATAATTGTGTCGGCTAAAAACCCAACGTGCTTAACCAAACCGTCTTTTGATTCCACAGTGTAAGGAACGCTACTTCTCTTATCGATTCCTAAAATTAAAATATTAGTCCTGCCGCTGGTGGATTTTAAAGAAATATCCTCACCTCTAATAAATAGAAGCAGTTCGTTTGGTACCCCAATCTTAAAAATTAGAAAAATAATTAAAAACCCCAATACCAATATTCCGATTTTAAATAGTCTTTTTTTCTTTTTAAACCTAAGTTTATTCTGTTTTATTAAACCTAAATCTACGTAGCGCATAAAAATTCTTTTTCGTTAGAGATTTTTTGTAGCTGTCGAAATAATTTCTGAAAATATTACGGGGTCAGTACTCGCTTGGCCAATTAAAAATCCTTTTACACCCCCTTTATCTATAAGGTTTACGGTGTTACCTAAATTAACACTCCCCCCGTATAAGATAGTGGTATTCTTTCCAACTTTACTGCTGATTTCTTTTAGATTATTCTCTACTTCTTTAGGATCTTGCGCCCGATAGTCCTTACCAGCGCTAATCGCCTCGGGTGGTTCGTAGACAAAAATTATTTTCTCGGCCTGATCAACAATTAACGTGTCCTTTTCAATATAAGAGTTTAGCTGGTTAAGATTACTAATACAAAGTATGGGGGTAATTTTAACTTCGAGCAAAAGATTTGCTTTTTTTATCACGTCTTCATCTGTTTCCCCGAAATATTTTCGTCGTTCGGAATGACCAATGATGCAATAATCGACCAAGTTGTTTAACATCTCTACCGTAACTTCGCCAGTGTAAGCACCATTCTTAAATTTTGATACATCTTGAGCTCCAATCTTTATATTTGTACCCTCTAGTAAGGGGGCTAAGGTCGGGACGAAAATAAAAGAAGGGCAAACAACAATGGTTGCGTTTTGGACTTCTTCCAAACGAGGTTTAGCTATTTTTACCCATTCCACCGTCTCTTTGGCTGTTTTTGTGGCTTTCCAATTTGCTATAAAAATTAAGTTATTCATAATAACCTAGGGCTTTTAAACCTGGTAACTCTTTACCAGCGAGAAAATCTAACATTGCTCCACCACCCATACTTAGGTGTTTAATTTTTGAAGTATAGCCAAAAAAATCAAGGGCGGCAATAGTTTCTCCTCCGCCAACAATACTAAAGGCTTCCGATTCTGCTACTAACTTGGCTATTTTTTTGGTGCCAGTTGAAAATTTTTCTTCCTCAAATACTCCCATTGGCCCATTCCAAACTATAGTTTTAGCACCTTTAATTAAACTAACAAATAGATTAATACTTTTGTCATTAATATCTTTTCTTTCCTTTAAATCAGCAATAAAGACGTTTTTTAACAGCCTAATAGAATTTCCACTCAAAATTTCTAAAGGCAACTTTCCGCCGATCAAAACACTATCACAAATTTTAGCTAAATTTTCAATTATTGGTAATTTGGTCTCAATTTTCGCCCCACCGATCAAAGCCACTAAAGGTCTTTGGGGATTTCTTAAGATGGGATCTAAAATTTCTACTTCCTTTTCTAAATTTAACCCGGCATAGGACGGGAGGAACTTCGGAATACCGACAATCGAGGCATGGTTTCGATGCGAGACGGCAAAACAATCATTCACGTAAAGATCCGCTAAAAAGGCTAGCTTTTTAGCAAAGTCTAAATCATTCCCTTTCTCACCTGGAAAAAACCTTAGATTCTCTATCAAAATTGTTTTTCCTTCCGGGATTTTTTCGTAAGAGCTACTAAAAGAAATTTCTTCGTTAATTAATTTCTGCAACGGCTTTTTTATAATTTGGAGTGAGTATTTATCTTTATTAAAGGCAGGCCTTCCTAGGTGGCCAATTAGAATTACTTTTTCCGCCTTCTCAACAAATTTAATTGTTTTTGAAGATATTTTCAGCCTAGTATCATCTTCAATAACCTTATCTTTCATTGGCAGGTCAAAATCGCTTCTTAATAAGACTTTTTTACCTTCTAGTCTTACATTTTTAATAGATCTCATCTTTATGATTTTACCACCCAGAAAATTTTAGGGAAGAAGGAGAAATGAAGTAAATCGCGTTTTAAGAAGCGTGCAAGGCTGCCTCAACTTTATTTTTTAGTACTTGTTTCGGAACGGCACCAACTACTCTATCAGCCTCCTTACCATTCTTTAAGAGAATGTAAGTAGGTATGCTCATCACGCCATACTTAGCCGGCTCTTCCTCATTTTTATCAACATCAATTTTTCTAATTTCAACCTTCCCAGAATACTCTTTTTTAATCTCTTCAATTACTGGATCCATAATAATACACGGACCACACCAATCTGCATAAAAATCCAAGAACTCAACGCTCATAAATTTCCTAGTCCTCCAAAAAATATATTAACATAACGGTTGTTACTTGTGTGATAGAATTTTTTTCTATGGAAGATATCCTTTCTTACCTAAACGCGAAGCAAAAAGAAGCAGTTTTCCATATCGAAGGACCGGCTTTGGTTCTTTCTGGACCAGGCAGCGGAAAAACCAGGATAATCACCCACCGAATCGCTTATCTTATTAAAGAAAAGGGTACTACACCAGAAGAAATCCTTGCCGTTACCTTTACTAACAAAGCGGCGAATGAAATGAAGGAACGGGTAGCTAAATTGTTGAGCTTACGATCTACTGATCACCGACTAGAAAACCCATTGATAGGGACTTTTCATTCGCTTGGAGCAAAAATCTTACGGGAAGACGGTGGTTATCTTGGTCTTGGAAAAGGATTTGTAATTTTTGACGAAGATGATTCATTAGCATTAATTAAAGAAGTGACGAGGCAACTAAATATCGATCCAAAAAGGTTTTCGCCAGGATCCATAAAGGGGGCTATTGAGTCAGCCAAAAACGAATTAATTGGTGTAAGAGAATATTCTAATCTTGCCCAAGGGTTTTTCCAGCAAGAAATCGTTGCCAGAGTTTACAATCTTTATCAAAAGGGTCTGGAGGAACACAATGCCGCTGATTTCGAAGATCTCTTGATGAAAGTAGTGATTTTGTTTGAAAAGTACCCAGAAATTTTAAAAAAATACCAAACTCGCTGGCAGTTTATCTTGGTGGATGAATATCAAGACACCAACCACGCCCAGTATATTTTTTCCAAACTTTTGGCAACTAATCACCATAATATTTTTGTGGTGGGCGATGCTTCTCAAGCCATATACGGCTGGCGGGGCGCGGATTTTCGAAATATCTTAAATTTTTCTTCCGATTTCCCGGAAACCAAAGTTTTTAACCTTGACCAAAACTACCGGTCTACTAAAAAAATTCTGGCCGCCGCTACTGAAATAATATCGAAAAACCGCTCCCATCCTGTTTTAAATCTTTGGACAGAAAACCCGGAAGGGTCCCCAATTATTCTTTATGAAGCAAATAACGAAACAGACGAGGCTGATTTTTTGTGTCGCGTAATCAATAAATTAATTTCAAACCAAAATTTTTCCTACCAGTCATTTGCCGTACTTTACCGAACTAACGCCCAGTCCCGAGTAATTGAGGAGGTTTTTCTTCGAGAAGGAATCCCCTATATTTTGGTTGGCGGTGTCCGATTTTACGAACGCCGGGAAGTAAAAGATGTGCTCTCATACTTACGCCTAGTATTAAACTCGCAAGATAAAGTTTCTTACAAACGAATTATCAATGTCCCGCCTCGCGGTATTGGGCCTGTCGCTTTAAAAACGCTCGGCGAAAAGATAGATGCTTTTAACAAATTTATTGAGCAACTGCGGGAAAACAGCCGCGGACTTACTAGTTTAGAAATAATTGATTTGGTCCTTTCGCAAACCAAATATCTAGCGTGGCTTGATGATGGGAGTACCGAGGGAGCGGCAAGAATTGAAAATGTAAAGGAACTCCGTAGCGTCGCTTCCGAATTTCCGCATATAAGCGATTTTTTGGAGAACGTTGCTCTGGTGGAAAGAGAATACGGACCAGCAAAACCTTCCTTGGAAAAACGCAAACCAAACGCAGTTACTCTAATGACCGCCCACGCCGCTAAAGGATTGGAGTTTCCAGTTGTATTTATGGTTGGCATGGAAGAAGGTCTTTTTCCTCACTCAAATTCCCAAGGAGATTCTTTTGAAATAGAAGAGGAACGCAGGCTTGCTTTTGTTGGTATCACGCGGGCTAAGGAACAACTCTATCTTTCTTTTGCCCGGCGGCGTTTATATTTTGGAGCGAAAATAGAAGGTATTCTTTCTAGATTTATCCTAGAAATACCCGCAGAATTAATAATCCCGATCCGGTTTTAACTTTATGATATAATCAACACTATTCTATGTGGACGCTAAAAAACGTGCGTCCCCTTTACCGAGGGTTTTTACTAAAACTCCTGCCCAAACTTAAGTTCCAAGCTAGTGGTGGTTTAGTTCTTTTATTTCTTTTTATTTTAAATGTTTTTAGAATTTCTTTGACTCCTGAAGCCGTCGCCAGTGAAGAAATCGGCTCTATTTTAAATCAACCAATAACTATCCAAACAACCTCTTCTTTCACTTACGAATTCCTTACCAAGCGGGAACCAATACCTTCTCCAATTCAAGAGATCAAAGACGGAAATCTTGAACTTGGAGAATCTATTATCGTTAATGAAGGAAGAGAAGGTGAAAAAATGTCAACAATAAAAATTACCTTTTTTCAAAGTAAAAAATTTGCCCAAGAGATAATAAGCCAAAAAATTGCCAACCCTATTCCAAAAGTAATCAAAAAGGGAACTAAAGTTATCTGGAAGGAATTACAAACTAATCAAGAAATAGTGAACTATTGGAAAAAGTTAACTGTCTGGGCAACATCATATGATAAAAACTGCCCCGGTTGTAACGAAACTACGGCTACTGGTTTAAAAGCAGGGTACGGTGTAGTGGCCGTGGATCCAAAAGTGATTTCTTTAGGCACGAAAATTTATATACCCGGATATGGTTTTGCCGTTGCTGGCGATACTGGCGGTGCTATTAAGGGGGCCGTGGTGGACTTGGGATTTGATGATCTGAAGTTAGGTTGGTGGAAGGCTCGCTACGTAGATATTTATCTTCTTTCTCTTTAAACCTTTAAGGCTAATTCTTTTTAGTGTATAGTAAACTAAAGTGGTTACTCGGGAAGTTTCTCCTTCCGAAAAAAACCTTTGGGATAATTTTGTCAAAACTTCTCCAACCCCACATATTGTCCAAGGATGGTATTGGGGAGAGTTTAAAAGTTCTTTTGGAACCCCCGCAACCAGAATTGCTGTTTTTCAAGACGATAAAATTGTTGCCTCTTGCCAATACACACTTCACAAAATACCTTTCTCCCCTAAATACGTGGCTTATTGTCCAAAGGGACCGGTCTGTTCAGAAAAAAAATATTTGCCGAATATAATTTCCGCTATTAAAAAAGGGGCTCTTTCCGAAAACTGCTGTTTTGTTAGGATCGAACCAAACGTCCCTGAAAGTACTTCAGATTGGCTTAAAGTCTTATTCGAAGAAGGTTTGTTAAAAAGTCCCCGAAATATTTTTGCGCCTTTTACCTTAATTTTGGATCTAACTAAGGAAGATACAGAAATCCTTTCTCTAATGAGGGAAAAATGGCGCTATAACATCAAATTAGCCACTAGAAAGGGCGTCGTGGTCAGAGAGGGTGAAAAAAAAGATTTAGATTATTTTTTAGCTTTGCAAAAAATGACCGCGGATAGGGCTAAGTTTTTTGTTCACCCCGATGCCTATTATCACCAGCTTTGGGAAATTTTAAAGCCCCAGGGTCAAGTTTATCTGCTTTCTGCTTTCATTCCAAATCTTGCTAAACCGATCGCTTCTTGGCTACTTTTTAAATACGGTGACACTCTTTATTATCCTTACGGTGGTTCGGATTATGAATACCGCTCATTTATGGGTTCGCACGCCCTGATGTGGGCGGCTGTTAAACTTGGTAAAAGTCTTGGCTGTAGGCAATTTGATCTTTGGGGGGCAACTGATTCGAGCAATCCGACCGATCCTTGGTTTGGTTTCACCCGTTTTAAAGAAGGTTTTGGACCAAAAAAGGTTTCTTTTTTAGGGACTTTTGATTTAGTGCTTGATCCGCTTTACTACAAATTATTTAATTGGGCTGATAAACTCCGTTGGCTATACTTACGAACCTTGAGGTTTTAAACTAAAAAATGGCTGATTTACGCCAATCTCCGCTTTGGGCCCAGTATTTAGAAAAGCTGGGTTGGGAAGCTAAAGAAATTAAAAATTATATTTATATAAAAAATTTATCTTTTTTCGGATCGATACTTAAAGCTCCTAAAATAGACCTCCCCTTACCTTTTAGTCAAATTGATATTATTGCTAAAGAAAATAAGGCTTTGTTTGTCAAAATAGAACCAAATTTTCCAATTAATAATACGGGCAATTATAAAAAAATTTATGCGCCCCTAAAGAGGAATCAATACTCTCAAGACAAGTGGGCTCTGACCAACACCAAAACAATTCAGATTGATTTAAAGGTATCCGAAGAAGAACTACTAAAAAAAATGGAAAAAGATACCAGATATTCAATAAACCTTGCAATAAGAAAAGGAGTAAAAGTCCGAGAATCTGGGGATTTTGAAGCTTTTTTAGATCTTTACCAAGAAACCGCTAAGCGGAACCGCTTTTGGATTGGTCCTTTAAAAGAATTGCGAACAAAATGGGCGGTTTTTTCTAAAGAAAATGCCGCTACCTTGCTTTTTGCTTATCATAAAGATACCAATACCCAACCTTTGGCGGCAGCGATGGTTTTCTTTTGGGATAATATTTCTTACTATCTTCACGCTGCTTCTAGTGCGCAGAAAAGAGATTTTTTCGCTTCTTACCTTATACTTTGGGAAACAATAAGACTTTCTAAAAAAAGAGGCTGCGAAATCCTAGATTTGGAAGGAATTGAAGATAGCCGAATTCCTTACACGAAAAGGTGGCAGGGGTTTAGTCATTTTAAACGCGGATTTGGCGGAGAAGAAGTTACTTTTATTGGCTCTTTTACTAAATACTACAACCCTTTAATAAAAACTCTTTTCAAAGTTGGTGAGGTTTTTTAGAAGCAAAAAAGCCATCCGACGAGGGCCGGATGGCTTTGAGAACTTAGATCTCTTCTGCCAAGATGGTAAAAGGGTGTTCCAAATTAACTACGTAATATTTTACTTCCTTTCTTTTTGTGTTTTGGATAATTACCCCGCCGTCAACTAGGGCTTGGAGAGCCTTTTTGATGTCCAGCTCTCCGCCAAGTAGTTGGTGGCGAAACTCCCGTCTTTTCGCCAAAACAATTGTTTCGATTTGTAAGTAACCAAGTGCGGCCGCTTGCGAAAGAAAGGGCTTTATTGCTTTGAAGACATCGGCGACGAATTCCACGGTAAAAGCAGTGTCGGAATCAGCGAGGAGAGCTTCCCTCATATCGGGAAGGGTAAGCCGGAGAAACCTTCCCGGGAGTTCGTCAATTTCCGCTGTTAGCGGACCAAAGATATCCACTACTTCGTCCGCTCTTGCTCTTAAGAGACTGTGGGCGTGACCTGGTAGCAACACAACGGTTTTTCGACCCTGCTGTCGAACCGTGTTTAAGGCTGGCAGATAATCTCTGTCCCCAGCGGCAAAGATGAAAGTACCAACCCTCTCGTCAAACAAGAGGGTGTGGACGCCTTCGATGAAGACCGGATCGACCGTGTCTTTAAGATCGGTCCCACCGCTTTCAGTGGCCACAGGCAACTTTGGGCAATGAATCATTCTTATACCGTTGATATAAAGGTCTTTGACGATATCTTGACCAACTTGGGTAAAGTCGCTATAGGCGTGAGCGTGCAAAACTTTACCAAAGCTTCGGGCTTTTTCAGTTAAAACCTTGCCCGAAAGTCTTAGACCTTTTGGTTTGGCGCTGGCAATAAAATTGTCCAGATCAACGATTAAGGCAACACCAGAAGGAAGTTCGCTGTACTCAAGAGGAACTTTTTCGGGTGCGCCTTCAGCTTCTCCATGTAAGCCCCTAATAATTTCTTCCTCAAGATCTGAAAGTTTAGGTGATTTAGGTAAATCACAAATTAAACAATCGTCAGGATCATCCCCGTGTAGGCATTTCTCGACCAAAACTGCTCCTTTCTGCTTTTAATTAACTTGTAAAGGTTCTGCTCAATGAGAGCGGTTTGATTATATCATAAAAAATTCGAAAATCAACAGGCTATAGGATTATTACCTCATCAAAGGTATGCGGTATATTAAACTAATACTCTTTTTTTGCAATTTTAAAAATAAAAAAGGACCTTGGTGATGAGTTGAACATCAACAAGGTCCTCTTCGGTACGACAGGGGCTACTTCTTGCCTCCGGCCTCGACCAAAGTCTTGCCGGCGGCGTCGATCCCTGCCCCTTCGAGAGCGACGGCGACTGCTGTAGGTTCCGCCGGCTCCCCGTGCTTGTCCAGGAAGGCGTCTGCCTTTGCGATCGCAGCGGCTCTAGTGGACTCGCGGTCGGCCTCGCGGCGGGCGGAATCCTCCCGGCGGGCGAGAACATCCCTCAAGGGGGACATCTCGATCTTCTTCCCGGTCTCTTTGGACCGCTGAATGAGGAATCCCCGGCAGGGAGCGCAGATGACGACCAGGTCCTTCACCTCCGCCCTCATCTCGTCCCTTTCCCGGCTGGTTTTGACCCAGAGGGCCGGGATGTCCTGGTCGCGGGACCTGATGTTGAAGTCCTCGTCGAGACGAGCGGATTTGAGGCAGTACGACGCGACCCCGACGCTACACTCGAAACGCTGATCTTGGATTCTCCGTGTTGGAGACAAGGTAACCTCCAAAGTTTCAAGGCACTTACGGATAAGGTGTACTTGCTCTTGCCGCGCTTTCTACTCTCCTTTCAGCGGCTTATTTTGAGCTTAGTTGTCGATTATTATACTATAACTACGAGGCTTTGTCAACCCCATAGTCTAAATACTGGTGATTCGGAGATCGTGCATCTTGTTTTTCCAGATTACACGCTCTCCTGCCAGTGCTTCCCCGCGAAAGAGGGAGGCGTTAGGGGTGCTACCGTTTGTTTGGGCAAAAACAAGCCAGGTGAGATTTCCCCGCTTGCGTACTGAAACAGCCGCCGGTGATTGGAAGGCTTCTAAGAAGGCTTCTTCGTCTTTCTTCAATGCCGCCTTGATAACCGCGGTTCTTTGGTCCCTAACCAAGATATAGTGATTACCCACCAAGTTATAATAAGGTAGGGTCACCTCAACGTTTCTTGTTTCTACGGTTTCTTCATCTACAAAAATATTAATCGTTACTGGGTAGTAAAAGTTTGGGGACAACCGCACATCGCAAACTGCTTGTAAAAGAGTCGCCGTCTCGCTCACTCCCCTATAATCCTTGGGGACTTTTTTCGTCTCGTACTCTACCTGCAAGGATCCCCTCCTTTGATTAGCAATTCCGAGACGGATTATACCAGCTGTGTTGTAAAAGTAAAGAGGAAGGGGTAGGCGTTGCATTGAGCTTCGTCTACCCCTTCAGACGGATTCTTGCCGCCGAAACTTTCCCTTGAATTTCTTCGGCGGTGTTGGCGGGTCCTACCAGTTGGCCTTCGCCCAGAAGGATTTGCTGTCCTCCTTAGGCTTGACGATCTGGCTGTTGCGGGCGTCGCGGTTGCGCAGTGGTGCGCTACCTTCGAACGGCCGCTGACTCTTGGGCCGGTTGCTCCCGTACACGTAGGACGCGAATTGCCGACCAGACACTGTGAACCTCCTGTCCAAAATATGAATCCATTCCCCAGGCGGGGATTTAATGTAATTACTATACCATATTTATATCCTTTTGTCAACTACTAGAGGTTATAAAATTGACTATCGGTTGGCTTTGCTGAAAGGACAAATGGATTCGTAGGCGCAGTAAAAACAGGCGATTTTTTCCCCAAAATAAATCGGGTTAGCCGGAAAATAATCCTCTTTTAAATTTTTGCGCACGTCGCCGGCAACTTCTTTAACTAAATTTTCAGTTTCTTCCAAAATTTCTGAAGAAGGTCTGTATTCCCCAACTAATCCAGACTCTAAGGCGTAAATTCCCAGACTGTTAGGAACAACGTTGTAATTTTTATAATATCCAAGAGCGTAAATTTTAAGCTGTACGCTATTTTTTGCCTCTTTTTCTAACTCTGGTAAAGTCTTACTTTCACTGGCTTTATAATCAATAATTCTTACTCCGGCAGTTGCCGGATCAATATCAACTCGATCGAAACGACCGTTAATTAAAATATCGCCAAGACTGAACCGGAATTCTTTTTCAATAAAGGTGGGGAGGTTTTTAGTATCTTTTTCTCGATTCCAAAAAGAGCGTAAAACTTTTTTCCCGACTAAAAGTCTTCTTTCCTCGTGCTCTTTTGACAGAAATCCTTCTGATTCGAAGTAGCGTTCGAACACTTCCAAAACAGCTTCCAGTTTTGGAGACTTTTGGGCTAATTTCGTTTGCCAAAAAGCGGCCACGGCTTGGTGTAGGGCGGCTCCATATACCACCGGGTGGTGGCGTAAGATTGGCACTTTTAAAACGTGAGCGTAACGGTATTTGTAAGCGCAGGTTCTATAATCATCAATCGATCCTTGAGTTAGTTTCAAAATTTTAATTTCTTCCTTTATTGGTTTTACGGCGGTAGGAGCGGCAAACTTTTCAATTTTTTCAAGATCAGAGGTAGCCGCCAAAACTGCTTTTGATTTTCCCAAAGCTTCAACCAAAAAAGGGGATATTTTTTTGACTCTTTTACCACCGCTATCACGTGACCAGGAAAGATAAAGAAGCTCTTTAGCTCTTGTCATACCAACATAAAATAATCGCCTTTCCTCCTCCAAATGGTAATCTCCGCTTGGTAGAGTTTCTTTTATCAACTCTGAAGGAACTTCTATTTTGTCTGGCCGCTCTCTAGTGGGAAACCGATCAGAAACAAGATTTACTAAAAAAACCGCTCTAAATTCTAATCCTTTAGCAGCGTGGATCGTCATTACGTTAACCGCATTTAAATCGGGATCGTATGCCGCGGAACCAGGATCCTCCCCAAACCCTTTTAAAGTTTCCAAATAATCAACAAAGGCTGACACTGATTCGTTGGAAGAGGTGTCAATAAACTCCTTAATTTTGGTGAAAAATTTAGCGATATTTTGGATCTTAACCTCTGCTTCGGAGCTATTTTCCGATTCTAATTCCTTCAAATAACCACTTAATCTTAAAAATTCAAATAAAACTTTGCCGACATTTTCCTTACGGGATAATTCAAGTAAAATTTGTAAATCTTGTAAAATCCTTTTAACTTTTCCTAAACCCTCGTCACTTAACTCCAAAGTCTCCTTTAAGCTCTCTGCCTTTTGAAAAATGAGGTACAAATTACGGCCTTTTCTTCTAGCAAAACTATTAAGTTTGATAGCGTCCTCCATCGGTAGTTTATAAATCTCGGCAGTCGCTAAATTAAAGAGAGCAGCGGAATTATCAAAATTAGACATTGCGTTTAAAGCCGAAATTAAAAGTTTAATTTCACTTGAATTGTACAAACCAAAAGAGGTTATCAACTTACTGGGAATACCTTTTATATTTAAAGCGCGGATAAAGGAATCGGCTTGATTATTGGCTCTAACTAAAATGGCAACCTCTTTATATTGCATTTTTCTATTAATTACTAGTTTTTTGATTTCCGCTGCTACTAAATCTGCCTCTTCAGTTAAGTTCGGGCTAAAAAGTTCCTGGGGGGTAATTCCTTTACCAACCCTAGAAATTAGTTTTTTATTAATTTTTTCTCTTACTTCGAGACGATCGGGGTTATTTTTTTGGATAAGAGCGTAGGCACTATCCAAAACGGCTTGGTTTGAGCGGTAATTTTCAAACAAAGTAACGATTTTAGCGGTTGCGTAGGTTTTTTTAAAATCTAAAACATTACTAATTGAGGCTCCCCGAAAACGATAAATACTTTGATCATCATCAGCGACCACGGCTAAGTTTGCTTTTTCAGAAGCTAAAAGTTTGACTAATTCGTTTTGGGCCCAATTTGTGTCTTGAAACTCATCCACTAAAATATATTTAAATTTTTCTTGGTATTTTTTTAATTGTTTTTTATTTTTTCTTAAAAAACGCAGTGTCCGCACCACCAAATCCCCAAAATCCAGAAAACCAGCTTGTAATTTTAACTGTTCGTATTGCTCGTAAACTTTTGCCAGCTCTTCCTGCCTTTTAATTTCAATTTCCGACTCTTTCTTTTCTTCTTTGTCAATTTTTGACTTTGAACTTTTCACTTTTAACTTCTCAACATATCGAAGATATTGTTGAGGCGTGATATCTTCATCCTTAAGTCGACTGATAAAATTTAAGATGGCTTCAATAAATTTAGTGGGATTAGAAAGCGGTCGGTAAAAATTTAAATCGAAAGAAAACAGATTTTGTTGGAAAAATAAAATTTGGGCGCTTCTTGTTAGAACTTTAAAATCAGGGGTTAGACCTAACTCAAGTGCGTTTTCGCGCAAGATTCGTTCTCCAAAGGCATGAAAGGTACTAATCCAGGTATCAATATAGCCGTAAGGAACAAGCACATCAACTCTTTCTTCCATCTCTCCAGCCGCTTTTTCCGTAAAAGTGAGGGCTAAAATTTCAGAGGGTTTCGCGAGTTTTTGCTCAATTATGTAGGCAATGCGGCGAGTAATAACCGTGGTTTTGCCAGTACCCGCCCCAGCAATTATTAAAAGCGGTCCCTCCGTGGTAGTCACCGCTTCTTTCTGCTGCCTATTTAACCCAACCAAAACCTCACTCATTGCGAAATTATTTTAGCATTCCCCGTAACTAAATTCATTCGCTAATCGCGAAGGTAATTAAGATCGCTTCGCGCTCTGCGCCCGTAGGGCTAAGGACTACCGAATGCTGCGACCACTTCGTGGACTAATCACTAAAAAGAAAACGCCGACCTGCGGTTGCAAGCCGACAATGGGTTACCGTCTCTTTCTACCTTTCTTCGGTGATCTCTCCCGCCACATCTGAAGTGGCTTCCTCTTCTTCGAGTGATAAGGTTTCGGGTTCCTCAAGGGTCTTGCTAGTTGTACCTTTTAAACCACCAGCCGTGTCTATCTTTGAGTGTAGCGAAATGTAGCGGGCATTAACAAGATCGGCAGTGTTCTTGGTATCGGTGACGTGTTTGGTAAGAATACGAAGAGCCTCGCCAAATTTTTCACTGTCTCCTTTAATCCCCCGAAGCGCTGTCAAAATCGACCGGGCGCGCTCTTCAATCTTTTTTCCTTCAAAACTCATTAAAATCGCCCGCATATACGCGTAAAAAGTGGATGGGGAAACTGGCAACACCCTTTTTTTATGGGAGTAATCAGAAAGTTCAGGAATATTGCTCATAATCTCATAGTAAACTGGCTCCGAAGGAACGTACATCAAAGCGTAATCAATCGTCCCTTCTTCCGGTAAAATGTACTTTTTGGCAATATCATCGATGTGTTTTCTAACATCGCGGCTAAATTCTTTCTCGTAGAGTTTCTTCTCTTCTTCACTTTCCGCTTTCATAATCTCTTTAAAATTTTCCATTGGAAATTTTGAATCAATTGGAATAATACCGGAATCGGTTTTTATCGCCGCATCCACTATCTCACCACTAAGGAACCGATATTGTAAGTGAAAGCTCTCTTTAGGTAAAAATTGCCCTAAAAGTTCTCGTAAAACTTGCTCACCGATATTACCGCGTAGCTTGGGACTACGTAGAAAATCCTGTAGCTCTTTCATACTTCGACCAATTTCACTCATTTGACCAACTTCTTTGCCAACCATACCGATTACCTTGGCAGCATTATCTAGCCGCTCATTTATCGCTTTATTGGTAGCTTCCAATCTTTTTTGCAAAGTTTCTGTATTTTTATCGACACTGGAACGCATTTCTTCTAGCCATTTGAGCAGTATTTCTTGGGATTTATCCTTATCACGTCCAGTGCGCAAATCTTGGATTTGCCGAAAGAAAATAAAAAACCCAACCAAAAGAATAGCCACGATTATAATTAAAAGAGTATTTTGATCCACAAAAGGATCTTAACAAAAAGGAGTGAAAAAGGGAAGCAAAAATTGTTTTAAAAATTAAAGAATATTAAAATTAAACTAGTGGTTTTCATTTTAGGTTCCGTCATTTTAATATCCGGCTCAATTTTAACTTTAACAATTTTTTTCCTACCGCCAAAGATTGAAGATCGCTTTGTCTTACAAAATTTATTTTATTTTTTTGGGAGCTTTTGGCTTCTTTTAAGCTCTAGTGCTAGCCTATTTTTATATTTTTTTTCGTTTATTTTTAAAGATAAAAAATTGATGGCTTCTAGTCGTCAGGTTCGTTTGAGTATTAGAAGGGGTGTATTTTTTTCTACTAGTCTAACTTTAATTTTATTACTTCTCCTGTTAAAATTAGCTACTTGGTTAAATATTGTTCTGCTAGTTTCAGTGGCTTTTATTTTAGAAATTTATTGGAGTCAAAAATGAGATCTTCATCTCTTTTACAAATAAAATGAAAAAATTTTTTATCACTACCCCAATTTATTACGTAAACGATCTTCCCCATATCGGCCATGCTTATACAACCGTAGCCGCTGATGTTTTAGCTCGTTTTTATCGAAATTTAGCTCATAAAGTTTATTTTTTAACCGGTACTGACGAACACGGAGTAAAAATTGAACTGGCTGCCAAAAGGAAGGGTGTTTTAACTAAAAAATTTGCAGATACTGTTGCGGACAGCTACAAAGATAATTGGCGCTTTTTAAACATTTCTAACGATTATTTCATTCGTACAACTGATACGAACCATAAAAATGAGGTTGGGGATTTTTTAAATATTCTTTACAAAAAGGGTGTTATCTATAAAGGAATCTACGAAGGTTTGTATTGTGTTGGTCACGAAAAATTTTTAACTGGCGATGAAATTGTTGCTGGAAAATGCCCGGAGCATCATACCAAGCCGGTACCCTACCGAGAGCTTAACTATTTCTTTAAGCTCTCGTTCTTTCAAAAAGAGCTAACCAAGAAAATTTCTAGTGGTGAAATTGAAATTGCGCCGACAAAACGTAAAAATGAGGTTTTAGGAAAATTAAAACAGGGTTTGGAGGATATTTCAATCTCAAGGGAGGCTTTGCATTGGGGAATACCACTACCTTTCGATAAAAGCCAAACCACTTATGTCTGGGTAGATGCACTTATAAATTATTTAACCTACGGAAAGGAACAAAAAGTATGGCCGGCCGATTTACATCTAATTGGTAAGGATATTTTGTGGTTTCACGCTGTTATTTGGCCAGCTTTGCTTTTGGCGGCTGGATACGAATTACCTAAAAAAATTTTTGCCCACGGGTTTTTTACTATCGAAGGAGAAAAAATGTCGAAAAGTTTAGACAATGTTATTTCTCCAAAAGACCTGATCGCCCGATTTGGAGCTGATGGCACTAGATTTTTACTTTTATCGATTTTTCCTTTTGGAGAAGATGGTAATATTTCCTTGAAGCTTTTCAAAGAAAAATATAATAAAGAGTTGGCTAATGGTTTGGGTAATACGGTCTCAAGAATTACTAAGCTTGCTAGCACCACTACTTTAATTTTGCCAAAGTCTAGTAAAGAAAACTACGATCCAAAATTTAGGGAGTTTATCGAGAGTTTAAGTTTTGAAAAAGCTTTAAAAATTCCTTTTAATCTCTTAGCTTCCTTAAATTCTGATATAGATAAGGACCAACCTTGGAATTTAAGGGGCGTAAAGTTAAAAAAAGTGTTAGAAACTTATATCGAAAAATTGCTTCTGATCGCCACTTACTTGGAACCTTTTATGCCCGAAACTAGCCAAAAAATTGAAAAACAATTCTCCTCTCCTAAAATCAAAAGCATCAGCCCAATATTCCCAAGGCAATAAACTTCTGTGGTAGAATGAGAACAAAATGGTTAGGTTTCTAGAAAAATATGAGTCTCAAATAACTCGGGTTTTGGAAATTCTGCCGGGGATAACCTCTTGGACTTTACTAACCGCCCCAGTATGGGCTAGTTTTTTTGTACCGGAAGCGGTTGCTTATTTCATCATAATCTTCGACATTTACTTTTTTTATCGAGCTACTCATATTGGTATAAACTCAATAAGATCGTACCTACGAATTCAAAACGTATCTAGGCAATCGTGGGTAGCCAAATTAAATTCAAGTAAATTAGATT
Organism: uncultured Gammaproteobacteria bacterium; assembly: GCA_964643435.1. Classification (GTDB taxonomy): domain Bacteria; phylum Patescibacteriota; class Microgenomatia; order Woykebacterales; family RBG-16-39-9b; genus CAZXPY01. The sequence goes on along the minus strand of CAZXPY010000003.1, from coordinate 51,022 downwards.
ATTCGAAAGTCCGTCACCTTGTATTTATCCCCACTTATAAGGAACCCTTGCTAATTTTAAGACGAACCCTTACATTTTTATCTGAACAAGAATTTCCTACTAAACAAATTGATGTTTGTTTAGCGACCGAAGGTAGGGAAAGGGACTCGGAAATTAAAGCAAGTCAATTAAAAAAAGAGTTCGAGGCTACTTTTGGTAATTTCTGGATTACAAATCATGAATTGAAAAAAGGAGAGGTCGTGGGTAAGTCTTCAAATATGGCTTACGCTGCTAAGATCGTCAAAGAAAAGATTGAAACTGCTGGTTTTGACAAAAATTTTCTCACCATAACTTCTTGTGATGCGGATGTTGCTTTTCACCCAAAATATTTTTCTCATTTTACTTACCAATTTTTAAAAAATGAAAAACGCTATTTGCGTTTTTGGCAGGCAGCCCTAGTATTTTACAATAATATCTGGCGGGTGCCGATGCCAGTGAGAGTTGTTCATACCCTTTATTCGATAGCCCAAGTAGCTGATTTAATGAGACCAAAATCTATTTTTAATTATTCAACTTATTCGGCAAGTTGGCTCTTAGTGGAAAGGGCCGATTTTTGGGATGTAGATGTAGTTTCTGAAGATTGGCATTTATTTTTCAAATGCTTCTTTACTCATAGAGGAGAGGTTGAAATTGAGCCTATTTTTCTCCCTTTATTTGCCGATGCTGTGGAGGGACAAACTTATCTAAAATCCCTTATTTCCCAGTACAATCAATCAAGACGGTGGGCTTGGGGAGTAACGGATATCGCCTATGCAATTAAGGAGTTCATCCGCCACCGCCGGGAAGTTTCGTTAGGGAACTTTATTTTCCGATTTGTCAAGGCTCTTGAGCAACATATTCTTTGGCCGGTCAATTGGTGGATCTTAACTCTCGGCGCCGTCCTACCACCATTAGTTAATCCCGCTTTTAGGTTTACCGCTTTAGGACATAACCTACCTAGAGTTTCGGGGATAATTCTTACACTTTGTAGTGTTTTCATTATTTCCGTTATCGTTGTAGATTGGTTGTTAAAACCGCCTAGACCAGCCTCTATTAAGAAAACTTTTTGGCCGTTAAACATCCTGCAATATCTCTTAATGCCAATAACTGCTTTTTTATTTAATTCTCTGCCAGGAATGGATGCCCACACTCGATTAATATTAGGCAAAAGACTTGATTATAAAGTTACCGAAAAAATAATAAAATCTTAAGGTGCTGTAACTTTACGACCATTGCATGGACTAAAAGTTACCGAAAAAATAATAAAAAATTAAACTAGTGATTTTGCGAAACAACCAAAATATTATTTTTTTGATTATTGTTCTTTTTTTAACCTTTGTAGCTAGGATCCCTTCTCTTTTTGAACCTTTTTGGTACGGCGACGAAGGGGTTTATATGACCGTTGCTGAAGGTTTAAGTAGAGGGTTAGATTTATATAAAGGAATTTTTGACAACAAAACGCCAGGGATTTACTTACTTTCTCTAGTAGCGATTAAGGTTCTAGGGCATAGCATTTGGTCTCTTAGAATTATTCTATCTTTTTGGGTTTTAGCAACCGAAATTGCTCTTTTTCTATTAACCAAAAAACTATTCAACCAAAAAATTGCGGCGGTGGCGGTTTTGGTTTTTGCCTTCCTTACCACTATTCCGTTCTTAGAAGGCAATATTGCTAACGGTGAGATTTTTATGATCCTTCCAACTATCTTGGGAGCACTACTAGCTTTGAATAACCGTTATTTCCTAGGAGGCTTATTTTTTGCTTTTGCTCTTCTTTTTAAAATTCCCTCTTTATTTGATTTTTTAGCCTTTAGTATCTTCTTATTTCTAGGAGCTAAATACCTACTTTCTAATGTTAAAAATTTGTTCTTTTTATTCCTGGGATTCCTCACACCGCTTTTTTTAACCGCTTTTTATTTCTTCTTGAGGGGTAATTTTGCTGATTTCTACTTTGCTATTTTCTCAAGTAACATTGGTTATACTAATTACGGCAATTACTTCCTTATTCCAAACGGCCTTTTAATAATAAAGGGGGTTCTCCCGATCATTACTTCTTTATATCTTTTATTTAAAAAAATGAGGGGTAAAAAATTAACAAATTTTGATTTATTAGTGGTTTGGTTGGCTTTTGCTCTTTACGGATCTTCTTTCGGGGGCCGAAACTACGCTCATTATTTGATTCAGATCTTACCACCACTCTCCATTGTGGCTGCTCTTATATTTGAGAAGAAACTTCGCCTAGCTGCTTTGGCGGTTTTAGCTTTATTGATTGGAGGAATTTTTATGGTGGGTTTTCGGATCGAAGAAATTAAACTCAGTTACTATAAAAATTTCTTTAGTTATTTAACAACTAAAAATCAAACTGCTTATAACGCGAGTTTTGATAATAAAGTAAACCGTAATTACTCACTAGCTTCTTTTATCGAACGGAATACTAAAAAAGAAGATTATATCTTTCTTTGGTCAAATGACCCGCAGGTTTATTTCCTCTCCGCTCGTATACCACCTACAAGATTTACGGTAGCTTACCATATTTATAATTACCAAGGGGCTAAAGAAGAGGTCGTAACTGCCCTTGTTGAAAAAAGGCCTAAATTTATTTTTGCCGAGGTACCATCGGAAAATAACTTTGGAGAACTCGACAATCTTTTAGAAAAAAACTATACTTTCTCGGGAGTAATTGAAAATGTTTGGATTTACCAACTTGCAAATAATAAGGGGGTATAAATTCATACTAGCTTTAAACACTACCTTTATAGCTATCTCGATTTTATTTTTGTTTTTGAAAAGAACCTTACCGGCTAAGATTCCTCTTTGGTATTCAAAAGAATGGGGGCCAGAAAGATTGACACCTAATTTTTTATTGTGGTTATTACCAGCTTCATCTTTTTTGATAATTATCTTAAATTTATTTTTAGCTAAAAAATTTTCTAGTACCGCCACCAAGGAAAGGGGTAGTATCCTAGCCGATATTTTAACTTGGTCAACTTTGTTTTTCACTTTTAGTAATTTTCTTAGTTTAATGAGAATTTTATTAATTTTTTCCCCATGAATCTTTATTTAGCAGCTGCGTTTGCGTTTGTGATTTCGTTTTTTTCTACACCAGCCGTAATCTATCTTGCGAAGCGATGGAAAATTCTTGATTACCCAACCAGATCTCATCCCGCTATCCTACATTCAAAACCTACTCCAAGATCAGGCGGGTTACCAATTCTAATATCACTTCTTGTTTCTTACTTCCTTTTTGCCCCAATAGATAAGCACATTATGGCGATTTTGTTTGCCTCTTCCCTGGTTGTTTTTATTGGTTTATTGGATGATAAATTTGATTTAAATCCGTACGTTCGTTTTGGTGGTAATCTAATTTGCGCTGCGATTGTTGTTGGAGCCGGCGTGGGAATTACCTGGATCACAAATCCTTTTGATGGGCAGATACGATTCGACCAATTTATTATAAATTTTACAATTTCTGACCAAGGACTTTTATCGTTTTTTAGTGGAGTCCACTCGATTATTGTACTTGCAGACGTACTGGCTCTTATTTGGATCGTTTGGATTATGAACTCTCTTAATTGGTCTAGTGGGGTTGACGGCCAACTTTCTGGCGTTGCGGCCATAGGAGCAGCGTTTTTGGGGATCGTTGCTTTAAAATATCTCCGGGTTGATTCTACTCAAACTCCCGTTGCAATTTTATCTTTCGTAACTGCCGGCGCTTATTTTGGTTTTTTACCATGGAGTTTTTACCCCCAAAAAATAATGCCCGGCTACGGAGGTGCGACTTTAGCTGGCTTTCTTCTTGCGGTTATCTCTATTTTAGCTGGTGGTAAATTAGCAACGGCAATTTTGGTTTTAGCTATCCCTTTAATAGATTCAATTTGGGCAATGGTGAGAAGATTGTTTGCTTTTAAATCTCCATTTTTGGGAGATAAATTCCATTTCCATCACCGTTTAATTGATCTTGGCTGGAGTAAAAGAAGAATTGCGTTTTTTTACTGGACAATCTGCGTCCTTTTTGGTTTAATTGCTCTTCAACTAGACAGTCGGGAAAAGTTTTTTGCAATTGCGACAATTGGCGTAATTACACTCGCTGTCCTTATAACGACTGCTTTCATACTGAGAAAGGTAAAAATTAATGCAAAAACAAATTGAATTCTTTTTAATGGTGCTGAAATCTGCCCGACCTAGGCAGTGGATCAAAAACTTAAGCGCCTTTGCGGCGATTATCTTTAGTGGTGATTTTTTCAATGCTAATAAATTTTATCCTGTTTTCTATTCTTTTTGGATACTCTGTTTTTTAACCTCTAGTGTTTATCTTATTAACGACATTCTAGATGAGAAACAAGATAAATTTCACCCTTTTAAAAAAAACCGGCCTATTCCTTCTGGGAAGCTGTCCAAGAAACAGGCGCTTTTATCTTCAATTATACTAGCGATTATTGGGCTCACGTGGGGTTATCAAATTTCACTAAGTTTATTCTCGGTTTTACTTATTTTTCTAGTCGTTGAACTTTCTTACAGCTTATTTTTGAAGAACATTATTATTCTTGACTTTATAACAATTGCCTCCGCTTTTATGATTAGGATTTTTGTGGGTTCAATAGTTGTTTTAATTTCTCTATCTTCTTGGTTAATTTTAACGACAATGATGCTTTCGTTATTTTTAGCAATTGGAAAAAGAAGATTAGAGGTCACTTTATTAGGACATACGCAAGCAGTAAAACACCGAAAAGTACTAAATTTTTACCCAAGCTTCCTTTTAGATGGTTTCACCTTTATGAGTGCTGTGGCTACTTTAATAACTTACAGCCTTTTCACTTTTAATGAGACGGAGTTTGTTTCCCGTAAATTAATCTTGAAGTTCCTGCCGCCAACTTTAGCTTCGCCAAAATGGTTGATGATCACTATACCACTAGTTATCTACGGAATATTTCGTTATTTATATCTTATTTATGAAAAAAGGGAAGGCGAGTCACCAGAAAAAGTCTTACTTAACGATTTTCCTCTATTTATTACGGTAATACTTTGGATAATATCTGTTTTTTTAGTAGTTTACGTCTTGGGTAAATAGTTTTTCTTTTTTGATATCTAAATAAAGGATGCTGGTTAGAGTAAGCGCTAAAAATAAAGTAACCGCCGGGAGCCACCAATAAATCTCGTCATTTATAAATTGAACAAGGCCTAAGAAAAATACAAACCAAAACAAGCCAAGCCAACTAATTGCTTGGTGATAAATTTCAAAATTCCCTTCAATTAAGTTTTCCAACTTTAATTTAGCTAATTTTGCGCTGCTTTTAGGATGAATATGGGATTCGTGAAAGTAATAGGCTTTTAAAAGTACAAATCCAAACCCGACTAGAATTACAATTAGCATTAAAATAAGGGCAAATGAATTGGCTGTTTTTGTGGCTACTGCCTCAGAAAACTTTAGAAAAATAACCCTCTGATTTGAATCGTACTTTAAGTTGAAAAAATAAGCTGCCAGTAAAACTCCCGCTATTTTAGAAGCAAACACTAAACAAACAGGCAAAACCGCTTCATCAATAATTTTTGGCCAAGAAAGCTTAAACATCTACTTTTAGTTTATCCTAACATTAGGAAATATCCAACACAAGGTTGTTAAAGTAAATTTCTTTATGTTATACTTAAGCCCAAACTTCAAAACTTGTGAGAAGAATTTTTCTTTTTTCCGCCATTTTTATTTTGCTAATTTTAGGAGGGGGTTTCTTTTATTTCCTGTGGGTTTTTTCTAAACCAGCCGCGGCTTTATTGGTTAATAGTAGCGAAACAGCGGCAATAGTTACTATCAACGAAAAAATAGTCGGTACCACTCCTTACCTTAATGAAGGTTTAAGAGAAGGGGAAATAGACTTAAAATTAACTTCAGAAATAAAAATTGCCTCTGAAGGGGCTAAAGAAAATAAAAAGGTTTATAAATCAAGTTGGAGCCGGAAAATAAAGTTAACGGCTGGTACCCAGACAGTAGTGAATTACCAATTTGCTCCGGCCGAACCTTTTAGCAACTCTACTATTCTTTATTTAGAAAAAGGTAGTGGAATAATTGTTTCTAGTGATCCATCCCAAGCAGAGGTTTCTTTAGACGGCAACCTTGTATCATTAACCCCTTATAACTCTCAAATTAGTGTTGGCGAACATAAATTAAAAATTAGTAAAGATGGGTTTATCCCCAAAGAAATTGTTGTTAATGTCCCGACTAACTTTAAATTAAATGTTGATGTGAGTTTGATGTTGGATCCTTTCAGTTCCGTTGCAGAAATTGAAGCTAGTGGTAAATTTAAACTCTTAGATCTAAGTACAAGTGAGCCTAAACTAATTTCTGATACCACTTCTTGGGCAGAAAGTATCTGGTTTTTACAACAAAAGAACCAGAAAGAGAATCTTTATTTACTTTTAGATTGGAAAGGCGCGACTAGTAGTGCTACTAAAACAAACCCTGATGAGAAAAAAATAAGCCAAGATGGATTAAGAATTGGTTATCTTGGCGAAAAAGGAAAACCAGTTAGCGACGAGGCCTTAGCGGTCTGGCAATCTTTAATTAACACTCAAACAAAGAATAAAATTGAGATTGGGGAAACCCCAACCGGAACCTTAAACGTAAGAGAGACACCAAGTTTCGAAGCAACAATTTTAGGGATTGTAAAACCAGGCGAAACCTTTGAATTTTTAGAAGAAAAAGAAGGTTGGTTTGAAATCAAATTCCAAGACAGTAAAGGCTGGATTTCCTCCCAATACGCCAAAAAGATCTAATTGTTTGACTTAAAATTTCATCAGTGTTAGGATATTTTTGGAAAGAAAGGAGGTCTATATGGACTGGTACCTCACTATCAGCACACCCATATACACCTTTGTTGGCACCTTACTCGTAGGGTATCTGTGGCACCAGATTCAGGGGGTTTTACAAAAAGATAGGCCGATCGAAAGAAGGTGTGGTAAGGAGAAATGCCGTCATTCAGAGATGAGTTGAGAATTGCAAGAACGAGGGCAGAGCAGGAAGCACAACAAAGTACGTTGCTGGCTAAACAGGAAGCAAGAGAAAGAGAGGTAAGGATAGAAGAAGAAAAAAGAGAATCTTTGGAAAGGAGACAAGGAGAAATAAACACTTATGTACTTCCTTCTAAACCCATGGCCGAAAGACTTCTTAGTGATTTAGGAGAAGAAAGTTGGGGTAGAGGAAATTATGGTTTAAGTTTTGAAACATTTGATGGTCTTCCGTTACCACTGGATGGAATGTTAGCAAGATGGGAGGTGGGTAGAGCAAAATATAGTTATTTTGTACGATGGACAGCTGCTTGGTGGTGGCAAAGGGACAGAATGCAAAAAATGAATGCAGGACAGGTCGGCGAACACAAATATATCTGGGTTCCTCTGGGAAGTAGTCCGGGAAGAAAATATGATTACTGCAATCCAGAAATCTTTGATCTTTCATTGCTCCTTGACAAAGAGGATAATCCTTATTTTGCGGCTAAAGTTAATTATGAAAGTTCTTGTGGAAGAAATTATACAAAAGGAATTAGCAAGCAAGAACTCAGAAATCTTCTGATGAGAGAGTCATTAACCGGACCTTTCATCGGTCACCAACCTTTAGGAAAACCATCCCCAACATCATGGCAAAGAGATGGCGACGGATACGGCAACATGGGCTAACCCTAACTCAAGAAATCAATATATTTAAGCTATTTCATTATTCTTGGAAAAACGACCCTGAACGGTGAGTCTATCAAACCGTCGACGGGTCGTTTCTTTCTCCCAAGAAAACCTCCCGCTTGTCTTGAGTTTATCGAAGAAAGATTTGCTTAGGAAAATGGCTACCTATTGCTCGTAATACAGAAAAGGCACCTGGTAACTGGCTTTAAGATGTACGCTTCAGGACTTTTCAGTAATGACAGTTAAATACATTTAAGACCAGTTACAAAGCGCCTTAAACCACGGAGGTTCACGGCTGCCATGTACCGGAACGAAGTGACTGGTACATGGCGCCTTTTAACTGCCCGTAACTTATCTATTTGATAATGCCAGCCATTATACCAAAAATAAAAAGAAAAGTCAAGTATTATAGGATTCTTCGCAACTAAATCCGTTCGCAGCTGCTCAAGTATTTAGGTACTATCAAATCCTGCGCTAGGCAACTTCTGCCTAGCTAGGGTTTTTACGGGTTTTATTTGTTGTTAAAACTAGAAATTCACCGCTACTTATGGTATAGTTTTAAGCTAAATAGTGGCGGGAAGTCAACCTTCCCAGCCTTGTTTGACGCGGCGTGGTGGTCGAGTGGTTAGACAACGGTCTGCAAAACCGTTCACAGCGGTTCAAATCCGCTCCACGCCTCCAAATTTCAGTGCGGGGCGAATCCGCTCGACGCCTCCAGCCTTCTCCGGCAAAGCCGGATTCGGCCGGCAGGCCAAATCTTCTTAAAAACTTGACAAGGGCTATTTAATCTGCTACCATTGCTTCTCGTCTCCCAAATTGGGAGGCTTTTTTGTTCCCTCCCCGCCCACAGCTACGCAGTTGCTGGCGGGGAATTATGCTAAAAAAGAGAACATTCCGCCCGAAGGCGGGACGCTCTCTGCCACGGCGAGATGAAACAAATATTACTAAAAGATTTCCACCTTTTAGTTATTCTTACCAAAATTTTCGGGTCCTTAACACCAAGGATTATCTTTCCTATTGGAAAGACCTTCTAACCGGTGTTCTTAACCTAAGGCCTGTAAATAAATTTCCTCTTCTTCGAAAAATTAGAGCCAAAAGCAGGGCTTTAACCTTAAGTTTGGTAATTCTTTTTTTAATAACCAATAGTGCTTCCCTTGAAACTAGTGTCCTAGCTAATTTACCAAAAGAATCTAGTAATACAGCTTCCCCGACTTTTGCGCAGATTAAAGCAGCCCAAGCTCCTATTTTTTCTTGGCCACTTAAAGGTGCGGTTTCGCAAAAGTTTAGTTTTTACCACCGGGGAATTGATATTCCTAATCCTTACGGAACCGAAATAAAAAGTGTGGCTAGCGGATCAATTGAAAAAGCTGGTTTTGAAACCGGTTTTGGAAAAACAGTTATCGTGATCCATCAAGGAGGTTTCAAATCCCGCTATGCTCATCTATCAAAAATTAATGTCAAAGAAGGAGACCAAATAGCCGGCGGGGTAGATTTGGGTGAGGTTGGAAACAGTGGTTGGGCGAACGGATCCCATCTACACCTTGAAATTTATTCAAACGAAACTGCAATTAATCCCTTAAATATCTTACCGTAAATTGGTTCTTTAGATCAAATCTCAACATGGGTCAGCTTCGTTAGGAAGTCAATTTTTTCTTCGGGGCTACTACCTTTTATTTCTAAATTTTGTTTGGCAACTACCATTAAGCCTTCAATTAAATCTCTTGCTTTAAAGGTGTTCTTGCGAGTTAGTCGTTCCATTAAAATCTCAACATCATGGCGTAGGGTAGAAATATGGAGATGCCCAAATAAAGGGCCACTCGATGCCTCCACTCGGTTGATGTCGATTGGCAAAAGGGTGAGCACCTCACACATCCCTGGTCCAAAACGGTGAATCCAGATTATTCTTTTTTCCTCAATTACAAGTTCATCAGGAAAAATTTCTAAAGGAAACACAGATTTAAAACGTGCCAAGACATTAGAATCTTTTTGGGGTTCAATGTGAGGATGCTCACTTTCTCCATGAGAGTACTTTTTAACTGCCTCTCCTTCTAAACGGAGAGCTTCCTGTGGTGTTAGGGTTTCAAATTTACTCATAACAAACACGCTTCGGCTCTTTTCCAATTTTGCCTTTTAAATTTTGAATTAATCTAGTACTCGCCCATTCCACCAGGAGGCATACCTACTCCGCCGGCTGGCGGATTCTTTTCTTCAGGGATATCCGTTATTAGCGCTTCGGTGGTCAATACCATCATTGCCACACTAGCGGCGTTTTGTAAAGCGGATCGGGTAACTTTTACTGGATCAATTACTCCTGCCGCAACTAAATCTTCAAATTTTCCAGTAAGGGCGTTAAACCCGTAGTTTCCGGTTGTTTTTTCAATCTCTTTTACCACCCAACCACTATCAGCCCCAGCATTTTCGGCTAAAAGTCGCAAAGGTTTTTTCAAGGCTTCTCTTAAAATTTTTATTCCTACCAATTCATCCCCTTCTGCTTTTACTCCCTCTAAAGAGCCGATACTACGCAAAAAGGCTACTTCACCACCAACAACGAACCCCTCTTCAATCGCTGCCTTAGTTGCCTGGACAGCATCGTTCACTCGTTCTTTCTTCTCTTTTAGTTCGATTTCAGTAGCCGCGCCAACGTTCACAACGGCAACTCCGCCAGAAAGTTTTGCCAAACGCTCTTGCAACTTTTCTTTATCAAAATCGCTGGTTGTTTTCTCGATTTGGATTTTTATCTGTTTGATTCTTGCTTCAATAGCACTCTTTTGACCCTTACCACCAACGATAATAGTATTGTCCTTATCGCTCGTTACTTTATCGGCTCTACCTAAATCATTTGGTTGGACGTTTTCGAATTTTATCCCCGTATCTTCGCTAAGAAAAGTACCGCCAGTTAAAATAGCAATATCTTCTAACATTTCTTTTCTTCTATCGCCAAATCCAGGCGCTTTTATCGCCAAAATATTCATTGTACCTCTAATTTTATTAACCACTAACGTAGCCAAGGCTTCGCCTTCGATTTCATCGGCAATAATCACCAAATCTTTTGTCACTTGCACTAATTTTTCCAGTAGCGGTAGTAAATCGGCAATTGCGGTAACTTTTTTATCAGTGATTAAAATGTGAGGATTTTCAATGGAAGCTTCCATTTTTTCTGGGCTGGTGACAAAATAGGGCGATACATAACCGCGGTCAAATTCCATTCCTTCTTTATACTCAACGTTTGTTTCTAAACCCTTTGATTCTTCAACGGTAACAACCCCGTCTTTTCCAACTTTATCCAAAGCAGCCGCTATTAAATTACCGATTGTCGTATCAGCCGCACTTATTGTGGCTACCTGGGCAATTTCTTCTTTAGTCGAAACTTTCTTTGCCATTTTTTTTAATTCGGCAACCACTGCTTCCACACCAGATTCTAAACCTCTCTTTAAAATCATCGGGTTAACCCCAGCCGTAATGTTTTTTAAACCTTCATTAATTATTGAAGCGGCTAAAATTGTTGCGGTTGTGGTTCCATCACCAGCAACGTCGTTGGTCTTGGAAGCCGCTTCCTTTATTAGTTGGGCTCCCATATTTTCAAACGGATCTTCTAGATCAATTTCTTTAGCAACCGTTACCCCATCGTGGACTACATTTGGGGCTCCCCATTTTTTGTCAAGGGCCACATTCCGACCCTTTGGACCAAGGGTTGTGCTTACCGCATCAGTAAGTTTATTAACTCCAATCAGTAATTTTTTTCTTGCTTCATCGGCATAAATTAATTGTTTAGCCAACTTTTTCCTCCTTTATTTACTTTAAAATTGCCATAACATCTTCAAATTTAACAAGCTTAAATTCCTTACCGTAAATTTTAATTTCGTCTCCACCCCATTTTTTGTACAAAACAATGTCGCCAACTTTAAATTCTGGTTTTACTCTCCTACCATCAATTAAAGAGGGTCCTCCTACTGCCAAAACCTTACCTTGAGCTGGTTTTTCTTGGGCGCTATCGGGTAAAACAATTCCGGCTGCCGTTACTTCTTCGGCTTCTTGAGGCTCAATCAAAGCGTAGCCAGCTAGCGGCTTAATGTTATTTAGTTTAACAGATTTATTTTTTTCCATATTTTGAAGCAAAAACTATCAATCTTAATGTTTCTCTGCTAATGAATGATTATATAAATAATAACGTCTTTGTCAAGACCTAGAAAGAGAGGTTAAGGTTTTTTGGTAGATTGGGGTTGGATTAAATTAAACTCTGTTAAGATCTGTTCAACCTTCTTACCCGCCGCTACTAAAGATCCTTTAGCGTCTGAACCTTTTAAAGCTTCTTGGATTGCGATAGAGAATTCTTCGATAATCTTATCATTTAATCCGTTGTCAAACGTAAAAGAGTTCATATACCAATTTTTTGCATAAGGGGCTTCGCTTACATAAGGCGCTAAGAAGCTATCGGTTAAAAGTTCCTGACTTAAATCTTTTCTTGAAGGAATTGGACTAAATGTTTGTTCTTTTCTTATTTCTAGATGAAGAGCTCTTAAAGTTTCTTTTTCGGAAAGGAACTTTAGAAATTCCCAAGCTTCTTTTTTAAGTTTACTTTTAGTTGAAACTCCTTCTGCCCAATAAGAGGCCCAACTAACTCTTCTATTAGAATCAGAGATTAATTGTGGTATCGGAGCTACCCCAAAATTTATTTGTTTTCCACTTGATTGAAAAGTTTTGATAATCTCAAAAATTTTTGCACTTGGTGCAAAAATCATCGTCACTTTACCGTTTGCAAAGGCTTGAATTGAATTTGGCAAAGTTTCATCCCAAACTCGATCCTGATTTATGAAAAGAGTGAAGAAGGTCAGTGCATCCGCTCCTAGATTACGGGGTGGGGTATCGGAGGATAAACTTTTATCAAATAAAACTTTGCCGTCATCAAAAAAACTAACCCCGTTTTGGAGCATCATCAACCCTAGGATATCCGAAGAATAATCAACATTTATATTACTACCCAAAGCAACCGCGGCCACCGTAAGTCGGCCAGTTTCATCTCTTTGGGCTAACTTTGGGGCATAGTTAAACCTAAGTTCATTCCAAGTAGCGGGTGGTTTTTCTAATCCAGCTGCTTTTAATAAATCGCTATTATAGATTAAAGCTAAAGAATCGTATTCTAAGGGAATGCCTACAAAATTGCCTCCGCTCTTTAAGTTCTCCGCCGCAATTTGGTAAAACGCTTCGGTAAAGTTCTTATCGTCCATAATTTCTTTAGGAAGAGGAGAAAGTTCCGCTTTTAAGACCGGAACCCAACTGGCATGAAATCTAAAAATATCTGGTCCTCGATTATCCTTTATTCTTGTTTGCAGAGTTTCCCGGTAATTTTGAGGGGAAAATTTTTCGTAACTAATTTTTACTTTAGGATGAGTTTTTTGGTAATCTTCAATAATCAGTTTGACAGTTGACGGTTCATAAAAACCCCAATATTTTAAAGTGACTTCTTTTGGGCTTGGTTTTAATAAATCGGTTTTTGTTGAAATAAAAAGAAATCCACCTAATAAAAGTGCTGAAGCGATGATAAAAATGAAAACAAACCTAAGGGCAGCCATACAAAATAGGGATTCGAACCTTAAATCTAATCTAAGTGTAGCAAAACTACCATTACTTTACAATATTTTTCAAAAATTTTAGAAGCTCTCCATTAAACTCTTCGCTTCTTAAAGCGAAATCGATATTTGCTTTTAAATATTCCAACTTATTACCCGTATCGTAATAGCGGGCGTTTTCAATCTCAACTGCATAAACGGGCCTTTTTTTAATAAGTTCACTAACGGCATCTGGTAACCAAAGTTCGTTATTTTTACCAGGTTTTAAATTCCTAAGTATTGGAAAAACATCCGGAGTCAAAATATATGCACCGTGAGTGGCTAGGTTAGATGGTGCCTCTTGCGGTTTTGGCTTTTCAACAATTTTTTCGATTTGAAAAACATTCCCCTCTACCGGTTTTACCTTAGCAATGCCGTAACGGCTTAAATCTTTTTTATTTTTAATACGAACAGCACTTATAATTGGAGCCTGGTACTTTTCAAAAACTGAAAGCATTTGTTTTAGACGGGGAGGCTCCCCATAAATAAACTCATCTCCCCAAAGAACGGCAAACGGCTCATTTTCCACTAAGTGTTCGGCGTTAAGAACTGGCAGGGCATTACCGTAGTAGTTTCCTTTTTGCCTAATATAAATAAAGTTCGCTAAAGAAGCGATCCGTTTAATTTCTTCTAGTTCTTTTTCTTTATGATTTTCCTTTAACCAATCCTCTAATTCACTTGCCCGATCAAAATGATCCTCAATTGCCCTTTTGTTTGCTCCAGTAACAATAATTATATCTTCGATTCCGCTCTCGACTGCTTCCTCAACAACGTATTGGATAATTGGTTTATCCACTACTGGAAGCATTTCTTTTGGCATTGCTTTGGTAACTGGCAAAAACCGAGTTCCATAGCCGGCAGCGGGGATTATTGCTTTACGAATTTTTTGGCTCATTAACCTATAAATGGTATCATAAGGTAGGAGTTGTTTCAACTTAAAAATGGCTAAGAAAACTAGAAACCAGATACCAATTAATAAAGACTTATCCACTGGTTTTTACCTACAGGGTCAGTTTCTAACATCTTTTTACGTTGTTCTATTTGCCCTCTTGTGCCTCACTTTTCTCCTTTTTTACGTTTTTAGGGAAAGGATTTATCCAAATATTTTTGTCGCTAATATAAATCTGGGATCTCAAAATTTAGAGCAAGCTGAAGAAAGAGTAGTTCAAAAAATAACTAGTTTTAAAAAAGAAGGGTTTACTTTAAAAATAGACAATTACCAAGAAAATTTTAAACCCAAAGACGCCGGTATAGATTTTAATACCAAAGATACAATTAAAGAGGCCTTTAGGATCGGTCGTGATCCAAATATTTTTCTATCTTCTAAGCAGATCTTAGAAGGTTTTTTTGGTAAAAAAGGGGTCGGGGTTTCTTTGGATATTGACGAGACAAAAATTAACTCTTTTTTAGATAACTTAAGTTCCCAGTTTGAAGTTGCTCCAGAAGACGCTACTTTTAGCTTCAATGGAAGAGATTTTCTCGTTAAAGGTGGGGAAAATGGCGTAAAATTGGATAAAACCGGTTTAAAAAACGCCTTATTAAAATCTAGTAAAAATTTTTCTTCCTTAGTGGTTGGTCAGCTTCGAATCGTTGAACCAACTGTCTCTGAAGCCGATGTTATTGCTGCCCAAGAAGACATCAAAAAGATTTTTAACACTAAATTAACGTTGCGATTGGGAAATAAGACTTGGAAATTAGACACAAAGCAATTAGCGCAGTTTATTAGTCTAGACTCTGGAGACTCTTCCTCTGCTTTCAAAATAAAAACTGCCAATTACACAATACAAATACAGAAAATTTATTCGTTAACCTCTCCCAAATCAAACCCGCTTGTCCAGATAAATACGGCCGCGGTAAAAGATTATGTGGCCAGAATCACCCAAGAAATCGATCAACCCTCTATTAACGCCCGTTTTGAATTTCAGGGAGGAAGAGTCGCCAATTTTGTACCCCATCAGGAAGGTCGAGAGCTTGACGAAGATTTATTAGTAAACTTAATCAGTAGTTCTCTTAGTGGTGAGGAGAAAACGCTTGATTTACCAGTAAAAATTACTAAAGCAGCTGTCACAATTGAAAATGTCAATAACCTAGGTATAAAAGAACTTCTCGGTACAGGAGAATCTAAATTTGGTGGTAGCGGGGAAGGAAGGGTTCACAATATAAGGCTTGGTTCTGAAAGATTAAACGGCGTTTTAATTGCGCCTGGGGAAACTTTTTCGATGCACAAAGCGATTGGTGACGTTGAAGCCACCACTGGTTTTAGAGAAGCTTATATTATAATAAATGGCCGCACCCAAATTGGGGTCGGTGGCGGAATTTGTCAGGTTTCAACCACCCTTTTTAGGGCTATTTTAAACGCTGGTTTGCCGGTTGTTGAACGCCACCCCCATGCCTACCGAGTTGGCTATTATGAACTTGATTCCCCTCCAGGAATTGATGCTTCAGTTTATTTTCCCACTTCAGATTTAAAATTTAAAAACGACACTCCGAATTATTTGTTGATTCAAAGAAGAATTGATTTGGCCAAATCCTATTTAGCTTTTGAGATATACGGTACGGCTGACAATCGGGTTATTGAGATCAGCAAACCAATTGTTAAGAACTTAGTTCCCCCACCGTCTCCTTCTTTCCAGGAAGATGTAAGCCTACCGGCCGGTACAAAAAAGCAAGTTGATTTTGAAGCCTGGGGAGCCGATACTATTTTTTCAAGAAAAGTTTATAAAGAGGGTAACCTAGTTTCAAAAGAAGATTTTGTTACTCATTATCAACCTTGGCGAGCAATTTATTTAATTGGAACAGGAGGTGAAGGTATTTGAGAAATATAAACCAGCGGATCGGTGTTTTTGTTGATGTTCAAAATTTATATTATAGTGCCCGCAATATTTACGGCGCTAGGGTTAATTTTTCAAAAATTTTAGAAACCGGGGTTAATTCTCGTCAGTTAATAAGGGCACTCGCTTATGTAATTAAGGCCGATATACCCGAAGAGCAAACTTTTTTTGAAGCTTTAGAGAAAAGCGGTTTTGAAGTAAAAACTAAAGATATTCAAATTTTTCCCGGCGGAGTAAAAAAAGGTGACTGGGACGTAGGCATTGTGATCGATATGATCCGGCTAGGACCAAAACTAGACGTTATGGTTTTAGTTTCTGGAGACGGAGACTACGTACCGGCCCTAGAGTATTTACGAAACCAGGGACACCGGGTTGAAGTGATTGGTTTTGGTAAAAGTACCAGTGCTAAATTAATTAGTGAGGCGGATAGTTTTGTTGACCTGGATTTAGAGTCTAAGAAATTTTTGATGCCGCCAAAGCAGCCGGTTTAAAAGTGTCTATAAAAGTAAGAGGCCCGCTGGGAGAAGGGTATTCGCTCTGATCATCTCGAGTAGCGATTTTCCTCCCAGCGGGCTTGTCTTGACCAGGATCCTGGGGCTTTACGCCATCAGGTTACCTGGCCAGACGATGATGGTCGCCTCAGATCGGGGTGATGGTCACGCCGACGGAGGTGGCGACCGGGTCGAAGACGTTGAACTTGTCCAAAAACGACCGGTTACTTGGAACAGCCATATATGGCCTTCTCCTTTCCGCGCTTTTATGCGCAGACTGCGTGACCACCCGGCCAGATCCTCTCCGATACGCTTACACGGTTTTGCTGGGCACTCTGGATCTATTACGACCCCCGCAGGAGCCTCGCTGGGCTTCCTTTAGAGGTTCTTTGGGTAAAGACCCAATATCCAGGCGGAATTTCCCGGCTCGACCGTTTCAGCCTTTTGAAAACTATAGGCATTATAGCAAAGCAGTCAAGCATTGTCAAGTACTACAGGATAAAGTACAATTAATTTAGATGAGAATCTTGGGTATTGAGACTAGTTGTGATGAAACTGCGGCTGCCGTAGTTCTCGATGGAACAAAAATTTTATCCAATGTTGTGTCTTCTTCTGCCCAGTTGCATTCCAAAACTGGTGGCATAATTCCCGAAACTGCAGCTCGAGAACAAGTTAAAGAAATAATCCCGGTTTTAGAAGAAACGTTTCGTCTCGCCAGACTTTCCAAAAGCAGTATTGATGCTGTTGCGGTAACCGTCGGTCCTGGTTTAATTGGATCATTATTAGTTGGTGTTGAAGCCGCCAAAACATTGAGTTTTGCTTGGAAAAAACCAATTGTACCAGTAAATCATTTAATTGGCCACATTTACGGTTGTTATCTAGAACAAACCGCCCCGAAATTTCCTTACCTAGCTTTAGTGGTCAGTGGGGCTCACACTGATTTGCTTTTAGTAAAAAACCACAATAATTATCTTTGGCTAGGCGGTACCCGAGACGACGCGGCTGGTGAAGCCTTTGATAAGACTGCTCGGCTTCTAGGACTTCCCTATCCCGGAGGTCCAGAGATTGAAAGGTCTGCCAAGAGCGGTAACCCAAAAGCTTTTAATTTTCCTCGACCCTTGATAGCCTCTGGCGATTTTGATTTTTCTTTTTCCGGCTTAAAAACCGCCGTTACCAATAGTATTAAAACGATAAATAAAGAATCTCTAGTCATTCCTGATGCGGCGGCAAGTATTCAGGAAGCCATAGTTGATGTTCTAGTTACAAAAACCTCCAAAGCAGCCAACAAATTCAAGGTCACGCAGGTTGTCTTAGCTGGCGGGGTTGCGGCAAACCAGCGGTTGCGCGAAAAAATGCAAAGCTCTTTTACTAGCAAGGTGGTAGCCGCTGGTCCTGGTCTGTCCATCGATAACGCGGCGATGATTGCGGCAGCGGCTTATTTTAACTACAAACCAGTTGCCTGGCAAAAAATAAAAGCCGACCCCGGACTTCATTTTTAAATTATTCCCTTAATTAAAGTAATTGCCTAAAATAACCGATACGTATATAATTGGCTCAATGGATAAAGTTTACGATCCTAAGAAAGTTGAGGAAAGGATTTACTCTGATTGGGTAAAAAAGGGCTTATTTTCAGTAAAAATAGTTAAGAACAAAAGGCCTTTTGTTATGGTTATGCCGCCGCCAAATATTACTGGTTCTTTGCATATGGGACATGCCCTGAATTTAACAATTCAGGATGTTTTAATCCGCTACAAAAGAATGCTAGGAGAAGTTGCGCTTTGGGTCCCCGGAACAGATCACGCTGGAATTGCTACTCAAGTGGTAGTGGAAAAAGAATTAGGAAAGAGAGGTAAAACGCGTTTTGACTTGGGAAAAGAGCAATTTATTGAAAAAGTAAAGGAGTGGCGGGAAAAATACGGATTTAAGATTCTCGATCAGTTTAAGAAACTCGGCATTAGTGCTGATTGGAGTCGCCTTATCTATACAATGGATCCCGCTTACGTCAAGGCAGTCGAAACCGCTTTTCTCCATTATTATAAGAAGGGGTGGGTTTACAAAGGTGAGCGAATTATTAATTGGTGTTCCCGCTGTGCTACTTCCCTTTCCGATTTAGAAATTATCCATGTTGAAACTAAAGGCAAACTTTATTTTATTAAATATCTTATTAAGGACGGTGGTTTTGTAACTGTAGCCACCAGCCGACCCGAAACTATGCTCGGTGATACCGCCGTCGCTGTCCACAACAAGGACAGCCGCTATGCCTCTTTGGCGGGCAAATTGGCTATTTTACCGCTACTTGGTCGAGAAATACCAATTGTAACTGATTCTCTAGTCAATAAAGACTTTGGTAGTGGGGCTGTCAAAGTTACTCCGGCCCACGACCCAATTGATTTTGAAATTGCCAGCCACCATCAATTACCCTTAATAAGGGTAATTAACGAGGAAGGGAAAATCACCAAAGAAGGTGGGCCTTACGCTAATTTAGACAAGGTAAAGGCTAGAGAAAAGATTCTAGAAGATCTAAAAAAAGGGGCTTTCTTAGAAAAGGAAGAAAATTATCAAATTTCTATGCCTACCTGTTACCGCTGTAACAGCCTAGTTGAGCCTTTAGTTTCCAAGCAGTGGTTTTTGAAAATGGATAAATTAGCACTTCTCGCCGCAAACGCCGTTAAGGAGGGTGCTGTAACCTTTATCCCCAAAAGGTGGGCTAAAGTTTATTTAAATTGGCTAAAAAATGTCAAAGATTGGAATATCTCAAGACAAATTTGGTGGGGACATAAAATTCCTTTGCCTGGGGAAGAGGACGTTTTAGATACTTGGTTCTCGTCAGCTCTTTGGTCATTTGCGGTTTTTGGTTGGCCTAAAAAAACCGCCGACCTTAAATATTTTTATCCAACTACAGTTCTCTCCACGGCTAGGGATATTATTAATTTGTGGGTAAGTCGCCTGGTTTTTTCTGGTTTAGAGTTTATGGGTAAAGAACCTTTTAGTAAAGTTTACGTCCACCCGACTATTTTTAATATTGAGGGTAAAAGAATGAGTAAGTCTCTGGGAACTGGGATAGACCCAATTGATTTAATCGAAAAGTACGGGGCTGACGCAACCAGGTTTGGGTTAATGTACATAAATACCGGTACGCAAGATATTAAATTTAGTGAAGACGCGATTATTGCGGCCAGAAATTTCGCTAACAAGCTTTGGAATATCGCCAGATTCATTCTTTCGAGTGAATCTGGAATTAAAACTGAAGCAAAGCTTGGTCTTTCAGACGCAAAATTCAACCCATTCGACCAGCTCAGGGTTGATCCTGAGCGGAGTCGAAGGATCAAAATTAAAAATGCGGAGGATAAGTGGATTTTGGAGGAGCTGGAAAAAACCAGAAAGAAAGTCACTACTGATATTGAGGCTTACCGTTTCGGTCAAGCCGCTCACTCTCTTTACGACTTCGTTTGGCACAAATTTGCTGATATTTATATTGAAAAGGCAAAGAAGCGCCGTTCCCATGCTCAAGCCACCTTAGAGCAGGTTTTGGAAACTTGTTTAATTACTTTGCATCCTTTTATGCCTTTTATTACTGAAGAACTTTGGCAACGGCTTAAAGGCAATAGCGGCCCAATAATGCTCACTAAATGGCCTCGAGATTAAAATTTAAAAATTTCTTCAAATTTACCAAAAAGAGCTATCTTGTATTGATTACTCTTACCTTCTTGCTTTTTATCAGTTTGTCGGAAGAAGTTTTCCGAAGGAATGGAAAAATCAAAACGGAGGTTGATAAGATAACTTTAGCTCTTGAAACTCACAAAAAATTAACAGAAGAGGTGGTTTTTTGGGAGAAAGAAACCGAAAGGGAACCTAATTGGCGAGACGCTTGGTTAAAACTCTCTTCTATTTATTACCAGCTTAATGATCTCCAAAAGGCCAAAGTAGCGATTACTAAAACATTAGAATTAGATCCAAATTACGAACCTACTAAACAACTGCAAGAGCTAATAAATAATGGTTTGAATAGGCAAAATAATCCAAATCAAAAATAGAATCTAAGAGGGGTTTATTCAGAAGGTTGTTTTGGAGATTCCTCTGTTTTTTCGGTTTCAGCTTCGACTTCCTCATCCTCTTCTTTCTTTTCTTCGATAACTTCTACCTCTGACGGGGCTGTTACCGCTTCTTCTACTTCTTCTTTCATCTCCGCAGTTTGAACGCTAACAACGACTTCTTCGGGGTTATTTTTAACCTCAATTTTTTGTTTGTCTAACTTTATATCCTTAACATGGAGGCTGCTACCGACTTCCGTTAAAGAAGCTACGTCGACTTCAATTTTGGGAGGTATATCTTGCGGTAAACACTCGATCTCCAGCTCTTGTAAAGTCTGTAAAATTAAACCAATCCCCGCTTTTTCCGCCGGCGCTTCTCCCGTAAGGGAGATTGGTACTTTTGTTTCCACTTTTTCTTTTAGAGAGACTTGGTGGAAATCAATGTGTAGGGGCTGACCACTCAGAGGGTCTTTTTGGACATTGCTAATAAGAGCTGGGAGGGTTTTATCGCCTAGACTCACTTCTACCAAAGAAGTCTCACCAACTTCTTTAAATAGTTTGCTAAATTCCTTACCTTCGATCTGCAACGCCGTTGTTTTAATTTCCTTACCAAATATATTAGCTGGTATTAATCCTTCTCGTCTTAATTTTTTTACTTTTTTACCTAAAACCTTACGCTCTTCTACTTTTAATTTGGGTCTAATCATCGGGAGGTATTATACAAATAAGCGGTCGTTAAATCAACTCTTCTTTAAAAGAGGTTCCGATATCCGGCTGGGTTTGGTTTTTCTTATTAGTTTTAAATAGGCCTTTAAGTTGGCTTATCTTTATTTTTTTCAACTCTTCTCTTATATCTAAGACATCATCGCTCGTTAAAGTATTGAACGGCTGTTTCTTTTGCGCTTCTTCAATTATACCCACCGAAGCCGCTAAAGTCTGCTCCCGACCGCAATTAGGGCAAAGATAATGGGCTAATATTGTATTTTCAGTTTCAGAGACAATTTCTAGTTTCCCAAGATCAAGAGGAGTTTTGCAACTACAGTTTAAGTATTTACCAAACTGTTTTTGAAATTGATACATAAGCTTTTTATCCATGTATACAAAAATAAGTCTAACAAACTCTTAATTCAATTTCAAGTATAAGAAAAATATTGTTAATCTTTGGGTTTTAAATACGTTATTAACGCACTGGCAACTATCGCTATTATCATTCCTACAAAAGCTCCTAATAAAGTGTTGATTTTTATTGGTTCCTGGAGTTTGTTTACCAAAGGTTCCGGTTGAAGAGTTTTAGTAGTTAGGGGGTTATCAGAACCCTGGTTTAGAAAAGAAATTTTGTCGTTTAAAGCAGTCGTTAATTTAGTTACTAGTTTTTTTGCGGCCTCTGCGTCTTTATTTGTTACTGAAAGACTAATGACTGCCGGGGCGATTTTTCTTACTCTTAGTGAACTGGTGATTTGCGTAGGTGTTGTACCAATATCCTGGCCGACTACTCTTATAAAATCTAAGCTTTTAATCAATCCTATTAACGTGTCGGTATACTCTTTGGTGGCGAGTTGTGAATAGTAACCATCGTAAGTGTAGTAGCGTTCGTTCTGTCCTTGGGCTGTATTTATAATATAAAGATTAGCTACCGCCTCATAATTTATTTCTTTACTACTAGTGTAAAAAAAACCGGCACTGGCACCTAAAACACCAAAGAGCAAAATAATAACGGAATTTTTTTTAAGAAAATTTAAATAATCACGAAGTTCGTTCATAATTATCAAGAGCCTGATTAACTAAAAAATCTGCTTCGGTGTTTTTTTCCCTAGGAATAAGATTATAACTCACTTTAGGAAAATTTTGTTCGAAATGGCGGATTTTGAATAATAAATCACGCAGATGTCCTTTTTTTATCTTATATAAGCCATTAAGTTGGTTTACTACAAGAGCCGAATCTAGGTTAAAGGTTAGATTAGTTTTTTTAGGGTTAATATCTTTTAAATCTAAAATAATCCCAAAAGCAGTAACTACTCCTTCATATTCGGCGACATTGTTAGTGGTTTTTCCTATATATTTCCCGCATTTATCCCGCAGATTTCCCTCACCGTTGAAGATAACAACCCCAACCGCAGCTGGTCCTGGGTTGCCTCTTGCTCCACCATCACAATAAACTATAAGATTCTGCTTTAACATTTTTTAAATTAAGGTTTTTCTAGCTCTTTCTTTTAATCACAACGTGGCGTTCTCGACCCTCACCATTACTCTCGCTGGTAACCTCCGTATATTCCTGAACAAAAATATGAATAAGCCGCCGGTCAGGAGGAGACATCGGTGGTAGTGGGATCTCGGCAACATTTGTTCCTAACCTCTCAACGGCTTTTTTAACCATTTCTTTAAGGATTTCCTCGCGGTCTTTTTTCCAACTAGATATGTCTAAAAAAACCTTCCTCCACAACTCTTCTCCCAAAGCCTTATTGATCATTAAAGACAAAACTAGTTGCAAAGAAAAAAGATTATCACCGTGGTAGCCGATTAAAATCCCTGAAGAGGGGCTTTCTAACTTAATTTGAATATTATCTTCGGAATCAAGAGAGATTTGGTGGGAAGCTTCTATTCCTAGTTTAGAAAAAAGTTCGGTAACAATTTTTTCACTAATATTAATTATTTTTTCACTACTCTTAGCCAACCTTCTAATCCTCCTGTCCCGGTAACCGCGTACTGTTGGATTATTGAAAATATTGTAGTCACTGCCCAATACAGCACTAACCCCGAAGGGAACTGCCAACCAATAACCACTGTCATAATCGGGAACAAGTATAACATCTGGGATTGCATTGAGTAAACCGCTTCCTCCATACCTCCCTGACCTTTAACGGGTGTCCTATTTTTAGGTAACATCATTTTAGAAAGGATTAGCTGGCTAATTCCCGCTAGAATCGGCAAAATTAGTGTTGAATCTTTTTTTGTCAGGTCCCAAATAAGAAACTCCCTATTAAATCCGCTACTAAGCGTCGAAAAAAACACTTGGTAAAGGGCGATTAAAAATAATATTTGGACTAGATTAGGTAGGCATCCGGCGGCTGGGTTTATACCGTGCTGTTTATAAAGTCTAAGTTGTTCTTGCGTGTGTCTTTTTTTATCATGGCCGTAGCGTTGTTTCAAATTGGCCATTTGTGGTTGCAAATCTTGCATTTTTTTAGCACTACGGAGGGATGGTAAGATTAAAGGAAGCAACGCCACTCTAATAAGAACAGTTACCATAATAATTGCCAATCCTAAATTTTGAAAACTAAGGTTATAAAGAATAGTGAGTAACCACAAAATTGGTTCGTAAAAAAAATTATTCCAAATACCGACTAATATTTTCATCTTATAGTAAATAGGTCTGGTTTTTCCCCAGGTTTTTGATTATTTTAACGGATCGTAACCGCCAACGTTCCAGGGATGACAGCGTAAAATTCGCCGGAATCCTAAATAGAGCCCTTTTAGAGATCCGTAACGCTCGATTGCTTGATAAGTATACCGCGAGCATGTCGGTCGAAATCGACAAACCCCACCGGCCTCGGCAATAAAAGTACCCTTAAGAAAGACGTTATTTCGGTTCAGGTATTTTTGATAAAACCTGATTAATAAAAGTAGAAATTTCGTCATGTTTCAAACTTATTATATTGGGTTTAGCAATAAAAACTAGTTTCATTTTTTTAGGAAATTTAGAGAGGTTCTTACGAACCTCTTCGGCTAATAACCTTCTAACTCTATTGCGTACTACTGCTTTACCAATATGGTGGCTGACAACAAAACCGATCTTTGGTTGAACACCGCCAGATTCAGCGTAAAATACTTTAAAGATCGGTGTCTGAATAAACAAGCTACCTTTTTTTATTTTGTAATATTCCCTGCTTAAATTTAACCGGTTTGATTTTGGTAACATTAAACCGTAAGTTTTGCTCGCTTCTTTAAACGTCTTCTTTTTAATACTGCTCGGCCGCTTTTAGTTTTTATTTTTGCTCTAAAACCATGTTTCCTGGCTCTTTTCAGTTTCTTTGGTTGGTATGTTCTTTTCATGCACTAACAGTTTAAGTCCAAAAAGACAAGATGTCAATTTTACTGTCTTATAGTGGGAAGGACTCTTTTTTGGGGACTTGTAAAAGTAAGCCGTAGTTATCTATCATAAGAAGGAACCTACTAATTTTAGCTGCCAAACAACCTTTAGTCTTTATGAGTCCAAACATTGACAATAAAACTCTTTGGTCTGCTTGTTTAGCAGAACTTGAACTCACCCTTTCTAAGGCTAGCTTTCAAACGTGGTTTAAGGATAAAACGACAATAATAAATGTGAACAACTCAATAATCGAAGTCGACTGTAATTCCTCTTATACCAAAGATTGGCTCGAAACTCGCTATCAGGGTAAGGTTAAGGAGATTTTGGATCGATTAACTGGTACTTCCAATAACGTAATCTTTAGGGTTGGTTCGGTTTCTAAACCAAAGGTCGTGCTTGTTAAGAAGGATTTCGACTCCCAGAAAAATCTTTTTGAAGAAGATAAAGAAACTATTAAGGGCCGCTTAATAGCCAATTTAAACGGCCGTTACACGTTTGCTAACTTTGTGGTTGGTAATTCTAACAAACTAGCTTTTGCGGTTGCTAGCTCGGTTGCTAAAAACTTAGCTAACGCCTACAATCCTTTATTTATCTATGGCGGGGTTGGGGTGGGTAAAACTCACTTGATGCAGGCTATTGGTAATGAAATCCAAAAAAATTCTCCTTCCTTAAGGGTTTTGTATTGTACTAGTGAAACTTTCACAAATGAGCTAGTTGAGGCTATCCAAAATCGGAAAACTAGTTCCTTTCACCAAAAATTTCGTACCGGCGATTGCTTATTAATCGATGACATTGCCTTTATCGCTGGTCGGGAAGCAACCCAAGAGGAGTTTTTCCATACTTTTAACCAACTTCATAGTCAATCTAAACAAATTGTAATAACCTCGGATAGACCTCCAAAAAATATTGCCAAGCTAGCCGATCGCTTACGAAGCCGTTTTGAAGGTGGAATGATTGTGGATATTAGTCCTCCTGATAGGGAGCTAAAAGAAGCGATTATTAGGGCGAAATGCCAATATGAGAAAATTGCTTTGGACCCAGAGGTTATTAGTTTTATCGCCCAAAATTTGGGCACGAGTATCCGCGATTTGGAAGGAACGCTTTTACAATTAAAAACCCACGCTTCCTTAAACCAAAAAGAACTTGATCTAACTTTGGCGCAAGAGGTTCTAACCCTCTCTAGGGCTAATATTAAAAAACGGTTTCTAAATCATAAAGATATAATTGATACTGTTGCTGAATATTTCTCCTTAAGGGCAGCCGAATTAAAAAGTCCTAGACGCTCAAGAGAAGTAGTTTTACCCCGTCACATCGCTTACTATTTACTCCGCAAGGAAGGTGGGCTAACCTTAACAAAAATTGCCTCCCTTTTGAATAAAAAAGACCACACTACGGTAATTCACGGTATTAGGAAAATTTCAGCAACTGTGGAAAAAAGCACTGAAATTCGTGGATTAGTTGAGGAAATAACCGAGCACTTGTATGAAAGCTAAATTTTTATTTATTTATCCCCAACTAAACCTTGGTTCCTTGACACGAATTTTTGTCGAAACTCTTGCCCGTTTTTCGCCAGTTTTACACTTTTCCACACAACCTAATAATACTATTTATATTATTAATAAAAAACTATGGTGGTAACCGTATCTCAAGAAAATCTAAACAAAGGATTGTCGCTTGTTAATAAAGCCGTATCCCAAAAACCTACCTTGCCGGTCCTTTCGAATATTTTAATCGAAGCTAGAAAAGAAGGTTTGTATTTAAGTAGTACTAATCTGGAAACCTCGATCACCGCCTATATACCTGCAAAAGTATCGGAAGTAGGAAATACGACCGTCCCGGCGAAAATATTTAGCGATTTTATTAACGCGCTACCGCCGCTACCAATCGAAGTAACTCTAAAAGACGAAACTTTGGAAGTTGAGGCAGAACAGTTCCACGCGAGCCTAGCAACAATTTCCGCTTCCGAGTTTCCGGAGATACCTAAACCAGAGACCGGCGAAATTTTAACCATAGATTCTAGTGAATTCGCCCAGAACCTAAATAAAGTTGTTTTTGCCGCTTCGGCAGACGAAGGAAGGCCAGTTTTAAACGGCGTTTTATTCTCGCAAAAACCAGACAAGCTAATTCTAGTAGCTACTGACGGCTACCGATTGTCAAAAAACACATTCAAGTTTAAAAGCAAAGCAACCACCCAAGAGTTCATCTTACCAGCCAGAACATTATTAGAAGTGGCGCGGATTGCGGAAAACGAAGAAGGAGATATTTCCCTCTTTCTTGATGAGTCAAAAAACCAAACTATTTTTAAAAGTACCAATGTTGTAGTCTCCTGCCGCTTAATCGATGGTTCTTACCCAGAATATGAAAGAATTATTCCTAAAGAAAGCGCCATTAAAGCCCAGTTACCGGTAGAAGAACTATTAAGGTCCCTAAGAATCGCCGCAATTTTTGCTAAAGATATTGGTAGTGTTGTCAAATTAAAACTTGACCCGGCCGCCAAAACCATAGAAATCAACGCCCAAACCGCTCAGCTTGGGTCAGGCAGTAGTAAACTCTCCTCCAAGATTGAAGGAAAAGAGCCGCTTTCAATTGCTTTTAATTCCCGGTTCCTTTTAGAGGGTTTAGCTCAATGTGGTTCGGAAATTACTTTTAGTGCCTGAAACCCCACTAGTCCAATTATGATCCAACCGAAAACAGAACCAGACTTTATTTATATCGTAATGCCAGTTAGAGTCCAAGGCTAATGCTTAAAAAGGTAATTTTAATAAATTATCGCAATATTGCTAAAGCCGATATTTCACCCTCACCAACAACTACGGTTGTTTTTGGAGACAATGGACAGGGTAAAACCAATTTAATTGAAGGTATCTACCTAGCCTGCATTTTAAAAGCCGCTAGAGCCACCTTTGATAAAGAACTTATTCGTTTTGGCGAAGACGTAGCGGTGGTAACTGTTTTTTTCGAACAAGAGCAATTAGAAATTTCGGTTTTTCCTTGGGGTAAGGAAATACGTCTTAATACTAAAGTGAAAAGAGGTCTAGAGGTTTTAGGTAAGTTTAAAGCAATTATGTTTTCCCCTCGCGATTTAGAACTTGTCTTCGGTCCACCGGTTAACCGGCGAAAATTTTTAGATACAGTTCTCGCTTTAACCGATCAGGAGTATTTATATAATCTAGCCTCATACAACCGAGTTCTAAAACAGAGAAACAAAGTTCTCCTTTTCTTAAATGAAGGCAAAGGAGGGGATTTAGATATTTGGAGCCAAGAATTAATAAACTACGGCACTCGTCTTTGGCTAAAACGAGCTACTTTTTTAAAAGACATAAACGAAATTTTTAAAAAAACCAGCGCGGAATTATCTAATTTGGGCACGCTACGTTTAGAGTATGAGACAAAGATAAAAACGAAGGTAGCTAAATCAGAAAAACAAATAAAACAAAGGTTTGCCCTTGAGCTAAATAAAGCCCGAAACAGTGAAATTAAATTCAAAACAACTCTAATTGGTCCGCATCGGGATGATTTTAAAATTATCTCCGAAGCAATATTTGCGGAAAAGGTAATATCAAAAGATCTAGGCTCGTTTGGTTCTCAAGGAGAAGCAAGAATTGCGGCTATTTGCCTAAAATTAGCGGAAATCGAATATTTTAAAGAAAGAGGCAATGACCCAACCTTTCTTCTAGACGACGTCTTTAGTGAGCTGGATAAAGCTCATCAAGAAAATCTCATCAAGATCCTAGATAAAAATCAAACGATTATAACGACAAACTCACTAGACATCTTCTCGGAAAATGTCCAAAAAAAAGCGTTAATTTTAAAAATCAGCGCTGGAAAAATAGAAGAATTTAAAACCTAATGGTTTAACAACTACTTATTCGGCTCTAAGGAAACCGAGGTAGTTGTCGACTCACCAACCGCTTTAGAAGCTTGGTTGGTTTCCGCTGGATTAGAGGTAATTAAACCATGCTCGTGGGGGGCGGCTTGGATTCTTAGGGCAACGTGATTGTTACCGGCAAAAAACAAACCCTCGCCAACGTCCGCACTTAAAAGAAGGTGTTTTTCACCTTCACTTAGGTAGAAAACTTGGGCAATTTTATCAATAGCGGCTGGCGATTGTTTTAGCAATATTTGAATTGAAGAGTTAGTCACTACTGCCTTACCGTAATCCGTGGCTAAGAAATCCTCAACGTCTTGGGTTATCGTTGTTAGTCCTAAATAATATTTTCTGGCTCTTTTGGCAATAGCGTAGATAAAAGAAGCGCTGTCCGGGTTTTTCATTAGATACCAAGCCTCGTCAACTATTAAGAGGCGCTTGCGTTTATCGCGCTTAATTTTCGACCAAATATAATCTAAGATGATAAACATGGCAATTGGTCTTAACTCGTCTTCAAGATCGCGTATTCCAAAAACAGTAAAGGTATTTTTAATATCGACAGTCGAGGGTTGATCAAAAATTCCCGCGAGACTGCCCTTAATAAAGCGCTCTAATCTTTCGGCCATACCCTTAGCTTCGTTTTCAGCAAAATTTAACAAGACATTGTACAAATCACTCATTAAGGGCGGCGGGTTTTTTTGGGTAGTTGGGTCGGGGGTTATTCCCTTTAGTTTATAGGTAGCAATTAAGGCGCGGTCCAAAATCGCATCTTCGGTGTTAGTTAAATTACCGAGAATTATTCTGAACAGAGAATGAAGGGAAAGAATCTTTAACCCAAGTTCATTTTCTCCTTCCTGATACACTCCCGAAAGATCAAAAGGATTTATTCTCGTTCCGGCTTCGTAAGAAAAGTTAATGTACTCACCGCCAATTGCACTAGTTAGAACTTTGTACTCCTCTTCCGGGTCAATAACAATAATTTCCGTGTCAAACATTAAACTGCGAATTGCTTCTAGCTTGACAAGATAACTTTTACCAGCACCGCTTTTTGCAAAAACCACGCTATTAGCGTTTTCCAGAGTAAAGCGATCAAAAATAACTAAAGAACCATTATGTTCGTTAATTCCGTATAGCACTCCTTCGTTAGCGGTAAGTTCGCTAGAGGTAAAAGGAAAGGTGGTCGCTAAACTGGTGGTATCCATATTACGGGTAACTAATAATTTATCAGTAAATAAGGGTAAGGTAGTTTGGAAGGCTTGTTCTTGTTGAAGAGTAGCGTGTTTACTAATTGCCAAAAGCGAACCGAGAGTGGCCTCGACTTGCTTGGTTATTGAAGTTAATTCTTCTAAACCTAAAGCTGATATGGTTACGTAAAAGGAAAATTGAAAGAAACGCTCCGTCCCCTTGACTAGTTGTTCTTGTAAATCCTTAGCATCTTCAAGAGCAATTTTTACGACTGGGTTTGGAACCTTACCGGATTCTAAATCAGTTTGCATTGTGGCTTCCATTTCCGCGATCTTTCTTTTTAAATCGTCAGTAACCCCTTTGGCTTCGACCGGATAATAATAAAAACTAATATCTAAGCTGTGATTGAAGTTAATTAAAGGGGCGAGCCAATTAGCACCAACAAAACGCGGATAGCCACTAACATAAAGAGTGCGGTAGTACATATTACCAATTTTGATGTAATCGAAATCTACCTCAATCGCTGGCGGGGCGATTATATCCCGGACATCAACCATACCAGATGCAATGGTAGACGCCCCAGTTGTTTTATTGGCTTCTTGTTTCTTTTTCCTAAAAAAATTAAACACCAGTCTCCTCCTTTTCCGTAACCTCCGCCCTTGTTAAACCTAAAAGGTGAGGTTCCACTAATGGTTTAGTATAATCACTAGCCTTTAAGGCAATTTTTTGCTCTCTAGCGACTTCTGAATTGTAAATATCATAAAAAAGCTCAACTAGTTCCTGGGTGTTTAGTTCCTTTACTTTGACACCGATTCTAGCGAGCAATTTAATAATAGTTTCCTTTTTAGGAGCAAGTTGGACTTTCGCTTGTTCTAAGATATCCCATTTATTCACTTTTCCCTTGGGAGCAGCCTTAATTCCAGTTTTGGTAAACCTAGTTTCCAAATAAGGAATAATTACGTAAAAACGCTTGTCCAAAACCTGGTTTTTAGCAACTAGATCACGGACAAAGTTTTGGTAACGGCTGATAGTAGCTACCAAATTAGGGTTTTTTTGTTTGTTCTTTTGGGTTTCTAAACGAGCTAGGTAAGAGGAAATGTCGGTTATTTTTGAACGAACAATAACTTGAATTGGAAATGTTAATGAATTCAATAACGCCGCATACGTAAAAATCATTGCGTCTTGCTCACCTTCAGAGAGAAGATCAAAATTCACCGCCGTGGTTTGAAGAACACTAACCGCGTTACCGTTTTTAAGAATCACGATCGAATCTCTTATATCTTCGATTTCTAGATGATCTTGGGTACTGGCTAATCTTTTAGGGTTCATGGTCGCTTTGCCCTCACTTCAATCGGTAAAAGAACTCTGCCTTCAAGTTTTATTTCAATTATGTCGAAGCTGTAGCCTTCTTTTTCCAGTTCAAGAACATAAACGCCGTTAGGTAAAGGAGTACTAATCGCAAACTGCCCGATTTTGTTGGTTTTTAAAGCCCTAACTGGTTCGCCGCCCTTATCTTTAACCACAATAATTACATCGGTTAACAAAAAACCTTTGGCGTCCTTGATAATTCCGTTGATCACGTTAGCAGTGGCGGTTAGGGGCGGCGCCATTTTTCCAATTGCTCGCTGGGGCGCGATTATTTTGGCGCGAGGAACGGTTGCCACCCCTGTTTCCGAAGCCTTTCTTAAATCCTCAATAACGCTCGTTAATTTTTCCGCCCGTTCCAATAGCTCTTGTTTTTCTTTTTGGGTAGCCGCTAAAGTATTTTTTAATTTGTTTATTTCCACCGCCACTTCCGGTCGAATTTTTGTATAAGTAGATTTTGTTTGCAGCTCTTTCGTTTGATTTTGGAAGTTTTGAACTTGGGCTAGTAAATACTCACGTTCGTCTCTTAAGACTTTAAGTTGATTGCGGTACTCATTAGCAATTCTTATTAGATCTTCTTGGGAGAAGATTTTCCGAGACTGGGTTGGCAATGGTGGCGGGGTTGGAGCTTGAATTTTTGGTTCCTCTAAAGGAATATTGCGGATACCTCTAGACTGACTGACGATTGGTTTTACGTACAAACTGACGTTGGGGGAATGGACAGCGGCGATTGGTTCGAAGGGAACCGGACTAGCCAGCAAAGTATTTTTTGGAATCGCGACCGCTCTTCTTTCGGGAAAAAAAGAGGGGATATGTTGGGTTGCTGGGACATTAGGCGCCTCTAATTCGAAATTTAGGGTTCTTAAATAATTGATTTCGGCTAGATCTAGTTCATTAAGGTCTTTGGGTTTTTTAAATGTTTTTAAATATTCGTCTAATACTTTACGATTTTCCGAGACAAGTTGGGGCGCCTCGCGGCTACTTTTAGGTAGCTCAATTTCTAAAAATTCCAAAGTTTTAGGCGTTTTTTTCCAAATACGCTGGGTGGGTGCGAAAATTGCCCGGAAAAAAACACTTACCCAACGGTCTAATGTTATTTCGTTAAAAGGAAGAAAAGCCAAACCTAAGCCAAAAAGAAATATAAAAAGAGCGAGGGGCCAGCGGATAAAAACTGGTAGTGGTGAGGACACAATCAGCCAACCAAAAAGCCCGGTCCCACCAACGTAGGCAAATTGGCGGATTGTTAAATTACCGATCAAACGGAATTCAACCGCCATTATATTTTGGGGAACAGGATGTTGTTGCATAGACAGTAATTCGTCCCTCTTAATCTTTCGTTTATCCATTATAGCGTGAGAGGCAGCTTAAAAATCAACTGGAACAATTTATATCAAACCGGTAAATTGAATCTAATAGAGACTATTTGCTAATTGTTTTAAATCTAACTATGGGTTGACATTTAAATTATTTTGTACTAAAATTCGGCCCGAGCCCCCTAGCGGGCTGCTCTTTAATAACCAAATAGTCCGAAACGGAGAAACTCGCCTGTCCTTCTTAAAGAGTCAGCTGACTCTACAAGAAGGCGGCGCTAAATTCTCCGCCTGAAAGAGTCAGAACTGACTCTAGAAAAGAAGGAGGAATCTAATTGGGAGGCTTTGACGAATGGGGTAGGTGGCTACCAACCGAACAAGAAATTCGGGAGATGCTCCACCAACAAACTATTCGGGCCACTGATCTCATCTACACTAGTATCAGCGCCCGAACTAGAACCCTTGATAGTGGTGTTAAAGTTCTTGCCGAGAAAAGAACTGATGCCGGTAATTATATCGCCAATCTTTTAGCCGGCGAGGGCCTACGTTCCTGGGTTCCTCACTGGGAGGAATTATTTAAGACCGATGTAACCGAATATTTGGAAGAGGGTCAAAGACTTGATAAAGATGTTAAATATTACGAAAGAAAATCACCGAAAGGTTCCTTTAAGGAAGTTACCAAACCATCTACGGTTCGTACATTAATGCGTAGGTTAGGTATTGGTAAGCGAATCTTAGTTCGCCTTTGGGATTTGGAGCCAGACCGAGTCGAGGAACGCCGTCAGCGTCCCCGCGGCTGGTATCTCCAAATTCCAACTCGGTTTTGGGATTTTAAAGTCGCTTCCCTGAAAACAAGAAAGCGACGAAACCTGCAACTTATCCGTCGGGGTTTACTCAAAGTAAACTCGGAGAGAAACCTTGTTGATAATCCTTGGACCCGAACACCCAAGAAACTTCCTTTGGCGGATCCTTCTGACCGCTACAATAAAGGACTTAGCTTAGAGGGGATTTTAAGGGTAGCGCACCGCGAGTCCGCCAAAGAGTTCCATTTGGCGGAACATTGTGTGCGTTGGTCCTGGATTACGGCTTGGGAGTACAACCGCACTAAGGAAATGATGACTTCTCTTAGGAATGCTGCCCAAGCAGACCCCACAATTGCCGTAGAGGATCCAACCGGTGAGGGTGTCGTACCCTTAGGTGAGCTTGTTCAAGGACCTGTTTCCCTAAACGATTCAGAGGAGTTGGGGGAGATAGGTAGTTGGAAGCTACAACTATACGTCTTTAGGACCCTTGAGGCTAGTTTCTGGGAAAAGATGTCGACCGAATTCGGTCGAGAGGAAATTGAAGGAGAAGGAAAGAAATTACTAGAAGATCCAGACTTTGCCATAAAATTCTGGGGCGATGTAGAATTATTCTATTCCGATTTCACCGAAACGGAAAAGCACGAGTACTTTAAAGGCTTTGCCAAAATCCTTGCCAAGGGAAAGGGAATTGCAGATCGGGCAACGGCAAACTACGAAGCAGTTAATCTTTGCCGCTGGATAGGTGGTCATCTGGAAACTTCCTACCCTGATACTCCGGAAAACCGCAGTAGCTACTGCAATACGGCGTATCTGGGGAAAGAATTTCCCGCGGCGAACAGTAGGAATTGGCGCCGTTACGCTGGTCGTTTCTCGGTTTCCGAAACTCCTTCAGGGAGAAAACTGAAGGTTAACCGCTACTTCCTAATTCAAGACGGTAACATCCTTATTTACAACCGCGCTCCGAAACTAACTGAAGGACACGTGGATTTCGACAAAACCGAGATTTACACCCTAAATGCCGAAGAGCTTTTGGACTGGATGCGCACGATCGAGCACTTCCACGCCCGCTACTCCTTCCGGCGTATCCACAACGAGCGTCTTATCGAAGCTCGCGACATTGAAGGATTCGGTCAACGTAGCGGCGGCGGTCGAAACGCCCGGCGTTGGCTTTGGACGCACTGGTTGTGTCGTGAGCTTAAAATAGCCGGTCAATTAACCGGACCTTTTAGGAATTGGGATTGGGTTGAGCGGATACCGACCGAAGACACTTTAGCGGACGCGATGATGCGCGCCGGCTACTTTGCCTTAAGTCGAGATCACCGCGCTGCCGAGCTCGCCATCGACTGGA
The DNA here is from genome assembly GCA_964643435.1 of uncultured Gammaproteobacteria bacterium. Taxonomy (GTDB): domain Bacteria; phylum Patescibacteriota; class Microgenomatia; order Woykebacterales; family RBG-16-39-9b; genus CAZXPY01. The sequence goes on along the minus strand of CAZXPY010000003.1, from coordinate 16,420 downwards.
TGCGCCACCGTTCCGTTACTCCGGACGATCTACGCAAAGAGATTCTACCGGAGTCTCGTCAGGTTGAAGAAGAAAACCTTCTTCGTGGTGGAGACGAGCGTGAAGTTCTCTATTTCGACCGCTTGCATTATCAGTGGCTGGATCCTTTGGACGAACTTACCCTGGGAGAAGGAATGTTCTCCGAATGGGCTACCCACCGACTTAATGAGAAGATTGAAGCCTGGTTCGGAAGCGTAGAAACGTTTATTAGCAAGGTGGACAACGAGTTCCATCGTATCCACCGCCGCTACCCAAACCAGTTTCCTGATCCGACAAACTTAATCCAGTCTCTAAAAGATTATTTCGATGGTCGATGGGTTACTAAAGATAACTTTATGTTTGGTCGAGACCGGCCCTGGATTTTGTGGTGTGCCCACGTTCTTTTTCACCTCAAGAACCAACCGTTCTACGGTGATTTTGAACTGGCCTTCCGCGAATACCGCGGTCCAAGTTATGACGATGTAACCAAGGAATTCGATAAGTGGATTAGCATCTCCAAAGAATATTTGGATGCTAACCTAAGTCCAACAATTGCTAAGCTTGTTTGGTTGACTCACGAATGGATTTACCGGGAACCAAGAACCTTATGGTTCGTCCGGGCCGATGCCATCACGATCCGTTCGGCCAACGAGGCGATTTACCGAAGGGCCTTTGACCATGATTACGTTCTTAAGGAAATGGTTCACCAAAAGGCATTCTTTGCCCGTTTGCCTCGCGAGGAACGCCGCCTGCGCATCGCCCGCTGGCTACAACGGGCTGACCGTATCGCCGAGGAAGTCCTCGACGAGGCCGATTGGTACGGTTCTCTAGACTTCGACGAAGTGTATAAGCTTTATATCCAACAAAAAGCATTTTGGACACTGCCGCCTGAGCAAAGAAGGGTAAAGGCAGCGATGATCAAAACTCAAGCAGCCTTTGCAGTGTTGCGGAGGATGCAACTAGCCGCTTTTGCTATGAGTGGACCAAGCGGCTCAGCGCCAATTATGTCTGGTGGTACGGAGGGGATGTCCCTTGGCCCCGAGGAGGAGCGTTCTCTGGCTTGGGATTACAGCGGCCGTGCCTACGCCAGCGAAGAAAAGGACGCGATGGGTAGAGTAGGCCGTAGAGCTCAAATGGCCGACGTTCCACTAGAGGAAACCATTAAGGCATTAGGTGATGAAATCAAACAAAGTAAACTACAGCCAAGGCGTTTAAGGTCAAAAGATAGAGCACGATTAGCAATAGGCCCCGAGGATGACCGCGAGCGTCTTCTGGAAGAGTTTGATGACCAAGAAGAGAAAGAATTCAGAGCGATAATGGGAAGATTGCGTCTCCACCTTCAGAAGTTGCAAAATCGGTTACCTTAGGTAGAATCGAGGGAAGTGAAAATGCCTAAGAAAACGAAGAAATCTAAGAAACCGAAGATAGAAGAACCAGCATTCCTCAAGGATTATTCTGGTGATCATGCTAAAGTTTATAACCGAGATGCTTCGCGTGACAAAAAGCAGGAGCGAAGACCAATCTCCGCTGTAGAACTTACCTTTGAAAAGGAAAGACGTAACAGCATTGTCTTTATAAGGGCGTTCCACACGTTAATTGATTTTCTCCGGGACGGCTTACCGGGCGGCGATTTTATGGCCTTCCTGGTTTTTGCCGTGTTAGCAGGTGCAATTCTTAGTGCTCCGATAGTAATACTTTGGGCTTGGTCGGATCCTAGCGCCTTTGATTTTTCAATGGGTGGCGATCGAACGAAGAAAGACGACACTAGTCTTCACCTACTCCAGGTGGTAGTAGTTATTACGGTTCTAGTAATACCAATAATTTCAGCTGTTCTTTTGAGGTTGCGCTATATCGCGCGCCGCTCGATGAGAGGTAAATAAAAGGAATAGAGATCCTTACGGCCTTTAGTTTTTTCAAGCTAAAGGCCTTTTTCTTTCCCAAAAATTATCTAAACATGCCACCAACCAAAGGAACTCGACGTCCAATTTGACCAGGACCAGTTCCGGCTCTGGCAACATGGGCTGAAGGAGTTGCTCGAAGAGCATCTTCCAGTAGGGCTGGTATTTTAGTTGCGAAAAACATCACGCCGTATCCTGCCAAAGTGGAAAAATTTAACAAACTAGTTGCTCCGGTCCATAGTGGCGGTGGTAGCTGGAGAGTTCCTAATTGGATAATTTCAAATCCAATACTTAAAATTAATAAGATAGCGGGAAAAGAAATTGCGTTGACCGCCATTCTCCTAAACCAACCAGAAGTCGTATCCTCCTGTCCTGGAAGTGCTCCCCAGAGGAAAAATAAAGGACTAAAGATTGTTAAAATTAACAACGTAACAAAACGAGACAAGAGTGTTATAAATATAAAAACGATGATACCGAAAAGAATTAATCTCACAACGATTTCCATAATAATTAAAATTAACAAAAGTGCAACCCCTGCTAGAACCCCACCAGCTCCAATACCCGGTATAACTATCGTCGCAGCACCTCCCACAGCTAAGGCTACGGCGGTTGCCCAAAGTTCAGTTGAGAAAATAGAACTGGGAATAGTGGCGAAGAAAAGATTAAAAGGATTTAGCTTATCAAGTTGAAGATTAAAATAAGATGTTAGTAAATTTACTAAAACATAAATTAGATCAATAAATAAACCAGCTATTGCAAAACTGAAGGTAATTAAAATCAGAGCAATCGCCACCCTAGGCAAAGCCATAGTAGCGGTAATTGTTGTCCTTGGGTCAAGTCGGAATCGGAAAAGAACCAAAAAACCAATCACTACTAGTATAAGTACCATGGCAATATAAGCGAGGTTACGCATTTTCTGCCAAGTTTCAATAATCGGTTGGGGACTTAAAGTTGAAGTACCAATTCCTTGGGCAGAAACAGTTTGGATTCCCAAAATATTATTCTTAAATTCAAAAGCTAAGTAATCAACCGGATTAATAGCTGGTATTGACTTAAAGGCAGCTGCTACTCCCATCCAAGCGAATCCTATTAAGTTAAAATTATTTGAAGGTCGTAGGGCAACGGTTTTAGTGTACTCTTTGTAAGAAGCTAAAGCATTTTCGCACACCGAGCTTTCCTTGCCACTATATTTACAAGTTTCAATCGTGCTGAAACCATTTTCAGCTAAATCAGTCGCAAAACCGAATAGTTGGGCAATTAAAAGAAGTAAGTATTTTATTATTTCAAGAATAATATCTTTTATTTTGCCAAAAATAAATTTAAAAAGCTCTCCGGGCAAACCTGCTATTGCGCAAGCCACATCACCAAGGATAGGTATATCACAGGCACCCAACACTTGTCCCTGTTCGTTAGAAGCAACAGAAGAAGGTGTTTTAGGAACCGAGTAATTTTGTTGGCTGGGGTTTTGATATTGCGTCTGGGCAAAAGCGACTGGTACAAAAGAGATTAACGAAAAACTAAAGAGAGTAAAATAGATTAGGATTTTTTTATTAAAGAAAAGTTTTTTCATTGGGCAGACTTTAAATAAATTCTACAAATATCTCGTAGCGATGTCAACTAAAGCTTTTCAAGAAACTTCTTCCGTGATAAAATTGGATTGACGAAAGATGGCTGCCCAAAGTCCAGAGAATCAACAATCATTTTTACAGCGAATGTTTGGTGCTAGGCCCAAACCAGCTCCCGCGCCTTTTCCACGACCCCAAAAACCCCCTTCCGGCTCTTTTCCTCCCGGTAGTGAAGAAGCCTATTTAGCCGCCTTACCAATCGCTACTTTTGGCGCGCCGGTTGATAATTATTTCAGTAATTTTTTTGAAGATTTAAATGACCTCGCGATTCAAGGAAGAGTAGTTCATTCTGATAAATTAAATCTAGGAACTATTTTAGGCAGAGGAAAATCAAGATCCGATTGGCTAAAAGAAATCGATAATGCCGACTCAGCTAGTAGACAATCAATAGAAGATGCTTATAGAGTCTGGGAGGATAATGCCCGCTACAGTGTTATTAAACCCGCTCTTAAAGACTATTTCTCTCCGGGTCGCTATATCTCCAGAACTGGTAAATCCTTAGTTTACCAACACATTTGGAACACTTATCTGGCAGACAGATTTTTAAAAGGGGCTGTTGAAAAAGGCTATGGTATCGCCGAGGAAGTTAAATACGGTGATGTAGAAGGGATAAAAGTAGAGTACCTCGAACCAACTTACCCGCCGACAGCCGGATCGCAGTCTGGCGTACTTTCGGTAGGTAAAGATGGTAAGGTCTATCTTTATGACGCTAGCGGCCATCTTATTAGTAAGGATGCCCAGGGAAACAGAGTTTCGGTTGGTAAGGCCGATAATTACGGAAGAATTATTGATTTAAAAGATCCGGGTGGTCGGGTAATTAATATTAAATACACGCCTCTTAAAGGTCATCCAGAACTAAGAAACGCTGGGGTTTGGCGGGATAATCTTGATCGGCTTGTTAAACCGACTGGCAGCAGCGACCCTACTTTATCAGCCGTAATGGGTATTAGCGAAAAAGACCGGCCCTTTTTAGAGCGCTGGTTTTCGCCTAAGACATTCAGAAGTGGTCTATTTAGCGGTACTGGTCGGTTAGGAGAATGGCGGAGCTTTCTTGACCATCCCTTTACCTACTCTTTTGGCAAATTTATTTTTCGGGAGTATCCGTTGCCGGGAGGTAAGACTGGCTTTGGGTTGCGCAGAAGAGGTTTTTCGCCAGGACCAAAAACTTTTTTCGGAGAAAGTTTTCGTGATGTATCCAAGGAAATTCAGAAACACGGGGTTTTTGGGGGATTAACTAAAGCCCTTTATCAAGGAAAAGTTAAACCGCCGGTAGTAACCGCGGTAAAAACTGTCGGTGCCAGAGCTGGTAAAGCAGCTGGAAAAGCGGCCGGGCAAGTAATTGGTGGGGGAATAAGAAAAATTATTGCTACGGCAGTACGTCAGATTATTACTAAAGGTTTAGCGGCGCTTGGTAGTATTGCCGGACCAATCGGTACGGCGATTGGTTACATCGCTGGTTTTATTGTTACCCGTTTTTTTAAATGGATTGTTTTAATCGGCTGCGGCTGCATATTTCTTTTTTTAGGTTTGGTCGGGTTCATTATTTTTATAATCATTACTTTCTTTTTTGGTTTTGCACCAATAAAAGGCGAGGCGGCCGAGCTCCCACCAACCCCGAGCGTCTTGGCAATCGAGAAAAAAGTCTCCTGCGCCGGAAGTGCTTTTGGATCAAGCTGTCAAATTAAAAAAGGGGCAACTGGTTTAGCTGCTTTTGTAAGTTACACAATTACAGTAACCAATAATTCTGAAAAAGAGGCCACTAGTATCGTGGTTACCGATACTTTCAGCGAATCGCTTGGTGTAGAATCTTCCTTTTTAATCGCCTCTTTAGGGGGAGGAGCATCTAACACAAAAACTTATAATTTAGTTAGTATTCCGAATACTAGTTCAGAGCGGATAATTTCTAATACTGCTTCAGTAGCGGGAGTTATTGACGGTCAAAGCGAAGCTGGCGGCGAATCTAGCGCCCAAGTAATAATTGGTAACCCGCCGGATACTATTCCTTGTGGTTGGCCAGCAAGTGGAAGTATAAGTAGTTTATTTGGGCCAGACCACCCTTTGGGTATAGATATTGCTGCTTCCACCGGTGATGACGCAGCAAACGGACAAGCAGTCTATTCGAGTCTTAGCGGTACTTTAACGTTGGTTGAAAATCGACCTTCTGGCGTAGCAGTAACTATTAATAGTGCTGTAGCGGGAAAAAATTATAGTATTACTTATGTACATTTACACGCTAATGTTTATACAAATTGGAAAAGTAAAGAAGGTACGCGGATTTTCGGAGGAGCCCTAATTGGTTTCACCAAACCAGGAGAATCAGTGGCAAGTTCTGGTACTCATTTACATTATGAGACTCGCGAAAACGGAAATTTAGTCGATCCGATGAAATTCACTGGAGTAGTTGCGAGCGGTACAAATGTTAGCGCTGGAGGATGCTGGTGGAAAACTTAACAAGCCTTTCGTTAAAAACTAAAATTATCGCTGCTGTTAGCGTTATCTTAATAATTTTAATTACCCTAGTTTGGTTTTTATTTCAAATTTTTGGGGCAAAAGCCGCCATTAACCCAGTTTTTGGAAAATTACCAGTGGTGGCTATTACTCCTTACGCGAAGGTTGCAAAAGATTTTCAAATTTCGGAAAACTTTAATACAAATTCCGTTCGTTCTATTAAAACCGCCACCGTTTTTGAAAAAACTGGTACTGCACATGAGAGTCTAGAAAGAATAACAAAAAAACTGTTTCCCGGAGTCGAGAGTAAGACTAATACCCTGGGTGAGATTTATTGGCTAACAAGTGATCGAGAGCTTTTTTATGACCCAGTCAGAGAAGAATTACGTTACGGTTTACCAAGTAGTAAAATCTCTCAAGAAAAACCAGGCCCCTCTTTATCAGAAGAAGAACTTAAACAAGAAGCCTTAAAATTTTTACAGGAAGCGGGTTTTTACAATGAGGTAACACCGGTTAAATTAGAAACAACTGGGTTCTTAGTGGCAAGTGGTTTGGAATTTAGGTCGGTACAAAATATTCAAAACGCTGATTTTATTACTACCTCTGTTTACCCGGTTTTAGAGGATAAAGAGCTTCTTACTAACAATACTTTTACCGCCCAAACTTCGGTTAGACTTAGAAAGGATGGACTAATTACTAGGGTTGGTCATAAGTTTATTGAAACCGGAAGTAGCGGCGTTTACCCTCTTAAAAAAATAAGCCAAGTAAAAAAGGAACTAATCAATGCTACTCCAGTATTTGTCAAAGTTTTAGGTGAAGATATTTTTGGATTTACCGAAAGTATAGTTTTGAAAAGTGCTTCTTTTAACAAAATAAGTTTAGCCTACTATACTGAAAGCGTTGGTAAAGGAATAATTACCCCAGTTTATAAATTAGAAGGAACCGCTGTTTTAGATAATACTAAACGAGCTGAAGTAATCTTTTTACTACCAGCAGTGATCCAAGAATGGTTGCAGCAGTAGAAATTATTGGGGAATCTTGAAAATAGTTACGTCTATACCGCTAAATACCCCGATAAACTGTAAGAAAAGCCAAGCCAAAATTAGGGCGACTAATCCTAAAATAGCCCAAGTAACGGTCGCTCGCGCCGACGCGGTTGCTTTCGGATCGCCTTCGGCGGTAATATATTTAAACCCGCCGACAATAATTGCGAGAAACGCAAAAATTCCCGCTAATCCAGCGACAAACCCCAAAAAATTGCTGAAAACAGTTTCTAACCCGCTTAAAGGTACGAAACCGTCAGTTTCAGCCACTTCAGCCGCGATTGCTGGCACAGTGGTTATTAGATAAGAAAATATAATTAGGCTAAGAAGAAGATAGTGGCGGATTTTTAACAAGGTTTTAGTCTCCCACTACGTTAGTAGCCGCCGGAAACTTTACCCCGGAAATTATTCTAATCCCAAAAACAGCTTCTAAGATCTTAGTAATAGCAAATGCAGCGACCACGATTACCAACCCAATAATCGCCGCGGTTATGCGGTCCCTTGCGGCAGCAGCGGCAATCTTATCTCCTCCAGCGGCAATCCACTGGATACCGCCGATTATTATAAAAATAAACGCTAAAAGACCGGCAATAAAGAAAAGTAAGGCGAGCACATTACCCAATAAAACTCCTAAATCAGTAAAGGGAACATTCGCAGTTGGAATTGGCGCCACGTCTTGAGCAAAAACAGGAATGGCCGAAACCCCTAAAGTCACTAGACTTGTAAGAGCAGAATTTACAAAACGCATTTTTCACCTCCTTAATTTAGCCTATCACAAAATTATTGTCCTGGCAAGTTTACTCCAGAAACAATTCTAATCCCAAAGACAGATTCAATTATTTTTGCAATGCTAAAAGCAGCAATAACTAGGAATAAACCGATTAAAGCGTTCCAAATACTGGCCCTGGCTCCAGCTAAGGCTTCCTTGTCCCCACCAGCGGTAATCCAACGCATACCACCAACAATTAAGTAGATGAGAGCAAGAAGCCCGGCAACAAAAAAAACGACTTGTAATATAATGGTCAAAAGCCCACCCGGACCTCCTAATTCCGTTACCCCGCTAACAAAAGGAACGCGAAACTGAATTATTGAATCATTCACCGATTTGGACTCCTCCTAAGCCAAAAACCTTGAAAATTATTTGGGCAATAATAAAAGAAGCGACCACTAAAATCATACCGATAAAAGCATTAAATAACATACCGCGGGCGGATGCGAGGGCCTTTTGGTCACCACCAGCAGTTAGCCAACGAAAACCAGCGACTAATAACATTGCTAAAAAGATAAGTCCGGCCACGGCGGCTACTATATTTACGACCCGTCCCAAAATTATATTCAAACCCGCCTGACCACTAGGCGCGTCAATTCCAATCGGGTTTTCTATTTCAATCGCCAAAACTTTTTTAATTAAATCCATAGTTTATATTGAGCTTGTCGAAATATTAGAGTCCTACAAGAACCGGAATATTCGGTCTTAAAATTTCAATATTAAAGACCTCGCTTATAAAAAGAGCAATAAAATAAGCACTGATCACTAGTAAAAAACCGATAAGAGCGGTCGTGATTGCGCTTGTTGCGCTGCCGATTGCTTTGGAATCTCCGCCAGCCGTCATGTAGCGAATTCCACCAATCAGCAAGTAAAAGAAGAAAAGTAAACCAGCGATTGCAATAATTAAACCAACTAAGGAGTTAATAATATTAGAAGGTTTGGTAGATTCGGCTAAATCTCCTGGTAAAGTTATGTTTCCTAACGGGTTTTCACCACTGGTTCCCGGATGATCACAAATGTATGTATCACCAACTTTGTCTATCACTATATGGCCGGGAGGACAAGAACCTGATGTAGAAGGAGAATTGTGGGCCGAAGCAATTTGCACCAAAAAAGTTAAGATAAAAATTGGTGGTAGAATAACGAAGAGTACTATTTTCATAGGCAGTTAAAAAACTTGAAAACCGATTAAGTTACCGATTACTACCATTATCCAAAATGAGAGGAAAATAATCAAGAGACCAATAAAGGCAGTCGTTAAACTTCTTTTGGCAGAATCCACTGCCTTTGGGTCGCCGCTGGCGGTTAAAAATTTTATACCACCAAAAAGCAGGTAAAAGAAAAAAATAATACCCGCTAAACCAAAAACTAAGGGCAAGACTTTTTGACTTAAAAAACCTCCAAACCCACTCAACTCCCTTAAATCACTAGGTATACCAAAGGATTCACCAATATCCACGCCTTGGGCATATACTGGCGAGATAAAAACAAAAGGCAGTCCTAAAACTCTGCCTAAAACAGTAATAATGGTAAAGCTAAGAAAAATAATTATTAAACCAGTGACGGCGCTAGTAATAACCTTTCGGGCAGAATCCACTGCCTTTGGGTCGCCGCTGGCGGTTAGGTATTTAAAACCCCCGTAGAGAAGATAAAGAAAAGTGACGATGGCGGCTAACGAAAAGACAAAAGGGAGAAAATCAGAAACCACTTGGCCTAAATCTTTACCGCCATATTTTGTGGGGTCAGGAACGCCGGCAAATTGGGCGTAGGCAACACTTGATTGAGGAATAAACCCAATACCCGGAATTGGTAATTGTAAGATCTTAATCCCAATTAAGTTGAGGATAAAAACACTAAAAAGAATTAAAAGTAAACCGGTTATCGCCGCGGTAATAATACTTCGGCCTTCTTGCAAGGCATCGGGATCGCCACTACTGCCAATGATTTTAAAGGCACCAAATATCATCATCAAAAACGCAATCCCACCAGCGACGCCAAGGAAAATAGATAGTAACCTTCCGACAAAACCAGAGACATCAGTGGGAATACAACCAAGGGCGGTTTCAATCCCCTCTTGACCATCAATAGAACAAGGAGTTGGTTTGCCTTCTTCTCCAGCTCCAAAGGCGCCAAACGATAAGCACCCTTGTATTAAACCAACGTCATCTTTATTTATCTCCCCGTCTTTATTAACATCGTACTTTGAATTATAGTTAGGGTCACCTTTTTTTGTACCGTCGAGAAAACTTACCGGTTGAGTATCAGATACGTCTATCTCACCATCACCGTTAAGATCATACGCTTCACAACCTGGCTTAATGGCGCTAGCTGTTTCCAGCGAACCCAGGAAAAATAAACCTACAAGGAAAACGACTAAAACTAGAAATAAGCGCCAGACGATCCCAGATAGTTTCATAGCTATGGTAAAATTAACTTTGATGAGAAACCTCGCTGCCCAGAAGACGCTACCCAGATTAGAAAACCGCCAACAAAAAACCGCCAAAAGGGTTTTGTTGATGCTTCCTCTTGTTTTTATCCTACTTGGTTTCGGCTTTAGTGTCAATAAAATAGGGGCTGATGAATTAGAAGAGCTCACCCAAAAAATAGCGTCTGTTCGGGAAGAGCAGAGGAAATTATCCGAAGAACTGGATAAAATCAGTAAAAATCTAAAATTCACGGAAAACCAGGTTTCCCAAATCAGCGCTAGAGTCGAGACTACGAAAAGAAACATTGTTAGTATCGAAGCCGCTTTAGCCGATCGCCAAGAAAAATTGGGTAAACAAATTGAGATTAGGGATAAAAGAGTCCGCAGTTTGTATAAAAAAAGTAATATAAATCCCTTGCAGTTTTTATTTGGTGGTGAAAGCCCCTCGCAAGGCGCGGCCGAATTTGTTTATGAATTTTCAACCCTCGAACAAACTAAAGGCTTTATCCAGTCTTTAAACAAAGAAATTGGCGATTTCGAACAAAATAAAAAGGCTCTGCAGGCTTCAAAAAAAGACTTAGAAAACAATTTAGCAAGACTAAATTCTTTAAAAAGCCAGTTGGCAGTAAGTAAAACCGAAACTAGTAGTCGTTTAAGTAGTGTTGAAACCGAGCTAAAAAACTTAACCTCTAGACAGCAGACTTTGTTAGCGGAAAAATTTGGTTCGTTTTCCACTTCGGTCGGTGAAGTTCCTCCTTCCGAAGACGACCAACACCTTGTAAACCCAGGGTTCGCTCCAGCCTTTGGCGCCTTTTCCTTTGGCGCGCCCCATCGAGTTGGTATGAGTCAATACGGTGCTTTTGGTCGTTCAAAGAGTGGCCAAAGTGCGGAAACAATTCTTACAAGTTATTATGCAAACGTTAGAATAGAAAAAAACTACCCAGTTCCAGGGTCAATTTCGGTTATTGGCTACGGTGCAATTGCGTTTGAAGATCTTTATTTGAAAGGAATCGGCGAAATGCCTTCGGAGTGGGGCGATCCGGCCAATGGTGGTTTCGAAGCCCTTAAAGCCCAAGCAATTGCCGCCAGAACTTATGCTTTGGCAGTAATTAAAGGTGGCGGGGCTATTTGTGCAACCGAAAGCTGCCAAGTTTATTTAGGCTACAATAAAGGCGGATTTTGGGAACAAGCAGTAAACGCGACCCGGGGTTGGGTTGTTGTTGATAACGCCAGTGGCGAACCAATAACCGCTTGGTACGCCTCGACTGCCGGTGGGTTTACCAGAAGCAGCGCTGACAGTTTTGGAAAAGCCACTACTTGGGCAACTGGGATAAAAGACGTATCAGCCGCCGGTGCCTGGCCCACTGATGCTTTTGAAGGTTCCCGCTACGGTCGCTCCCCCTGGTTTTATAAAGCCTGGTATAAACCGCGTAACAAATCTGGTTCCCGGGCTCATGCCTGGTTGAACCAAGACGAATTTGTCGATATTGTTAATAGCACTCTTCTTTTTGGAAGAGATACCTCTACTCAAACTCGTTTATCCCAAACTGATAAGCCAAATCCCGATACTTGGTCTACAAGCCAAGTAAGATCCGAATTGCAGAATCGAGGCGGTGAGCCGATCAATCAAGTGAGTGATATTCCCCCGCCCGTTTACAGCAACGTTGGGTTTACAAATCAGATTAGTTTTGTGACCGACAAAGGCGTAAAAACTTTTTCGGGTAGTGATTTTCGCGCCATTTTTGACCTGCGGGCTCCCGGAGAAATTCACTTAACCAGTTCTTTGTATAATATTGAAAGAAAGTAAAGAATGACTCAAATTTTTTATCCGCAAACTGCTCTAGTTAAAGGAAAATTAGCCGGGGTTGCTGAAAGCCTAGTTTACAAACCACTTAACCTTAGAGAAATTAAAACTAAAGGGTTTCTTTTAGCAATTATTAAAGTAAATGTTCAAAAAGAAGAGGCGGTAGAAACATTAAAAGAGGCTAAAGAAATTCTAAAAAACACCTTTTATAAAAGTGACGCCAGTCCGTTAGTTGCTTTAGAAACTGGTGTAAATGAAGCCACTAGTATAATCCAAAATTCTTTAAGAGAAGAACCCGAAATTATTTCTAGCGTAGTTTTAAATAATGTTTTATATTTAGTTAAAAAAGGAAATACCCAAGCTTGGATGTTAAGAGGAGAAGAACCCGAACCGATACGGTTTGAGAAAACTGCTTCTGGTCTCCTGCAAAAAGAAGACCGTTTATTCCTCTCCATAAATCTTGAAGATAAAGAAAAAATAAAAGACCTAATTTCTAAGATTAGTTTTGATGAGGCGGTCTTTACAAGTGATTTAAATCTAGAGGGCGTAGTGATTAAATTTAGAGTTGAAGAAATTGAAGATCTGCCAACTCAAAGCCGAGCTTCTTTGGCAACCAATATTAGGAATACCCTCGTTAGTAAAATTTTCCCAAGATTAATAAAGATACTAGCTCTTTTAGTAAAAATACTTGGTCAAGCCTTGCTAATTATTTTCAAACTAATTAATAAGATTTTCCGGAGGTTTATTCCGAAAAGAAAACCAGAATTTGCACTCGGACCGCGGCGCCGAAATTTTACACCCCTCGTATTTTTACTAATTCTCCTCTTTATTGCTAGCTTAGGTTGGACTCTTTACAATCGTTCTCAAGACAAAAAAGCCCAAAAATTTCAAGAATTAATTTCTAGTGCTGAAACAAAAATTCAAGAGGCAAAATCTTTAGCTTCTCTTAACTCCCTTGAAGCTAAAAATTTAGCAAAAGAGGCAAAGGACGCTCTGAAAGAAGCGAAAAAATTAAAATCAAAGGAAAAAAGTTTAAATGATTCTCTTCTGGAAGTTGATGAAGTTCTCGCCCTCTTAAACAAGGTTTATAAAATTGGGCAGTTACCTCTTTTCTACAACCTATCAGATCTAAACAGCAATTTTAAAAGCGGTTCAATAACTTTATTCAAAGGGGCTCTTTTTGTCCTCGATCAATCTTCCGGATCAATTTACAAATTAGTTCCCCAAGAAAAAAAGGTAGAATCCTTAATTAAGGACCAGGCTAGCTTAACAAAAGATGCCAAGATTGCGGCAAGTGAGCGCTTTTTATTTATCTACCAAAAAGACTTAATTTTAAGGCTAGATTTTTCAAAAAATGAGTTAAAAGAAGTGGCGAAGGAAGATTTAGAGTTGGGAGAAATTGCGGATATAGATACTTATTTGAGTAATTTTTACCTTCTGGATAAAGATGGTTCTATTTGGAAATACCTATCTTCTGGTGATAATTACCAAAAAGGAAGTTTTTTAGCGCAAAAACAAGATTTTACTAACGCGACCAGTTTAAGCGTTGATGGTTCTATTTGGGTAGTTAACGGGGGGAAACTTGAAAATTACGCCGGTGGTGTTAAACAAGATATAAACTTGCAAGGCTTTGATGAAGAACCCGGGTCGTTAACTGATGTTTATTCAAAAGAAGACACAAGCTTCGTTTATCTTTTAAGTAAAGAAAAAAGTACTATTTTTGTGATTGGTAAGGACGGAGTTTATCATTCCCAATATAGCGCACCAGCGTTGCAGGAAGCTAGTCAGATTCTTGTTGATGAGGCTAAAGGCATTTTATTTGTAATAAGCGATAGTAAGATTTATAGTTTGGAGTTGAAAGAATGATTATCCAAAACCGGAGAGCAAAATTCAAATTTAATTTAAAAGAAAAACTAGAAGTAGGTTTAAGTTTGCGTGGAAACGAAATAAAGGGGATTCGGTCCGGAAAGGTTTCGTTGGAAGAATCTTTTGTTAGAATTACTGGGGGAGAGGCTTATTTAGTGGGCGCCTACATTGCTCCCTATCAAGCCGAAAAGGGCGACCCTAAGAGAGATCGGAAACTACTTTTACACAAAAAAGAAATAAACGCTCTTTTGGGAAAAGTCTCGCGGTTAGGTTTGACAATTATACCTACTAAGGTGTATACTAAAGCCGGTAAAATAAAGGTTGAAATTGCCCTTGCTTCCAGTAAAAAGGCAGCGGATAAAAGAGCTTTTTTAAAGGAAAAAGATGTAAAAAGGGAGGTCGAACGCACCTTAAGAGAAGAAAAGCTGAAATTTCAGAAGGAGAGTCGAGTCTAATTAGGGTTTCTCGCAGTCGGTTTCTCGTTTAAACTATCGTCAAATCACTCGAATCCGAACTTCTTCACAACCTAATCTGAAACCGCTCTCGACAACTTATGGGCGTGACTTGGATTCGACGTTAAGAAGCGCGAAAAAAGGCAAGTCGGCATTTGCTTCAAAGCCGTTAAATTGAGGCAAGCAATTAAATGCCAACAAAGCAGATAATTACGCTTACGCAATCGCTTAAAGCGTATGTTCTAATTTCTTCTTCCCAACGAAGAAATTAGAGCACAATATTAGTTGGGAAAGGTCTTTAGGTTTAGTTTAGCCTAGAGAGACCTTTTTAAGTAAACTAAATCTTAGAGCTTTTGTGTCGGTGCTAGGGGCTTTAAGTTTATTTCACCGACTAAACTTGTAGTCTGATTTCAAAACTTCTTTGCGGACGGGGGTTCGATTCCCCCCACGTCCACCATCACCACCCCGAACCGCTCTGGTTCGGGGTTTGTGTATAAAAATGAACTTTTTAGATTTCTTGTTCCCCAAAAAATGCGTTTCGTGTGGTAGTTTCGGTGACTATTTTTGTAATAACTGTATTAAACGGTTAAATTTTCTAGAGCAACAGATTTGTCCAGTGTGCGAAAGAAACGCCATTGGTGGTAAAACTCACGTCGGTTGTAAAAGGGCCTTAAGTTTGGACGGTCTAACTTCGGTTGTAGGCTACAAAAACCCCGTTAAAGAAGCTATTTACCAACTAAAATATAAATTTACCAAAGACTTAGCTAACGATTTAGTTAGTATTTTATTTACTAGTAAAAATACTATTTTGCCAAATTTTAGCGACCCTTTTTTAGTACCAATTCCTCTGCATTGGTTTAGAAGGAATTGGCGGGGTTTCAATCAGACCGAGATTTTGGGCTCTCTTATTTCCAAGAGATTAAAAACTCGCTTTTACCCAGACGCCCTAAAGAAAGAAACAGCCACAAGGGAACAAGTAACTTTAAAAGGGAAAGAGCGGCAGAAAAATGTCGCCAATATTTTTGAAGCTGATCCAAACGTTAGAGGTAAAGAGATCCTACTTTTTGACGATGTTTGGACAACCGGCGCTACTTTAAAATCCGCTTGTGGGCAGTTAAAAAGAAAAGGAGCTAAAACTGTTTGGGGTCTTACCTTGGCTCGTTGAGGAAGAAACTAATTTTTGGTATAATTCTGAAAAGTGGAGGAGTCGCATAGTTGGTCCATTGCGAGGGTTTGCTAAACCCTTGAGCCTTAAAGGCTCACGTGGGTTCGAATCCCACCTCCTCCGCCACCCTTCGCTCTTTGAGCTTCGGGTGGCTGGAACGTTTGACGTTCCGCCACGGTGGGTTGTGCCGAATGGTAAGGCACCAGTCTTGAAAACTGGGGCCCTGCAAGGGGCTTGCAGGTTCGAGTCCTGCACCCACCGCCACGATCGCCCATAAGGCTTATGGAAGACAAAGATAAAAGATTAGAGCATTTAAAAGAAAAGCTGCAAGAAATTCAAAAACAAATTGAGGAAGTTGCTGGTTTGGAGGGAAAGAAAGGAGCAGCCCGCGAGCTCTTTTCTTGGAGTGCGCCTTCTAGGGTGTTTGTCAGGCGGGATCGAAAATGGTTCACAAATATTACCCTGTTGGTGTTAATTTTACTTTTAATTTTACTTTTTATTCGTCAATTCCTTTTAATGGGAGTAGTTTTGGCAGTTGCCTTTGTTTCTTATGTTTTGGCAACGGTACCGCCAGAAGAAATCGATTATAAAATTACAACCGCCGGCTTGAATGTTGGCACTCATACTTTTTTTTGGAAGGACTTAGAAGATTTTTGGTTTAGCGAAAAAGATAACTTTGTTCTTTTGCACATTAATACCAAGGTACGTTTTCCGGCCAGATTAATTTTAATCATTACCGATAAAGATAAGCAGAAAATTAAAGAGATTTTATCACCTCATATCACTTCTAGCGAAGTTCCTAAGGTAAGCTGGATGGATACTTTAGCGACAAACCTTTCTCGCTATTTTCCTACTAAGGCAAGTTAGAGTATAATCTGGTGGTTAAATAAGCCCCCGTAGCTCAGTG
>CAZXPY010000002.1:102927-140550 GCA_964643435.1 uncultured Gammaproteobacteria bacterium | reverse complement strand
GTGCCGGCAGCTGCCCCTGTTGCCGCAAAATATCCGCCGTAGGTGTTTCTGGTGCCGGCCGCTGAAGCGTCTGTTGAGGTGTTTGCGGCAGTGACATAAGTTCCATAGGTATTGAAGGTACCGTCGGTAGTTAAGCTGTCTGCTCCAGACTTTGCTATATTCCCATACGCTCCGTAGAGGTTAAAGGTGGGTGATGTGGCCGTGACAGCCTGGGTATTGGCAAACGAAGAGAAGATTCCGTATTGGGTGACAGTGGCTGCTGCACCGGCCGCTGTTGAGGTGTAGGACAGATTGACTCCCGAATTCTGGTGAGTTAGTGAGGTTGCGTTAATATCCAAGACTCCGGCTGTGCCGGTATTGGCGGTAGTGGCGCCGTCGACAAGGACCTTTTCTCCCGCTGCCAGGGTGGCAGTCAGACTGCCGGTTAGGGTAATTTGGGCCGAGGCAAAGGCAATGGTCGGATCAGTGGCGCCAGCATCAAAGGTCCAGGTGATCGCGCTTCCGGAACCAAAGGTGGTAGTGCCTATTTCGGTTGTATCAAGGTTTAAGGTGATCGTGTCAGTCGCCGAGACATCAGTGTCAATACCATTAGTACCACCAGCCACCAGGAGGGTGTCACCAGAAGCAATACCCTGGGTATCAGCATCATCACCGTCTAAGGTAAAAAGGCTAATACCAGAAGAAACACCAGTCGCGGTACAAGAGACCGCACTGATACAAATATTCCCATCAGCCACGTCCGGAAAGGTAAAGACTCTATCCGCCGTGGCGTCAGCGGCTCTTAGGAATATCTCAAAGCCATCATTAGTCGCTCCTTCTAATTCAAAGAGGTTGTCATAAGCCGACCCGATCCTGATCGCCGTTTCCGTAGCCGCTGTAGCCGTTATATTAGACAGATCAACCCCGTAGAGTGTATCACCAGCGTCGGTATTACTATTAGTGTTAGGGGCAATGATTAAACCAGTTAAGGTCTGGTCAGTGGCATCAATACCAAAGGTAGGGGTGATGGTGTGGGCCGTAGCCGCTGCGGTTGTCCCCGCCGGAGCGTAGGTCTGGGAAGCGGTTCCCGTGCCAGAGGACATAGTGAAACTAACCCCACCAGTTAAGGTAACGTTCCCGTCAAACTGGGAAGTACCGTCAACTTCAAAAGTCCCTTCTATATAGGCATCCTCACCATCCAGTGATACACCGGGAGTACCATTACCAACCTTTAAGTTACCAGTTAAGACATTAAACAAACCAGTTGCTGATAAGGTTGGACTAATACTGCCATCCCCAAAGGCAATCGTGGTATCAGTACCAGCGGAAGCATCAAAGGTCCAGGTGATCGCGCTTCCGGAACCAAAGGTAGTTGTCCCTATTTCGGTTGTATCCAGGTTTAAGGTGATCGTGTCAGTCGCCGAGACATCAGTGTCAATACCATTAGTACCACCGGCAATGAGCAGAGTGTCGCCGGCGGTGATGCCTTGGGTATCGGCATCATCACCGTCGAGGGTGAAAAGGGCAGTACCGGCGGCAACCCCGTCGGTACCGCAGGAGAAGACCCCGGTGTCGGACCATAAGAGCTTACTGGAGGCGGCGGTATCGCAGTCAGACAAGGATGCACCATAGGCAGTTGTGCCCAGATATGTATTGCCGCCGCCAACGTAGAGTCCGTAGTTGGTGTCTCCACCGGCAGCAGTGGCATAGACACCATAGGCGAAGTGAGTGCCTTCAGTGTCACCAGTTGCCGAGAAGTAACCGCCGTAGGTGTTTCTGGTGCCGGTACCGGTGCCTGAGGCCTGGGTATTGGAGGCAACAGAGGCTGTACCATAGACATTGACGGTGTGACCGGTAGCCGTATCCAAAGAAGTCCGGCTATTATTGAGATATGCTCCATAAGTCTCATGCGTTATATCGGTGGTAGTTGCGGTTGACTCTGTGACTGTTGCACTAAGACCATACTGAGTAACGGCTCCGGCGGCTGAACCGGTAAAGGCAATCTTAAGGCCACCGGCTAGGTTAGTGGAAGAACCGGCATTGGTAATATTGGCACTGTCTGCGGCATCCAGAGTTACATTAAAGTCTCCACCGGAAAGATCCAGGTCTCCATCGGAAACTAGAATGTCGCCAGCAGTTAAGGTTAAAGCATCGGTACCGTCGGCTGAACCCGAGATGGTAACGGCTGCCGAGCCTATTGTCAAAGCACCGGTTGCAAAGGTTAAGGTTGGATCGGTGGCGCCAACATCGAAGGTCCAGACGATACCGGAACCTGTACCAAAGGTGGTAGTGCCTATTTCGGTTGTATCCAGGTTTAAGGTAACCGTGTCAGTCGCTCCACCAACCGTATCAATACCATTAGTACCACCAGCGATGGTTAAGGTATCACTTTGAGATATGGTTTGGTTAGTACCAGTATCCCCAGCTAGGGTAAAGAGAGTCGTACCGCTAGAAACACCAGTCGCCGTACAAGAGACCGCACTGATACAAATATTCCCATCAGCCACGTCCGGAAAGGTAAACACCCGGTCTGCGGTGGCATCAGCGGCTCTAAGAAAGATCTCAAAGCCATCAGCCGTCGCTCCTTCAAATTCAATGGCGTTGTCATAACTAGCTCCTATTCTTAAAGCTGTCTCGGTAACAGTAGAGTCAGCCGACGTGACATCATCTAAATTAACCCCGTAGATAATATCCGCATCACCAGTGGCGGCACTAGTAATTGCCACTCTGACGGCATTGATCGTATCAACCCCAGCATCATTACCCAGGGTTAAGGAGTGGAGAAATTGAGTTCCATCATCCGTGATCGTGGTTGTCTGAGTGTGATTACCGGTCCAAGCAAAGGCCGTACTCTGATCTACGGCTACATTAACTGTATCCGTGGCCGCTCCAGTCGTGGTGATACCCGTACTAGCGCCAATGGTTAGAGTATCACCCTGTGATATAGTTTGATTAGTTCCCGAGGTTCCAGCGGCGGTAAAAAGAGTGCCAGAAACACAGGTTGCCCAGGTGGGAGTGCCGGTCCCACCCGATTGCAAACACTGTCCAGATGAACCAACTGCGCTGAAAGCGTAAGCAGTGCCGCTAGAGTAGGCGATACTTCCAGCCGATCCGACGGTCGTGGCGTTGGTACCGCCGTTGGCGATTGGTAAAGTCCCGGTGACTTCCGAAGTAAGGGTAATACAGGTTGAACAACTGACGTCAGTAGCCGTAATCGTCCCCGTGCCACTAGCAGATAAGGACCCACCAGTGCCAATTGTCCAAGCAGCGGTTATTGTTTCCGCCGCGTTGACGTGGGCAACTGCGGAAGATAAGGCTACATTAGCCTCGCCAGCCGGTGAAGAAGTGATATCAAAATCCGCCCCCAGAAAATCAATAGTGGTAACCGCTGTATCAACGTCGCTATCACCTTCCTGAACAGTGATTGTACCGCTCCCCCCACTACCTTGAAGATCAGACCAATTTTGGGTGGTTGCATCAAAGACTCTGACCCGGGCGGTATTAGTATTGTAATAAAGAGCTCCCGAACCAAGCCCACGAGAAGGGTCAGAACTAGCAGTTGAAAGTTTCAACTGCTTACCAGTGCCTATCTGTAAGATATTTCCGGCTGCCGTTAAGTTTTTACCATAAACCGAATCCCAGGGACTGTTTTCGGTTCCTAAGGAACTGTTAGGGAAGGCCGGATAAAGCCGGGCTTCGGAATCGGCTAAAATGGTGCCGTCAGCGCTGTTGAGATCAGTCGGTTTATAAACGCTGGCAGTAGAGCCTTCTTCAACTTGAACATCATCAACGTAAAGGCTGCCGTTGCCGTAGCCAAAAACTTCAAAAGTAGGAAACTGCTTTTCTTGCGCAGCAAAATAGGTAAAACTAATATTTAACCAATCAAAACTGCCCGAGAAATTAAAGTCTTTATAAGTTCCCTCTTTGAAAGGCGAGGCGCTGAAACCAATTCTTAAAGTGCCGGTGGGGGTTTTTGGTAAATCCGTAGCCTTAACAAAAGCGGACAGAGTATAAGTTCTACCTTCTTTAGTGGGCGCATAAATATTTTGCACCCCTAAAACTTGAGAATCGTTTCTTGGCGCGAAGCGCAGAGACTGCGTTCCAGTATGCGAATTTTGGGCAGTGGAAGTTGTATTTATCTCGGTAGAATCAGCGCGGTATAGCCAAAAAGCCGGCGCACCGGCCGAAGGAGTTTCAAAGCCACTGTTTTGAACAAGATTTTCAGTAGTGGAATCAATCTTACCACCCTGTAATTGCCCCGGAAGATTTATATTACCCAGCTTGTCGATAACCAGTTTGGAACCAACCTTAACACCATTTATAACTAGGTTTCCGTCTTCATCTATTGGAAGATCAGCGGCTAAATTGTAATTATTTGTGTTGTAATTATTGTTATTGACAACTTGTGGTTTTTGGGGAAAAAGCTTGGTTATCTCCTTACCTACTTTTTTTAAATTAGGTTCAAGAGCGGGGGGTAATAGGAAGTAAAGAAACAAAAAGATCAAAACTAAAACTAATGAGAAGAAAAGAAGTTTGTAAAAAAGGGTTTTGAAATTACCACCATTTTGGGGCGGTATTGATGCTAAATTAGGCGATTTTTGAATAGAAGAACGTACTTCCCCTTCTTTTTTGAACTTTTCAACTTCCTCGTAAGGGAATAATCTTTCGTTTTGCTCATTTCGAATTGGATCAATCTTTCCTTCCCTATCCCAACGACGAAGCGTCTGGACCGACACCCCAAGCTCCTTAGCGGCTTCGCTTATATTAAGCGGTTTTTTTTGAACTCCTTTTACTCTATCTAGCTCGTCTTTGGGGAAACGGCGGGTGTTACCAGCGGTGCGTAGAGACTTAATAATCCCTTGATAATCCCATCTCCTTAAAGTATCGATAGATACACCCAAGTAACGGGCAGCTTCACCGATCGATAAGTTATTTTGAGGCAGGTTCTCTACCATTTGAGCAGTCTGCATACCTATTCATAGATTTGTATAGGTATGTATAGGTATAGTTTAGATCACCTTTGTTGCCTTTGTCAAGTGGGTTATTAGAAGAGATTTGCCACTTTTGTGAATAAAAGGTAAAATATTTTTATATGGAGAAGTTTGATCCAGCAAAAATTGAAGATAAATGGCAGAAGAAGTGGGCAAAAGACAAATTATTTAGAGTCGATATTAAAAATGCAAAAAAACCCTTCTTCAATTTGATGATGTTTCCTTATCCTAGCGGTGAGGGTTTGCACGTCGGTCACGTTTACGCCTTTGGCGGTAGTGATACTTTTGGTCGGTTTCAAAGATTTAAAGGTTGGAGCGTTTTCGAACCAATGGGTTTCGACTCTTTCGGTATTCATTCCGAAAACTACGCCATTAGTAAAAACATTCACCCGGCAACCTTAATTAAAAATACTACTGATTATTTCCGGGAAAAGCAGTTGAAAAAATTAGGTTGCCTGTTTGATTGGAATCATCAAGTGATCACTTCTGATAGTGATTATTATAGATGGACACAGTGGATTTTTGTAAAATTATTTAAAGCAGGTTTAGCCATTCGTAAAAGGGGGGCCGTTCTTTGGTGTCCAAAATGCCTTACTGTCTTAGCTTACGAACAAGTTATTGCCGGGAAGTGCGAGCGTTGCGAAACAGCGGTAATCCAAAAAGAACTTGAACAATGGTTCTTTAAAATTACCAATTACGCTGATAGATTGTTAAAAAATCTGGATTATATTGATTGGTCGGAAAGTACTAAACAAATGCAAAGAAACTGGATTGGGCGATCTGAAGGGGTTCAGATCGAATTTAAAGTTCACCCGCCCGCTTCGCCTGGCGAAGCCTGGCGGGCGGGAAGCTTAAAGTTCAAAATTAATGTTTTTACAACCAGAGCCGATACGATTTTCGGCGCTACATTCATTGTTTTAGCAATTGACAACCCACTAGTGATAAAAATTACCGATGCAAAATACTTAAGAGAGGTAAAAAGATTCATAAAAACTGCCAAAGAGCAAATTGATAGAAAAGTTGCGCCCGACCAAAAAATTGGCGAATTTCTCGGGTCATACTGTATCAACCCCTTAACAAAAAAACCAATTCCTATCTACGTAGCGAATTACGTTTTAGGGGGTTACGGAACTGGGGCGATTATGGGGGTTCCCGCTCACGATAGTCGTGACTACGAATTTGCTAAAAAGTATCATTTAGATATAGTTAAGGTTATAGAGCCACTTGTCGAAAAGAAAGAAATTTCAACTAATGACGTCTATGAAGGTGAAGGAAAATTAATAAATAGTGGGAAATTTACTGATTTAAGTTCACAAGAAGCTCGATATAAGATATCAGAGTATATAGAAGTAAATCATCAAGGCAATAGAAAAGTAAATTACCATTTAAGGGATTGGTTAATTTCAAGACAACGTTACTGGGGACCACCAATACCCATCATTTATTGTCGTAAATGTTGGGAAGTCAAAAGTCAAAAATCAAAAGTCAAAAGTGAGGAAGGCAAAGATTTTGCCATTATAGATGGTGTAAACCATGCAATTGTGGTAGTGCCGGAGGAGGATTTACCGGTTCTTTTGCCGGACGTGAAGGACTTCCAGCCTAAAGGTACGGGACAATCACCATTAGCCCAGATTAAAGAATGGGTAAGGGTATCTTGCCCTGATTGCGGTCTACCGGCGCGAAGGGAAACCGATGTTTCCGATACGTTTTTGGATTCCTCGTGGTATTACTTGCGCTACCCTTCGGTTCGCTCTGCTCGCTCAGGGCAAGCCCCTTTTGATCCCGATCTAACTAGGAAGTGGTTACCGGTGGATATGTATATCGGCGGAAACGAACACGCTGTTCTTCATCTTCTTTACACTCGGTTCGTAACAATGGCTCTTGCGGACCTAGGATACCTAAATTTTGAAGAACCTTTTAAGAAGTTCCGGGCGCACGGTCTAATAATCCATCAAGGTGCCAAGATGAGTAAATCAAGAGGTAACGTAATCAACCCGAATTTTTATATAGAAAAGTACGGTTCTGATACATTAAGGATGTACTTATTGTTTATCGGTCCTTTTGATCAAGGCGGAGATTTTTCTGACCAGGGTATTGTCGGAATATGGCGGTTCGTAAATAAAATTTGGAGGCTTGTAACTGAAGCGGATTCGGTTACGGACTCGTCCCAAACTAAGCCACGCTACCGTGACAACCGTAATTTAAAAATAATGCACCAGACGATCAAGAAAGTAACCATAGATTTAGAGGGCTTGAATTTTAACACCGCAATCGCCGCTTTGATGGAATGGCTTAATTTCTTACAGGAGAGGGTTAATAAAAAGTTAGAGATTTCCAGAGAGGAGATCGAAACTTTTCTGATCTTGCTTGCGCCCTTGGCGCCTCATTTAACCGAAGAGCTTTGGTCTAAAATTGGTAATAAATATTCAATTCATAACCAAAAATGGCCTCGGTTTAACGAGGAATATTTGAAAGAAGACAAAGTTATAGTGGTAATTCAAGTCGATGGTAAAGTAAGAGATAAGGTTGAAATAGAGGGGAAATTAGATAAGGAGATGATTACTCGCTTGGCTCTTGACCGCGAAAGAATAAAGCGTTATATTAAAGAAAAAGCTAAAAATTATATCTACGTTGAAGGTAAACTTCTAAACATTGTTACCAAATGAATTTTATTACTTGAGGGCACCCGCTCTGCCTAGCCTTCGCCAGAACAGCGAATGAGTATTTGGCGGGACGTCGAACGTCCCAGCCAAGTTTGACTTGGCGGGTAAATTTATGCGCACAGAAGATTGGTTGGAAAAAAGACTCACCAAAATTTGGAATAAATATTTTTCTGACGTACCAGCAAAAAACCCTGTTTTTATTTCTTTCGGAAGAGATGCAACCTACCGTTTTGGATCGATAAGATTAAATTTAAAAGATAATTCCACAATAATAAAAATAAACGGTAACTTTCGCCGCAAAAATATTCCTAGTAGAATAATTGATCATACAATTGCCCACGAACTTGTTCATTATTCGCAAGGCTTTTCTTCACCCCATCTTAGGCTTCACCGTTATCCTCACCGGGGTGGGATAATTGATAAAGAACTTAGAGAACGAGGCTTGCAAAAATTAGTCGAATTCTACCACAAGTGGCTAAACGGATACATCAAAAACCTTTCCTAAATCTTCTTGCAAAGACAGTTGATTTCTGGTTATACTCTTCAGGTGAAAAGAAAAAATGATCGGGTTTATGATTTTGTCAATCAAAACTTTCTCGCCTTAATTTTAGCTTCGCTGGGCTTTATTTTAATTGGAGCGGGTTTTGCCGCCTCTAAACTTTCTTTGTTCTCCAGAAAAGAACCAATTGTTATTTCCCAAGAAACGAGTGCAAAAATAAAAGTAGATATTCAAGGTGCGGTTAACGAACCGGGGCTTCTTCGTTTGGAAGAGAATTCAAGAGTAAGCGATTTAATAAATGCCGCTGGAGGCTTAGCCGAAAATGCCGATAAGAGTTGGGTTGCTAAAAATATTAATCTTGCCCAAGTTTTAACGGACGGTGCGAAAATATACATCCCGACAATTATTGAGCTCGAAAAGACTAGCAGTTCAAATCTTCAAGTGCTAGGAACCTCTGATTTAATTAATATTAATAATGGTAGTGAATCAGAATTGGATTCTTTACCAGGAATAGGGAAAGTAACTGCCCAAAAAATAATCAGTGGCCGTCCCTACCAAACTATTGAGGAATTAAAAACCCGTAAAATCGTGGGTAATTCAACCTTTGAGAAGATTAAGAATCTGATCAGTGTTTTTTAGATTTTGATGAACAATAAACAACTAGTTTTATACGCGGGGGTTTTCATTTTTCTGTTAGGAATTTGGTTTTTAAGATGGCAGATGACAAAACCAGCTCTTCCCAAAACTAATGCCCCGATCAAATTTCAAGCTACTCTCCTCTCGGAACCAAAAATAATCGGCCAAAGCGCCTATTTTACTATCCAACACATCCGCATACGAACGAATATTTATCCAACCTTTAATTACGGCGATCGCTTAGAAATAGAGGGTGAGTTAAAAAGTGATCTAATAATGGATTTTCCCAAAATCACTAAAATTAGCGAAGAAAAAAAAGGTTTAGGAAATAATATTTTTAAGGTTAGAAAGTTTTTTTTAGATTTGGTGGCGCAATCTTTACCAGAACCCCACGCCTCCCTTTTAGCGGGTATTCTTTTGGGAAAAGCTTCACTTGATCGGGATTTTGAGGCTGATTTGAAGAAAACCGGCACAATCCATACTGTCGTGGTTAGTGGCTTTAATATTACCGTTGTCGCCGGTTTTGTTCTCACGTTGGCTGGTCTTCTAAAGCGGCGTTTTGTACTTATTCTTACTTTCCTAACAATTGTTTTTTACGTTTTACTCACCGGCGCAAACCCGCCCGCTATTAGGGCAGCGATTATGGGTGGCTTGGCTTTTTTCGCCTTGGTAGTAGGCAAACAGAGAGATTCTCTTTGGATTCTAATTTTGACTGGCGCCGCTATGCTTATTTGGCAGCCAAACTGGATAAGCGATTTAAGTTTTGGACTTTCTTTCTTAGCTACCTTAGGGATAATTTTGCTTTCTAAACCACTTGAGACGCGCTTTGAAAAGACTAATTTTTTAAAAGGAGATTTAGCTACGACAATCGCCGCCCAAAGTTTTGTTACACCGCTAATCTTCTACAATTTTGGGACAATTTCACTGCTGTCACCGATCGTAAATGCCTTGATCTTATGGGTCATACCCCCGATTACTATCTTGGGCTTTGTTTTTTTGTTAGTGGGTTCAATAATTTTTCCGGCAGGTCAGGTAATCTCTTGGTTTATTTGGTTGCTGTTGAGCTACTTTATTTTTGTTGTTCAAGCGTTTTCAAAACTCTCATTTACTAGTTTTGAATTTGGTCGTAGTAGTCTTATTTTAGTGATAGTTTATTATCTTCTACTTTTTTGGATAGTTATTAAATTTAAAGATAAGTAATGGCGGCAAAATTTTTAAGGAAAACCAAACAACTTTTTATCAGTATTTTAGTTAGCAGCGCGGTTCTTGTTTGGATAGGAGTCTTTCAACTACCCGAAAATAACCTAACAGTTAAAGTTTATAATGTTGGTCAAGGCGATAGCATAATGATAAAAACGATATCAAACTATAAAATACTAATTGATGGAGGACCCGATAACAAAGTGTTGAGCTATTTAGGCAAAGATTTAGCTTTTTGGGACCGAAAAATTGATTTACTAATTCTTACCCATCCTCATAGCGATCATTTACGGGGGCTTATCGAGGTTTTAAAGCGCTATAAAGTAGATCAGGTTTGGCTAACGAGAGCGAAAAATGAAACTGCTGATAATCAAGAATGGATTGAAACTTTGGGGAAGCTTAAAATAAAGATTGGTTACCCAAAAGAAGGAGATTTAATTGATTTTGGTGACGGGGTAAGAATAAAAGTTTTACACCCTAAAAAGGGAATAATCGATTCTGATCTAAATAATACCTCAATAGTACTTATTGTATCATTGGCAGATTTTGATGCCCTTTTAACCGGAGACGCTAGTAAGGAAACCCAACCTTTTGACAACAACTTAAAAGATATCGAGGTTCTTAAAGTGCCTCATCATGGCGCAAAAACTGCCCTTGAGCCTAACTTTTTAAAAGAAATCCGCCCAGAGGTATCAATAATTAGTGTCGGAGAAAGAAACAATTACGGACACCCGGCTTCCGAAACAATTAAGCTTCTCGAAGACATTGGCTCTAAGGTTTACCGTACCGATAAGAACGGAACAGTTGAAGTTGTAAGTAATGGTCGGGATTGGTATACTAAATCGGAAAGGTAAGAAAGTTAGAAAGCCTTATTTCAATAGGTAGGTTTGAAATATTTAAGTAATATTATGATTAGGGAGAAAATTATTTCTGATCTCGGTAAGACTTTAGAAAAACTAAATTTTTTTAGCGAAAATCTAGTAGTTACAAAACCGCGTTTAGAAAAATTTGGGGATTACACAACCAACGTTGCTTTCGAGATTTCGCAAAAAGCCAATAAGCAATCACCACTTGAAATTGCTAAAAAAATCGAGGCTAACTTCCTCAAAAATGACTATTTAGAGAAAATTAATGTCGAACAAAAGGGCTTTATAAATTTTTACTTAAGAAGAGAATTTCTTCAGTACCAAATTTTAGAAATTATTTCCAAAAAGGAAAATTACGGTATTTCAAAAATTGCTTCTGGGAAAAAAACGAGGGTAGAGTTTATTAGTGGGAACCCAACTGGGCCTTTACATATTGGCAACGCTCGGGGTGGACCACTTGGCGATTCTCTAGGGAGAGTCTTGGAATTGGTTGGCTACAGAGTTTTAAGGGAATATATCCATAATGATATTGGTGGGCAAGTGGAGAAGTTTGGTCAAAGCCTTTTTTCGAAGATAAACAAATTAGAAGAAAATAGTGAATACCGAGGACTTTACATGAAGGAACTTGCTGAAAAGATTGGCGCAGTAAAAACACCTGCCGAGGCTGCACAGAAAGGAACGGAACTTATCCTTGCGGAGATTCTTAAAACCTGTTTGGATCTTGGAATTAAATTCGACCAAATTTACAAGGAGAGCGATTTTTTCAAAGGGGGAAAAACAAAAGAAAGCATTGCCCAACTTGCGAAAAAAGGCTCTGTTAAGGAAAAAGACTCTGCTACTTGGTTCACGCCAAACGATGAATTTTTAAAAGATAAGGAGTCAGTTTTAGTAAAAAAAGACGGTAACTATACTTATTTTGCTAATGATATTGCTTATCATCAGGAAAAATTTAATTCAAATTACGATCTGATTATTGATATTTTTGGAAGCAATCACCACGGCCATATTCCGAGAATCAAAGCGGCAATGGCCGCTTTTGGATATGATATTTCAAAATTAAAGTTTATTCTTTACCAATTTGTAAGAGTAAAAAGAGGTGGAGAGGCTGTCAAAATGTCAAAGAGAGCCGGAAATTTTGTAACCGCCTCCGAAGTTTTAGAAGAAGTTGGTAAAGATGCGTTTAGATTTTTTATGTTGATGAACGAGCCGAATACGCATATCGATTTTGATCTAAAGGTAGCCAAAGAAAAATCGGAAAGGAACCCAGTTTATTATGTCCAGTATGCTCATGCTCGGATTAAAAGTGTCTTGGCAGCTGCCAGAAAAGAATTTGGAGATAATTTGCCAAAATTAGATCCCCAAAAAGTAAATCTGCTTAATAACAGGGCCGAAATTAGTCTAATAAAGAAACTAATCGCCTTTCCAGAATTAGTTGAAGATGTAAGTAAGAATTTTCAGATTCATCAACTTTGTTACTACAGCTTAAATATAGCCAAAGATTGGCACAAATTTTACGAGCAACACCGAATCATTTCCGCTGATAAAGATTTGAGCACGGCCCGTTTACAACTGGCAAGCGCGGTAGGAACGATTTTGAGATCTTCCCTTAATCTTCTTGGTGTTAGTGCCCCCTCTAAAATGTGATGAAGAAGCTAATCGCAACCTCTCTGGTATTGCTTCTCCTAATTTTTATTCTAACGAAAAATACTGATCAAAAAAGCCCAGAGAAAAGACTTTTAGCCAAGACGGCAGTTCTTTCGGATTCACACTCCGATAATGAAAATCTAGCCAGAGCTATTCAATTAGCAAAAGAGAGACAAGTTGATTTAATTATTCATTTAGGAGATTTAACAAAGGTAGGAACAATCGAAGAATTGAGCGCTGCTAAAACTACTTTAGATGAGGGGAAAATCAAGTATTATGTAGTTGCCGGCGACCATGATTTGTGGGAAAATGGCGACGCTAACTTTAAGAAAGTATTTGGCAAAACTTATCGATTAATCGAAGGAAATGATATTATGTATATATTAATGGATACTTCTAATATAGAAAAAGGGATTACCGATACCCAAATAACTTGGTTAAAAAATCAATTGAAAACAAATAAGTCTAAAATTAGGTTTGCTTTTGGACATTTACCTCTTTACAATCCTTACAATTCAAGGACCATTTATGAAAAAGGGGGTTTCAATGAAAAGGTTGAGAAAGAGGCAGAGATTGTCTTGGAACTTTTTAAAAAAGAAAAGGTTTTGGCAATGTTTAGCGGCGATCACCACCTCTCGTCAACCTATACGGAGAACAGCGGAAATGTTACAATACGCACTGTTGGCGCCCTTTCAAGAGAGCGTAACTTACAAACACCAAGATTTGATATCCTTAAAGTTTACCAAACCGGTGAATTTGAAATCGAAGAGGTGGTTTTAGAATAATTATTATGTACCATAAGTATACATTGAGTAACAATTTAAGGGTAGTTTTAACGCCGCTGTCGCAATTAAAAAGCGCGACCGCAATCGTATTTGTTGGCGCCGGTAGCCGTTACGAAAATAAGAATAATAACGGTATATCCCATTTTTTAGAACATATGGCCTTTAAGGGCACTGTTAAGAGACCGAATGCTTTCGAAATCTCTTCAATTGTCGATG
The DNA here is from genome assembly GCA_964643435.1 of uncultured Gammaproteobacteria bacterium. Lineage (GTDB taxonomy): Bacteria > Patescibacteriota > Microgenomatia > Woykebacterales > RBG-16-39-9b > CAZXPY01. Next base: position 127,071 of record CAZXPY010000002.1, on the reverse strand, counting down.
GAATCGGTGGAGAGTTTAACGCTTTTACCTCAAAAGAAAACACTGGTTATTATATCAAGGCCTCCAGTAGCCACTTAAAGTTAGTTTTAGATGTACTAGCCGATATGACCCAAAATTCCAAGTTTGAAGTAGCTGAGATTGAAAAAGAAAGGGGAGTAATAATTGAAGAAATAAATATGTATGAGGATTCACCGCAAAGAAAGGTTTCCGAGGTTTACGAAAGCTTGGTTTGGGGAGACCAGCCTTTAGGATGGGACATTTCTGGTAATAAGGAGGTAATCAGAAAATTAAAAAGAAGTGAATTTTTAGATTATTTTGGTAAACATTATCGCCCAAATAATATTGTTATTTCGATTGCGGGCAATTTAGAAAAGCAAGAAACCCTTGAATTAGTTAGAGATTATTTTGGAAAGATGAAGACCGAAAAAGTACCCCAGTTTTTAAAAGTTAAAGAAAATCAAACTAAACCAAAAGTTGATGTTAAGTATAAAAAAACTGACCAAGCTCACCTTTGTTTAGGAGCCCGCACTTTTAGATTTGATCATCCTGATAGATTCAAATTAGGGGTTCTTAACGCTATTCTTGGCGGAGGAATGTCTTCCCGTTTATTTATCAACGTTCGTGAACGTCGCGGTTTAGCCTACTACATTCATTCCTCAATTGAAAGTTACCAAGATACCGGAACGCTGGTCGCTCAAGCTGGCGCTGATTTAGCTAGAATAGAAGATTGCGTAAAAGTTATTTTGGAAGAACTAGCTAAAATCTCTAGCTCTAAGATTGAAGAAAATGAGTTAAATAAGGCAAAACAGTACATCAAAGGAAGAATTACTTTAGAGTTAGAAGATACTAGGAACGTTGCTTGGAATTTTGGTAGTCAGGAACTCTTAGAAAAAAGAATAAGAACTCCTGAAGAAATTTTTAAAGAAGTTGACAAAGTAAGCGCAACTGATTTGCAAAAACTCTCCCAAGATTTATTCGTTAATAATAAGCTAAATTTAGCGGTGATTGGTCCATTTAAAGAAAGAAATAAGTTTGAGCGGATCTTTAAGCTATGAAAGAGAGAACGATTTTGATTATCAAACCAGACGGAGTTGAAAAGGGATTGGAAAAAGAAATAATTCCCCGTATTGAAAGGACAGGTTTAAAAATTATTAAAACTAAGAAAATTCGCGCCAGTCGCGAGCAGATAGAGCGGCTTTACCCAGAGACGAACGAACAATTAGTTGGTATGGGGAATAAAAGCTTAAAGTCTTACGAAGAAGCAGGTCTTGATCCGGTTGTGCAGTTGGGTACGGACGACCCCTTTTTAATTGGCAAAATGATCAGAAGATGGAACATTGAATACATGACAAGAGGCGAGATTGTTACCCTGCTTTTAGAAGGCGAAGACGCAATCACCAAGACAAGGAACTTGGTTGGTGATACAATTCCGCTCAATGCAGATCGCGGGACGATTCGGGGCGATTTTTCTAATGATAGCGCCTTGAAGGCGAATTCTGAAAAAAGAGCAATTCGCAATGTCGTCCACGCAACAACCTCACCGCAAGCCTACGAATTTGAAGAAAAAATCTGGTTTCCAAACTAAGGTTGGTCGGGGATGACAGATTTGAACTGTCGACCTCTCGGTCCCGAACCGAGCGCGCTACCACTGCGCCAATCCCCGAAACCCCAGATATTTCCGAATTTTTGGTTCTCTTCTGACTAACTAATCTCCAGCACGTTCAATTCTAGGACTTTTTGTGGTAAAATGCAATTTCCTGGCCCCTGTAGTTCAACGGATAGAACGCGGACGTCCTAAGTCCGATGTTGGGGGTTCGATTCCCTCCAGGGGCGCCATTAATGAAAAAAAGGATTTTTCTTTTTATTTTAGTAAGAACCCTAGCTAATACTCTTATTGCGCTGGGAATTGTTTTTTCCGTACTTTCTTTTTGGCCATTTTTAACAGCCGAATTGAAATATCGCCTGGGACATTTAAAAGCGGAAAATAAACAAGAAACTCTTCCTCCCCAAACAACCTTTGGAGAAATAGTAACGCAGCTGCCTCCTTTAAAGGCTGAACCAGTAAATAAAGATTTTTCAATCGTAATCGAAAAAATTGATGTTAATGCTCCTGTCGTCGAAAACGTGGATAGCAGTAGTTTCAAAGCTTATATAGCGGCTTTAAAACAAGGAGCCGCCCACGCTGCCCGGACAGCCGTCCCCGGAACAAAAGATGGGAAAAATAATAATGTTTTTATTTTTGCCCATTCAACCTTAAATTTTTGGGACGTACCAAAATACAACGCTGTCTTTTTCCTACTGCGCAAGCTCGAGTCTGGGGATCGGGTAACGACTTTTTACAGGGGCGAAAGATTTGATTATATTGTCTTTGATAAACGTGTAGTCGAGGCTAACGACGTTAAATATTTAACTAATCCTTCCCAGGAGCCGATTCTTACCCTACAAACCTGTGACCCCCCAGGAACGCAACTGCGGCGTCTAATAATAAGCGCTAAATTAGTGACTTAACGGAGGTTAAGAGCGTAAAGATTGGGTTTTTTATCAGGATTAAAGGAAGTTGCAATTAAGAGCTTTGAACCATTTGGCCAAGGGAAAACTACGTTTGGATCAAAATCCCCAGAGTAAATATCCATTTTATTTGTTAAATCAACCGCAATAATACTAATTTTCTTTTCTTCCACTAAAATAATATTTTTGCTGTTTGGGTGCCAAATGTAACTTTTAGCGGCCGGCAGATCGAAAGTTTTCGGCGGTATATTGGGTATTTCTCCTGGCTTAGAATCATAAAGAATTTTTTTATCCTCTTGTAGAGAAATTACCTTAGTCTCGTCTGGTGAAAAAATTAATTTTGCGCTATTAGTGGCGATCTCGGAATCTTTTAATTTTAAACGAGCTAATTTGTCCTGATTTTCGCTTCTTTCCTCTTCCTGCCAGGAATTTTTTAAATTCTGGACGCTGAAAATTTGATTTGGAATGATATTTAATTGATCTGGATTCAAAGTGAAGTAGAAATCGGCTTTTGCGGTTACTTTGACTAGAAGCGTTTTACTATCTGGCGACCACTCGAGTTCGGACCCTGAGAATTTGAAATTAGTATCTTTGACGATTTGTCTAGGTTCCCTTGAGAAGATTATTGGCCGATCAACTAGATCTAAAACCCAAATTCCGTCCTTGCCGTTACCGCTCACTCCAAAAGCAATTTTTTGACCATCAAAAGATAATTTAGGGTTAATTACACCGTTAAAAGTCAATGGCCGCAGATCCGTTACCGAAGGAAAAAGAACTGCCTCAATTGGAGTTACTAGCTCCTCCTTAACTTCAACTTCTTTTTCCCAGGTAGAATAACCATCCTTCGTGATTTTAACTTTATATTTGCCGGGCGTAACGCCGCTAAGGGTATTATTGGTGGCGGTGGTTAATTTATCGTTAATATAAACAGCCGCTCCTTGCGGGCTACTAGAGATAGCGAGAATGCCGGTTTTTGAAAGCGTTTTATCTTTAATATCAAAGCGGTATCCTTTTGCAAATTGGACAATTAGATAAGAAAGAAGAAGAGCGACTACTATTCCTAAAAAAATCAACAAACTTTTTTTAGCCATCCGTGAAATTCTAACAAACCTAGAATCTAATGGCAAGCGTTGATATATTAAAGTGATGTTTGATCCGGCTCCGCCAGCCGGCGGATGCCGGATAAAAAGAAATAAAAAGGTGTGTTATAATGTGGTTTATGTTTTCGAAACGAATTGGAATTGATCTTGGAACCGCAAATTCTTTAGTTTATCTAGAAGGGAAAGGCGTGGTTCTTAATGAACCTAGTGTTGTAGCCGTTGACGAACAAGACGGTAGGGTAGTTGCGGTTGGGAATGAAGCTAGAGAAATGTTGGGTAGAACCCCCGAAGGCATAGTTGCCTCTCGTCCGATGAGGGACGGGGTAATTGCTGATTACGTTGTTACTGAAGCGATGCTAAAGTACTTTATTGATAAAGTTTGTGGTCCGAGCCGAATTTTTAAACCAGAAGTGATGGTTTGTGTACCTTCTGGAGTTACCAGTGTGGAGAGAAGGGCAGTTTTAGATGCTACTTTATCGGCCGGTGCTAGTGCGGCTTATCTGATTGATGAACCTCTTGCCGCCGCGATTGGAGCCAGGATTCCAATTGCGCTACCTTCGGGAAATATGATCATTGATATTGGCGGTGGTTCAACCGAAGCAGCCGTTATTTCTTTAGGAGGAGTAGTTGTTCACAATAGTGTTAGAGTGGCTGGTAATAAAATTGATGAAGCAATCGCCCAGCATATAAGAAGAAAATATAATTTAATTATTGGCGAAAGAACTTCAGAAGAGGTTAAACTAAATATTGGGAGTGCTACTTACTTGGAGGAAGAAAAGAAAATGGAGGTTAGGGGTAGGGATTCAATTGCCGGTCTTCCTAAAATTATCGAAATCTCTTCAACTGAAATAACCGAAAGTATCAGGAACCCCTTAAACCAAATCGTGAATGCAATTAGGGGAGTATTGGAACAGACCCCACCAGAACTTGCTTCAGATATTATTGATAAAGGAATTGTGATGAGCGGTGGGACCTCGCTACTAAATAATCTAGACAAACTCTTTACCGAAATTACTGGAGTTCCTTGCCACGTTGCGGAGAACCCACTTCTCTGCGTTGCCCAAGGTACGGGTATTGCTTTGGAAAATATAGACCTTTACAAACGTAGTATCAAAAGACACTAGGAGAGGAATGTTAATTGGAGTAGATGCAAGTAGAGCCTTAAGCGAAGAGAGTACCGGTACAGAGTATTATAATTTAAAACTTTTGGAAAGCTTAGGCAAAATAGATAAAAAAAATCACTACCTAATTTACCTAAATAAATTGCCAAAGAGTTTACCTTTTAGCTTCATAAGCTTTAGCACCAGGGTTTTAAGATTGCCAAGACTTTGGACGCAAGTTGGTCTCGCCTACGAAACTCTGATTAACCCGCCCGATATTCTTTTTATCCCCGCCCACACAATACCAGTTGTAAGAAATCCAAAGATTAAAACTATTGTCACGATTCACGATTTGGGGTCAAATTATCTGGCGGCTTATCATCAATTCCCTCATAAAATTTATTTGAACTGGTCGACTTTAATTTCGGTAAAATTCGCAACTCACCTTATTGCGGTATCACAATCTACTAAAAAGGATATAATTAACCAATTTGGTGTAAAGCAAGACAAGATTAGCGTTATTTATGAGGGCGTAGATCTAGACAAATTTAAACCGGAAAATTCAAAGCTCAAAATTGCCCTGGTTTTAAAAAAATATAAAATTCAAAACCCTTATATTCTTTTCGTAGGAACAATTCAGCCAAGGAAAAATCTTGTTCGTCTCATTAAAGCTTTTAGTCAATTAATAGAGATCTATAAAGAACCGATCGATTTGATAATCGCGGGAAAACCAGGCTGGTTATACGAAGAAATTTACCAGGTTGCGAAGAAACCTCAAGTTGCCCATAAAGTTAAGTTTTTAAATTATGTTACCGAAGAAGATTTACCGCCGCTTTATAGCGGAGCCTCCCTTTTTGCTTTTCCTTCGCTTTACGAAGGTTTTGGCTTACCAGTTCTAGAGGCTATGGCTTGCGGGACAGCGGTTCTAACTTCTAAAGTATCTTCTTTACCTGAAGTTGGTGGGACAGCGGCTTTTTTTGTTGACCCTTATAATCTTGATGAAATCAAAAAAGGTATGTATCAAATTATAACAAATAATAACTTAAGTAAAACTTTAATATCAAGAGGAGTTGAGCAGGTTAAGAAGTTTTCTTGGGAAAAAGCTGCTAAAGAGACGCTTAAGGTTTTTGAAAAAGTCTACAAAGATTAATTCATGAAAAAAGAAATTTTAGGAGTAAAATTTGACGATCTTAATAAGCAGCAGGTTCTCGAAAAGGTTGAGAATTTTCTCTACGGCGCCAAAAAACACTATCTGGTGACTCCAAACCCAGAATTCTTAGTAGCGGCCCAAAGGGATGAAGAGTTTAAACAAATTTTAAATGAAGCTGATGTAGCAATTCCCGATGGAATCGGCGTAATTATCGCTTCCGTGCTTTTGGGTAGGGGAATAAAAAATCGAATTACCGGTACTGATTTAGTTTCCCAATTAACAAAGCTAGCTTCTGAAAAAAACTATTCAATCTTTCTCTTAGGGGGAAAAGATGGAGCTGCCAAGAGAACAGAATCAAAACTAATCCAAAAGTATCCCAATATATTAATTGTTGGTAATTTTGAAGGTGAAGCTGATAAAACTGGTGATAGCGAAACTACCAAAGCAATTACCCAAGCAAACAAAAGCGGTGAATTAATCGATTTTCTATTTGTTGCGTTCGGTCAAGTGAAACAGGAAAAGTGGATTAAAAGAAACTTAGGCAGAATACCGGTAAAAGTGGCGGTAGGGGTAGGTGGAGCATTCGATTATTTGAGCGGAAGAAAACCGCGCGCCCCGATTTGGGTTCAAAAAGCTGGTCTTGAGTGGCTATTTAGGTTACTAGTCGAACCTTGGCGTTTTAAACGCCAATTAGCTCTTCCTTTTTTCGTTTATTTAGTTTTGAAAGAAAGACTTAAATAAAAGAAGAAAGCCCCTCGTGGGGTTTTTGTTTGCCCCGAACGAGGGGCTCGTGGACACGTTTTCTAGAGTTTTATAGCAGCCTCAACTAAAAGCTACTAGAACCTCTTCCAATCAACAGAGAGTTTTAAGTGGGGATGATTCAACTAACTGCGAGGGACCAGCAGGTTTATGAACCAGAGGTTAACGCAAAGCAGGTTGTTAACGTGCTTTTGAATTATCCCCTAAATTCAAGGCTTTTCAAGTTCCAGAAACCTTTAACTAAAGAAATGGAGCACCACCTCTCCGTATCGGTTTCTTGGGGTAACACTTGTAGCAAAAGTATTTCACAAAAGTCGCTTGCTTGTCAAGAAAAGACGCTTAAACTTTACAAAAGGGCGGTAATGTAATAGGATTTGCTCCTCCAAAAAGGAGGTGATAAAAATGAAGACGAGAAAGGTATGGTAAAATTTCTAGTATGATTAAATTAGCTAAGAGCCTAACTATTCCAAAACGAGCGATAAGGGTAATTAACATTGCTTCTTATATACCTAGAAAATGCGGGATCGCTACTTATACAAAAGACCTAACCAACGCTACCAACGTTCTTAATCCTTATTCTTTGGCCGAAATTTTGGCGGTGAACGAACCGGATTCTAATTACGATTATCCTTGGGAAGTAAAATTTAGAATAATTCAGGAAGATTTGCGCAGTTACCTAGACGCTGCTTCCTATATAAATCAATCTGGAACCCAAATAGTTCATCTTCAGCACGAATTTGGTCTTTTTGGCGGTGGTGATGGCGAGTATATCGTACACTTTGTAAAACACATCAAAAAACCACTTATTATTACGTTTCATACTGTTTTAGATGAACCAAAACCTAATATGTTAAGGATTATCCAAGAATTGGCTGCTAATAGTCAGTTAGTAACCGTGATGGTTAAGGTGGCGGCCCAGAGGCTGCTCAAAAAATATAAAGTTCCCAAAAGAAAAATATTTATAATCCCTCACGGTGTTCCCGACGTTCCTTTTGGCCCGTCTCTTCTTTTTAAGGAAAAACTTGGTTTAGAAAACTATAAAATTATGGGCGCGATTAATTTATTATCAAGAAATAAAGGTTTGGAATACGCAATTTCCGCAGTTCCGAAAATCCTTAAAAAATTTCCCAATTTCTTATTTTTAGTAATTGGGGAAACCCATCCTCTAGTTAAAAGAAATGAAGGAGAATCTTACCGAGGTGAATTGGAGAGCCTAGTTAAAAAGCTAGGAGTAGAAGAAAACGTTCGTTTTATCAACGAATACCTTTCTCTAGACGATTTAACTACTTATTTGCGTTCTTTAGATATATACATCACCCCTTATTTGGATCCTTCTCAAACAGCTTCGGGAACTTTGGCTTACGCTATTGGTGCCGGAAAAAATTGTGTTTCGACTCCTTATCTTTACGCAAAAGAGCTTCTTTGGGACGGTCGAGGAATTTTGGTACCTTTTAGAGATCCCTCTTCAATTGGCAAAGCCGTCCTAAAAATTATAGAATCTGCTTTTTTTGCACTTGATATGCAGAAAAGAGCCTATGACTTTGGAAGATTGATGATCTGGCCTTCAGTAGCTCTTTCTCACCTTGATTTATACCAAGCCTTGCTTGAAAAGAAAAGAAAGAAATGATAATTTACAAGAATCCTCCCAATCTTGCTCATTTAAAAAGGTTAACGGATAAAACTGGGCTGATTCAACACGCTCATTTTACCGTTCCTGATCCTAAGCACGGTTACGCTCTAGACGATAACGCCCGGGCTCTAGTAGCTGTTCTTAAATATCATAAACTTTTTGACGGTAAAGAACTTATTGATTTAGCGGGTTATTTTTTATCCTTTATCCGTTACGCTGAAAGTGAGGGTAATTTTCATAACTTTCTGGATTATTCAAGGGGGTGGAAAGATCAGGCAAGTTTGGGGGATAGCTACGGAAGGGCAATTTGGGCACTTGGGTTTGCAACGGCAAATTCTTCAAGTGCTGGTTTAAGAGAAAGCGCAAAATGGCTTTTTGATCAAGCAATTTGGAACAGCACTAGCTTAACCGATTTAAGAGCGATTGCCTTTACCCTAATTGGTACTTGTTTCTACTTTGAGGCTACGAAGCAAAAAGCCTTCCTTCCTCTAATTGAAAAACTAGCTGAAGTTCTTATTAAAAACTTCGAAAAAAATAAAGAAGAGGGCTGGGTTTGGTTTGAGAACAAGCTCACTTACGAAAACGCTAGAATTCCGCAAAGTCTTCTGTTTACTTACCAAAAACTTAAAAAGAAAAAGTATTTAGAGATCGCCCTCGCCTCTTTGAATTTTTTGAAAAAAGTCCAGTATGATAAGAAAAAAGAGTACTTTGATATCATCGGTCAAAAGGGCTGGTACCCAAAAAATGGGAAAAAAGCTGCATTTGATCAACAACCAGTCGAGGTCGGTTCTCTCGCCGAAACTTTTGCGGTTGCTTTTGCCATTATTAAGGATCCTGAATATAAATTTTTAGCTAAAGCGGCCCTTGATTGGTTTTTTGGAGCGAATATCTTAGGCGTGTCTCTTTTTGACAGTGAATCTTTTGGGGTAAGAGACGGAATAACTGCCAAGGGTTTAAATCGAAATCAGGGTGGAGAAAGCCTTGTTTCTTATCTCTTAGCTCACCTAACCTGCCTCGAGTTGCTGAAATGAATCTCAAAAGATTATAATTTAATTACCTGCCTATGAAAACAGTAAGTAAATACGGACATTTTTCTCCCGACGGAAAAGAATACGTCATTACCAGACCCGATACCCCCCGTCCCTGGATAAATTTTTTGACTAACGGTAAATACACCGCCCTTTGTTCCGCCACTGGCGGCGGCTATTCATTTTATATTGATACTGCTTTTAACCGCATAACTCGCGGTATCCCCGGAGACGCAATATTTTATGACCGACCCGGACGCTACCTTTACATCCGCGATAACGAAACCAGCGAATACTGGGCAACAAATTGGCAGCCAGTAATGAAAGAGGCCCTCTTTTGGGAAGCAAGAATTGGTTTGGGCTATAACAAAATTAGTTCCATAAACAACGAGATAAAATCGGAAGTTACTTATTTTGTTCCCTTAAAGGAGAATTTAGAAATTTGGGATATCACTATAAAAAACTTGTCTGAAAGAAATAGAGATATTTCGGTTACTAGCTATGTTGAATGGGTCTTAGGCAGCTTTTCAAAAGACTTAGAAGACCGAATTTTCGACTCTTTTTTTAACGATGTTTATTTCAAAAATAACGTTATTTACGCTACCAAAAGAAGATGGGATCGTCCTGACCAACCCGGTATTGCCTGGGATCATTGGGCGTATATGAGCGGTTCTGTGGATTTTGAGTGCTTTGACTGTGTTAAGGAGGATTTTATTGGTCAATACCGTTATTTGTCTAACCCAATCGTAATTGAAAAGGGTTTTTGCGCCAATGCTTACGGTGAAAGTGAGGATGCGGTTGGGGTTTTAATGAAAATGTTGAAACTCTCACCTCTCGAAGAAATAAAGTTTCATATAGTTATCGGACTTGAAAGTAACAGAGAAACTATCAATAGAAAAATAAAAGAGTTTAGAAAAAGAAGCTTTGTTGAAACTAAATTCCAGGAACTAAAAAAATTTTGGGAAGATTATTTGGGGAAGCTAGCCGTTAAAACTCCCGACTCTGAATTTGACCTTTCCGTGAATATTTGGAATAAATACCAATCTTGGGTTACTAGTCAAATTGGAGAAATGGATTCTTATTACATTGGGGCGGCAAAATTTGGTTTTAGGGATGAGTGTCAGCATATTTTAGGGGTTTTACCAATTGACCAAGAATTTGTTAAGGAAAAATTGATTGAACTCCTCGAACACCAGTTCCAAGATGGTCATACAGTTCATGCCTGGAACCCTTTAACACGGGAGGGTTTTGTGACTAATCATTCTGATGATCCTCAATGGCTAATAATGACCGTTTTAAATTATATCAAAGAGACAGGGGATCTGAGGTTTCTCAAAAACGAGGTTAAGTACTTTGATAAGGGTAAAGGAAGTATATTAGATCATATCAGAGCCGCTTTGGATTATACGCTTTACCACGTAAGTCCAAAGGGGATACCACTGCGACTTACCGCGGATTGGAATGATGCTTTAGCCGGTGGACATCTTGGTAGAGGCGAATCTTTAATGGTCGCTAATCAGCTAGCTTTAAATATTTTGGAATTGGCGCCTGTTTTAGAAAAACTGGGGGACAAAGTGAGAGAGAAGCGCTACTTAAAGATTTATGAGGACTTAAAAAAAACGATCAACGAGCAGTATTGGGACGGGAGTTGGTACATTAGGGCGACTGATGACGGGGGTAATCTAATCGGTTCGCACCGAAATAAAGAGGGTAAAATTCATATCAATGGTCAAACTTGGCCGATTTTAAGTAAAATTGCCCAAGGTGAGAGAGCAAAGAAAGCAATGGATTCGCTCTGGCGTTACTTAATGACAAAATATGGAGCTTTAACCTTCGCACCGGCGTACACAAAATTAAATTCAGCTCTGGGCATTATTTCTCAATTTGCGCCTGGGACAAAGGAGAACGCCACTATATTTTCTCACCCGAATGCTTGGGTAGTAATTGCCGAATGCCTGCTTGGTCGGGGAGATAAGGCTTATGAGGCTTGGAAAAAAAGTTCTTTTTTAACTCGAAGTAGGGAGCCAGATATTTATAAAACCGAACCTTATGTATACTCTGAATTTTCTTACGGTCCCCAAAGTCCTCATTTTGGTCAGGGGAGCTATTCTTGGATGACTGGAAGCGCGGCTTGGTTTTTTAGGGCGGCCACTGACTATATTTTAGGAGTAAGACCGTCCTTAGACGGTTTAATAATTGATCCTTGTATTCCTAAAGATTGGGAAGGGTTTACTTTTAAAAGAATCTTCAGAGGGATTTTGTTTGAGATCGAAGTCAAAAACCCAAACAGGGTTAACAAAGGTGTAAAAAAAATTTATGTGGACGGCAAAGAAATTTCTTCAAACACTATTACTGAATTTAAAAAACCCCAATACAAGGTGGAGGTAATACTTGGCTAAGCTTTTCCGGTTCTTAGAAAACCCAACTACCGGTAGTTGGGTAATAATTTCTCCAAAAAGATCAAAGAGACCGGGAATAAAAGTAGCGGTAACCAAAAAACTTTGTCCTTTTTGTCCTGGAGATGAAAAAAGCGAAAAAGAAATTTTTCGTATTGGAAGTGGCAGTGGGACCGATTGGCAAGTGAGAGTTGTACTCAATAAATTTCCTTTCACGGATATTCACGAAATCATAATTCATTCAAAAGACCATCACAAAAACTTTGAAGAGTTGAGTGATGAGCAAAACGAAAAAATACTCTTTACGTATCGGGAGCGTTATGTTGCGCTTGAAAAAAAGGGACAGGTTTATATTTTTCATAACAGTGGAAGAGGCGGCGGGGAATCCCTTACCCACCCTCATACCCAAATTGCGGTTCTTCCCTTTAACGTCAGTTTAAGAATACCTAAAATCTTAAAAATCACTAATCTTGTAAAACGGACAAAACTTTATAATATTTTTTGTCCTGCCTATTCGGAATGGCCTTATGAAGTTTGGGTCGCGCCCCTCAGAAGAATAAAAACTTTTGGGGAGGTAAATAGTGAGGAGCTAAGAGAACTCGCGATAATTCTAAAGAAACTACTAATACGTTTAGGGAATAGATTTGGTCACGGATTTTCCTTTAATTTATATATTTATCCGTTTAGAGACTGGTACTTAAGAATTATTCCTCGGCAAAAGAGTTTAGGAGGGTTAGAAGTGGGTACGGGAATAATGGTGGTAAGCATTGAACCTAAATCTGCAAAAGAGTTCTTCCAAAAAATCCAATTCTAAACCGTTTCCCTTTTCATCTCCCCCAATAACCAAAGTACTGCCTCTTTCTTATAACGTCTGTCACCTCTTGAATTAATACGGATTGCTGGTAGTTTACCTCGTTTACCCCATCTTTTTATAGTTAACGGCGAAACCCGCAAGAAACTGGCTACTTCTTTGACAGTCAAGAGTTCTGGTAAATCGTCACCTAAAGCCATAATTCTCCTTTAAATAATCAATTACAGTCGTTAGACTATTTTATATTACTTAAGGTATCATAATGCAAAAGAAGTTGTCAAGAGGATTTTTTCTTCTTTACTGCAGTTCGACTTTTGCGTCCTTCAATTCTTAGCTTTCGCCTTTTCACTACTATTCGTACACGGCTCAAGCTGCGAATTTTGTAGGACAGCTAAAGTTTCGCTTATTGAAGCTCAACTTTAGCGCCGGCGGTTTCGAGTTTGGCTTTAGCTTCGTTCGCGCGTTCTTTGTTAACACCTTCAACTACTGGTTTCGGGGCGGCGTCTACCAAATCTTTAGCTTCTTTTAGACCAAGAGTGGGTACGATTTCTCGAACCGCTTTTATTACTGAAATTTTATTCGCACCAGCATTAGCTAATATAACGTTAAAGGTGGTTTGTTCAGGGGCGCTTTCGGCAGCTTCCTCTCTTGTGGCAGTGGGAGGTGAGGGCGTAAATGAGGCGGCCGCTACTCCAAAACGCGTTTGCAACGCGCGAACTAGCTCTGATAATTCCAAAACACTCAAATCTTCAATTGCCTTCATTATCTTTCCAAGTTTTGGCGAAACCTCAACTTCCACAAGTTCTGGGGTTTGGGTAGTTGGAGCCTTTGGTTCCTCAACCTTGCTCCCCGGTTTTACTTCTTCTTTTAATTGAGTAGCCGCTTCTTGTTCTCGCGCGTCTTCCGCCAACGTCTCTTGGACCGCTTCTTTTATTTCACTAGTAGTATCCTCTGTTTCGGGAATTTCATTTTCGGTATCTAATTTATTTTCCTCTTTTTTGTTCACTTCGTTCACAAAAATCACCCCCTTTAGGTTTTTTTAGTTTTGATTCTGTCCAACGTATTTATAAAAGTGTTCAAATTGTAATCTAAAACGAAATTTAGATTGTAAAATGGCGAAGAAAGGTAGCCAATTAATTGATTAATAAGTTCTTGGCGATCTGGTAGTGAGGCGAGTTTCAAAACTTGTTCCTCGCCAATAAATTTCTTGTCCCAAAAACCCAATTTTATTTTCGGTAGAGAGGTTTCTTTTATAAAATTAGCCAAAACCTTAAAGGCGGAGAAATCGGTTGCTTCCGAGGTTAGAATTGCGGTTGGTCCTTCCAAAGAATCTTGAGGAATAGAAACACTAATTTCAGCAAACGCTCTTTTTAAAAGCGTATTTTTAGCTACCTTTAAGTAACTATTATTTTTTTCCAATTCTGTTCGTAATTTTCTTGAGGCTTCAACCCCCAACCCCTGATAATTTAATAACACAAACGATTTTGCTCTTGAAAGAGCGTCTCTTAATTTTTTTACCGTCTCAATTTTTTCCTGTTTTACCATCAAAAAACCTCGGTTCCACCGAGGTATTACAAATTCAAAATTAAAAGTTCAAAATTAAAAATTGGATTCGTACCTCGGTAGGCTTCCTGAAGAACTTAATCCGGCTAAGCCGGACCTACTGTCTTTGGCTTGCCCTGTATACAGGCTCTTCGACTGCGTGGACGACACAGTCAAACGTGCCAGTCGCGTTTAACGCGACGTAGACCACGAGGCGAAGTAAGTGTTGTACAGGGGGCTGTGCTAAGTATAAATTCTAAACCGCTACTTGTCAAGCTTGGATTGATGAGGGATCAACTTTGACGCTTGGGCCCATGGTGGAGGAGAGATAAATACTTTTAATCAGCTCTTTTTTAAAGCCCTCCGGTTTAGCAGCTCTTACCGCCGTGATAATTGCGGTTAGATTTTCTAGAAGTTTCTTATCTTCTAAACTTGCCTTGCCAATACTAATATGAATTATTGGCGATGTCTCCATCGCCAGTTCCGTTTTACCTTTGGAAAACTCCCCAAGCGTCACCAGCGGATCCTCTGCCAACGTGTTGTTTTTTGGATTGGGCATTAACCCTTTTGGTCCTAAAACTTTAGCTAACTTGGCAAGTTTTGGCATCCAAGAAGAATCAGCGATTATTTTGTTAAAGTTTATTTTTCCCTCCTCGATTTCTTTCAAGGTTGAATCAGTGCCTATCCGGAAACCAAGTTCCTTAATTTTATCGGCATTCTTATCTGTGAAAACTAAGATTTTCATCTTCTTACCACCCGAAGTGGGGTGGGGAAGAGAAACAACCGTTCTTATTTTGTGTTCTTGCTTAGTGGGGGAGAGACCAAGATTTATATGGGTTTCAATAGTTGGGTCAAAGCGGTTGTTCGCTGTTTTTTTAACAATCTCAATTGCCTCTTGGGCTGAATAGACCGTAGATTTATCGATTAGGGAAAGTAACTCCCTGTATCTTTTACTTCTCTGTTTTGGTTCTCGACCTTTTTTTTCTACCTTTTTTTCTTTTGGGGGAGCCGCTTCAGATTCCTCACCAGAGAAGATAAGACTTTTTTCTAATTCTTCAATTTGTTTAAGTTTTTCGGGCTCAATCGCCGTTTCAATTACTTTTGTACGTACTTTACCCATATAAGCCTCCTTCGGAGGAATTACAGTAAATTCAAAATTATAAATTACAAATTAAAAAAACTTAAGAATTCTTTTTACTCGATTTTACTATGCTTGTTAAGATGTTAATTAATTGCTCACACTCATCTAATAAGCTAGAGTCTCGGAGTAAATTAGAATCACTTACCATTCGTAGCCAGTATCTAGTTTCCCTTGCCTCTTTCTTGGCAGTGTTCATATTGTAAATAAAATCAGATTTAGTGTGTGCACCTAGCGCCTCTTCCACGTTAGCTCCAATTGAAGTACCGGATCTTATTAGCTGATTTCCTAAGGCAATTCCAGCAGTATTTTTCGGGAAGGCGCTTACAAACTTAACTATTTTAACTCCGAGTTCATAGGTTCTTTTATCAATGTCAATTTTACTCATTATATAATTTGTAATTCGTAATTTGTAATTAACCTTCTATGTCCACTCCCATATTACGAGCCGTTCCTTCAATAATTTTTTCGGCTGCTTCTAGATCTTTAGCATTCAGATCGTCCATTTTCACCTGCGCAATAGAACGCAGCTGTTCCCTGGTTATTTTTCCTACTTTTTCCCGGCTGGGGACTCCAGAACCTTTTTCTATTCCGATTGCTTTTTTAATTAAATTGCTAGCTGGTGGCGTTTTTGTTACAAAAGAAAATGTTCGGTCTTCATAAACGGTTATTACCACTGGAATAACCGACCCCTTCTTATCCGCGGTTTTTTCGTTATAAACTCTAATAAATTCAGCGATATTTAACCCTTGGGCACCAAGAGCTGGTCCGACCGGAGGAGCAGCGGTTGCCTCCCCAGCCGGCAGATTAAGTTTTAAAGTTGTTTTTATTTTTTTCATAGCGATATCGTGATTATAGTTTAGATACTTGGAGGAAATCCAACTCCACTGGTGTTTCACGACCGAAAATAGAGACCAAAACCTTAACCTTACCTTTTTCTTCGTTTATCTCATCAACAGTACCTAGAAAGTCCGCAAAAGGACCATCAATAATCTTAACCGCCTCACCCATACTAAAAGAAGCTTTATAAGTTGGTGCTTCTAGCTTCATAAAATGCTGAATTGTGTCAACCTCTTTTTCTTCCAGGGGTGTTGGTTTATTTCCCGCACCGACAAAACTAGTAACCCCAGCCGTACTCCGGACTAAATACCAACTTTCGTCATCTAAAATCATTTTGACTAATATGTAACCCGGAAAAATCTTTTCGGCAAAAGTAACTTTTTTACCCTCTCTAATCTCAATTTTTTCTTGGGTTGGGACTAAAATATCAAAAATTCTATCCTCAAAATTCGCTGCCTTTATTTTCTCTTTCAAGGTAGCCGATACCTTATTTTCATGACCACTGTAAGTGTGAACCACGTACCATTTTGCTTGGGAAGATTTAGAAGAGGTTTTGGGCTCTTGGACTTTATTTTCAACTTTTTCTTGCGTACTTTGGGTTTTTTTATTAGCTTTTCTCATAAGTTAAATTATAAGATCAAGAAGGACGGTTAAAACCCAATCTAAAGCCCCAATAAAAGCGGCCACCAAGACACTGATTAAAATAACAATAAGTGTCAATCTTATCGTTTGCTCTCGTGTTGGCCAAGTCACCTTATCCATCTCAATTCTTACCTCTTTAAAATAGGTTAAGAGTGATCCTAAACTCATAAGAACGTATTCTAACACAAAATTGTGATTTTTGTAAATGATTTCTGTCCGAATCTTGACAGTTGTTACCAACATAGTAATACTTAAATCAAGAAGGAGGTGATAACATGCCTGCTCTTGAAACTCTTTTTACCAATTCGCAGATGCAGACCATAATTTGGTTAATCGTTATTGAGGTAATTATCGGTATAATCGGTAGTATGGTTAAAGGAACGTTCAATTTTCACAATCTGGCAAATTTTTTACATGATTGCATTGTTGCCTACGTGGTTGGTTTTGCGGTTGTGGAGTATATAGGTGCGGTGATTCCAAGTTTTGGTTGGTTGGTTCCAGTAACCTTTATTATCATTGTCCTAACTCTGCTTAGTGGTATTTGGAATGGTCTGGGAAGATTTGGGGTTCCAGTTCCCAAATTGGTTGCCCGCTAAGGTTTTATGGCGCGAGCGGAAGGGATAGATCGCTCCGTAACCAAATTCATCCGCCAGAAGGCGGAAGTAATTTGGGTACTCCTGCGTTCTGCGTCGCTACCGCTCCTACGAACCTCCAATAATTTAGTTCCAGAGAAATTAGAATTTTTTTGGCGCGAGCGGAAGGAATCGCCCCGCCGAAGGCGGATTTTGGCAGGCGCGGAGGGGATCGAACCCCCGTCCTTCGGTTTTGGAGACCGACGTTCTACCACTGAACTACGCGCCTATGTGCGGGGTTGGAGACCAGAGGTTTACCATTAACCTACGCTCGCAAGGCCCTTCTTTAATTCATCACGATTTAATTTCTTTGTGCAACGTTACTTTCCGGCAATGTTTACAGTACTTTTTAAACTCCAGAAGATCTGGACTATTGGTTTTATTTTTTTCAGTTGTATAGTTTTGGTTCTTACAACTTGAGCAGGCTAAAGTTACGATAATTCTTACCCCTTTTTTTGCCATAGTTGCCACTTCCTTTCATTTATGGAGCCCAGGGCGGGGATCGAACCCGCGACCCCGTTCTTACCAAGAACGTGCTCTACCACTGAGCCACCTGGGCATAACTTTTAAAATGGTGGGACGTCAGACGTCCCTACCACGTTTGACGTGGTGCTGGGGGAGGGATTCGAACCCCCGTAGCCATAAAGGCGCCCCGTACAAGTGGTGCCGAGGGTAGGATTCGAACCTACGAAGGCATAAAGCCATCTGTTTTACAGACAGACCCGTTTGACCACTTCGGTACCTCGGCACCAACTATACGGGGTCAGATTGTCCACTCCGGCACCCCAGCCCCTAATGGAGCCGGGAGAGGGATTCGAACCCACGACTACTTGTTTACAAAACAAGTGCTCTGGCCACTGAGCTATCCCGGCTTAATTTAAAAATCCAAAACAAGTGGATAGATTATATCTCTTTAGGCTCCCATTTTCAAGATAATTAAATAAATTTGACTTTAAAGCGAGGGAAGATTTACGATTAGTAATAGCTGCCCAATGAGAGAAAAAATCAAAAACCTTTTTTACCCATTTGAACCGCGGGACTACCTAAAAATTTTTGGTGTATTCTTAATACTCCTAGTGATTCCCCTTACCATTTATTTAAATTTATCCTTTAAAGACTTACGGTCAAGAGCGGCCACTCAAAAAAACGTTCCGGAGATTGTCCCGAAAAAAGAATCTAAAGTTACGATTGATAAATCTCCCAAAATTATCCAACCGAGCAATTTAAGCAAAGTAGCCGGTCTAGTTACAATTGAGCTTTCCGGGCAAATAGAAGGATCAAAAGTCGAGTATTGGCTAAATAACACTAAATTGATAGGAGAAGCCTCTGACCCCCCCCTACAAATTTATTTGGAATTCTCTTACTGTTCCTGACGGCAGCTATTTAATTATTGCCAGATTTGTGCAAGAAGAGGCTATTATTTCAACCTCGCAAGTGAAACTCTCGGTTTCAAACCCAGCCAACACCACCCTAGAAGAAGCCCTATCGTCTTTAATTTTACTGCAGCGAGATTTAAATAAATTAAACCCTCTTCAAAGAGACCTAACTTTGACTACAATCGCCCGGGAAAGAAGCCGCGACTTGGTTGACTCTCTCGATTCTTCGAAAAGTAAAGAGCAGTTGTTACTTCTTCTAGAAAAATACTCTTTAAAGCCGGCCTTTGCGGAAGAGATTTTAATCCGAGATGATTCGCCTCACTTCGTTTCATCGCAAAGTTCTCTCCAAAAGATAGAAGCAGACCAAGAAAGCCTTAATCTTATTTTAAGGCCTGATATAGATAAATTTGGTGTTGGGGTGGTAAGAGACCAAGAAGACGCCAAGTACTACACGATTATTGTGATTAAAGAGTAATGTGAAAAAACAAAAAAAGAACCCTCAACCTAATGTTAGTCAAAGGTTCTTACCCTCTAAACTAAAATAATTCCGCCCTACAATGAGAAGGAGCTTTAAGAAATTTCCTCCCTATCTATACTAGGTGGGTACCCTGCCACGTACCCCAAGGGGTATATGGACTCCGGGCAAACCCTTTTGTTAAAGGAAACAGCGGAAGAAAAATCTTCGAGTCTTTCCTTTCGGTAGGGCTGCCAAGCTAAGCTTGGCTTACCCAGCTGATCTGGGGTCGTCTAGTTTTATCGGCTAGACATCTCTATTTTTTCACTTTTTTTATTTAAAGTCAAGAGACAAGGGAGCCACTTGGAATTGTTAAATTACCGAGTTCCCGGCTAAAAGTAAATTTAAAATAAGACTTATTATTGGGAAAATAAACCGGCCAATAATAGAAAAGCCGCCGACAGGTAAGATAAGAAGTATCAGAAAAAAGATTCCGTAACGCTCTAAGCTGTACCAAGAAACTGCGGTTTCGGCAGGCAGTAGTCCGCCAACAATCTTAAACCCGTCTAAAGGTGAGACCGGCACTAAATTAAAAATCGCTAAGGAGACATTAATTACAATTATTAAAAATAAAAAGCCGGCTAAAGCCGGGACGAACCTAATTATTAGAGCTAGAATAGCCGCTAAAGCCAGATTAGAAATTGGTCCGGCGAGCGAGATTAGAGCCGAGTCCCTTCTTGGATGTTGTAAATTCCAGGGATTAAAAGGTGTGGGCTTGCCCCAACCAATCCCAAAACCCTGCAAGAGGGTAAAGATAATAAACAAAGTTCCAAGAGGATCAAGATGGGCAATTGGATTTAAAGTAACCCTGCCTTCGTACTTTGCGGTTGGGTCCCCAAGCTTCCAGGCGGTCCACGCGTGAGCCGCTTCGTGAACCGATATACCGATTATTATTCCAATAAGAGCCGGTATAAAACTAATATTCATAAAGGGTTGATCTTTTGAACGTACTCCTGTATAGTATAGCAGATTAAAATTATGGCCATCGTTTGTGATCGTTGTGGGAAAAGAAGACAAGTTGGTTACCGCCTATCTCATTCCCACCGAAAAACCAAAAGGCGATTTTACCCAAACCTTCATTCGGTACGAGTTTTTATTGGGTCGGGTCGGGCAAGGATGAAGCTTTGTACTAAGTGTCTACGGATTGTTAGAGAGGAAGAAAAGAAGCGTCTCTCCGCTATCAAGAAACCAAAAGTTACGCTAGTGTCCTCGGCTGATCAATTAATTACCAATCCAAAGTAAAATCTCTGTGACCTCTTTTGAAATCTTCTAAAGAAACCGGGCTCTTCCCTTCAAGTTGTACTTTTCTTTCTGGCAAAAGTTTTAATATCTTTCCATTGTATCTACTCCAAACTCCTGGCCAGGGAAAATAAGCTCTAATCATCCTTTCTAAATTTTCTGGTGGTTTTTTCCAATCAACAAACCCGTCATCTTTTTTTAAAAGTTTGGTGTAAGTAGCCTTCTTAGGATCTTGGGTAACTACCTTAATTTGTTTTGTCACCCAAGCAAAAGTTGTTTGATTTAAAAGTTTTGTGGCTGCAAGCGCTAATTTTTTACTTAAAGAAAAATAGGTATCGGTTGTGTCGATTGGAACTAAGCCTTGAGACAAAATATCGCCTTCATCCAATTTTTCGTTCATTAACATTATCGTTATACCAGTTTCTTTTTCACCACTAATAATAGCAGTTTGAATTGGGGAGGCACCTCGGTATTTGGGCAGAAGAGAGGGATGGACGTTAAGAGAACCGAATTTAGGGATCGATAAGATTTCTTGAGGGATAATCTTTCCGTAGGAAGCAAGAACAATTAGATCTGGTTTCAGTTTCGCTATGTTCTCGATTAAAGGCTGGTTACCTTTTAGAGTTTGGGGAGTTTCAATGGGTAGGTTAAAAGTTTGGGCTAATTTTTTAACCGGACTCATCGTTAATGGTTTGTCTCTCCCGACTTTTTTATCGGCTCTTGTAACCACCAAAGGTATCTCGTATTCACCAAAAATACTCAAACCAATCATACTTTTCAAAATTATTTCCCCAAAGGCTGGAGTACCGAAAAACACGATTTTGATCGGCTCAAATTTATATATCTCTTCTTTTTTAGCCACTCTTTGAACGTAAAAGATAGAATTGAGATGATCGTATTCATGCTGAATTACTCTTGAGAGAAAACCGGTGGCCACTATTTTCTTTTTCTCAAACTTCTTATTTAAATATTCAATTTCTAATTTCTTTGGTCGGGAAACTGGTCCGCGATAGCCAGGAATTGAAAGACAACCTTCATCAAAAATATTTGCCTCCTTCGTCAAAAAACGAATTTTTGGATTGATAAAAGTTTCCCGAATTGCTTTTAGAGATTTTTGGCGACGCTGCATTTGGGAAACACTGACAATAAAAAGTCGTAAAGGCGTTCCAACCTGGGGTGCGGCTAAGCCCACCCCTCCCGAGAATTCCAAAGTCTCTTCCATATCACTAATCAATTTTTTAATTTCTGCCCCTATTTTAGAGACATTAGCAAATTTTTTCTTCCAAATTGAATCTTCGCTTTTACTAACCTTCAAAATCATAAGTCTCCAATTTTAGCACCGCTACTTCTCTTTTTAGACTCTTTTTCCAATTCCTTCAATTTCCACATGAACAATCGACCGCGGTTTACGGATCGGGAACGATAGTCGATTGCAAATATTCTGGCTTCTTCCAAAAAATGGCGTGGCTTTTCCTTGGCGAACTTTATATAAAGGGATTTATGGCGCTTATCATGCAAGGTTTCACCTAGCCAAATACCGTACTCCTGAAATTCGTACCTTGCCCTGACGCCGGTTTTTTTTGCTAATCTCCGTTCTAAAATTGCTTTGGCAGATTCAAAAGTTTTACCAAACCTTTTTACCATATAACTATATTTTACTATAAAAAGATACGATATGCTCTATAATCTAAATTCTATATCTTAGTGATACAAAATACATCAATCAGACCATTCCTTTAAATTTTCGCGAGCCTCTTCATCATCTGGATTTGCTTCTAATAAAGTTTTAATATGTTCAATTGCCTTTTCCTTATTTCCGTCCATAAAGTAAGTCTTGGCTAAAAGAAAACGAAAATCACGCTCGGGCTTCAACTTAATTGTTTCCTCTAAAGTTTCAATCGCTTCTTTTAAAGACCCCCCTTGAACTAAAATCACCCCTAAATTATAACCTACTTTCGGATCGTTAGGGGCTAATTTAACCGCTTCTTTAGCCGCTTTAAGACTTTCCTTTAGGAACATAGGATCTACATCATAAAGTTCCCAATACACGTTCGAAGCCGTTCGCCACCAATTGATGTTCTTTGGGTATTTGCTAGTAACCTCCGAAGTTAATTGGGTCGCCTCGAACACTAAAGATTCTTGATCTTTTTGATCAGATTCTTTCGCTAAAATTGCCGCTGAAAGGGCAAACTCGCTTTTGTAAAATGGCTCGAGGGGATTAAGCTTGGTAGCTTCTTTAAATTTAAAATAACTTTCCTGATATAGCCCATTTTTTTGTAAATCTAAAGCTTCTTCAAATTTAATATCGGAGAGCCAAACGCGGCCGGTAAAGACAAGTAAAAGTGAAATTAATATTACGAGCGCTGCAAATAAAGGCGCGGTTAAATAATCAAGAAATTTTGGGAATCTAATTTCGATGTTTTTTATATCATTATTTATTTTAAAGGCAATCGCGGGATAAGCGTAAAAAAGCAAACTTATCGCCACCACTCCAAACCCAAAAAAGTTTTGAACAAGATAGCTGATGTAACCAGAAGCGAGAGCTAAAGAAATAATTTTTTGGGAAGCTTTACCAGTTACTCTTTTCCAGCAGTAGAAAAGAAACCTAATAATCAAAAAAAGATAGGTCCCAAACCCAAAAAGACCCATGGTCGCCAAGTAATTTAGATATTCGTTGTGAGCTTTGTTGTAAAGGAATTCCCACTCGCTTGTTTTATTGTGTTCTGCCGGCCGGAATTGATAATAAGAGTAGGCAAAAGTCTCCACACCACTACCAAAAATTGGGTAGTGATTGAAAATATTCAAGGCTCCTTTCCAAACGATTAATCTTATTTGTCCAGATTCGCTTCCACCGCCGATTTCACTTGATCTTCCGTTTTTGGCAACAGTTGTTTCCTGTTTCTGTTTTTCTTTCTTAAGGAAAGTTTTAAGATCAAAAAAAGCACTGCCCCAAATTAGGTTTATACAAAAAGCAATAAGAAGAAAAAATAAAGGCAGTCTTATGGGTATATTAAGGTTTTTTTTCCTGGCAGGGTAAAGCAAAAAAAAGTAAAAAAAGGCAATTCCTACTGAAAGTCCTAAAGTTCCGCCTCGAGAGTTGGTAAAAGTGAAGCTTAAGTAGAGAAGGAGGGCAAATAAAAAGGAAAAAAATCTAAGTATTTTGCTTTTTGTAATAATTGACATTGCCAAGGCAAGAGGAAGGAGCATTGCCAAATAAGCCGCCAACCAATTAGGTTGTCCCAGTGTTGAAAATACTCTCATCTTTACGTCTTGAACCCAATACGCTTCATCAACTCCGTAGTGTTGCAAAACTCCCCAACCCGCCACCAAAAAAGCACTTGATAGTATAGAAACAAAAACAAAACGGATTTTTTCCTTGGGGAAATTAGTTACGAAAGCATAAAAGAGCAGTAAGTAACTTATGGTTGAAAGTAATCCTTGGTTAAATCTTGAATAGTAGCCAAAGATACTAGTGTGAGTATCAATCGAAAAAATCGTCGATAAAGTATAACTAAAAAATAATAATATAATGGGTATGTCGAGAGGGGTTTTTGCAATCTCGAACCTTCTATTATTAATCGCTTTTAAAATCCAAAACCCAGTGATGATAATTGCTAAAAAATGCACCGCCATCATTTTATTAAACTCGAAAAGTTCGTAACTTTTGGGGTAAAAAACTAGGGGAACAAGAAAAAACAAAGCGTAAAAGCAATATTCAATAGCTCTTTCGGAAAGCTTT
>CAZXPY010000002.1:101542-102827 GCA_964643435.1 uncultured Gammaproteobacteria bacterium | reverse complement strand
GAAAGGAGGAGAGAGATGATCTGCCTAGAAGTCGTAGCCATGCTAGCCGATCTGGAAAGAGCTTTCGCGAGAAGGGACGTCCAAGTCGCGGAACTGATCTTCTTTCCAGATCTGGAAGGAAGCTGGAGGGAAGGCGACCACGACTTTCATCCCGAGTGCGATAGGGTCCTCTGGGACGCCCAGCAATCACTTCAAGCTCTGCTTGAAGAGTTCGGCGAGAGTCGTTGGTGGTTCCTGCCAGAAGACTACCGGAAACTGCTTCTTCAGTTTACGACTGAGGAGGTGGTAGGGCTTTTGGCTCTCAACTCAAGAGTAGAGCAAGGTCTGGTCGCATGGTAGACAAGGGCAAACGCGGGTTCGGAACCTTCTGACTGTAAAAGCCGGAAAGACCTGAACCCGCGAATCCTAAGCAAATTACTTCGACAAACTTAAGTAGTTTTCTTTAGAAAGAGCGTGATCCAAATTAGTTCGTGCTCTTTGAATAAAAAACGGAAGGCCGCGGTTTACACCGCTAGTGCAAGGAGGAGAGATCTTGTCCGATCAATTTGGGAGTCTTCTCCCAATTTGGGATTGGCATCCAGCGCTGGTAGCGGCTTTCGTATTCGTCATCGACTTCGGCGCCATTATGGCGATCCGGGTGGTGATCGAGCGGAAGTTCTACCTCACGCGCTGGTGGAGCTTTCGAGTCGGCGACACGATCGGCCTTCCGGTGTACGCTGGATTTGGTGCGATTGTCGTCTCTGACGGTGAGTTCACCGGGTTTTACACAGCCGCCTGGTGGCACGTACTAGTGTTGACGGCAGGTTACGTTATAGCCATCGGTATTCAAGCCAACAACTTGAGAACCGGGTTCTTCACGTGGTCGGATGTCGTCAATCCAAGCGAGGTGTACCACACCGTAATCTTTGGGGTAATGTTTTACCTCATGACCACGGCGGTGATTCCTCTCGCAACTGACCGAAGTCCAGTCTGGGCGACAGATCTAGCCTTCACAGGGCTAACAATCTACGTCCTATCCTGGATAATCGACCAGACGACCTTAGTCGACAAAACACCAGGAAGGTACAACAACAGCGGTGGCAAGCCCGAAAGGGAATGACGACAACATTCGTCTACCTCTTGCCAATATCCTAAGGAGTTCTTGTTAAAGGATTCTTTGGGAGGAAAAACGACTCGAAAGGGTCGTTTTTCTTTTTGTTGTGATATTTTTTAGTACTAATTAGGTAGTTTTAGATATCTTTCAAAAATCCCCTTATTGAAAGAGCCAATTTTAGGTGCTAAACTA
>CAZXPY010000002.1:92075-101442 GCA_964643435.1 uncultured Gammaproteobacteria bacterium | reverse complement strand
ACCGCTAATACCTTAGTAACTGTCAAAAATAAAGGTATTTTAATCCGCGAACCAACGGTTGTCGCGATCCACAAAAAAACAAAACAAATTTTAGCAATCGGGGCTGAAGCTAAAAAAATGGTCGGCAAGACCCCAGCCTCTATTGTCGCTGTCCGGCCCTTGAAAGACGGGGTAATTTCGGATTTTGATGTTACTGAAGATATGCTGCGTTATTTTATTAACAAAGTTCATTTTAACCCCAGTAGATTTCCAAAAATACCAAGACCTAGGATCGTGGTTAGTATCCCCTCCGGAGTTACCGAAGTAGAAAGAAGAGCCGTCCAAACCGCGACCTTACGTTCAGGAGCCCGAGAAACATATTTGATCGAAGAACCAATGGCAGCAGCCATCGGTTGTGGTCTACCGATTGAAGAACCTATGGGGTCGATGATTGTTGATATTGGTGGCGGCACAACCGAAATAGCGGTTATTTCTTTAGGTGGTATTGTTATTAACCGCTCAATAAGAATTGCCGGAGACGAGATGGATGCTGATATAGTCTCTTACGCCCGTTCCCGCTATAATCTTCTAATTGGCGAAAGAACCGCTGAAGAAATAAAAATTAAAATTGGTAGTGCGTATTCGGCGGGAGAAGAAACTAAAGAAACCCTTGCCGGTCGTGATTTGGCTAGCGGGTTACCATCGAAAATTTTAGTCAGTAGCGGCGAAATAAGAGAAGCACTTAGTAACACTGTTAGGACAATTGTTGAGGAAATTAAAGATATTATTGAAGCCACTCCTCCGGAACTGGTTAGTGATATTTTGGAAAATGGAATTACTTTAAGCGGTGGTGGTTCCCTTTTGCGGGGTTTATCAGAATTTTTAGCAGCCGAAACGAAAATAAAAGTTATTTTGGACGACGACCCCCTGACAAGTGTAGTCCGCGGTTCGGGAAAGGTTTTAGAGAATATTGAGTTGCTTAAAAAAGTTCGAGTAAGTGGCGGGTTAGGATGAAAGTCGCGGGTTCTAGAATTTTTCTAGTCTTACTTATTTTAGGTTTTCTGATCTTTATTCTCGATTCAAAAGAGAAAATCAACTTTTTGGTCACACCAATTTCAAAAGTTTTTATACCCTTTCAAACGGCTACTCTTAAAGTTAAAAACGATCTCTACCAGTTAGCGGGAGTTATTACTAGTGCCCAAAACCTAAGAAGAGGCGTTTCGGTTCTTGAAGAAGAAAACGCCACTCTCTTAGCGGAAAATGCCCTATTAAAAACTACCGAAGAAGAAAACTCTGTTTTAAGAGCCCAACTTGGAATTAAGCAGTTAGCTAATAAAAAGCTGATAATTGCTAAAGTAATCGGTTTTTCACCGCTCGCTACCAAAAAGTATTTAGTGATTGATAAAGGAGAAGAGGAGGGAGTTGCGAGCGGAGATTTAGTAATCGTAAAAAATATTTTTATTGGTAAAATAGCTAAAGGTTCTCCCAAAAAATCTTTAGTAGTACTTCCCTTAGATCCTGATTCAAAAATCCCCGCTAAGACAAATCGGGGGGCCAAAGGGATTTTAACCGGAGAATTTCAGGCGCAACTGCTGCTTAAAGAAGTTTTACATGAAGAGACGCTCCAAGAAGGAGACCTAGTATTAACTACTGGCGAAGGGGATTTGGAAGCTAATCTAGTCTTAGGTGAGGTGAAAGACGTTTTCAAAAATGAAAAAGAACTTTTTCAAGAAGCAAAGGTAAAACCACTTCTAGATCTTAGTAAATTGGAGACAGTCTTTATTTTAAAAAAGTAAGGCATAGCCTGTTTTGCAAGCAAAATAAGGCATAGCCTGTTTTATAAATAAAATGAAAGGTTTTTTACTTTACGCGCCATTTATGGTTTTTGCGGCCGTTCTTCAGGTGATAATTTTACCGATAAATTTCGGTTTACTCTTTTTAATATATATAAAGGAGAAATTATCAACCCAATCAATGCTCGTCCTAATTATTTTTAGCACTTTTTTCCTGGATTTAGTTTCCGGTTTGCCCCTAGGAGTTAATTTGATCGCTTACTCCTTAATTTTTCTGCTTCTTGAAGCCGTAAAGTCTAATTTTGTTTTCAACCGGAAGCAATTTTTTGTTTTAAGTTTACTTTCAATTCCTTTATGGGAGGTTTTACTGCGAATATTGGTAAATCTTAGTTTGATATGAAAATAAATTTAGGTAAGGGTTTTTCAGTATTCTACGAAAAATTTAAACCGGAGAGAAATAAAATCACTGAAGAATCCTTGAACCAAAGCCGTCTTTGGCAAGATTCTTTAGTTGGAGCCGATCCTTACACCGGAAGAAAAACTTATATTTCCAGATGGCGTTTGGTGCCGATCTATACAACCGGCGTGGTTTTTTTCGCCGTCCTTTTGACGAGATTATTTGCGCTCCAAATCTTAGAAGGCCAAACTTTTTTAGCAAAGGCATTGGGTAATCGCTCCTATTCAAGAATAATCTATGCCCCCAGAGGGATAATATACGACCGAGAGGGTAATATTTTAGCTTCAAATAAACCAGCTTTCAGAATGGTAGCCGATCCTACCTTAATTCCAAAAGAAAAAAAGGAAGAAATCGCCAGATCCTTGAGTAAACTTTTAGACACGTCTTCCGAAGAAATCTTGAGAAAATTAGAAGGCGACAAAATAGTTACTATAAAAGCCGACGTTGAGCGAGAAAAGACAATAACTTTTATTGTTAATGAAAAGGATTACCCGGGGATTAGTGTTGAGGTAGTAGCTCTACGTAAATACACGGACCCTATGGTTACCTCCCATCTTGTTGGTTACGTGGGTCAGATTTCCAAAGAGGAGTTAAAGGTTGGGGCGAAAGTTGGAATTAGGGCTGGTGATAATATTGGAAAGATTGGAGTAGAGGAGGCTTATGATACTAGCTTAAGGGGAATAAACGGTTATGAACTGATAAAAGTTGATGCTGCTGGGAAAAAAGAAGGTGTAATTTACAAACAAAAGCCAAAAACCGGCTCTGACCTGACTTTAAGTTTAAATCTAAATCTTCAAAAAAAGGCCTACCAGTTTTTGGAAGAAGAGATGAGCGAAGTAGGTGGTAGCGCAGGAGTAGCCGTTGTTTTAAATATTAAAACTGGAGAAATTCTAAGCCTAGTTTCTTTACCTAGCTTTGATTCTGAAAAATTAAGTGAAGGATTAAGTGAAGAAGAGTACCAAAAACTAGCTTCAGACCCGAATCGTCCCTTCATAAATAGAAGTATTTCCTCTAGTTACCCGCCAGGATCAACTTTTAAGTTAGTTACGGCGGCGGCCGGTTTAGAAACTGGAAAACTTTCCGCTGATACTAAGATTCTCGACACTGGTTTTATTACCCTCGGAGACACTACTTTTAAAAATTGGTATTTTTCCCAATACGGAAAAACTGAAGGTGAATTGGAAATTACTCGGGCAATCGCCCGCAGTAACGATACTTTTTTCTTTAGAGTTGGCCAAATTCTTGGCGAAAAACTTTTGCAGGATTTCGCGGTAGCCTTTGGTTTAGGAGAAAAAACGGGCGTAAATTTAATTGGCGAACAAAAAGGTTTAGTGCCAACGGAAAATTGGAAATTAGAAAATAAAGGAGAACCTTGGTTTCCCGGTAATACTTTAAATATGGCGATTGGTCAAGGAGATCTTTTGACAACGCCAATGCAGATTGCCGTCTTTACATCGGCTATCGCAAACGGCGGAAAAATAATTCAGCCCCAAATTTTAAAAACCGATGCGGCGGTTATTAACAAAGAAAATTTTGTTAAAGAAGAAAACCTTAAATTGATTAGAGAAGGGATGAGAAAGGCCGCCGAGACTGGCGGAACTGCTTGGCCCTTTTTTGATTTTAAAGTAGCAACCGCGGGTAAAACCGGCACCTCTGAAGTTCCAAGTGGTAAACCCCACGCTTGGTTTACGGCTTTTGCACCGTATGAAAAACCCGAAATTGTTGTTACTGTTTTAGTGGAGCACGGTGGTGAAGGTTCTAACGTGGCGGCGCCAGTTGTCCGCAAGATCCTCGAAGAGTACTTTTCTAATCGTTAAACGAATAGTAAAATTCTTCTATGATCGCGATAGTAGATTTTGGTAGCCAATACACCCATTTGATTGCTAAAAGGATTGGGCAATTAGGTGGGCGGGCAGAAATTTTACAACCTCAGACTCGACTTTCCAGAATGGGGAATTTAAAAGGAATCATTCTTTCTGGGGGTCCACAATCAGTCTACGGTAGAAACTCGTTAACTACCCTGACTTCAAATATCAAACTTAATGTGCCAATTCTGGGGATTTGCTACGGCCATCAATTTCTTGCCGAGGCGTTGGGTGGTAGGGTTGAACCAAGTAGTACTCGTGAGTATGGTCGAGAGTCTATACAGATCGTCGGTCGTAGCCCACTTTTTGCAGCTCTTGCTAAAGAACAAAAGGTATGGCTTTCTCACGGAGACCAAGTGGTGAAGTTGCCAGTTGGATTCAAGGTAACTGCAATTTCCCAAAATTGCCCAATAGCTGCTTATGAAAACGGTCGGATATTTGCCCTGCAATTTCACCCCGAAGTAGTTCATACCGAAAACGGTCTCAAAATCCTGGAGAACTTCATTACCCTCTGTGGGGAAAAACGAAATTGGCGGATAAAAGATCAAATTACTAGATTAATTAAAGAGATTAGAGAGGAGGTAGGTAGCGAAAAAGTTTTAATTGCAGTTTCTGGCGGAGTCGACTCGTTGGTTGCGGTAAGATTAATTCACATGGCGGTTGGCGAAAAGATCTATCCAGTATTTGTCGATAGCGGTTTGTTACGAGTTGGGGAAGTGGAAGAGGTAAAAGGGTTATTCAAAAGCTTGAAATTCAAAAATTTCCGGTTTGTAGACGCTTCGAGCCTGTTTTTGAAAAAGCTAAAAGGAATAGTCGATCCAGAGAAAAAACGTAAAATTATTGGCAAGACATTTATCGAAGTTTTTACTAAAGAGGGTAGTAAACTTGGAAAGAAAGAAAGGATTAAGTTTTTGGCTCAAGGGACCATTTATCCAGACCGTATCGAATCAGCCGCCTCTTCTAAACAAGCGGCAAAGATAAAAAGCCATCATAACCTAATAATCCCAAAAAATATTAAATTTAAAATAATCGAGCCCCTAAAAGAATTTTATAAAGACGAAGTAAGGGAGATCGGAAAAGCTTTGGGTTTACCAATAGAACGGCTTTGGCGCCATCCTTTTCCTGGTCCTGGACTCGTAATAAGAGTTTTGGGAGAGGTAACAAAAGAAAGATTAGCAATATTACGAGAAGCTGACGTGATTTATATCGAAGAACTGAATAAAGCGAATCTCTATGATAAGATTTGGCAGGCTTTTGCCGCTCTTCTGCCAGTAAAAAGTGTTGGGGTAATGGGTGATGTACGAACTTATCAGTATATAATAAGCCTGCGGGCAGTTACCAGCACCGACGGTATGACGGCCGATTGGTTTAAGATGCCGTTCGATTTATTGGAAAAAATTTCGTCTCGTATCGTTAACGAAGTTAAAGGAGTAAACCGGGTGGTTTACGATATTACCCAAAAACCACCCGCGACTATAGAGTATGAATAAAGATTTGCCATATTTTATTGCACTAGCTAGCGCGCCGGGGATTGGGCCGGTGCGTTTTAAAGTTTTACTTAAACATTTTGGGACTGCTAGTAGTGTTTGGAAAGCTCCGGAGAGGGTCCTTGTAAAAATATTAACCCCGACCCTTTTTAAGGGATTTATAAATTACCGGAAAAGTTTTGATGTAGAGGGATATTTTAATAGCGTTATCAAACAAGAGATTAAAGTGCTAACGATATTGGATAAAAATTATCCCCAAAACTTGAAAGAAATAACCGACGCTCCTCCTATTTTTTATTATAAGGGCGAAATTAAAGAGGAAGATAAGTTGGCAATGGCAGTTGTGGGGACTAGAAAAATGACCTCTTACGGTCGGGAAGTAACCGAAATTTTAGTTCGCGATTTAGTAGCCGCGAGGTTCACAATAGTTTCCGGATTAGCCCGCGGTGTTGACGCCACTGCCCACAAAGCCGCTCTAGAAGCCGGCGGTAGAACAATCGCGGTTTTAGGCGGAGGCTTAAATATGATTTATCCTAGTGAAAACGAGAAATTAGCCATTGAAATTTCTCAAGGTAGAGGAGCGGTTGTTAGTGAATTTGCTCCGGACAGCCCTTCAGTTCCCGGAAATTTTCCCGTTAGAAACCGAATTATTAGCGGTCTCTCTCTTGGTGTTTTAGTTACTGAGGCAGCGTCAGATAGCGGTTCTTTAATAACTGCTGGGCACGCGGCCGAACAGGGCCGAGAAGTTTTTGCAGTACCCGGACCAATGTATTCAAAACTAACCAAAGGTCCAGCCGAATTGATTAAACAAGGGGCAAAACTAGTTTTGAGTGTTAGTGACATACTAGAGGAATTAAATTTACCTGCCCGCCGAAGCCTTAGCGAAGGCGGGAAATTGAAAGAGGTAAAAGCCGATAACCGAGAAGAACAAATTATTTTGGATCTTCTAAAAGACGGTCCGCTGCATTTAGATGAGATTACCCGTGCTTCTAAACTGGCAACTGCAAGTGTGGGTTCTTTGCTTTCTCTTCTGGAAATTAAAGGAAAAATCAAGTCCTTAGGTTCGGGCAGCTATTCTCTTAAGAACTGATTTGATCAAGTTAGACTTGGTTTGACATCCATATTCTGTAGCAGTAAACTTAAATTAAGCAAGCAATCAGAAGGGAGGTTGAGAGATGGTTGCGACGGGGATAGATTTAAAACAGGTACAAGATACCATAGCTAGACGAGTTTTCTTTGAATTATCTCAAAGTGCGCTAGGTCCATTAACACTTGAAGAGATAACTGAGTGGTTAGTTGAAAACCGCACCATTCATACCTTGGTTGAAGAAAGTGATTCAGATATTTTAGGGGTCTTGTTTAAACTATTTAGGTACGGTCTAATAGTAAGATCGGGTACTGGTAAATGGGAAATCACCGAGAAAGGTTGGGAACATATTTGAATGCAGGGGAATATTCCTGGTGAACCTTACGATCCGGAAAGAATTTTTGATCAAGTCTAGCGTTTTCCACCGCTTCTAGGACAGAAGAAGCGGTTTTTCTTTTCGCACTGCCTTCTCCTTATTTACAAAGTCTTCAGCTTGACACCTGTAAGGTGCAAGTGTAGACGCAACGTATTTCCCTAACAGTTTTTCTATCTGTTTGGGTATAAGTTGATTTGATTATGAGGAATGCTATAACATTAAAAAGATTATGTCTAAAAAACTAGTGATTGTAGAGAGTCCGACTAAAGCCCGTACCCTTTCCCGATTTTTGGGTGACGATTACAAAATCGAAGCTTCGATGGGTCATGTCCGTGATCTGCCAAAATCAAAATTAGGAGTTGATACGGACAAAAATTTTGAGCCGCAATACGTTATACCAGCCGATAAAAAGAAAATCGTCGATTTTCTTAAAGAAGCCTCAAAAAAAGCCGACGAAATCATTCTAGCGACTGATCCAGATAGAGAAGGGGAGGCAATTGCCTGGCACATCAGCCAGATAATCGATGGAAGCAAAAAGGAAGCAAAGCTTGGTCCTTCGGACGCAAAAGTCAAAAGTCAAAATAACAATTTAAAAAGAATTGTTTTTCACGAGATAACTCGGGATGCTATCCTTGAGGCTCTGAAAAGTCCGAGAAGCTTAGATTTTAACCTAATAGACGCTCAACAAGCCCGACGCGTTCTTGACCGATTGGTGGGTTACAAACTCTCGCCCCTTCTTTGGAAGAAAGTAAAAGTTGGTCTTTCGGCAGGAAGAGTCCAATCGGTCGTGCTTCGTCTGATTGTTGAGCGGGAAAGAGAGCGAAGCAATTTTGAATCGATTAAATTTTATGCGTTTATTGCCTCTCTTTCCTCTAAAAACCAGCCCTTTAATGCGTCCTTGTTCAAAGTGAATGGAGAAGATTTTGAAGAGAAAAAGCAATACCAACTTTTTGACGGTTCAAACTACGTGGTGACAATTACCAAGGCGGAAACAGAAGCGCAGGCCAAAAAGATGCTTAGTGAACTGGAGCCAAAAGATTTTATTGTTAAAGACATCGAAGAAAAAACCACTAAAAGAAGTCCTTACCCGCCGTTTAACACCCCCAATCTTGCCGCCTCTGGCGTTAATTTTTTGGGTTGGACAAGTAAGAAAACAATGAAAATCGCCCAAGATTTATACGAAGAAGGCCTAATTACGTACCACCGAACCGACTCTTACAATATGAATACTGCCGCGGTTGCTTCCTTAAGAGCCTTTATTGACAAAAATTTTGGTAAAGATTATTTAAGTCCGGCAGTTCGCGTTTACAAAACTAAATCAAAAGTTGCCCAAGAAGCCCACGAGGCAATCAGACCCACGAATGTAGAAATTACAAATGATAAAATCCAAATGTCAAATGATCATAAGAAGCTCTATAGTCTGATTTGGAAGAGGACGGTTGCTACTCAAATGAGTGATGCAGTTTATTACCAAATGAACTTAGCAATCTTTGCGGGTGAATTTGAATTTAAGGCAGTTGGTTCGAAATTACAGTTTGCTGGTTGGAAAAGAGTTTGGGAAGATAAGGAAGATGAATTTAATTTGCCACCACTAAAAGTCGGCGCCAAATTACAAGTTAAAAATCTTTTTTACGAAGAAAAAGAAACCGAACCGCCACCGCGTTATTCAGAAGCAACTTTAATTAAAACCCTTGAGGAAAAAGAAATTGGCCGACCGTCAACTTATGCACCAATAATTTCCGTTGTTTTAGAACGAGATTATGTGGAACTGGAAGATCGTCGTTTTCGACCCACGCCGCTTGGTAGCGCTGTTAATGATTTTTTAGCGGCTAATTTTGAAAAAATAGTCGATTTAAATTTTACGGCTAAAATGGAGGACGATCTCGACGAAATTGCTAACGGCCGGAAAAAATGGGTTCCGGTGATAAAGGATTTTTTTGATCCCTTTGAAGAACGGCTAGATTCGGTAACTAAAGAGAGTGAAAGGGTGAAAATCTTTGCCGAGCTCACCTCCGAAAAATGCGATCAGGGGCATCCTCTAGTTATCCGTTATGGTCCATACGGAAAGTTTTTAGCTTGTGAAAAGTACCCAGAGCATAAATTTACCAAAAGCTTTGAAGAAAAAGTTGAGGGTCAAAAATGCCCGCAAGACGGCGGTGATATGATAATAAAACGTACCAAAAAAGGACGAGAGTTTTTTGGTTGTGCAAATTTTCCAAAGTGTAAATGGGCTTCGTGGCAACGTCCTCCCGAACCACCAAGCTTGACAAAAACCCCATAGTTTGATATAATCATTCGTAAATTTGCCCGGACAGCTCGGCCG
>CAZXPY010000002.1:83258-92065 GCA_964643435.1 uncultured Gammaproteobacteria bacterium | reverse complement strand
CGTGGGGACAAACCGATAAGGCGACAATGCCAACAGGTGACAATGTTGACATTGGTACACCACAATTGGCCGAAAAAAAGGAACCGCTGTCCGTAAGAGAAGGGAGTGAGGTCTTGCTGCAAGAATAGGCAACCGGGAAAAGGCCGCTAAGGGGAAAACGGACAATGAGACACCCCAACGGTCCCGGCTCTGCCCTCAGAAACCCGTTATGTTTCTACTGGTAACGCGGCGAGGTGGGTTCTTCTAGAATTGCTTCCCACCTCGCCGCCTCTCTTAAAGTAATCAGATAATCTCTGGTTTCTTTTAGAGAGTTGAGACTTGTTCGACTCTTAGTAAATAGGAAAGGAGAGAATTGACTTGACACACCCCGCCGAATTGGTCAATTGCGAGTTCGCGCGAAGCCAGATCCACGGTCTAATCACGACCGAGCTCGCCTACGAAGAGAAAGGCGATACCATGCCTGGCGGCTACTGGCAGGTTCGGGATCATATTCAGGCCTGCCGAAGCTGCAAGAAGGTGTATCAGCGGACGAAGAGACAGCTTTCCAGCTGATCTCTTCAAGAGCCGGAGTTTGACAAGCAATTGTTGAACTCCGGTTTTAATTTCTCTGAAATCTATCTTGCTTTTTTTAAAAAGGGGTGCTAGTCTTTTTTACGTAAAGGAGTTCCCTCGAAGCCCGGCTCAGCCGGGCGTAGTGGGAGACGTCCTAATCAATGGTACTTTCCGATAAGCATATTAAAGAGTATCTTTCTTCTGGAAAGATAAAAATTACTCCCGCCCCAAATTTAGAGGTATCGCTGGGTTCCTGCTCGCTTGATTTTCACCTCGGTAACGTCTTTCGTATTTTTAACCACAATAAATACGCCTTTATTGACCCAAGAGACAAGCGGCTTTTTAAAGAAATAACTAAAGAAATAAAAGTCCAAAACAGCGAAGCATTCATTATGCGCCCCGGAGAATTTGCCCTTTCTTCAACACTAGAAGATTTGGAGTTAAGCGATGATATTTTAGGACGTTTGGAGGGTAGAAGCTCGCTTGGAAGAATCGGCATAATTGTCCATTCCACTGCCGGTCGTTTTGACCCCGGATGGATTGGTAAACCAGTGATGGAGCTAGGAAATATCGGGGTTATGCCGGTTGCTTTATATCCTGGTATGAGGATCTGTTCCTTTACTTTTGAACAAGTTTCTTCCCCAGTAGAAACCCCTTACCATAAGAAAGTAGGGGCAAAATATGCCTACCAAAAAGAACCAGGAGCCTCTAAACTTTCGGAAGAGATGGGTTCTAAATTAGAACCCCGCTATATTAAAAAGGGCAAAAAATCCATAAAGATCACTTAAAAAATGGTACGAACAGAGAAGTGGCCAATTTTGTATGAAAATATTTTGCGAGTAAAAAATCCTGACCATCCAGTGGGGGTGGTAACCTTGTGGACCGAACGGGATATTGTCAAAGATTGGATTGGCAGTGTTGATTATTGCGCTATTGGTAATTTATACTCCGCTGCCGGAATAAACCACATTATCCGAAACGTTTTTGCCAATCCGGCAATCAGATATTTAGTAATGTGGGGAGCAGATTTATCCGCTTCTGGTCTCGCTTTAAATAAATTTATGCAAAATGGCGTAGATGGCGATTATAATATTGTGGATGCAAAAGGGGCGATTGAGAAAGAAATTCCAGTAAAAGCACTGGCTACTTTTCGAAAAAATATAGAGTTAATTGATTTACGGGGTAAACCCAAGGAAGAAATTGCCCAAGCTGTTAAAAAACTTAAAGCTAAATCACCGTTTGCCAAAAAACCCCAAATTTTTCCGATCGGTGTACCCAAAATTAATACTCTTCCTTCCGAACAAGTAGGTTTTAGAGTTAGTGCGGCTACAATTGCCCAAACTTGGCTAAAAGTTTTGAACGTTATAAACAATTACGGTCGTATCAAAAAAACTCGTTATGCCTCCACTAATGAACTTAAAGAAATTTTAAACCTAACTGCGGTTGTAACGACCGAAAATCCAAACGAAGTCTATTTTCCCCATTACTTACCTTTTTCGAAGCAAGAGCTTGCTCAATATTATTCCGAATTTCAAACTCGACGCATTCCGGGAACTTCTTATAACTACGGTCACCGCTGGCGGATCCATTTTGGGTTAGACCAAGTGGAGCGACTCAAGAAACTCCTGAAGAAAAGGCCAGATTCTAAGAAAATGATTTTGGTAACTTACGATGTTAAAGAGGATACAAAAAATTTAGATCGCGGCGATACTCCTTGTATCACCCAGATTAATGGTAGTGTCCAAGATAATAAGTTTTTTATGACCGTCCACGTTCGTAGTCAAGATATGTTTCATGCCTGGCCGAGGAATATGTTTGGTTGCCTTGCCCTGCAAAAGGAAATCGCTGACAGCGCTGGCTATGAGAGAGGTTATTTAACAATGATTACTCATTCAGCTCATATTTACGCTGATGATTGGAGTTTGACAAGAACGTTATTAGACGATTACTACGAAGCGGAATTAAAATACAAAAGGGGTTTTCACTTTCACGAGGATTCAAGAGGGAATTGGGTAATTGAGGCAGATCACCCTAAAAAATTAATATCCGCGAAACTTTATACCGCTGATATGGGAAAGGTTCTTAAGAATTTTGAAGGAGCGACTGCTCGGGAAATAGGGTGGAAAATTACTGATTGGGAATTAATCTCTTTAGCCGACCACGCCGCTTCAATTGGAATTGAACTAGCCAAAGCCGAGGTGGCTCTGCAACTAGGAATCGAATACAATCAGGATAAACCTCTAGATTATAAAAAAACGGTTGCATTGGAAAAGATTTCCGCTTCTCCTCGTTATATTAAACGCGGTAAAAAAAGCGTCCGCATAAATTCTTAAAATATGGTTGGAAAACTAATTGTTTTTGAAGGTCAAGACGGGAGCGGAAAAACTACTCAACTTTCTTTATTAGCTAAATATCTAAAAAAACAAAAAGTACCTATCTTTACGTTTGATTTTCCTCAATATTGGAAAACCTTTCACGGCCGCTTCATCGGCCGTTATTTGTCAGGAGAATTTGGCGATTTAGATACTGTAAATCCTTATCTTATTTCTCTTGCCTACGCTCTAGATCGGGCAACCGCTAAAAAGGAAATGAGTAAATATTTGAGAAATGGCTACACGATTTTGGCCGATCGCTACGTTGCTTCTTCTTTGGCTCATCACAGCGCTAGGCTGGAAATTAAAAACCGGACCAAGTTTATAAATTGGCTAAAAGAGCTGGAATACAAAGAAAATAAAATGCCCAAGGAAGATGTAGTTATTTTCCTTTACATACCGGTGGAGATTTCTTGGAGATTATTAGCTGGGAGGGAGCGGAAAAAAGATATTCACGAAAAAAACAAAACCTATCAAGAAGAAGTTGAAAAAGTATATCTACAATTTTCCCGAAACAATAAAAATTGGTTAAAAATTACTTGTGTCAAAAATGGTCAACTACGAACGAAAGAGGATATCCACCGAGAAATCGTTAAGAACTTAAAGAAAAAGAAAATTTTAAGTACTTGATAGGGTGCTTAATCTTTGTTAAAATGAGCGTTCTTATGAGTCATATACCAAATATGAAAGAGTTGCTAGAAGCAGGTGCTCATTTTGGGCACCGTTCTAATAAATGGAATCCAAAAATGCGTCCCTTTATTTTTGCGCAAAGAGACGGCATCCACGTTATTGATTTGGAAAAAACCGCCCCTCTGCTCAAGAGAGCCTGCGAGTTTTTGAAAAAAGTTGCTGATGCTAACGGTGTAATTATTTTCGTGGCAACAAAAAGACAGGCTCAAGGTATTGTTAAAGAAGCAGCCGAAAGCGCGGGGGCGATGTATTTGGTTAAACGCTGGTTAGGTGGTCTTTTAACCAATTTTGATTCTGTTCAAAAAACAATTAGGAAGTTATCCGATATGGAAGAAACTCTAAAAGAGGCAGGGCAGAACCAAACTCTTACTAAAAGGGAGCAGGTTCTTTTGCAAAAAGAAATTAAGAAACTTGAAATGGTGGTGGGAGGAATAAGAAATTTAGATAAGTTGCCAGATGCTTTGTTTATTGTGGATAGCAAAAAAGAACAAAATGCAGTTTTAGAAGCCCAAAAAACTTCGGTGCCAACAGTAGCTTTAGTAGATACAAACGCTGATCCAACAAAAATAACTTACCCAATTCCGATAAATGACGACGCCATAAAGTCGATTTCCGTAGCAGTTGCCGCGATTGCTGATGCTGTCAGGGAAGGATACTCCCTTAAGGAGAAGAAAACTCCAACCCAGAATACTAGTGAAGCAAAGACAGTAAAGAGGGCTAAAACTAAAACCAGCAAAGCCAGAGCAAAAACTAAACCAAAGAACACTAGTAAATCTAAAAAATAAAAAATGAGTAAAATTACCGCTACGGAGGTAAAAAAATTAAGAGACGAAACTGGAGCAGGGGTAATGGCCGCAAAGGCTGCTCTTGAAGAGGCGAGGGGTGATTTTGAAAGAGCTAAAAAGATTCTAAGAAAAAAAGGTGAAGAAATAGTTTCAAAAAAGACGGCTCGTCAAACCGCCGAAGGTTTAATCGAAACCTATGTTCACGCTGGCGGAAAAATAGCCTCTGTTGTAGAACTAAATTGCGAAACTGATTTTGTCGCTAGAACTGACGAATTTAGACACTTAGCCCGAGAACTTGCCATGCAAGTGGCGGCCATGAACCCCCAAACAGTTGCTGAGCTTCTTACCCAAGAATATATTAGGGATCCAAACCAAAAGGTAAGCGATTTAATAAAGGAAGCAATTGTTCGTACTGGTGAGAATATCAAGGTCGGAAAGATAGCCCGTTTTTCGCTTTGATTTAATTAAAAATGGAAGATATTTTTAATAAACTGGCCGCGAAAATAGATAAAACTTTAGAATTCTTAAAAGAAGAACTCTCTTTTGTGCGAACCGGACGGGCAAATCCCCTATTAATTGAAGGTTTAAAAGTAGAGGCTTACGGGACTTCTATGAACTTGCGCGAATTAGCGACTATTTCCGTAGGTGCACAAATTCTTTACATAACTGCCTGGGACCAAACAAATATAGGACCAATAATTAAGGCTTTGCAAACTAGTAACCTGAATCTTCCCTGTTCGGAAGAAGGCGGCGTAATTAGAGTTCCTATACCGCTACTCTCGCAGGAGCGCCGCGGGGAGTTAGTTCGCCTTATTGGTGAAAAGGTTGAGAACGCAAAAATTTCTATAAGGCAAAGCCGTCATGAAGCAATTGAAGAACTAGAAAGAAGGGAAAAGGCGCATAAAGTAACCGAGGATCAAAAATTTAAGGGGAAGGATCGGGTCCAGAAATTAGTGGATGAAGTAACCGCAAAAATAGAAAACCTTCATAAACAAAAAGAAAACGAACTAAGAGAGATTTAAAAAACTATGACCTATTTATTTTCCGGCTTTATTTTCATTGTAATACTAGCGATTCTAATTTTTGTTCATGAACTTGGCCATTTTTTAGCCGCAAAACTCTCTGGTGTTAGAGTAGAGGAGTTTGGTTTTGGCTTTCCACCCCGAATTTTTGGAAAAAAGTATGGGGAAACGATTTACTCAATAAACGCAATTCCAGCCGGTGGATTCGTAAGATTGACAGGCGAGGATGACAATTCTGCCACTACCGATCAGCGCAGTTTTGCCGCCAAAAAACCCCTACTTCGTGCCGGAATGCTTTTGGCTGGGGTTTTCATGAACGTAGTCTTAACTTTAGTAACCTTTAGTATTCTTTATACAATTGGAGGTCCCATTGATACTGGTAAAGTCTTAGTAACCTCTGTTGCTAAAGATTCTCCGGCGCAAGTATCTGGCTTAAGGTCCGAAGACTTAATCAATGAGATTGATGGTAAAAAACTTTCCGGGCCAAGTGATTTAGGTCTTAAAGTAAAACAACTTGCTGGTTCACAAGTTTCCTTAAAGTTAGAGCGAGGCAACGAAACTTTGGTAGTTACTCTCATTCCCAGAGCCTCCCCACCGGCCGGTGAGGGACCAGTTGGAATAACCACTGCTCCCAATATAGTCTCAAAATCCTACCCCTTCTGGCAGGCGCCGGTAGTTGGGAGTCTTCAAGCTTTAAAATTCACTGGTGCAATGTTGGGGGGATTACGAGATTTAGTCGCCGATTTATTTACCCGAGCCCAGGTACCTCAAGATATTGGTGGAGTAGTAAGGATTGGTTATGTAACTCATCTTGCCGCTCAAGCCGGTATCTTGGCTATTTTACAGTGGGTCGGTTTACTTAGTTTAAATTTGGCGATTATAAACGCCTTACCAATTCCCGCTTTGGATGGGGGCAGGCTCGTTTTTGTGTTGATAGAGGTGGCAACTAAAAAGAAAGTACCAGCAAAGTTTGAAAGAATTATTCATTCAGTTGGTCTGGCTCTCCTTTTATTACTAGTGGTGATTATCACTTACAACGATATCATCTTTCTTTGGTTTAACACTAACTTTGGTAACGGACTCCGAGAACTTTTGCCTTTCTTTTAAAAAACTTCTATACTGGTAGCTATGCGCTTAAGTGGGCTCTTTCCCAAAACTTTAAAAGAATTTCCCAAAGACGAATCTTCAATCAACGCTCGTTTTCTTATCAAAGCTGGTTTTATTAGTAAGGAAGTTTCTGGTGTTTATAACTACTTACCCCTCGGTTTAAAAGTACTGAATAAAATTACTAATATTGTCAGAGAGGAAATGAACGAGATTGGTGGTCAGGAGATCTTACTAGCGGCTTTGCAAAATAAAGAAAATTGGGAGAGAACCGGCCGTTGGGAAGCTTTCGACGCGCTTTTTAAACTAAAGAGTCGCTACGATACGCAATATGCTCTTGGTCCAACCCATGAAGAAGTTTTGGTACCAATCGCAAAAGAGGCGATTTCCTCTTACAAAGATTTGCCCCTTTATCTTTATCAAATTCAGACTAAGTTTCGAGATGAGCCTAGGGCTAAGGCAGGACTACTGCGGGGAAGAGAGTTTTTAATGAAGGATCTTTACTCTTTTCACACTGATGAGAAAGATATGGAGGGCTACTACGAAACTATGAAGGGCTCTTACAAGAAGATCTTTAAAAGAGCGGGTTTAGAGGCAATTGAAACAAAAGCCGGCGGCGGAACTTTTAGTGAATACTCGCACGAATATCAAGTTATAACTCCCGATGGTGAGGACGAAATAATCTATTGCCCAGGAGGAGATTTTTCGGAAAACGCCCAAATTGCGAGAGTAACAGAAGGAAAAATGTGCGGTTTGGGGCACGGCCCACTAAAGAGGGCTAGAACAATTGAGGTCGGAAACATTTTTCCCCTTAAAGATAAATTTTCTAAAGCTTTTAACCTCACTTTTAAAGATAAGGCAGGTTCTGAAAAACTCGTGATA
This sequence comes from uncultured Gammaproteobacteria bacterium, assembly GCA_964643435.1. Classification (GTDB taxonomy): domain Bacteria; phylum Patescibacteriota; class Microgenomatia; order Woykebacterales; family RBG-16-39-9b; genus CAZXPY01. The sequence continues at coordinate 84,658 of CAZXPY010000002.1, read as the reverse complement.
ATGGGTTGCTATGGTATTGGTATTAGTCGTTTGCTGGGGGCGATTGTCGAAGTGCATCACGACTCTAAAGGAATTATTTGGCCAGAAAGCGTCGCCCCGTTTTCGGTACATCTACTAGCTGTTGGAGAAGGATCGACAGTTAATAAAAAAGCGGACGAAATCTACGAAAAACTTACTAAAAAAGGTATTGAAGTCCTTTACGATGACCGTAACGAAAGTCCTGGTGTAAAACTAGCCGATGCCGATCTGATCGGTATTCCCGAGAGGTGGGTTATCAGCGAAAAAACTGTGCAAAAAGATTCCGTTGAGATCAAAAAGCGGAATGAGAAAACTCCTAAACTAATAAAAACCTCTTCCGTATAAATCAATTAAAGTTTAAGTCCCCTAGAAGCCTTATTGACTTGTCTCCAAGTATACTAGTATACTTGGATATATGCCGAGAGCGTCTAAGAAGTTATTGCAAAATTCGGTTTGGGAACAAATACACAGTACTTTAGTAGAGGTTATATCATCATTTGATGAATATAAGTTAAGCGATTTTCTCTCCGAATTTCTTACAAAGGAAGAAAAGACGATGACCTCCAAGAGATTAGCTCTTTATATAATGCTACTTAGTGGTTACAGTGATTGGCAAATCGAAGATGTTTTAAAAGTTAGTAATGAAACCATTCGGACAACTAGGACAACATTGGGATATAAAAGTGAGAAGTTTAAGGAAAATTTGTCTGGTTGGATTAAACCGCCAAAGAAAACAAAAGGTACAAACCGGTTAATTAAAATGATTGAGCTTGCACTGGTAGCAAAAGGAGATATGAAAGCAAGGGCTAAGCTTGCCTCAGGAAATTATTAAGGTGACACTTGAGGAAATATTAATTCAAAAAATTGAGAGTTTAGGACCTATTCGCTGGACACGCTCTTTTGGTTGGATCGGCGCCCATAGCGAAGACAAATTCTTTTGTGGGTACAAGGTAATTGACGAAAATTATTTACATATACTATTGATACTTTCGCCAGTAGATTTTGTTAAAGCCCTTGAAAGTGGTGATTTTGAAAAATTCGAATTCGGAAAAACCTGGGTGGAAGGCGAAATAATAAGTGAAGAAGAGATAGAAGCAGTGTGGTCCTTTATCATTTCCGCTCACCGGTTCGCCAAAGTGCGGAAAAAATCCCCAAAAAGAAAATAGTCGGGGAAACCAGCAGAAGTTTCTTTTTAGGTTGCTCTATTTGCCAAAAAAAGTTAAAATCTACGGATGGTTACAAATAGTCGAACCATTGACTTACATACCCATACGGTTTTTTCTGACGGAGCGCTAACACCGTCCGAACTGGTTCAAGAAGCAAAGAACGCTAATTTAGCGGCAATTGCGATTACTGATCACGATAATATCGATGGTTTAGAG
>CAZXPY010000002.1:75803-83158 GCA_964643435.1 uncultured Gammaproteobacteria bacterium | reverse complement strand
CGCTAATTTAGCGGCAATTGCGATTACTGATCACGATAATATCGATGGTTTAGAGGAAGCGATTATAGCTGGAAAAAAGTTAGGGATTGAGATAGTTTCGGGAGTAGAAATTACGAGTTATCCAGACGCCACTCAAGAATTTCATTTTCTGGGATTTTTTATTGACTGGAAAAACAGACCCTTTAAAGAAACTTTGAAGAGCTTTCAGGAGGAGCGAAGAAAAAGAGCAGAAAAAGTGATCAATAATCTAAATTCTCTTGGTTACCAAATAGATTTTGGCGACCTAAGAGTTTTGGCGAGAGGGACGATTGTCCAACCCCATATTGCTTGGTTAGTCATAAACGATACCCAAAATAGGGATAGATTAATAAGAGATTTTGGCAAAATTCCCACAACCGGAGATTTTATTGTCAAATATTTAATACCGGGCGCACCTGCCTACGAGTCAAGAGAAACAATAGCGCCAAAAGAGGCAATTAGGCTAATCCACGCAGTTCGTGGAATCGCAATTTTAGCCCATCCTTGTTGGAGCCTAGCTAAGAAACAAGAGGGTGAAATAATTTTTAACGAAAATTATCTCTCTAATTTAATTAAATTCGGGTTAGACGGACTTGAAGTTTACGCTCATCGGGAAACGCAGAAAGATACAAAAATTTGCGTGGAACATTTCGAAAAAATCTGCCAGAAAGAAAACTTGCTTATTACTGGCGGCAGTGATTACCACGGTTTTGGCTCGGCTGGTAAAGCCCTTGGGTTTACCGATTTCTATTTAAAGGTACCTTACGAGGTGTTAGAGAATCTAAAATCCAAAATTTAAGTTGAGAGTATTAAATTAATTTGTTATCATAAGATCATGAAAGATTGTATTTTTTGTCAGATTGTAAGCGGGAAATTAGAGACAAATATTGTTAAGAAAAGCAAAAACGTAGTCGCCTTTAATGATATAACCCCAAAAGCAAGGATCCATATCTTAGTGGTGCCAAGAGAGCATTTAGATACTTTCCTATCAATCAAAAAGGAGCATGCTTGGCTGTTGCAAGAGATGGTTGAAATAGTGCATGATATAATTAAGGAAAAGAATATAGAAAGCGCCTACAGGGTAGTGTTTAATGGGGGGAAGTATCAACACATTCCGCATTTGCATTGGCATCTGGAAGGGGATTAATCCTTGAGAGGAGGTGCATTTATCTGTGACCAAAGTTGTAGCGCATGAAGGCGAACCGGTTGAAGTTTTAATCCGAAAATTTAATAAAAAAGTAGCTATGGACGGTATCCTTGATGAGCTAAAGAAACGAGAATTTTACGAAAAACCCTCGGTTGTTAGAAAACGAGAGGAAGCTTATCGTGCCCGCAAAACCTTCCGTAAGAATGAGTTTTAAGATATATGTTAATGTTGAGCCGCGTTATAAACTAAAAAGAAAAGAGCTAAGAAACTTTCTTGAGAAAGTTTTGACTACTTTAAAAATTAAAGGAAAAACGCAGGTCGGCTTAAGTATAATTGGTGATCGAAAGATGAGGCTTCTCAATAGAAAGTATCGAGGAATTGATAAAACCACAAATGTCCTTTCCTTCTCCCAAAACGAAAACGTAAAAACGCAAGTTAAATCTTTAAAAAAAGAAAGAGACTATCTTGATTTAGGCGATATTGTAATTTCTTACCCGCAGGCGCTAGCCGAAGCCACTAAAGAAAACGTTTTAGTTGAGCAAAGAGTGAATTTTTTAGCAACGCACGGGCTTTTGCATCTACTGGGTTACGATCACGAAAAACCCGCCGAAACCGTCCAAATGGGATCCCTCGAAAAGCAAATCCTCGCCTCAATTCAGATTTAAGCCTAATTTTATCAGATTCATATTTTGGCAATTTCTGCTCGAGCAAAAATTGGTCAAAAATTAGCTTCCGAAGTTCAACTTCTACGCACAAATTTGACGCACACCATACCTTCTTTCTTTTATTAAAAAGAAGGCCCCAAAAGGGAGTTTGAGGCCTAACGTAGCGGAGTTGGTTTGGGTTTAGGCAGTTGCCAACTCTGGAGTATTTTCTCTCAATCCAAAGAAGCGTAAAACTGCTAGATCCGCACTTGCTCCTTCTGGAATGTGTTCGTGACCATAAATCCAGTTCCTAGTATGGAAGAGGACTCGCTTGAATACAATTTTCTCGTTAGCTACTTCTATCTGCCAAGTAGCCAATCCCGGAAAATGGATCACGTCTAATCCTATTAAGTCATCGCGGTCATCAACTTCAGTTTCGATTGGAAACCACTCGCCAGAAGTAAGATAGACCAACGATCCGATTCCTTTACTGTCGGGACCGCAGTTGCTGATGTCGGTTATTTTTGTTAGGATCATCATTCTCCCTCCTCGATACCCTCCTCGATAGTTTTGCCTAATTTTATCACGAGTAATTGCAAAAATACTACTAGGCGGGTAAGCTAAAAGCAATGAAAATAGCAGTGGGTCTTGGAAATCCTGGAGAAAAGTATGCAAGAAACAGGCACAATCTTGGTTTTATGGTTTTGGATCAGATTATCAAAACCTACGTGGTAAGCCCTCATATCAATAAAAAATTCGAAGCGATTTTGTATTTTTTAGATAAAAATAAACTTTTAATTAAACCCCAAATCTTTATGAATGATTCTGGTAGGGTAGTTAAAAGAATAATTAATTTTTATAAATTAAAACCAAAAGACCTTTTGTTAGTGCACGATGATGTTGATTTAGAATTTGGTAGAATCAAACTTCAATTTGCTCGAGGTTCGGCTGGTCATAAAGGAGTTGAATCAGTAATAGAAGCGCTTGGGTCAGTGGAGTTTAATCGTGCACGAATAGGTATTGGTCGCCCTCCGGCAGCTGCCGGACCAATTGAAACAGATGATTGGGTTTTGCAAGATTTTTCGCAGACTGAAGAAATCCAAACCCTTGTAGAAGAAGCTAGTAAAGTAGTTATTAACTGGTTAAAAGAATAATATAAAACACCCACCCTAAACTTTTCATTAGGGGAGTTTTGCGTATGGAAAAAGAAGGTTTAATTCTAAAATTGAAACAAAAAATTGAAAGCAGCGAATTAATCGACAAGCTAATCCGTTTAGACTACGAAAATTTTCGTACCTCTACTCCTACTAAAGAAGGAGAATTTGGCCGGAGAGGCAATTTAATCGATATCTGGTTGGAGAGATACAAACTACCGGTTCGGATTGATTTGATTGGTGATAAAATTGAAAATATATATTTGTTCAATTATCTTACCCAAATTAAGGTAAAAAACCTTAAGGAAATATACATTGTTCCTTTCGGGGTTACCCCAAAACTTGCTCCTAAATGGACAAAAAGAAGCACGTTTCCTTCTGGTGGAGGTAAAATTGAAAGACTTTTTTTATCAGAAATAGACGTAGGGGATTTAGTAGTCCATATAGATCACGGGATCGGAAGGTTTTTAGGTGTGATAGGCGAACTTGGACCGTCCTTTACAACTTCTCAACCCCACGTTCGCCCTTTTTTAGCCGTGGAGTACGCTAAAGGCGATAAGCTCTATGTGCCAGTTGGGCAAATAGAAAGGCTGACAAAATATATCGGAAGGCCGGGTTATAAACCAAAATTGGCTATTTTAGGGGGAAGCGGCTGGGAAAGAATCAAACAAAAAGTAACGCAATCGCTGTTAGAAGTAGCCCGCAATCTTTTGCTCCTGTATGCAAGACGGGAAATAGTCAGTCGATCCCCATATTCACCTGATACTCCTTGGCAGAGAGAGCTAGAAACCTCCTTTGAATACCAAGAAACGGCTGATCAGATAAAGACGACCAAAGAAATAAAGGAAGATTTAGAAGCTACGAAACCAATGGACCGGATTTTAGTAGGCGATGTTGGTTTTGGCAAAACCGAAGTTGCTGTAAGAGCCGCTTTCAAAGTTGTTCAAGGTAATAAACAAGTGGTCGTTCTTGTGCCAACCACCATTTTAGCGGCCCAACACTTTCAGCTTTTTTCTCAAAGACTAAAAAGGTTTCCGGTTAAGTTAGAGATGTTTTCCCGTTTTCGTGACGAAAAAGTCCAAAAGATTATTGTGGAAGAGTTAAAGCAAGGAAGTATCGATCTAATCATTGGCACTCAACGGCTCCTTTCACCAGATGTACGATTTAAAAATCTCGGACTTTTAATTATTGATGAGGAACATCGTTTTGGGGTAGCCGCTAAGGAAAAATTAAAGAGTTTGCGTACCAGTCTCGATGTTCTTTCGATGAGTGCTACACCGATTCCAAGGACCTTACATATGTCTCTCGCCAGTTTGCGCGATATTTCGGTGTTGAAAGAAGCACCACAAGGACGCCAACCAATTAGAACATTTGTTGGGAAATACGATGAAAGGGAAGTGAAGGAAGCGATTAGTAAAGAACTTTTCCGGGGCGGACAGGTATATTACGTGTTTAATAATGTGGCGGCTATCGCCAGAAAAGCAATGGAGATCGCGAGTTTAATCCCTAAAGCAAGAGTGGTCTACGCCCACGGGCAGCAAAGAGAGCCAGAACTCGCGGCGGTAATGGAACAATTTTATTCAGGGAAGGCAGACGTGTTGGTTTGTACTACCATCATTGGATCTGGTCTTGATATGCCAAACGTAAATACGATTCTTATCGAAGATGCGCACCGTTTTGGACTAGCCGATTTACATCAACTTCGTGGCAGAGTCGGGCGAAGCGAGCGACAAGCTTACGCCCTTCTTTTTTATCCAAAAGGTTATCTACCAACCGCTAGTGCGTTTGAGCGGCTGGCAATAATTGGCGAGAAAACAGAACTTGGGGCAGGTTTCAAGATTGCCAAAAAAGATTTAGAAATCCGCGGGGCCGGAAATTTGCTTGGAACAGCCCAAAGTGGTAATATCAGCCTCGTCGGCTTCGAACTGTACGTGCAGCTGCTTAATCAAGCGGTTGAGCATATGAAAGGGGAGAAAAGCCTTGCCTGACAACAAAGGGGATGTTGTTTCAAAGACAATCCGGCGGCAAGTAGAAGAGATTTTGGCCGAACAAGATTTTGTTAGGGGCAGCAATGGGTATTACCCAAGCTTCCGGGTTTGGGTTCTTAGAATAGCTGCTGTTTGCTTGAAACTCGTTCTTTTGCTTAGTCCAGCTGTTGTACTGCTGATTGTGGCAGTGATAGCATTTAATCTATCCATCTCCTACAGCTGGTTGGGCAAGGTAGCAGTGGGTTTTGTCGCTTTTACCTATGTTTGGGTGGTTTACTTGGTAATACGTTACGCCATTATACCTAGAGATTGAAAGGAAGAGGTAAATGGTTTTTTCGATGACGGACCGAATAAGGGCAGCTGACCCAGCCTTTCAATTAGAGGGGCTGGGCTTTTTTTCGCCTAAAATGACCCAACCATCTTCGTGTTCGCCACGATCATCATGATGAGTATTATGCAACAATCCACCATATTTGTTCCAGACAAAGGTACCGCGAGCCTCTACGCTGTCACCAATTTTTACGGGTACACGATAAGCACGTTCTAAATTATGCGCCACTAACACAGTATGTCCAGAATGCACTTCGACGATAAATCTTTGGTGAGGGGAAGCTCCAGTATCGTCTTCTAAAACTTCTTTAACCCTTCCCTTCACGGCTAAAACAACGTTGTTTAATTTCTTATAAAAGGCTTCTTCCACGGTCGGTTCCATAGGGAATTTATGGTGAAAGTAATAATTAAATGTTACAGGTGGTTATAAACTTGTGTCAAGCAATGGGTTGTTTTTAGAAAAAAGGGGGTTTAAAATAATTGTTGTGGTTCTTTACCGAAAGTACCGACCCCAAAAAATTTCGGAAATTATTGGTCAGCCGTCGATAACGGAGAGTCTTTTAAAAGCGCTTCAGGGAGGAAAAATCGCCCACGCTTATCTATTTACTGGTTCAAGAGGCACGGGGAAAACCTCTTTGGCTCGAATTCTAGCAAAAGCAATTAATTGCCAAAAGGTAGCCACAAATAAAGAGGAGTTAAGAAAATTTGGTGAACCTTGTAATAACTGCAGTACTTGCCAGGCGATAACCGAAGGTCGGTATTTGGATTTAATTGAAATTGACGCCGCTTCCAATCGAGGTATTGATGAAATTAGGGATTTGCGGGAGAAAATAAAACTTTCTCCAATCCAAGGTCAGTACAAAGTTTATATTATCGACGAAGCTCATATGTTAACTACCGAAGCTTTTAATGCTTTGCTTAAAACCCTTGAAGAACCACCACCACATGGTATATTTATTCTCGCCACTACCGAACCTCATAAATTACCTCTCACTATTGTCTCTCGAACCCAAAGATTTGATTTTAAAGTTGCTAGTGAAGAGAATATCTTAGAAAAGCTAAAACTTATTAGCACGGCCGAAAATTTTAAGATCGAGATAGAAGGTTTAAAGCTTATTGCTAAAGCCGCTACTGGTGCCTACCGAGACGCTGAAGTTCTTTTGGAAAAAATCTCCGCTGTTAATCCGCAGGCTTCACTTACGCAAGTAGAAAAGATATTAGGAAAAAACTTAGTTAATGGTGTAGAATTTCTTAACCTTGTACTTGCCGGAAAGGTAAAGGAAGCTTTTTCGCAAATACAGGAATTACAAAGTAGAGGTGGCAATTTAAGAGTTTTAGTTGAAGAAATTCTAGAGGTTTTACGAAAAATACTTTTGGTTAAAAAAGGAGCCGGCGATTTAATTGAAGATAAAAAAACCTCTAATTTCGAAAAAATAAGGAAAATATCCGAGTCCATTAGTGAGGAAAAATTGCTAAAACTGATTAATTTATTTACTCAAGGGTTGGAAGGCTTGAAAACCGCGATAATTCCCGAACTTCCTCTTGAAGTAGCGATTGTGGAGGCGACAATGACAAGAACCGAAACGCAAACAAAACCCGATCTTGAAACCAAAACAAATGTTGAACCGGTAATTAATTTAGAACCTGCTCAAGTTACCGAAAAAGCTGTCCAGAAGGAGAGTGAAGGAGAAAAAAAGACCAAAAGCAAAAAGGGTTTAAGTATTGAAAAAATAAAAGATAAATGGAGCCAAGTTTTAAGAGCAACTAAAGACCAAAACCCCTCTTTAGAAGCACTTCTACGTGACGGTATACCCGTTGGTTTTGAAGATGGTACGTTACTTTTAGAATTCAATTACCTCTTTCATAAAGACAAAATCGCGGATCGAAAAAACAGAGAGCTTTTAGAGGGAATCTTGGCAGGTATTTTTAAAAGCCCAATTTTGATAAGATGCATTTTAAGAGAAAAAACAGCGGCAAAAGTAAAGCCGGCTAAAAAAGCGGCAACCGCTGAAACCGATCTTAAAGAAAAGGATAAAGACCCTCTTGATTTAGCGGTTGATTTTTTTGGAGAAGG
>CAZXPY010000002.1:73712-75703 GCA_964643435.1 uncultured Gammaproteobacteria bacterium | reverse complement strand
TTAAAGGAGAAATATGTTTGATAAGATAAAGCAACTTTATGAGTTAAAAAAACAAGCCGATGTCCTAAAAAAAGAACTTGAAGGTGAAGTTTTGGATATTGAATCCGGTGATTATAAGGTGCGGATAAATGGTAATCAAAAAATAATCTCCTTAGAAGTACCAGCCGATTTGGATAACAAAAAACTACAGGAAGTTCTTAACAAGGCAATACAAGAAGCCCAAAAAGCCGCAGCAAAACGTATGCAAGGTAGCTTGGGTCTCGGCAACCTTCAAGAATTCCTCAAAGGCTAGACTTTTTATATGATCTAATTCCATGAGGAATTAAGCACTTTATGTGCTCTAATTCCATGAGGAATTAAGCACTTTATGTGCTATAATGTAAGAGTATGAAGCTTCCCAAGGCAGTAGTAAATCTTATTTCCCAATTTGAAAGACTTCCCGGAATTGGACCAAAAACATCCCAGAGACTAACTTATCACTTTTTGTACGCTCCAGCCGAAATCGCCCAAAATTTAGCTAACGCTCTTTTAGAATTAAAAGAAAAAACAGTAACCTGCCAAACTTGCTTTAATATTGCCGATTCTTCTCCTTGTGATATTTGTTCTTCAAGCGAACGAGTGCGGGAGATTTTAATGGTTGTAGAAGAGCCGCTTGATGTTTTGGCGCTAGAAGCCTCACGCTCTTTTGAAGGTTTATACCATGTTCTTGGAGGGGTAATTACCCCCTTGCAAAATGTTGGACCAGATGATTTGCGTATCAAAGAGCTGCTTTCAAGGCTTAAAGGCGATAGTGTTAAAGAAGTTATTTTAGCCACAAATCCTACTTTGGAAGGAGAAGCAACCGCTCTTTATCTTCAAAAACAGATCTTGCCCCTGCGGATTAAAACTACAAGAATCGCGCGGGGGTTGCCCGTGGGTGGGGATTTGGAATACGCTGATCAAGTAACATTAATGCGGGCGATTGAAGGAAGAAGAGAGTTCTAGTGATTTAAAATAGCATTCTTCGTAACAAAATTCGTTCGCTAGCCGGCGAAAGTAATTTTGGTACTTTCGAATGCTGCGACCACTTCGTGGGCTAGCAAAATGCAAAATGAGAGGAAAAATAAAGGAAAGATAATAATTGGGCTGGTAGGTACTTTGGGAGCGGGGAAGAGTACAATTGCGGGATACTTAGAAACTTTCGGGTTCAAGACCTTCAAACTCTCAGAAGTGATCCGAAAAGAATTTAAAAACCGGATCCTTAAAAGAAGCGAGCTTCAAGACAAGGGTGATAAGTTACGAGAAAGGCACGGGACAAATTATTTAGCCAAAAAAACCTTAGAGGAAATCAAAAAAATGGGCGTTAAAAAAGCGGTTGTGGATGGCGTTCGCAATCTAGGTGAATTTAACTTTTTTGCTTCAGAGAGTAATTTTTACTTAATTTCAGTAGATGCCCCTCCAAGAGTCCGTTATGAGCGCTTGAAGGTGAGAAAAAGTGAGGCTGATCCCAAGAACTGGGATGGCTTTATAAGTATGGAGAAGCGGGATCTAGGGGAAGATGTACCTTATGGTCAACAGACTAAGAAAGTAATGGAACGAGCCGATTTACGAATAATAAATACAGAACTTGAAAAACTGCCTAAAAAAATAGACGAGATTTTAGAGGCATTACAAAAGAAATGAATATTTTAGAGAAATTAAAAGAAGACGAAATCGATGCCTTGAAGAGAGGTGAGCAATTGAAACTTAATACGTTGCGGTTTTTAAAAAGCGCGGTTCACAACGAAGAAATTGCGGCTGGAAAAGCAGCAACCGAAGAAACCGTTATTAACGTTATCCAAAAACAAATAAAGCAGCGCCAAGAATCAATCGAAGGTTTTAAAGCCGGAGCCCGAGCCGATTTGGTTGATAAAGAAACCGCCGAGCTTGAAATTTTGGAAAGTTATTTGCCAAAAAGAGTATAATAAACTTACACATCTAAAATATTCTGCCCTATCTAGGGTGTGTATTTT
>CAZXPY010000002.1:16793-73612 GCA_964643435.1 uncultured Gammaproteobacteria bacterium | reverse complement strand
TGGGGAGGTGAAAGTATGTTTACGATTTTTGGCAAAAAATGGCGAGATGCAGAAACAAAACTAGCCGATGCTATCACCCGATTAGCTGGCAGTATGTTTTTTGTTTACGTTCATATAGCTTGGTTTGTTTTGTGGCTGCTTTTCGCTAACAGAATTGGCGATGCGTTTCCTTTTGGTCTTCTAACAATGGTTGTTTCCCTTGAAGCGATTTTCCTAGCCACCTTCATAATGGTTGCCCAAAACCGTCAGGCCGAAATTGCGGAACAGAGGGCAATTGAGGAAGATAAAGAAGAAGAAGAAACCGAAGAGCGCCTAGAGGATATTGCCGAAGAATTTGATACTTTGCAAAAAGATCTTGATGAGATGAAGCAATTAATTGAGCGAATGGAAAAAAGACAAGCCGAAAGAACCAACATCCCTCTTGATTTACCCCAAAGATAGCATTCTCCGTAACTAAATTCATTCGCTAATCGCGAAGGTAATTTAGGTACTCTCGAGTGCTGCGCTAAGGCTAAGCATTCTCCGTAACCCCGCTGAGCGGGGGTACTCCCAAATGCTGCGACCACTTCGTGGACTAAGCACCAAAACGGCCGCCAGACTGCGGTAGCTGTTTGACTAAGCAAAAACCTTCGGGACGTCCTCTGGAATTCTCTCACTGCGTTCGGTCAGTTCCAGTTTCCTCTTCGGGTTTTTGCAAGTCAAAAGACGCTGTCCTCATATGGCGGTTATATACTTAAATTCAAGCCACTAGATACTAACTACTAGTTACTGCTAAAATTAGTATTATGGCTGATATTTTTCTTACAAACACTCTAAGCCGGACGAAGGAAAAGTTTGGGCCGATCAAAAAAGGGCAGGCAGGTATTTACACCTGTGGTCCGACGGTTTACCGCGATATCCATATTGGCAATTTTCGTACCTACCTTATGGCCGATATTCTACGGCGAGTTTTGATCTACAACGGTTACAAAGTAAAACACGTAAAAAATATTACTGATGTTGGCCACATGCGTACTGATGAAAGAGCTGGTATTGTCGTAGACCCAGTGATAGCCGAGGCCTTGAAGCAAGGAAAAACCCCGCAGGAGATAGCCGAAACCTACACAAAAAAGTTTTTTGAGGACGAGAAACGCCTCAATATTTTGCCAGCGAACGTTTATCCAAAAGCAACCGAACACGTTCAAGAAATGATTGAATTGACTAAAACTCTTTTGAACAAAGGATACGCTTATGAGACGGATGGTACAGTATTAGACGCCGAAGTCGGCGCAAAACGTGAAAAAGCTGGAATCCGAAGCGAAACTGAGCATAAAAGCTTTGGAACGATTTACTTTAATGTCAAAAAATTTGCTAATTACGGAAAGCTTTCTGGGAACACTTTAAACAAGATGGATAAACTCCTGAAAGCAGTTCGCGTTGCTACGGAAACTGATAAAAAAGACAGTGCTGATTTTGCGCTTTGGAAAAAAGCGGAAAAAGGTAGGACCCTAAAATGGCCAAGTCCTTGGGGCGAAGGTTTCCCCGGTTGGCACATCGAATGTTCAGCAATGAGTATGAAATATCTTGGACAAACGTTTGACCTCCACACTGGTGGGGAAGACAACATTTTTCCTCACCACGAGGACGAAATTGCTCAGAGTGAGGCTGCTACTGGGAAAAAATTTGTCAATTACTGGTTGCACGGTGGGTTCCTTTTAGTTGATGGCAAAAAAATGGCTAAGCGGGAGGGAAATGTTTACACAATTTCTGATCTAGCAGGCCATGGTCACAACCCTCTTTCTTTCCGCTACTTAGTTTTAACCGCCCATTACCGCTCGCGTTTGAACTTCACTGGTAAGGCGCTTGCAGCGGCTGAGAACGCCCTAAACAATCTTTACCGGGAAATTTCTCTTTACGCCGGTGAAAGTGAGGCGAAAATTGCCCCACTTCGCCAAGGCTTCGAGGGGCAGGGTTGCGCTGAATATGAAAGCCGGTTTTTGGAAAGCATAAATAACGATATGGATATGCCCTCGGCCTTGTCGGTTGTTTGGGAACTTGTCAGAAGCGATTATCCACCAGGAGCAAAACTAAAGAGTCTTTATAAATTCGATCAAGTTCTAGGTTTAGATTTTGAAAGAAGAGCCTTGGAAGCTACTAAAATTCCGGCAGAAATTAAGGAGTTAATGAGTAAAAGAGAAGAAGCGAGAAAGCAGAACGATTTTGAAGCCGCCGATAAAATAAGAAAAGAAATCAAAGCGCTAGGCTATGAGGTGGTTGATACTAAGAGTGGCCAAAAGCTAAAGAAAATAATTTAACCGCTAGAGTGCTATAGGTTTGACATTTGAATCTAAATGTAGTAGAATCCTGAACAGCAAAAGCGACAAAAGCGAGCGTGTCTGCTCAGACAAAGATTCAGTTGTCGCTTTAGCCAATAGTTTGGGGACAATGGAGTAATTGTCCATCTGGACAAGATGCCTGATGTCCCCAACTAACTTTCTTACCGCCTGAATGCGACAAGTTGACGTTTGTCCTCTTGGACAATATAAGTACTGTCGCAACAAGGCGTGAAAATACAAACGGGGTAATTGGGACAACTATGCGTTTGTGGTTCTACCACAATACTCTGGATGTCCCAAAACCGGCAAGATCTGTCCAAGGTTTGGACAAGCACCTTAACATGTCCTAACAGGACAAAAGAAGGAGAGAATCATGAATTACGCCGTCGACTACGGGATCCGCAAGGAGACGCGGGTGCTTCCTTTCGAGGACGGAAAGGAAGGCAAGGAATTTGTCCTCACTGATGAGGACGCGAAGATCCGCTTCCTCGGAGGCCTCACCACTGCCGACACCCTCTGGGTAGAGATGGGGTCTGGGGCCGATTACTTCTGCCTCGGTGCCGCCACCCGCGGAGCAGCTGTGTTTCGGCTGCCTACTCATCTTGCCAAAGAAGCCCGGGGCGAGAACGCGAAGAGTTTCACCGCCCAAGTCTTGGCGAGGATGGCCCGGGAAGAACCAGATTCCTTCTGGCCGCTTCGTCAGGAGGAAATGCCGGTCCTGCGACTGCGAGTCAACACCCGCGAATATCTCCACTACCAACGTGAAGTTCGCGGCAGCGTTGAGCGCCGGATAGAGGCGGCGGCTCGCGAGGTCTTTCTCCTGGAGCAGCCGGAGATGAGCTTCGAAGCCTTCCGCAAACAGCGGCTAGCCGATGACCCAAGCTACCAAGGGTGTTTGCTGCGGGAGAAGCAGCTTCACGCGGAGATCGAAAAGGCGGTCAAGGAGCTGCCGGTCTACGAGCAGGTTTTCCGCCGCATCCGTGGCTGCGGTCCGGTGACGGCGGGGCTTGTGATCGGCGAGATCGGCGACATCCGCCGCTTTCCCAAGGATCACTCGGAGAGACTGCGCGCCTACGCTGGCTACGCTGTGTACAACGGGGTGAGCAGTGTCCGACTGCGCCGAGCCGGAACCAGGCTCACTTATCAGCCGAACCTGCAAGTGGCGGTCTGGTACTTCACCCAGTTTGGAGTGGTGATCCGCAAGAGCGGTTTCTCCGGCTGGCGAGACCTGTACGAAGCCCGTAAGACCTACCTTGCCAGCAAGTTCTCCGAAAAAGCCTGGGAGGTAGAGGAGACGGAAACTAACGAGCGTGGTCGGGTGATCGCCAAGAGACGCCGCGTCATCCCCTTCTCCGAGTGGGAGGCGATGCCCAACCCTTACGAGGAGAAGAGAGACGGCCACACTTTCAAACGGGAGCGTAGGGGCTTGCCCTTGTACAGCCCTCGCCACATCAACCAGATGACGATGCGCTACGTAGGGGAGAAGTTCCTCAACGCGGTGCACTGGTGGTGGCACACGTTTCTGGAGGGCGGCAAAATCCCGGAGGTTATCGAGCCTTCCGGCAGAGCACCCTGGCTTTCGGAGGTGACGTAACAAAGGCGACAACGTTGGGGCTGTAGAAACCTCTACAATTACTAACATGTCGCCAGACCAAACGGTGGGGAGGACAAAAGGAGGTCTGTCGTGGACGACAAATTACTGTTTGTCCCCCCACCAACTTAAAAAACCAACCAGCGACAATGAATCGTTTGTCTCTTTGAGACAATGTGGACGGTGTCGCTGTTAGGGTGAGAGAAGCCACAAAACGTCCTATGTCCAATCAGACAAAGTCCTAGGTGTGGCTACTCTGCCGAACGAGGCCGACAACGAGGAGAATGTCCTTTAGGACAATCACTCATGTGTCGGCCTTTTTCTTTTGCCTGAAGTGGTAAAATATACCCACTGGATAGAGATTATGCGACAATGGTCGTTTTGTTGGTCTCCAACAAGAGATGGGTTGTCGCCAGAAAACGGTGGGGAGGACAATTGAATACGTGTTACAAATAACAACTGTCGGGATGTCCTCCCCACCAAACCACGGAAATTACCCGTGACAAGGGCACATATGTCTTCCGAAGACAAACGAATCGGTGTTGCGAATACCAAAGCCACAAACGATACGTTGTCTTTCTTGACAAGATCTCAAGTGTGGCTACTCTGCCGAACGAGGCCGACAAAGATACGCGTGTCCTTTAGGACAACGATGTGATTGTCGGCCTTTTCTTTTTAATAAAAAAACTAGATATTTTAGTTAGTATGTTGCGGGGACAAAGACGCCGGAGTCACTATTACTCATACAATCGCCGCTTGGTGAGTAATTTAGGCCCATCCAATGGTACCCTTCCGGACAGCTTCCGGTTGTACTCGTAGGTGGAGGCGTTGTTGAAGGTGGAGGAGTTGTTGAAGGTGGAGGCGCTGTGTAACCGCCATCAGCCATACACCAACCGCCGTTATCGTACATCCAGTGATAACCAGAGGGGCACGTTCCCGCAACTTGAGTTGAAGAAGGTGGTGTTGTTGTTCCAATTGTCACACAACCATACCCAGCTTCGTAGAATTGATTTGATAAGCAGTTTGTCGGAGTAGATGAGAGACAAACTGAACCGTTCCAATAATACCCGCTGCTGCAACTTCCAGAACCAGAACCAGAAGAGGAAGAAGGTTGACAAGAGCTTCCAGTCCAGTAATAACCGCTACCACAGCCCCCCGGAGAAGTAGCCGTATAGTTAGGTACACAACTAGAACCGTTCCAATAATACCCACTACCGCAACTCCCACCGCCAGTATAAGTAGTGCTGCAACTAGTACCGTTCCAATAGTAGCCAGGACCGCAACTGCCGCCACCACTGGTTCCCGAAGTAGGTACACAGCTACTACCGTTCCAATAATAGCCATACCCACAATTACCTGATGTTCCTGGATAATAAGGTGTTCCTGGGTAAGTGTTCGGTACACAGGTACCAGTGCTGTTTTTATCGTAGCCGTAAGGACAGCCGTCATTGGGGCTGCTATCGCCTGGAGTAGTCGCATTTGTGTAAGTGCCACCATCAGCCATACACCAGCCACCATTATCAAACATCCAGTGGAAACCGCTTGGACAAACACCCGGAGAAATTGGCGCTGGACCACTTCCCGGAACCGTACCACTAGGTGGATTAGTAGTGTAGTAAGGAGGACCAGGGCCGTAATAAGTTGGCGGTGGGTAAGGATACGGTGAACTTGTATAACCTGGACCATTACTCATACACCAACCACCGCTGTCACCCATCCAATGATACCCGTCTGGGCAGTTTCCTGGGGAAGTCGGTTTTGGACCAGTGCCGGGACCGTAGTCTCGGTAAGGGTTAGTAGGATAAGGGTTGTAGTAAATAGAAGGATTATTAATTACTTCCGATTGAATACAACCTAAGTTCGGCGAGAAATTATAACCTGGAGGACAATTTCCTGAGCCCTGGTTACCAGAGTAATAGGTTGAATAAGGCGTGTAATTTGGACCACCGTAGTTATAATTACCTGGTGGGTAGTAGTAGCCGGTATTGCCGGTTGGGTAAGTGTTTTGAGTATAAGTGTTTGTATAATAATTAGAATTGTATATTCCACCATTACTCATACACCAACCACCATTGTCACCCATCCAGTGATAGCCGTCTGGGCATACACCCGGGGAAACCGGTTTTGGTCCCTGACCATAAGTTGCTCCGCCGATTTCCGAACCAGTAAAAGTAGGTCCCGGATATATACTAGAAATGTTAATCGCTGCTCCTGGTGGCGGACAAGGAGTATTAGGAGCAAAAGGTGGGGAGGGGAGGAAACAAGATTGAGCGCTATTTCTTAGTCCCAAACGAAACGCGAGGGCTTCGAATCGGGCTAGATCTGGCGGAAGGGCGGCGTTGGGTCGGCTGCGGCGGAATTTCTCAATTTGGGCAAAATCATCAAAGGTTGGTTTAAACTCTTCTCTCAAAGTGGCGATTGCCAAAACTAAGTCACTACGCCTGGCGAAATCATTAAGATTTATCAAATCTGGTCTAATTGTTTTAGTAAGCTCATCAAGACGGGTTAGAGGAATGTAAGCTCTAACGTCTTCTGGGATTGGGTCTCCTGGCTTGTAGTTAGCTTGAAATTCAGCTAGTTTTCTGGTCAGTTCCTCATTATTTTTTGCTTGTTCTTGCGCCTTTGTCCTTAATTCTTCTAAGTTTAAGACTTCCTCAACTTTTTTCAAGTTTTGCAGTCTTTCATATTCAGCCGGGTTAGTAACCTGAAGTTCCTTATTAATGAGCTCATATTCACTTTCGGTAATAATTCCTTTTTTAAAAAGATCACTTACGTAAGCGCGGGCGTCGGCTCTTGTCTGAACTCCCAAGATTTTGTCCTTTTCGTTTTGAGGTATCATATCTTCAGGAAGATCGATTAATGTTGCCCTGATATCAGCCGGCAATGGAGGCTCTTTTTTCAAATCAGCCGCCGAATCTAGAGCATTCTTGGCGGCAACAACCGCCGCTGAAAGAGTACCGCCAACGTGCTCATCGGTTCCCAAAGACACTTTTTCTAGTATTAAGGTCTCGTTGGCGACTTCTTTAGCGATTGCCTCTCCCAAAACTTTTCCTTGCTCGGGAGAAAGATTATAACCCTTAACGTTCTTTATTAAGTTTTCTAATTCAACAACATATTCTTTGTAGCTTTCAGCCGCTTTATCTTTCTTTCCTTGCGAATCAAGCGCAATCGCCTCGGCCAGTCTTTCTCGGGCTATTCCTAGAACAACGTTAGCTTTAGCGGTTGGGGTAAGGGCGATTTGGGTTTGGACAAACTCAAAGCCCCCTTTTAAGAAGTACCAAGGATCGCCTGGTTTTGCAAAGAAGGGTTGCGGTATTGGGAGTGGAGTTACCGGAACTGCTGAAGGTGTAGCTTCAAGATTAGCCGAGGCTGTCGCAATTTTAGTATACTCTTGAGTGAGTCTCTGGCCAATTGGATCAGCACTTATTAAACCTAGGTTAACTTCTTGTTGTAGTTCGTCGATTCTTTTACCATAATTTTCGGCATTGGCTCTTAGTGCCGGAGTTTGGGCAATTTCGGCTTGAATTGCTCGGAGACGTTGTAGTTCCTCAATTTTGCGTACTTCTACTAATTTATTAAACTCGTCTGGATAAAGTTGTGATTGGCGATCATCAAGTTTTTTGGCATCAGCTATCGGAAAAGTGCCAGCTTCAATTAACTTTTCCACCTCGCCTCGGAGCTCTTGCCGGCTGTCAACTTGAAGCAATCTTTCGGCTTCTTGCGGAGTGATAAATCCTAAGTTTTTCAAGTTATCGATTCTCTCGATCAAAACTGCGGGGATGGGGGGTCTATCCAAAGTATCCGCCACAACGTCAGCCGCAGTTTGGGTGGATTTTATTGCTTCTTTGAAGATATCGGCTCCGGTTGGGGGAAGTGGTAGGAGATTTCTTTCAAAAACAATATTAGCCCGGGTTACATTAAACTCTAATCTAGGAGCGATGTCTAGCGCGTCACCAATTTGAACAACCACACCGCTTGTTTCAAGTTCTTTTAATCTTTCGGTGACATACCCAATCTCATTGGTATAATTTTTAATTGCGCTCAAAGCTAGTTCATCCTTGCCTTTAGCAAATAAGGCGTTTGCTTCGGCTAAACGCGTCTCTGCCAACCTTAGACGATATTCAAGGCTACTCTTCGTTCCGAAATTGGTGATTTGACCAAATGTTTCCCCAAATCGTTTAGCAAAATAGAAAGGTGAATCGGGCAAGATAAATCCGGGGCTGCCAATGTAAGGAGCGGCCGAAGGAGTCGCCAAACTCTGGTCCACTGGAACCGGAGTCTGGGCAGATGGCGTACTTTCTGGAACCGGGGTTACTATCCCCACTGGGGTTATATCGGTAAAATCTTCGGCTTTATAGGTTGGGTTTTCACTTAAGTATTGGTGGTAATAACGGAAGACCTCATCTTCCTGTTCAGGATTAAGGACGTCTAATTTTACGGTTCGGGCTAACTGCGCGAGTCTTAGGAAGGGTATATATTGACGCATTTCACCGGGAATAACCTCACCACTTTTGTAAGTGCGGATAAATTCCTCAAGTCTTTCTTGCTCGTCTGGATCAGTTGGGGGACTGACTGCTTCTAGGGCTTTAAGTTCAGCGAATTTTAGGTTTTCTAATCTTCGACTGTAATACTCTGGATATAAATCTTTTTGACCGCTATCAAGCGCTTTTAATTCTAAATTAGGTACAATTCCAGCCTCGTTTAATTTTTCTAATTCATCTCTGACTTCGCTTCTTGTATCAGTAGCCACCAATTTATCATAAATTTCTTGTTTTAAGATACCTTGGTCCTTTAAACCGGCAAGTGCATCTTTAAGTTCCCCTGTTACCGCTTCTTTGTTCAAAACATCAGCCGCAGTGTCGCTACCTGCCTGGGCGGCATCAAGAGCAGTTCTTAAAGAATCAGCCGCAATTGGCGGGGCAGTGACAAGGGTTGCTTCCAGTACAACGGCCTGCTTGATCGTTGTTTGCTCCAAACTTGCCGCAAATTGGGAAACATCGGTTCCGGCGCCGGCTAAATTGGTAATATTTTCATTAATTTGTTCGATTGTACTTTGATAACGTAGAGCAGTTTCGTTGGCAAGAGTATAGTTACCGTCCGCTACCAGCGCGTTAACTTCCGCTAACCGCTCCGTTGCGTGTCTTAATCTAATCTCCTCGTCGGTTATCGGGTTAAAAGTAAATGTGGTCTGGAGCGTTTCAAAGGCCCCCTTCACAAAATAAAAAGGGTTACCAGGAAGAGGGAAAGAGGCGGTTGGGATGACAGCATCAGAGGGTATCGGCAGCGGATTTGGTTCTTGGGCAGAAGCGGTTAATCCTAAGATTTTCTTCTCGTCACCGTAATAAGGACCGTAGTCATATAAAGATTGGCGATTAATATCGTAAGCGAACGAAGTGGAAGGAAGAAGTAAGGAGAAACTAAACAATAAAAGGAATAATCCTCGCGGGGTTAATCTACGCGTTATGGAAAGAACTAAGATTGAAAATCCGGGCAGTTTCATTTCAATCGAATAATTAAATTAATTTAACCAGGTTCTCGCTTGCTTGTCAAGCCCACCTTCGGAACTAACAACTATCAACCAACAACAATCAACAATTAAAAGTTAATTATCCAAGTTAGGCTACGGAACAACTACTACTCCTTCAGCGTCGTCATTAGTATGGTTATGATAACCCCAATAACCTTTTTTAGTAAAAGTAAAAGTGTAGCTTTCGTTTGGCTCAATTACTTTTTTGGAGTCAAATTCGGGGTACAGGGTATGGGAGGGGTGCGGACCAGAAGCAACCCAAAGCTTATTAGTGCTTTTATTAATCCAAGTTACACTTTCACTAAATTTAATGGTAATTTTTTCCGGAGTAAATCTTGAATTCTGATAAGCAACTGTATAATTTTTTGTAGTAGAAGAAACTGGTTCTTGCGCTCTTGTTCTGGTTTCGAAACTCTTTTTTTGAGCAAAATATAGGGTCGTTAAAACAATCGCTATCAAAAGGAAAAGAACAGGAATAAGTTTTTTTACGGGCAGAGAACGCATACTTTTAATTATATTTTGTATTTTAGAGTAAAATTTGTCAAATAATTTTGTAAAAAGAAGACCTGTTTTTGACAAAACAGGTCTAGTTTCAACCGGCTAATAGTAGGGATCGGAACCCCGAAAGTTACTAAGCATCTCTTCTCCTTCCCGCGTACTTCGTCTCCCCAAAAGAACCATGATTCTTGGGATCTTACGCAACCTTTGGATAATCCGAATTTTGCATTGCCGCACCCACACACTACCTACACCCATCTCGTTAGCGACCTCGGAAGAAGTTCTTGCCTTCTGGCCGTCCAAACCAAACAAACGGATGGCTATTTGAGAGTGTTGATGATTTGTTAGACTTCTAATAATCCAAATTATAACCTTTGCACTAGGAATTTCCTCTCCGTTCCAGCCTCCACAAATTTCTTTAAGTAGAGGTAGAAAATTAGCCTTTTCACTTACCTCAAGTGTACTTAAAATCCGGCTGCGTTTCGGCGGTTCTGGATCCACTCTTCTCCTCCTACCGTTTGTTGATAGGCCCATTATACCAAACAGTTCAAGCTAACTTGAATTTTAGTGCAGAGTCGTTTTTCTTTTGGTGGGTTTGTAAATCAGAATGGGTCTTAGGGGTTTAAATTAAGACTTTCTTCGATTATTTCTAAACGAGAATCGTGTTTATCTATTCTTTTTCTCTCCACACCTAAAGCGTCCATATACGCTTTAATTTCTTTTTCTATATTTATTAATGACTCTGTATTTGCTCCTAACGTTTCTTTTATTGGCTCCATCTCCACTTTTAATTCCTTACGAAATAATTTTTGTATTGCTTTTAAATCTTCATTATCCATAGACATACAATCTAACAAACAAGTATAATACTAAGTCAATTACCATTTTTAGTGAAATCTTAAAATATGGGAAAAGAAGAATTGATCTTGTTAAAATTTAAACAGGAGGTGAAAGTATGAAAATCGCCGTTTTTGGAGCAACCGGGGGTACAGGTAAACAAATTGTCCAACAGGCTTTAGATCAAGGATACGAAGTAGGGGCTTTTGTTAGGGATCCTGAAAAAATGACGATTGTCAATAACAAATTGACAGTTGTAAGGGGGGACATTTTGGATCCCCAAAGAGTAGATGAAGGAATTTTAGGTGTAGATGCAGTTCTTTTAGCGCTTGGATCTAATATACCTATTTTGGCAAAAGGTACCCAAAACATAATCAATTCAATGAAAAAACACAAAGTTAAGCGCTTAATTGTTGAAAGCTCGTATGCTTTTAGTGGTTCACCTGAGGGTGTGGCGCGTTTGAAAGATTCGGGAATGAGTGAGGAACAAGTTACTGCTGTTCAACCTATTTTAGATGATAAAACTGCCCAAGAGAAAGAAACTAAAGAAAGTGGTTTAGAGTGGGTAATTGTCAGACCCTTGGCCTTGACTGATGGACCGAGAATTGGTCATTATCGAATGGGAGAACAACTTGATCTTGATCTTAAAGATCACATTTCAAGAGCAGACGTTGCAGATTTTATGCTGAAGTGCGTAAAAGATAATGCATGGTTAGGGAAAACCGTTGTTATTTCCTACTAGTATTACTCCACCTGGTATAATTTACGCATGGTCTCGTGTGGGATAGTTGGATTGCCAAATAGTGGGAAAAGCACGCTTTTTAATGCCCTGATGAAGCGCAAAATAGCCGCGGTTGCGGATTATCCCTTCACAACGATCAAGCCAAATGTAGGAGTCGTCCAAGTTCCAGACGAGAGATTGGAAAAGATCTCGGCAGTTACCGGTATAGAAAAAATAGTTCCAGCAGCTACCCAATTTGTCGATATTGCTGGTTTAGTCAAAGGAGCGCACCAGGGAGAAGGGCTAGGCAATGAATTTCTCTCCTATATCCGTGATATTGATATATTAATTCACCTATTGAGATATTACGATATATATTTGCCTAGTAGAAATGATCCAATAGAGGATTTGCAAATTGTAAACTTAGAATTAGAACTAGCCGGTATTGAAAAACCAACCCTTTACTGCTTAAATATAGCTGAATCAAAATTAAAAAGCGGTCAAGTGCAAGAGATGATTAAAAAAATTTCGGTAGTTGCAAAGCAACCAATTGACCAAATTATCGCCCTTTGCGCTAAATTGGAAGCAGAAATAGAGGAACTAGATCCAACTGAAAGAGAGGCTTATTTAAAGGAATTAGAATTAAATGAAAAAAATGGTTTAAAATTAGATAAAATTATTACCAACTCCTATAAATTGCTAAACTTAATTACTTTTTTTACAATAGCCGGCGGAAAGCAAGTTCAGGCTTGGTCAATAGGGGCCGGAGAGACAGCACTGACTGCGGCGGGAATAATCCATACTGATATGCAAAGAGGTTTTATCCGGGCAGAAGTTTTATCTTGGCAGAAATTAGTTGAGGTAGGCAATTGGGCCGTTGCCCACGAGCAGGGTTTAGTTAAACTAGTAGGCAAAGACTATTTGTTGACGGACGGTGAT
This sequence comes from uncultured Gammaproteobacteria bacterium, assembly GCA_964643435.1. GTDB lineage: Bacteria > Patescibacteriota > Microgenomatia > Woykebacterales > RBG-16-39-9b > CAZXPY01. The sequence goes on along the minus strand of CAZXPY010000002.1, from coordinate 61,184 downwards.
ATAATTGAATTTAAATTTTCTAGGATTCTTCGTAACTAAATTCATTCGCTACCGCGAAGGTAATTTAGGTACTCTCGAATCCTGCGCCCTATTCGGGCTAAAGTAATAGATTATTTTTATAAATGAATTTATTGTGATTAAGAACAAATATGTACGATTTAACCTTGGTTTTGAAGGCTACCTTGACAGAAGAGAGAAAACAAGAAATTTTAAACTACGCACAAGAGGCGATCAAGAAAAGTTCTCTGGAACCCGGCGAATTTAAAATTAGTCACTTAGGTGAGAAGAAACTTGTTTTGCCAGTCAAAAAAAATTTAGCGGGGGATTTTTGGCAGATAACCTTTTCCGCAAAACCTTTTCAGACAAAAACCCTAAATGAAAAATTAAAGATAACCGAAGAAGTGCTTAGATTTTTAGTGGTTAAATTGGAAAAAGAGAAAAGCCCTCCTTCGTATGAAACTTCGGAGGGTAAAGGAGGTGATAAAGAAAAAACTGATTCAAAATAGAAATTTATTGATTTAGGAGGAGTTTATGTCTACAAGGAGTTTGAACAAAGTAATGTTAATCGGTAATTTAACTCGCGATCCGGAGCTGCGTTATACCCCAAATGGTACCGCAGTTTGCTCTTTTGGTTTGGCAACAAACCGAAGTTGGGTTCCATCTGATTCTAGCGAAAGGCGGGAAGAGGCTGAATTCCACCGTATAGTTGCTTGGAACAAACTAGCTGAACTTTGCGCTCAACTTTTAAGCAAAGGTAGAAAAGTTTATATTGAAGGTAGACTGCAAACGAGAAGTTGGGAATCACCAAGCGGTGAAAAGCGCCAAGGAACCGATATCGTTGCCGAAGATATGGTTATTTTAGATTCGCGGCGTTCAGAAGCAAAAGAAGCCGAAGTTAAGATAGGAGCAGAGGAAGGTCAAGAACCCTCCCAAGTAGAAAAAGAACCAGAGTTAGTAGCGGAAAAAGAACCCGCCGAAGATTTAGAACTAGAAAAAGAGGAAAAGGAAACCAAGAGGGATAAGAAGGTTAAGGATACGCAGGAAGCCGATATCGATGTTGAGGATATTCCTTTTTAAAGAAGTTAAGGTTATAACTTAAGAGGTGGATTGAATTTAACTTCCACTAACTTACTATGATCCAAAAAAAAGTAAATATTATTGGTAGATACACGAGAAAAAAGTGCGTCTTTTGTAAAGAAGGATTAGAACCAAGTTGGCTCGATACCAGTAAACTGCATTCTTTTATTACTGAAAGAGGTAAGATAATCCCTCGTTTAAAAACGGGAACGTGTGTCACGCACCAAAAGAAACTCGTAAAACAAATAAAGCAAGCCCGATTTTTGTCTCTTTTACCAATTACCCAAAGGGTATAATAATTTAAGGAGCTACTTTGGTTTTAAAAAATAATCGAGCTGAATTTTTAATAATTGATGTTGGGAGTGCCTGGACTAAGGGTTTTTTAGTTAATATAAACCGCTCTTTTGAAACAATCATAAAAATTGAAGATAAAATTTCCTTACCAACATCAATAGGTCAACTTGATTTAACAATTAATTTAATCACCAACAAGTTCAAATTAAAAGAAATTCCAGTTATTTTGAGTGGAAAATTAGACGGATTGGCACTTCTTGCAAGGGATAATAAATATTTCTGGATCGAACCCGAAGAAGCGGAATTATCCAAAAATCGGTTTTTTGGCTCCCAAACCCTAATTTTCGATGCTGGTGCTCACCACTACAATGAGGTCTCTAAGCTTTCCGATATTGATCGAATAAACCAATTTTTGACAGAAGCCACTTCTCATGTTGAAACTGAAAATTATATAGCCAACAAGAAGATTTACCCCTATTTATTACCGGAGAACCCTTTGCAGCTTCAAATTGAAGAGGGGTTTTCAAGACTAGTCTTGCAAAAAAAACTTAAACAAAATATCGGTGCCCTAATTTTAACCGGAGGGGTTTTATCTAATCATCCAAAAATGACCTCTTTAATCCTGCTTGTTTTGGACTCTCTTAACGAGGAAATACTCCAAGTCTATCTGGATAAGGAACAATTTATACCGTCTTTAGGGGTACTGCTCTCCTTTTTAAAATTAAACACTACTTTGAGGCTGCAGCCAGAAATAATCAATTTAGGAGCAGCTGTCCAGATAGGGGCAAGGGAAGTTATTTTAGATTCTGGTGACGAGCAGCAGAAAATTACAATTAAAGAGGAAGACATCGTTCGTTTACCCGCGAAGGAAGGAGCGTTTTTGAAATTAGAATTTAAAAGGGGCAGTAAAAGAATTGTGGCTTCTCTTTTAGGAGGAAGTGCGGGATTGTTTTTAGACAGTCGAAAAAAACCAATTAACACTGGTGAAGTAGATACAGCCCAAAATCTAAAGTGGCGCCGTGCTGTTGGGGAGGAAAGATGATTTGTCGGGTGGCTCGTCGATTGACAAAAAGAAGGAAAATTCTCCTTGAGCGCAAATTTCCGGCTAAAGCAAAGGTTACGGTTGGTATTGGTGAACACGTCATGGCGGAAACTGTTATCGGTCAGGCTCAAGTGAGTAGTGGACAGCGCCTAGTTAAAATTGCCCAAATTTTAGGGGCGAGAGGCAGTGACGTTCCTAAATATTTACTTAAAAAAGAAGGTGAGCGGATTTATAAAGGAGAAATTTTGGCAAGCCGCAAAACGCTGTTTGGCACCAAGACGTGCGTTTCCCCAAATGATGGTGTTTTTGAATCTATTGAAGGTGGTATAGCGATGATTAAACTTTTGCCGGTTCCGGTGAGAATGGCGGCTGGCGCCAAGGGAAAAGTTGTTCAAATAAAAGAAACCTCGGTGATTATCGAGGGAGAAGCGGCCCAAGTTTTTGGCACACTCGGAATTGGTTTTGATAGAGAAGGCGCGATAAGAATAGTGGCCAAACCAGACGAGTTTATCTTACCTAACTTAGTAGATCATACTTGTCGGGATAAAATTTTGGTTGGAGGTGCTCTCGTTAGTCGAACCACGATCGAAAAAGCAGTTACGCTCGGAGTTTCGGGAATTGTGGCAGGAGGAATTTCTTACCGGGATTATTTGAGTCTAGGAGAAAATAGTGATATTGGGGTGACAATTATTATTTTGGAGGGTTTTGGAATTATGCCAATCGGTTCAGATTTATGGGAGATACTGCAAAAACTAGAAAATAGTTACGCTTTTTTAAGTACCAAAGAACGTGCTCTAACGATTCCGCTTTCCTTTACGGACCATGTGCCCGAGCAGAAAGAAATTCCGGCTTGGAAGGAACTGGCATTAGGTGATAAAGTGAAGGTAATCGGTTCTTTCGTCACTTCAAAATCGGTTGGAAAAGTTATCGAAATTGGTAAAGAGGAAAAACTAGAAAACGGAATAACTGTGCAGAAAGCGACGGTTAAGTTTAATCAAAAAATAGAAAGCTTGCCAAGTGCGAATTTGGAAATATTAACGGAATGAAAAAATTCTTAAAAAAGGCTTTAAAAAATTACCCACTTATAATTCTTTTTTTGTGGGTTTTTGGTTTCGGAGTCTTCGTTGGTCAAAATTGGCAAGTAAAACGCGAAGGCTTTAATATTTCAATCTCCTCCAAAGAAACCCCAAAAAATTTAGGCGTAGATTTTTCGCTATTTTGGGATGTCTGGGAAAGAGTCAATAAAGACTATATTCATAAAGACAAAATTGATCCGCAGAAACTCCTTTACGGAGCTATCTCCGGTATGGTAGCCGCACTTGGTGATCCTTACACGATTTTCCTTGATCCAGAAACCAATAAAGAGTTCGAAACTAATCTTTCTGGAGTTTATGAAGGGGTTGGTATCCAAATTGGTTTTCGAAATAAAAAATTGGTAGTAATCGCTCCTCTTGAAGGGACGCCAGCAAAAGAAGCTGGGGTTAGAGCTGGGGATCAGATTATAAAAATAGGGGATAAAGACGCCTTTGACCTTACTTTACCGGAGGCAGTTAAATTAATAAGAGGCGAATCTGGGACAGAAGTAAAAATAACCTTTACTCGAAAGGGTGAAGAAGATTTCGAACTGACTCTAAGAAGAGCAAGAATTGAAGTTAAAAGTGTTACTTGGGAGAAAAAAGACGATGTCGCGATTATAAAACTTACTCGTTTTTCCGATACCACAAATAGCGAGTGGGAAAGTACTGTCGCGGAAATTTCACTCTCTAGTATCAAAAAAATAATTTTAGATCTTCGCAATAACCCTGGGGGTCACCTAAACGGAGCAGTTGATATTACTGGTGAATTTGTAAAGGCCGGAACGACGATTGTATTTCAGGAAGATGCGAACGGGAATAGGGTTTCCTTAAAATCTCGAAAAGACGGCGCCCTAACCGGTTATAGTGTGGTTGTTTTAATAAACAAAGGTAGTGCTAGTGCTTCGGAAATTGTGGCCGGGGCGCTACGCGATATTTTAGGGGTAAAATTAGTCGGTGAAACTAGTTTTGGAAAGGGAAGTGTTCAGGAAAGAGAAAACTTGCCTTTTGGTTCTGGTCTCCATATTACCAAAAGTAAATGGCTTACCCCAAACGGAACATGGGTTAACGACGCCGGCTTAGAGCCAGATTTCAAGATCGAATTAACCGAGAAAGATGAAGAAGCCGGTCTTGACCCTCAACTTAATAAAGCCATTGAACTGTTAAAATAAACAGGTTATACCGAAGCTGTCTTGAACCTTATTGGTAAACATGTTAGATTATTATTAATGCCGACTTTGTGGTCGGTTTTTTAAACGCAGCTTAACAAGTCCATAAAGGAGGAAAACGAAGTGGAGATAATGCTGGATAGCCGGTCGTACCTGGAGCCGCATGGTATCCCGCTTCTTTCGCAGGGAAAGGTGCGAGATAATTATGATTTGGGGGACGGTCGTCTCTTAATGGTTACAACCGATCGTATCTCTACCTACGACGTTGTCCATCCAAACGGTATTCCAGATAAAGGGAAAATCCTTGCCCAACTCAGCGCGTTTTGGTTCTCCTCTCATCTAATCGGAGCAGTTTGCAAGAACCACCTGGTCTATTTGGTGGAGGATATTTTTACAACAAGAGCCGGTCCAATCCATTGTCCAGAAATTTCTGGCAGGACTCTTCTTATTGAGAAAGCAAAACGGGTTTTTCCGGTTGAGTGTATTGTTAGGGGTTACATTACTGGTTCAGCTTGGGCGGAGTACCTAAGTCTTGGTGGACCGGCAAAGGGGGCAATGATCGCCGGCGTTGAATACCCATCTGGACTCATCGAAAGTCAAGAACTGCCTGAACCAATTTTCACGCCTACTACCAAGGTCCAAACCGGCCACGATTTAAACCTTGTTTGGAACGAATTTGTGGGTAAAGTGGGCGGGAAGAGCCTAGCTTTAAAACTAAAAGAACTAAGTCAAGAGTTGTACAAAGTTGGCAGTGAATATGCTCGTAGCCGGGGGATAATCATCGCCGATACTAAGTTTGAGTTCGGTCTGGATTCTGAAGGTGAGTTGCTTTTAATTGATGAGGTTCTTACCCCAGATTCAAGCCGTTTTTGGGACGCAACCAAATACGAACCAGGCCGTCCGCAAAGGGCAATGGATAAACAATTTTTGCGGGATTGGGCGAGTCGTACTGGTTGGGATAAGAAACCACCCGCCCCAGAAATCCCGTCCGATATCGTGGAAACAACCGCCAAAAGATATAGAGAGATCTTCCGCCGTCTAACCGGACGGTCAATTGGCTAAACAGAGAATATGGCGCAGACTTTGAGGGTTTGCGCCTTTTTTATCCGTAAAAAATTTGACAAGGCCCCTTTTAAGAAGCTATAGTTTAATTAAATGGAAGTTTCTGCCCGAGATAAACGAACCCTCCTCATAATAGTTCTCATTGCTTTAGCTGTTCCGATAACCAGTTTTGGAATAAAAACTGTTGAAGATCTTCGCTCCAGAGCTCAAGTAACTCCCGGTGTTGATATGCAGGTAGCTTCCATAAATTTAATTACACCCGGACCATATCTCCAGGGCCAATGGGTCGATTTTCAAATTACAGTTAGGAACAACGGTAGCAGCACCGCCCTAGACCTCGTAACTCAAGGATTCAAACATAGTCCCACCCAACCAATTTGTGGTGTAAACCAATGGGGACCACCGCCAGATGGTGATGCCGGAACCTTTAGTGATACCTATGACCCAGGACAGGCAAGAACTCATACTGGTGCTTTTCAAGTACCAACTAACGACGGCACTTTTAGCTTAGGGTTTTTTGCTGATTCAGATTGCAAATATGCCGAGAGTAGTAACGAAACGAATAATTATCTAACAACCACCTACACTGTTTCTGGTCCGTCACCAACGCCAACACCACCTCCACCACCACAACCCGGGGAAGCGCATTTAAGTGTTGACTCTATTGTTCTTAATACCCCAGGACCCTACTTTCAAGGCCAATGGGTCGATTTTCAAATTACGGTTAGCAACAATGGTAGCCCTACTGCACTCGATGTTGTTACTCAGGGTTTCAAGCACAGCCCCACAAAACCGGCTTGCGGTGTAAACCAATGGGGACCAGCGCCAGACGGAGATGCCGGAACCTTTAGCGATACTTATGACTCGGGTCAGACTCGGACACACATCGGCGCCTTTCAGGTCCCAACTACCGATGGTACTTTTAGTCTAGGGTTTTTTGCTGACTCTGATTGCAAATACGCCGAGGCTAACGAAATAGATAATTATCTAACAAAGACTTACACTGTTTCCGGCGCGCCACCAGGCGGGGGACCGACTTGGGTTAATAAAATCATCGTGAATGTAGACTTACCAGCCGTCCTTCAAGGCTTACTGGCCGCTAAGTTGAATATTATCGCTACTAGTCCTGAATTTAGTAGTAATCTTGGGGCGAATAATAATACCGTAACTTTAACTATTCCTGACGGAGTTTTTGCTATTTCGGGAGTTACCAAGCGGTTGAAATTGGCAGTTGAAAAATCGCTACTACGAATAGTTGACTTTATTCCAAGCTCGAAAGAGCTAACAATAAACGCTGGTTTAATTAAGCTAGGCGATTTAAACGCTGATAATATTATTAACTCGATCGATTACTCAATTCTGGTAAGTTCTTATATGCCCCTTGATGACGAGCGAGCCGATCTTAATTTAGATACCGTGGTAAATTCAATCGATTATTCAATAATGCTTTCTAGCTATTTACAGGAAGGCGATAAAGAGTAAAATAAAATTGTGAAACTCTTTGATGATTATTTGAAAGAAAATATAAATTTTTTGACAGCGGCTTTGGCTTTGATAATTTTGGTTGAGGCAACCTTCATAACCTCTTTATTTTTACCAGAGATTCTTTTACCAGTAAAAGAAAGAGTCAAAGTTTCTAGTAAAAAGGTGCAAATCGCTACTTTAGCCCTAACTCCGTCGGTTGCTGGGTATAGACTAGGGGAAAGTTTTGATGTCGGCGTGTACTTAGATACCGGCGGTGTGGAAACAGTCGGGACGGATTTGGTAGTTAGTTATGATAAAGCGAAACTAGAAGTTGTCGATTCAGATTCAAGTAAAGGAGGTATTCAAATAAAAAGCGGTGATTTATACGATACAGCGGTCTCAAACGAAGTAAAAAGCGGAAAAATTTATTTTGCCGCGGTTTCCAGTCCAGGGGAAAATCGATTTTCGGGAAGCGGCACTTTGGCGAGCATAAAATTTAGAGCAAAAGGATTGGGAGAGGCGCAAGTTCAAATCGAGAGCGTTGTTGGGGCCACGACTGATTCTAACGTGGTTACCGAAAAGGCGGCTGACATCCTTTCGAAAGTGGTAAACGCAGAGTACACAATTACGGAATAACAAAAATTGTTGACAAGATAGCCGCTTGTTTGTTATCTTTGAGATACTAAAAACCTAATCTTTGTATGGAAAAAATCACTGCCCGAGATAAACGAATTCTCCTTATAATCTCCCTAGTTGCCTTGGCAATTCCTTTAACTACTTTTGGGATAAAAACTATTTCTGATCTTCGCAGTAAAGCTGAATTTAGCGGCGCTAACTGTACTTCTAATAGCTGTAGCGTTACTTGGGGTCATTACGAATTTGCCGTTGCTGTTGTTGATGGTACCACTTTTGTTAAAACTTGGTCGGGGAGAGCCACAAGTACCACTTTTACTGGTTTAACACCAAACAAGACTTATACGGTTGTTTTATGTCAACCAAACTGTGGAACCGGTACGAAACTACGGCAACAATCTAGGACAGCTAATGCTAGTGGGGTGTTAACCGAAAGTTGGGGTTACGTTATAACCTTGGATGGAAAAATAGCCAGTACTAGTGGAACCCAGACTAGTTTTGAGGGTCTTCAAGGAGGGACGACTTACAATGGTAAGATCTGTGCCCTGGATTGTAGTATAAAAGTTCTTGAAACCTTTACCGCGACAACGACAGCACCACCAACTCCGCCGCCTCCTACACCGACACCCACTCCTACGCCTACGCCTACGCCAACCCCCACTCCCACTCCTACACCCCAACCTAGCGGATTACCAGATTTAATCGTGCAAAACTTAACCAACACAACTGGAAGTACCGTGGCACCAGGTGCTAGTGTGGATTTTTTCTACAACGTGAAAAATCAAGGTACCGGAACCGCTAGTAACTTTTGGACCGGTCAGTATAACGCTTGTAATGGAAAAACCACTGAACAGCTTTGTGGAGCAGCATTTACCTCTTCTTTAGCTTCCGGTGCTTCGCAAAGGCAACCAGACGCTAGTATTGGTAACTATTCCTTTGTTGCGCCAAGCACAGCGGGTACGTATAAAATTAGAGTGGTTACTGATTATCAACAAAATGTTCCTGAGAGCAATGAGGGTAACAATACGGCAGAAATTTCTTACACAGTTTCCGGCGGAACCAGCCCAACACCGACGCCTACACCTACACCTACTCCAACCCCTACACCTACTCCAATAGGAGGAACTGATCAGTGGGTTAACACGATTTCTTTGAGTATGGAACTACCGGCCGCCCTTATCGGTAAACTAACTGGTGCTGTGAGCATTCCCGGTACGAATTTTAGCCAAGAAATTAGTGTTGGCGGCGGCTTAGTGAGTTTGAATTTATCTTTAAGTGATGGGGTGATGAAAGTTGGGGTTGCCTCTAAAATTAAAATCCAAATTACCAAGGCCTTGAGAAGGGTAGTAGTAACAACATCTGCTGCCAGACAAATTAGCGTAATGGCTGGTAAAATTAAACTTGGTGATCTCAACGGTGATGGGAGCATAAACTCAATTGACTATTCAATCTTGGTAAGCTCTTACATACCCAAGAATGACGCAAAAGCTGATCTTAATTTAGATACAGTTGTGAACTCGATCGATTATTCAATGATGTTAGCTAATTATCTGCAGGAAGCCGATCCAGAGTAACCTAACAGGATTTTTATGGAGAAATTTTTAAAGGACAATAAAAATTTACTTTACGTAATGTTGGCTTTAGTTATTTTAGTTGAACTCATTGCCGCTTACTTTTACATTGTTTCTCCAGCGAGAAAAGAGAAAAAATTAACCCCAGTAGCCCCTCCTAAGATCCCCGCGGCTTCTCTTTCTTTAAACCCAATCGCTGGAACATACAAAGTGGGAGATAGTTTTGAAGTAGCCGTAAATTTAGATACTGACAGCGCTAAAACAGTCGGTACGGACTTGCTAATTTCCTATGATAAAACAAAACTAGAAGTGCTCGATTCGGATTTACAAAAGGAGGGTATTCAAATTCAAACCGGCTCCCTCTACGGAACCTTCGCGATAAATAGTGAAAAAAACGGTAAAATTTACTTTGGAGCGATCAGCGAACCTGGGAAAGCGCAGTTTTCCGGAAGCGGTGTTTTAGCGATAGTTAAGTTTAAAGCCAAAGCAGTTGGTAACGCACTGGTCACCATCGATTATGATAGTGGTAAGACAACCGAGAGTAATGTCACCACCGCCAATTCGAAGGATATTTTAGCTAAAGTTGCTAATGCAACTTTCACAATCGTTCCTTAATAAATTTCAGAATCTTGACAAGTTGTTTTTAAATAGTTTATAGTTAAATAAATATAGTTCTCTAGGCTCACTATAAAATGATAACTGCCCAATCAATATTTACTTCAAAAACTAAGACCCTTCTTAAGATACTTTCAATAACCCTTTTATTAATTAGCTTTCACTTCAGTGCTAAGGCCGTTTTCGGAGCTGGTTCTTTTTACCTTTCACCAGATTCAGATTCGGTTGGGGTTGGTGAAAATTTCAACGTTGATATTATTATCAACACTGGCGGCGCCAAAACTGATGGCGCTGATGCACTTTTGAATTACGACGGCACAAAACTGCAAGTTGTCTCAATAGCTGGTGGTACAACTTATCCAACTTATCCAACTAAAACAAGTACGTCTACTACGATAACGATTGGCGGAGTTTCCAATACCAGCGGGCCCTACTTTTCTGGCAGCGGTGTGTTTGCCACAATTACTTTTAAAGGAACCGCCGCCGGTACCGCTGCGGTTACTTTTAAGTTCACATCTGGTTCGACAACCGATTCCAATGTAACGGAAAACGGCACTAATTCTGATATCTTAACAAGCGCTTTAGGAGGGACTTACACTGTTTCTGGTACTGGGGCAGCAACGGAAACGACTGGTAGTAGCTCCCTTCCAGTAAGCGGTCCCGACCCAATTTATATGATAATTCTTATAACAGCCGCTTTTGGGTTGGCGCTAAGCTTAAGAGAAGTAGCTATTAATCTTAAAAGAAGGGCATTTGTTTTTTCTACCCAAGGGCAAAAAAAACCAGACTTTCTTGAGAGCGCCAAAAATTATTTCGGCAAATTTGAAGAAAAAGAACTTGAAGTTTACCAGTTTCCCTCTCGTTCGCCTCATACCTACGAAACGATCAGATTACTTAGAAACAGCTTAGGCTGGTTACTGGAAAGCTTCAATATCCATCTAAAAGATAATCTTATTTATCAAAATATCCAAGGCCACTATTACCAAGTTTTAAACCTGGAAAAAGAATTAGAATCCTTTAGAGCTGATTTTCTAGATATTTACAGCCGAACCCTTTTAGGATTGGCGGATATGTTGACAAGAGTAAGTACTTCTTTAATTGATTCAAAAGCCACCCAAGAAGTAGCAAAGGCTCAGACGATATCGCAGCTAGCTGCCCATCTTAAGAAAGAAATTGCCGATGTAAAAACTGAAAGTAAACTCAACAAAGAAGCCAGAATTGTTGAACACCTTAGCCATTCCTTAACAAAACTTCTCGAAGTTACTTCTGCCTCCTAAGCCTACTTGAAAATAGAGAAAGATTTTTTTAGAATATTAACGTGGAACAAAGAACAAAAATATTTTTTGTAGTTTTTGGTATTAGTGCCGCTGTCTTTGGCAGTATTGTCGGAGCAAATTACGCTGTTTGGAGCCAAAAACTACCGTTCGGTATTAAATTACCAATACTTACCCAAGAGCAAAAAACCCCCCTGCAGAGTGAAAAAAGAGTCGTTACTAGTGAAGAATCCGCGGTCATCAGAGTAGTCGAGAAAGCTTCGCCCGCAGTCGTCAGTATTGTTGCCAAACAAGTAGGTTTCGATCCTTTGAGAGGCCCTACATCCGATAGCAGAGGTATTGGTACCGGGTTTATCGTCGATGCAAACGGGATTATCTTAACCAATGACCATGTGGTTGAGGACACCGATATTTCCTACACTATCGTAACCAAAGATAAAAAAACTTTCCCAGTCAAAAAAATTGATCGTGATAGTTTAAACGATTTAGCCATACTACAGGTTGAGGCAGTGGGATTACCTACGGTTGAATTGGGAGATTCTGACAACCTTCAGGTTGGTCAAACAGTAGTGGCGATTGGTAATGCCCTTGGTAGGTTTGATAATACAGTAACCGTGGGAGTTATTTCTGGTATTGGTCGGGGCGTAACCGCGAGTGATAGCTTTGGAATTAGAAGTGAAACCTTAGAAAACGTCATTCAAACCGACGCGGCTTTGAATCCCGGTAATAGCGGCGGACCGCTGCTGGATCTCTCCGCTCGCGTGATTGGTATAAATTTTGCGGTTACTGAAGGAGCCCAAAATATCGGCTTCGTTATTCCCATAAATCGAGCCAAGGTTGTTTTAGAGCAATTTAGGGAGGTTGGTAGGATTATTAAACCTTTTCTTGGCGTCGCTTACCAATTAATCAACAAAGATATCGCGGATATTAGAGGATTACCGCAAGGAGCTTTTGTCCAGAGAATAGTCGAAGATTCACCGGCTGAAAAGGCAGGAATAAAAAGAGGCGATATAATTACCAAATTTGCTGGTAGCCAAATTTCCGAAGAGCAAACCTTAGCCACGATAATAAGCAAATATAAAGTTGGAGACAGCGTTGAAATTGAGGTTTTTCGGGACGGAAAGACCTTGACTCTAAAAGCAACTCTGACTGAAGCTGATAACGAATAAGGTTAACTTTCCACTCCTTGAAGAGAAGAAATTATTTTTTCTAGATCTCCGTCCAAGATACTCTCTAGATTATGCCACGATTTATTTATTCTGTGATCGGTCACCCGGGACTGCGGAAAGTTATAAGTACGTATTTTTTCAGATCTATCACCAGATCCAATTTGGACCTTTCGAGTAGTATCTATACTCTCCCGTTTAGCCTTTTCAGAAGCTTCGTATAAACGGGAGCGCAAGACTGATAAGGCTCTTTCGCGATTTTGAAATTGACTGCGTTCATCTTGGCTTGTTGCGGCTACGCCGGAAGGCAGGTGGGTAACTCTAACTGCGGTTTCCACTTTTTGGACATTTTGCCCGCCGTGGCCACTGGCTCGAAAGGTCTCAATTTTAATATCCTTTGGGTTAATATAAAAATCGCGTTCTGGGATTTCGGGCAGAACCGCAACAGTTGCGGTTGAAGTATGAATTCTTCCCGAAGACTCCGTAGCTGGTACTCTTTGAACGCGGTGGACACCCGATTCATACTTTAAAGTCTTAAAGACCTCTAGGCCCTCAATTCTAAAAATTGCTTCTTTAATATTGCCAATCCCACCTTCGTTAATTGATATCTGGTTTAATTTCCAACCTCTTTTGAGCGCGAAACGAGAGTACATCCGGTAAAGATCTTGCGCAAAAAGACCGGCTTCCCTGCCACCAGCCGCAGAGCGTATTTCCAAAATAGCAGCAGCTATTTCTGAATCTTGTTCTTCTTTCATTAGCTTTTGCTTTAAGTTTATTTCGGGTGAGAATACCTCGCAGTTTACTGCGGGGGTGAACACCCGAAAGAACTTGTCCTTTTAAGGATACCCTGCTGCTTGCAGCGGGGAGGTGTTCATTTTTCTTCTAATTGGGAGAGCATTTCCCGCAAACTCTTTGGACGAGCCGGCTCCTCTGTACTTTCTATTTTTTTAGGTTTGGGTTCTACTTTGAAAGAAGAGCGACGTTGAAACCGCTCAACCCTTCCTTCGGTATCAATAAACTTCTCACTGCCAGTGAAAAAAGGATGACAATTGCTACAAATTTCCACGCGAATTTCAGCTCTAGTAGAGCCAACATTAAATCTATTGCCGCAGGCACAAACGACCACTGCCTGCGGAAAATATTCTGGGTGAATGCCTTCTTTCATAGTTTAGAACCTATATTTTAACAGAAACAAAAAAAATAATAAAGAAAAGGCGTTGATAAACTTCCTTTAAGGGGTATAATATCTTTTGGACATTAAAAAATCATCCAAGAAAGGAGAGTGGAGTGAAGCGGAGTATATTGAGAGCTCTTCTGATTTCTGCAATTGTGATAATCATTTTTGAGAACTGGAATCTCGGATTGAGTTGGAAAAATTTTATTGACAATTCTGGCGGGCCAGTTCTGGAACAAAAGCCCATCACAAACGAGGTGCTTTTCACAACATCTGCTCAGCTCCTAGGATTGGCAGAGGAGGAAACCCAGTTTTTTATTGGCTTGAATATTGAACGGATTAATGAGGGTCTTCCGCTTTTATTTTTAGATCCTATTTTGGTGAAAGCCGCCCGTCAGCGTTCTCAAGACATGGCGTGGAAAAATTATTTTTCTCACGAAGCTCCTGATGGGTAGACGGTATGGGACTTGCTCGACAGCTGGGGCGTCCCGTACGCCTGGGCGGGCGAGAACCTGGCCCGCAACGACTTCCCGGACGGCGACACCGTGAGGATCGCAGTCGAGCACCTGATGGCTAGCCAGGGCCACCGCGATAATATCTTGAAACCTAACTACATTCGGATCGGTGTCGGTTATGCGAGAGACAAAAGCGGTATGCATTATTTCACCACCATCTTTACCGATGGAGCAGAGTTGGGATTTGATGTATTTTATTTGATTCCTTCTCTCTATTAAGGAAAAAAATTCAAGGCAAGCCCTGTCGAAATTCAAAGGCAGGGCCTTTTCTTTCTGATAAAACTGCCTCGGTAACCCATCTTTTGACAGCTACTAATATTCCTTGTTATTATTAAGGAATAGACAAAACTTCCCTTTGAGGGTAAATAACGTGAGTTTACTGCCTTTTTCTAAACAACTACAAAAGTTTAAATACACTTTTAATAAAATTTCTTTTCTTAGTGGTCTTCCATTCAAAACTCAACTTTCAATTGTTTCCTTGATTCTTCTTATCTTTATTATTCCTTTGACAGTCTTCGGGATTAAGACGATCAATGATCTCAGAAGTAGAGCGGTCACGAACTGTTCGGTTACGGCTACTTGGCCCCCAAACCCTAACCGACCAACCGATTGTACCCAGAATCTAACTATTTCTTGGGGTTCTCCTGGGTTTGCCGTGGCTTTGGCGAAAGGTGGGGCACTTGTCGCTGCTCAAGCAGATATCTCTGGTACTTCCTACACTTTCAGTGGATTACAGGCTTCTACTACTTATCATTATGTGGTCTGTACTCCAAATTGTGGTACAGGGAAGAAGATCAAGGAAGGGGACGCCAATAGTTCTTCTTCAGGAACCCTGACTGTTTCCTGGTATTACACTGCCAGACTCACTGAAAGTGGTAACTTAGGGGCGGTAGTAGCGACTAGAACCTCTACCACTACTTCCGTAACCTTCACTGGCCTAAAACCAGATCACAACTACGATTACTACGTTTGTACCGTCGATTGTGGAACCGGAGTATTAGTAACTAGCGGTACTAAAAAAACCAATGTTTGTCCGATCACCTATAAAGTCAAACTAACTCTTGCTGGTGGCGATCCAAACAATGTTGTTGCCCAAAGCGGTTATTTGCCAGAAACCGTCACATCTTATACCTTTAGGAACTCGGCGATTCAACCTTCTACCAATTATGTTTATTATGTTTACTCTCCAGCTACATCTACTAGTGTCTACTATCAAAATTCAGCTACTAGCGATAATGCCTGCGCCACTACGAGCGCACCCGGACCGCCAACCCTAAACCAACCCCAAAGTACTGGTAGCTTCTCTAACCCAACCTTTTCTTGGGGTAGTGCTACCAACGCTACTTATTACAAAGTCTTAGTTAAACCAAATGACAATAACTTCAGCGCTGGCGGATTCTGGTTTAAACAAACTAGCGCTACTTCTCTAGCTTGGAGCAATGGTGCTGGTTGGAGCTCAAACAACATTGGAGCTCCGCCTTCTACCTTCTCCCCAGGAATAACCTACTGGTGGCTAGCTTGGTCTTGTAATGACTCTACTGGAGGCTGTTCTCTTTCCGGAGCCGCCGCCCCTGTCTCTTTTAGTGTGATTGGCGAGCCTTCGATAATTAATGATTTAACTATGAAGTTTACGGGTTCAACCAGCGCTACTTTTAACTGGACCTGGACCGGAAACTGTGTTACGGAACAATTAACTGTTGGTACTGATGGTGGCAGCTACACGGCTGTTCTTAATAGTGCTGTAAAAAGTGACAACGTAAATATTTGTACTACAAATATTCCTAAACACACTATGAACTTTTCTTCAAGCCTAATAGCCGGTAAGGCCTACTACGCGGTTATTACTGTCTCATTTCCTCCAGTTCAAGCTAGTAACATTGCTTCTGCAACGGTTCCTACCGGTGGACAATCCCCAGGTCCGCCAACCCTAAACCAACCCCAAGGTACTGGTAGCTTCTCTAACCCGACCTTTTCTTGGGGTAGTGCTACCAACGCTACTTATTACAAAGTCTTAGTTAAACCAAATGACAATAACTTCAGCGCTGGCGGATTCTGGTTTAAACAAACTAGCGCTACTTCTCTAGCTTGGAGCAATGGTGCTGGTTGGAGCTCAAACAACATTGGAGCTCCGCCTTCTACCTTCTCCCCAGGAATAACCTACTGGTGGCTAGCTTGGTCTTGTAATGATTCTACTGGAGGCTGCTCTTTAGGAGGAGCAGCGGCGCCAATAAGCTTTGGTGTGAGTGGGGGAGGGGCGGCAACAATAACCGACCTTAGTATGAGCTTTACGAATGCAACTACTGCCAATTTCACCTGGACCTGGACTGGCACTTGCGTCACCGAACAACTTACTGTCGGTACTGATGGTGGCAGCTACACCGCTATTCTAAATAGTGCTGTAAAGAGTAATGACATAAATATTTGTAGTACTGCTATCCCCAAACACACGATGAACTTTGCAAACGCACTCACAGCTGGGAAAACTTATTACGCGGTTATTACTGTCTCCTTGCCTCCAGTTCAAGCTAGTAACATTGCTTCTGCGGCTGTTCCGGGCGGGGCTGTTGTCTGTAGTAGATTAAGTTCCGATTTATATCTTGTTAGTCCGGAAGATAAAAAAGTACTCGACCAAAACAAACCTTTATTTTCATGGTCAGAATACGCTGGACTCGGAGACAGCTATTGGGTAGATTTATCTGAGCAACCGTTTGGTACACCGGGGGAGTGGTGGTGGTACAGTGGACCGCATATTGATGTACCGAATATTTCCTATCCAGCTAGTTGGAATACCTCTCTTGCCGCCGGTCACGCACCGCCGAATAGCGGTTTGAAGGAAGGAATCGTCTATTATTGGCGAGTTTCTGCTCGTCACCCGGATTGTCCGGGTTTTATCAAGTTTTCTAACCGTGTGAATTCTTTTACCTTTAAAGCGCCAGTAGTAGGCTTATTGCCGGCTACTAATCTAACCGAAAGTATTGGTCCTTGCAAAACTAACAATAAGGTCGAAGTGACCTTTAAATGGGTGCCTTCAATTTCGAGTGGAGCAATAGAGCAGTGGCTTGATTTTTCCACTAAAAACGATAATTTTGCCACAATTCTCTTTAATGCAAGACAAGAGAGCCCAACTACTTCAACCTTCACTATACAAAATATTATTAATGGTAAAACTACTTATTACTGGAGAGTTAATACCAAATTTAATAATGGTGAATGGAGACCAAGTACTACTAGGAGTTTTACCACACCAAATTGTACTGCGGCCGTAACGCCACCTACACCTACTTCAGGAGTCAGTTCGCCGACTGATATACAAGTAACAAACAGATCCTGTAACCAGAATGACGAGTTGACCTCTGTAGGCTTGTCCTGGAAAGTCACGCCTGATGTTACTGTTGTAAATGTTATTTTATACGATGTTTCTAAACCAAACGTGATTCATAACACTAATATAGCTGCGCCGACTAGCACGATAAAATATAATGACTTAGAAAATAACAAGCACTTTAAAGCGTTTTTGTATGCCTACAATAGTAAGGGTGAAAAAAGCGATGTAACAGTCAAAGAATTCGACTCACCAAACTGTCCCGGGAGGTTTAGTCTTACCGGTGTTGGTACTGAATGTGGAAATAAAGGTACGGTTACAGCCATATTTACTTGGCAAGCGTCTAACAAGGCCCAAGGTTATATAGTTGACTTATCAACTGATACGAATCCTTCGACTCGTTGGACTTCTGGCCACTTTATAAACAATGTAAATAGTCCAGACCGTGTTCCAGCAGCAACTAGCTTTACCTGGAAAGGAATAAAATCCAACACCCAGCATTGGTGGCGAGTTTATGCTTATATAGGTGAATTTGGTCGGCATTCAAATACAGACGGAACATTTAAGCAAGATTGTCACGTACCCCTGCCTCATGAGGAACTAGGTGTTCCCGGTGCAGAGCGTATTCAACAATATATTTATCAAGTAGCTGGAGATAAAATTGAACCCCTTTCTGGCAGAAATTTGGCTGATGTAATGGTTGAGATCGTAATCGGCGAAAGTTATTTTGATCTCTGCGCTATTGGGAAGAGCGGTGAGATTGGTATTTTTGGGTTTCTCAAATCACTTTGGATCGGTTCTGGTTTTTGGAGGAACGGAATTGATTCTGGATCAGGGTTTAGAAACGGACCAAAAACCCCACCGTGTTGGACAATACCGGGAGAGGATGAACCGTTCCATAGTGTAGAATGGTTAAGACCGCCAGAGCCTTGGTCTCCTTTAGACGGCAATTTATGGGATCCATATGACCAGATTTTGGGTGCTGCAAAAATTATAAGTAATGGTGGAGCCTGTAACTGGAATACGTATAAAATGAATAACGGATATTGGAGGTGCGATTGATAGATCTAACAAACCGTAAAAATATAATACTGGTAATTATCGGAGTGATTGTTTTAGTTGCTGTAGTTATTTTAGGCGTTGATTATTATCTTGGCAAAAAATACCCAGTGGATGAAAAAGGGGTACCAAGAAAAGGATTAATAAAACTTTCTACTAATGTTAGTAAAGATGTTATTGAGACAGTTTTGCCAGGAAAACAATTTAAGAAACTCACCGTGATTTCCCCTTCTGACCTAAAAGAAGGTGAACGGATCTCCAAATCTGAGCTCTATCAATCTGAAAAAAAGAAAATTATTTCCAAACTTCCTTTTGTGGATAAAACGCAGGGAATAAGTATTGAGCATCTTGAAACTGCCGATAGAATTGCAGTTCGGATCTCGATAGTTGCTTCCAGAGATGATTACCGGGCGAAGAAAAAACTGGCAGAGGATTTAATCAGGAGTTTTGGTGTTGGTAATCTTTGTAATTTAGCCATTATTTGGGGGCCTCCTCAAGATGTGAAAGATAAACTTACGACGCGAGATCTCGTAACCACTGGTTGTCTCCAAGGAACTTGACTTTTATTACCCTATAGTGTATTATATACATAATTAGTCGGCTGCGAGTTGCCTGAAAGGAGGCAATAATTGAAACTCCTATTCGCAGCAGCTACGCTCCTTTCGCTAGCGCTTGTCGCTTGCGGAGGTAGGGCGAACACCGGGGTAAGGGTGGAATTGCTTACCCCAACACCGGTTGCTCTGACCGAAACTGGATCCTGCCCGTCCAATCTAGGAGACGTGGAAATCGTCTACCAAAGTAAGGACGTGTGCGCCGCTCGTTTCCGGCCGGTTATCGGCGTCAGGATTCTGGCGGCTAGCATGGAGGACTTTAGGTTGAGGAGAGCGGAGGCAATGGAGGTCCTGCGACAGTTAGTCCCGGTCGACGTGGACAATTGCAAGATCATCTTTACGCCTCCAATAGACCTGAAGTCTGAAGTGAACACATCGGACGTCCTCGCCGATGGGTGTCAATTCGTCGGGGAACCGATTGGTAAATGAGCAGCCGGTAAAACAGGGCCCGTGTGAAGAGTTTAGCGATAACCAAATCACCGGGCCCTTACCATTTCTACGAAAATTAAACCCGGTGGCCGGGACGGCGGTGGTGTTCGTGTTTGGAATAAGTTCCAAAAAAGGTACCAATTAAGATAAGAGCCGCCGCAAAAATAAAACCTTGGCTAATTTTTTCACCTAAAAGATAAATAGAAGAGACTATTGCCACGATAGGGATTAAGTAACTGCTAATACTAATAATATGAATGGGTAAGATTTCTAATGACCACTCATGAATGAGGTAAGCTAACCAAGAAGAAAATATTCCTACAAATACTACACCAAAAATTCCCGACATATTAACATTAATCAACCAATTTGGGTCACTTATATACTCAATTATTGCGGTTGGCAAAAAGGAGATCGCGCCGATAAAAAATGAGAAGGTGATGATCGTTGTTGGTTTATAGTGAGAAAAAAGTTTCTTTGATAAAATTACAAAAAACGAACCGGCAATTACGGCACCAAAAATTAAAAAGTTACCCAATAGCGAAGACTGTTGTTGTATTTTAGTGGGTAATGTTGGTTCAAAAATGATAAATAAGACTCCCAAAAAACTTAAAGCAATACCAAATAAATGGATTCTAGAGATTTTTTCCTTAAGGTAGACAAAAGCAATAATCGAGGTAGCGATCGGTCCAAGAGAAATTATTAAAGAGCTATCAATAGCGCTTGAAAACTTAAGCCCAGTAAAAAGGAGTGAGATGCTTAGAGTTGTTCCCAGAAGCGCCACAATTAAAAGAGCGGGCAAATCCTTTTTATCTAATCTTTTTTTCCTATTAAATAAAAAAATTGGCAGGGAAAAGATACTTGCCAGCGTGAACCTTAGGAACGCTAAGGTAAAAATGGGGATTTGTTCTAGGGTCATTTTTAAGATTGGTATAGTAATACCCCAGATAATACTGGCGACCCCGAGATAGATTAAGGCAGTTTTATATTTAGTCATTAGGCAGATTTTATTTTTTCAATAGCTCTCGTAAGCGAGATTGTACTTTGCGTTTTTTCACTTAAATTTTTTAAGGTAATCGTCCCACTTTCCGATTCCTTTGGTCCTAAAATAGCGGCAAACGGAATTCCTTTATTATCAGCGTATTTGAGTTGTTTTTCTAATTTTTCATCCGCATCCAAAGCAACTTCAGCGGCGATTCCTTGGTTTCTCAAGTTTGTAACCAGAGAAAGAGATTGCGGCAGAAGTTTTCCATTAAAAATTGTCACTAAAACACGAGACGAAGGTGAATAATTGGGTATTAATCTGAACCTTTCAGCTGCTTCCAATAATCGGTCAAACCCAAAAGAAAAACCTACGGCCGGAATTTTTTTATTAGCAAATATTCCAATTAAATTATCATACCGCCCCCCAGCACCAACCGAGCCACCAGCGTAACCTTTAATTTCCATTTCGAAAATCGTTCCGGTGTAATAATCAAGACCACGAGCCAAGGTGGGATCAAAAGCAAAAAGATTTTTATCTACTTTTAAATTCCCCAAATATTTAAATAAGTTTTCAATATTTTTAGTTGGGGGAGAATCTTTAATTTTCTTTAAAAGCGCTTTTGCTTCTTTCTCTTCGTAATCTTCTCTTTTTAATTGTTCCACAACTCCAACGTCGCCGATTTTTTGCAGTTTATCGACTGCTCGTATGGTTTGGGCAGATAGACCGCGGAAAGTTTCGCGATCGTTTATTTTCATCAAAAAGTTAGCGAAACCCGCCTCTTTTGTAGCCGCAATTGCAGCGGCGATAATTTCCGCATCAGCAATTAAGCTTGAAGTGCCAACAATATCAAAATCCACTTGGAGAAATTCCCGAAATCGCCCTTTTTGAGGATTATCGGCCCGCCAAACCGGCCCAACTTGGTAGCGTTTGAAAGGCAGCGGTAAGTTTTGATTAGCAGCGACTACTCTGGCTAGTGGTACTGTTTGGTCGTAACGCAGAGCAACCGCTCTACCGCCACGATCAGTAAATTCAAAGATGAGTCGTTCTTCTTCCCCGTATTTTCCTTTTAAAGTTTCGGCAAATTCTATTGCCGGAGTTTCCAAAGGCTCAAAACCAAATTTTCTTAGACTGCCAACTAATTTTTCCAATAGAAAAGCGCGCCCGGCTGCGGCCGGGGGTAAAAAATCCCGGAATCCCTTCGGTGTACGCAGGGCAAGACCTTTTCGAGTCTCAAATTTTTTAGCCATATCGAATAATTCTAGCATAAAGAGGCTAGAAAAAAGAAGAGCCACCAAACCCTACGGATTTGGTGGCGAGGTTATGCAGGTGGGAAAGCGGTTTGCGTCAGGAGCTTTTTTGGGCTAGGTACCAGCTAGTTCTGAGCAGGGTTTACTAGCTGCGGTACGCGGTCGTTAGCGATTTGGTAGCAGACAATGACAAATTGGCGATGGGTAAGATTTCCGAGAACCCGTAGTTGGGATCTCAACAGAATTCTACCTTTCCGCAGTTGGCTCTCAACCGTCTTAGGGTGTACTACCTGCAATCTGGCTATTTCTCGGCTATTAAATCCGTAGCCTAGCAGTGCACAAACTTCAGCAACTCTAGGACTTAGTTTGTAAAGAGTGACAAAATGGGTAGCCTTTTCTTTTGCCTCCGCACTGTTTAGAGCGAAGATCTCTGGGATTCGTTCTTGAATGATTTCATGGCAGATAATTACAAATTGACTTCGGTTCGGGCGGAAGTCAAGCTTAAGAACAACTGTTAAGTGCCGGATGGCTTCTTCTATTTGGGTCTCAATCGTTTTCACGCTGACCCTACGAAGGAGTGCCATGTGGGTGTTTCCAAGGCCGAACCCTACCATTGCACATACACTGGCGAGAGCCGCCTGCCGCATATTTACTATTGCGACAAACTTGGCTGTTTCTTGCGGAAACGGATCTTCCCCCCTTGGCTTTGCCATAACTCGATCTCCTTTCTCGCTAAACTGCTACTTATGCCCTATTATAGGATGGCGTTTGCCTGTTTGCAAGTGGGGTTAAGAAACGAAAAAGTTCCGTTTGTTAGTTTACAAATTATACTTTTTATGGGATAATTCCGAAGTAACGTCTTGGTGGCGTCGCGTCAAACGCGACTGGCACGTTCAACGTGCCGGGGTGGACTTTCTCAATCCAAGCTTAGCTTGGCAAGGAGGTTCACCGAAAGTGAGGAAAAACCGTTCTGTTCGAGTGGTCCAGCGCCGTTTAAGGAGAGAGAAAAGACAAAAGTTCCGGCTACTTGCCGAAGGTATCTACACGATCCAAAGCCAGCTTGCGAGGCTAGGGTACAAGGAGCCTTCTAGCGACCATATTTCTAGGCTGCACATTTCCGAAAAAAACCTTCGGTCCCTTATGGAGTTTAGCTATTCAACGATAGCAGAGCTAACCCAAAGTGCATTGACTCGTGGAGGGATCTTTAAGGCTAGACGTGAGTGGGAAAAATCCGAATCCTCGGATCATCTTATGACTGAAGTTTTAGAAGCGTTGACTAGCTATTATCGTAGCCAACTTGCCCTGTTGCGAGAACTAAAGAACAAATTGGGCCAGGGCTAAAAAGCTTCTGGCCTTTTTTTATTGACTACAAGTATTATTCCACTGGGCAGCGACTGCCTTTACATCTTCTTTGTCAATTACACGATCACTATTTACATCGTATTTTTCATTGTACAAAGAATCACCACTTTTGCTTGGGCCTCTTTTGGCAACTTCACTAATATCAGCAATGGTGACTTTATTATCTCCGTTTAGATCCAAACAAGAACCTATGGTTGCCGCCCTTGTGGCTTCTTGTCCTCTACCGGCAGGGCGAGTAGCAACCGGTGGTTTCTTTAGGATGCCCCCACTAATTTTTGCTTTTAGAAAAGAGGTTCCTAACACCACCACCAACCTCGCGTTTAAAGAATTTTCGCCAGTTGTGAGCCCAACCACAAGAACGCCATCGCCAACTTGTAAATCACTGACCGTGACTTTCTCACCCTTCTTTATAATTCTAGTATTTTCAGTAGTTCTAACCTCCCATTCACCACTTCTTTTTGGAATAACCGATTCAATACTAAAACCACTATCCTCAACCCGCGTAATTTTACCTAAAAGGGAAATAACTCTTGGCGGAATCGAAGGGTTTAATTGGAAGACAAAAAGGGCTGTTCCTTGCGAATCTTTTGGGTTAATCCCGGTTACCGCTAATCTATCACCATTGTCCAGATCGGAAAGCGAAATCCTTTTACCTTTTGGTATGGAGAAGAACTTAGTTTTTTCATTCGTGGCAACCGAAATAGTTCTTTCCGGTTCTTTAAGACCGGAAGGTGAAACTTTAATAACCAGGGTTGTACCGTCAATAGCAACAAGCACACCAGTGACAAAATTTCGAGGACTGGCAAGTCTTGCACTTGCCGTAGCCACTCTTGCGCTAGCAGTGGCGCTCGGTGTTGAGGAACGGGGATTTGACAGGCGGGGAGCGGGGATTTGAGCAAAAACATCAACTCTAATTAAAGTTGCCACTAAGAATAATATTATTGTCGAAAGAATAATTTTTTTCATAGAATTTACGAGTGATCTCACTCAAGCGGTTCCGTCACGTATAAAACATTTCTAACTTGCCCAACCTCGTTCCCTTCTTCATCAAAAGCAGTTACTTCAATCTGGTTATCACCTAAGGTAAGAGCGTAGTTTTGCGAGAATTGATTTGTGGTTTCAATCGCTTCCTCTTGGAGACCTCCAGAAATTAAGATGATCGCCTTTTTATTAACTGATCCGGAGATGGTAACTACGTTTTGGTTCGTTGCTAAATCATCAGCCGGTGAAGTTAAGGTTAGTTTGAACGTTTTGGTTAGGGGAGGTAGAGGTTCAGCTGCTTTGGAACGAGGTTCTTGCCGGGTTTTTGCCAAGAACACGGTTAACGGAACAGCAATTACAATTATTATTAAACCAATTATTACCAAAACTTTTGTGGTAGAAAGACTTAATTTGCTTCTTGTTTCGATTTGAGGAGAGACCTGCATTCCTTCCATTTTGTTTACAAAAGAGGCTTTGCCTCATTAATATCTAAAGTTAACAAGTATTATTTTTTTTGTCAACCCGCTAGTTATTGGGCGGAGTTTGTGGCCGGCTTCGCGCTTGGGGTGGAAAGGGGTATCCCTTTAAATTTTCCGGGGCTGATAAACAAGAACTTTGCAGTTATTAAACCGGTATCATCCACGGTTCCAACCGCAACAAGACGGTCACCAACCTTTAAATCAGCAATTGTGGCTTTATTAGCACCAATCTTCTTAATTCTTGTTTCGTCAGTAACTAGAACTTCCCAAGTGATGTCCGCTTTTCTAATGTGGGCAATTACCAAATTGTTTCCGTCAATTGAAGTAAGGGTACCAAAAACCGCTCTTTTCTTTAAAAACTTTTGCTTAGGGTGGCGGACAACCAATTTTGCTAAACCTTCAAGGTCCTTTTTCCCGATACCAACCACGGAAACGCGGTCATTTACCTTTAAATCGCTGAAAGAAATAGTCTGTTTTGGTCCACCACCAATCTGAACGTACTTTGTATCGGTATCTGTCTGAATAATCACGGTTAATTTTGGGGTTTGTAATTCGAAAGAATCTCCTAAGATTTTAGTGATAACGCCTTTGATATGGTGTTTGAGAAGCTTCTTTTGGGCCTCACTTGTAGCCTCACGCAAGCGACCTTCTTTGGTAGCGACTTTTTCCTTTATTTTCTCAATTTTTTCCGAAATCTTCTTCCCTTTAGCGCCGCTGGTAGAGCTTTTATCGCTATCGTCGTCATTAGCGAAAACTGGAGTGATAAGAATTATTGAGAGAAAAATGGCGGCTAATAGTATTTTTTTCATTCGATACCATCCTTTAGGTAGAGAACACTAACACTGCTTTCAGAAGTTTCACCATTATCACTGAAAGCAACTACCGAGATATCATTTTCACCCTCGTTTAGTTCATAATCGGCACTAAAAGCTTCATCTGAATCAATTACTAAATCGCTTACCCCGCCAGTTAAAATGATTTTTGCCGCTGTTGTGGTGGTTCCCTTAACCTTTACAGTGGATACATCGCTTGTTAGTCCGTCTTCTGGTTCAGAAATAGCTAATTTTAGAATCTTTGTTTCCTTAAAGGGAAGAGTTGCACTCTTAGCGAGAAAATAACTTTTTATTCCATCTTGGACATACCAAACAAGGGCGGAACAAAATAATCCTAAAACAATTCCAATTATTCCAGCCCAAAAAACATCATATCCAAATCTTCTTCCCCAAATCGAGACTGATCTCTTTAAGCTATTTTTTAGGGGGTCTGAAGAAACTTGTTCCATCTTTTTAAAATACTAATTTGATAATAATTGGATTTTTGGTAGATTGTCAAGCAATATTTCTTTATGTTAAATTATTTATCTATGGAAATAACTTGGTACGGGCAAGCGGCATTTAAATTAAAAGGGAAGGATGCGGCTGTTTTTACCGATCCATACGAGGCAACTTTTACCGGGTTAACCCCTTTAAAGGTGGAAGCGGATATTGTAACGGTAAGTCACGGTCATAGTGACCACAATGCGGTTAGTGTGGTTAGTACCAACCCTTTTGTTATTGAAGGGCCAGGTGAATACGAGCTAAAAGGAGTTAATGTTGTTGGGGTTGGTACCTTTCATGATGAGAAAGAAGGAAAACTTCGCGGTAAAAACACAATCTATAATATCAATATTGATAATGTACAGATAGCCCATTTCGGTGATCTAGGACACCCCCTTACGAACCAACAGCTTGAAGAACTGGGAGCAGTGGATGTCCTTTTAATTCCGGTTGGTGGGGTTTATACAATTGAAGCTGATTCTGCTGCCAAGATTGTGGCCCAAATTGAACCAAAAATTGTGATTCCCATGCATTACAAAATAGAAGGCTTGAAATTTCCGCTAGAGATGGTAAGTAAATTTTTGAAGGAGATGGGTAAAGAAGAAATAGTCGCCCAAAATAAACTGGTAGTTTCGAGCGAGAAATTACCCGAGGAATTAGAGATTGTTCTTTTAGAGAAAATTCGCTAGAGTAAAAAATATGGCCCAAACGCAGATAAAAGAAAAAGTAAAAAGCGATCTAAGACTCCCTCCCCAAAATTTAGAGGCAGAAGCCAGCGTTCTTGGGGCACTTTTAATCGATAAAGACGCGATTGTAAAAGTGGCGGAGAGCCTCAAACCAGAACATTTTTATACCGAAATCCACGCCGAAATATACCGCGCGATTCTTATTCTTTATGAAAAAAGATTGCCGGCAGATTTGGTTACCGTTACTGATGAGTTAAAAAGAGTGGAAAAGTATGATTTTGTTGGCGGTAGTAGTTACCTCACTTCCTTGGTAAATAGCGTTCCGACCAGCGCTCATGTTGAACATTACGCTCAAATTGTTAAAGATAAGGCAATAAAAAGGGCGCTGATTAGTACGGCCGCGAAAATAACCCAAGAAGCGTTTGAAGAGGATAAAGAAGTTCCTACTCTTTTAGAAGACGTCGAGAAGGATTTATTTGGAATCTCGCAAGAACATTTGCGCAGTAACTTTATCCCAATTAGAGAAGCTTTGGCGGAAAGTTTTGATCGGCTTGACGAACTGCAAAAAAAGGGCGGCGCCTTACGTGGAGTACCGACTGGTTTTTCGGATATTGATAAGAAACTCTCTGGCCTGCAGGATTCAAACTTAATAATTTTGGCAGCCCGGCCTTCCTTAGGAAAAACCACTCTTGCCAGCAATATTGCCCAGCACGTTGCCGTACGCGAAAAAATACCAGTGGGGATTTTTTCAGTGGAAATGAGTAAAGAGCAACTTATTGATTTATTACTTGCTTGTGAATCGGATGTTGATGCTTGGAAAATTACCACCGGGAATTTGGATGATGATGATTTCTCGAAACTTTCTGAAGCAATGGGAGAGTTGGCCGAGGCCCCGCTTTTTATTGATGATACTCCGGGGATTTCGATAATGGAGATGAGAACAAAGGCAAGAAGATTGCAGATGGAACACAACTTAAAGCTTTTGATCGTTGATTATTTGCAACTTGTCCGGGGCCGAAATTTGGAAAACCGAGTCCAAGAGGTGAGCGAAATCTCCCAAGCCCTAAAAAATTTGGCAAGAGAGCTTAAAATTCCGGTTTTGGCAATATCGCAGCTTTCCCGAGCCGTGGAAGCAAGAACTGCGAAAATTCCCCAACTTGCGGATCTGCGGGAGAGTGGTGCAATTGAACAGGACGCGGATGTAGTGATGTTTTTGTATCGGGAAGATCAGGAGAACTTCGAAGATATAAAGTTGCTGATCGCCAAACACCGCAACGGCCCGTTGGGAGAAATTGATCTGCGCTTTAAAGGCGAGAGGCGTAAATTCTACGGCGTCGAAAAAATGCGCTCCAAGTGAACAAGTAAAGTTATTACGTAACGAGTAACAAGTAATAAGTTAGAAATAAAAAGTTTAACCTGAGGGTCTGACCCTAAAAGCTAATCCCTCATCAAAAATTCATTGAAAGAACAGACTGAAAATTATATAATCGGTTGTACACAGGGGCAAGTGGCAGAACGTCGAACGTTACAGCCGCGTTTGACGCGGCGGAACCGGTAGACGCAGCCCCGCAAAATGTGCCGGTGTGGTGGAATGGTAGACACGCAGGTCTCAAAAACCTGTGAGTGCAAGCTCATGTCGGTTCGACTCCGACCGCCGGCACCATTAACGGGGTGATGGCAACACCTTGTGGGTTCGACTCCCACCTTGCCCACCACGCTGAGCGTGGTAGGGACGTTTGACGTCCTACCACTTAGTAATTTGCAATATGAATTTTGAACATATTTTGAGCACCAAACAATTTTTGAATAAGAAAGTACTTGAAGAGATTTTTAAGGTTGCAGATAGTTTCGAAAAAGCCGATCGAAAAGATAAAATCCCAAAGATTTTACAGAGTAAAATTCTCTCTTGTGTTTTCTATGAACCGAGTACCCGCACTCGGTTTTCTTTCGAATCGGCGATGCTGAAACTCGGCGGCCAAGTAATTTCTACCGAAAGCGCTGGACACTTTTCCTCGGCTATCAAAGGCGAGACGTTGGAAGACAGTATTAGGATCATTTCCGGATATTCTGATGTGATCGTCCTACGTCATCCGGAAGCCGGTGCGGCTGAAAGAGCGGCTAAAGTTTCTTTGGTTCCAATCATCAATGCGGGTGATGGAGCTGGCGAACACCCAACCCAAGCACTCCTTGATTTGTATACAATCAGAAAAGAATTTGGCCATATTGATGGTTTCAAAATCGGGATGGTCGGCGATCTGCTTTATGGTAGGACGATCCACTCGCTTATTTATCTCCTTTCATTTAGTCATAATATCGAAGTATTTTTTGTTTCACCGAGAGAATTAAGGTTACCAGAAAAATACAGACAATTCTTAAAGACGCACAAGATAAAATTTTCTGAATTAGATAATTTGGAAAACCTACTTCCGAAAGTTGATATTCTGTACATGACGAGGATTCAAAAAGAAAGGTTTTCATCTCCACAACTCTACGAACGAATGAAGGATTCATTTGTCCTTGATAAAAAATTATTAAACAAACTCAACAAGCAAGCGGTTATCATGCATCCGTTACCGAGAATAAATGAAATCAGCCGAGAGGTTGATTCCGACAAGCGTGCCGCATATTTTCGACAAGCTCGGAACGGGTTGTATATACGCATAGCTCTTTTGGCTCTTTTGTTTCGGAAATCAAAGAATTTGCCGTCAAAGCCGAAAAACTGATAAGATTTTCGTATATGGTAAACATAACTGAACTTAGGGCGGGAAAATTTTTCGAAGAAAAAGACGATATCTTCGAAGTTTTAAATTACGAACACCTAAAAATGGGGCGGGGAAGTGCCAATATTAAACTGAAGGTAAAAAATTTACGCTCATGCGCAATAACCGAAAAAAGTTTTATAAGTGGCGCAAGGGTTAACGAAGCCCACCTTGAAAAAAAGAAAGTTAAGTTTCTTTGGAAAGACGAAGCCTCTTTTAACTTTACCGATACAGGGAGTTGGGAGCAGTTTAGTTTGAACAAA
This sequence comes from uncultured Gammaproteobacteria bacterium, assembly GCA_964643435.1. Taxonomy (GTDB): domain Bacteria; phylum Patescibacteriota; class Microgenomatia; order Woykebacterales; family RBG-16-39-9b; genus CAZXPY01. The sequence continues at coordinate 31,556 of CAZXPY010000002.1, read as the reverse complement.
AACCAAATAGGGGAAGCGGCAAAATTTCTAAAAGAAGAAGAAGAGTACGAAATTTTGTTTTTTGATAAAGAAGCACTTAGTTTAGAATTACCAAGACTTATGGAATTGACGGTTAACGAAACCGGACCCGGAGTTAAGGGAGACAGCGTTTCCAACGTTTACAAAAGCGCAACCCTTTCTAACGGAATGCAAATATCCGTGCCGCTCTTTATAAAAACTGGCGATAAAATTAAAATTGATACGAGAAATGGCGAGTACGTTGAGAGGTCAACTTTTAAGCAAAAGAAGTAAGGCGATTACTGCCGTTACTGCGCTTGTATAAAGCCCGATTACTGGTCCGATTCTACCTTGAATATTCAAATGAAAGGTGGTAAAAACGTTAAGCGGTTTCCACTTTAAGCCCAAGATTGTGATCATTCCCTGAATAATATCTGGCGAAATTGCCGCCAATGAACTAGCCAAAATTGACAGTTCTCTTTGCTTTCCACTAGTAATAACGAAAATTAAGGCTAAACCAAAACTCAAGTCTAAAATAGTTTTTAACACCGTGGTTAATTTAAAAGGTGGCTTTGGAGCACCACCATCCCAATGCGGGACGGCATCGAGAGGAAAATGACTTAGGAAACTTAAAGGTATTGCCAAAGCTGGATTGGGGATAATTTGGCCAATTACCGCGCCAACCAGTAAATGAGGCGTACTTAACATACTGAATATGTATTATAATGTGCCCGAAAAGATTCGTCAAGTTTAGGGATATGGAAGTCTATTTAAAAAGAATCGCCAACTTACGGAAAGTTTTTGAAAAAAATAATTTAGACGCTTTTATTTCAAACTCTTATGCAAATCGAGTCTATTTAAGCGGCGTGAAAAGTTCTTTTGGTTGGTTAGTGGTGAGTAGAAGCAGTTGTTTCCTCGGCGTTGATAGCCGCTACGAAGAAGCAGCGAAGAAAATTGTAGCTCGGATTAATAAAAACGCTGGTACAAGAGCCTTTACATTAGTGTCAATTGAGGACTTTAAAAAAGATTTTCTCGAGTTCTTTATCCAAAAAGAAAAAATAAAGCGGATCGGATTTGAAGCAAAACACCTTTCCCACGCCACCTTAAATTATTTAAAAAGGAACACCAAAATAAAATGGGTAGCGACTTCGGATCTTGTTGAAGAGTTGAGAGCTGTCAAAGACCGAAAAGAGATTAAACAAATTGAGAAAGCAGTGGAAATTTGTGACCGTACTTTTAACCATATCTTAAAGTTTATCAAGCCGGGAATGAGAGAACGTGAAATTGCTTGGGAATTGGAACGCTTTATGAGAGAGGCGGGAGCGGAAAAGGCAGCTTGGTATCCCTTTATTGTGGCAAGTGGCTTAAATTCAGCCCTTCCGCATTACGCTGCCGGAACTAGAAAAATTAAAAAAGGTGATATTGTGCAGCTGGATTTTGGAGCGGTAATAGGAGGATACCATAGTGATTTTTCCAGAGTAGTATTTATCGGAAAACCAAATGATACGCAAAAGAAAATATATACATTAGTATCCCAAGCACTAGAATTGGGTAAAGAAATTATTCAGCAAAAAATAGCCGCCGGCAAGGTGGATGAGAAAGTTAAGGAATGGTTGCGAAGCAGAAGCGATCATATTTATCGCCACGGTTTAGGGCACGGAGTTGGCTTGGAAATTCACGAAAAACCAACTCTTTACTCTGGTCGGAAAGAAAAATTGCAAGTGGGTAGTGTTTTTACAATTGAACCAGGAATTTACATACCCCTCTGGGGCGGCGTTAGGTTGGAAGATATGGTAATTTTAACTGAAAATGGGTTCAAAACCATTACCAAATCAACAATTTCTCTAAAAGAGGTTACGATTTAAGGGAATTTGTTTGACTAATTTTTATATGGTTATATAATAAATTCGAGAAAGGAGGGGAAGGTGTTAAGTAAACACGAAGAACTGGAGAACCAAGTCCTTACTGCTTTGGTCGAAAAATTGGCTGAAGAGGGGTTACCTCCTCACGAGAGAAACCGAGTTTTTCAAAAGTGCTGTGCCATCATGTCACTCTATAATAAGTTTAGAGCTGACCTTGAAGACTTCTCTTTTACTGAGGTAGAAGAGTTCAATACTTTAGCGGAAGAGTTAAGTATTGATGCGCGATTAGAAATCGCAGAAACCAGAAAAACATCTCTATTAAAAAGTATCTTTCGAGATTCGCGGGTTATTTATTCTAATTGGAGTGGTAGGTAATCTTTCCTCTTGGCGGAAAGTCGTTCTTTCCGCCTTCTTTATTTTATTATTCGTAATATAATATATTTACCGAGGTTCAACCTGGAATACTATGGGGAAATTAACTATAAGAAATTTTGCGAATGGAAATTATTACCATATAATCACGCGTGGTAACAACCAACAGAAAGTTTTCTTTAACGATTCTGATAGAAAAAGGTTTTTATTGAAACTTGAAGAATATTCAGAAAAATATAATGTTACTATTCTTTGCTTTGTACTCATGCCAAACCATGTCCACTTATTATTAAGGCAAAATACTGATGTCCCAATTTCAAAATTTATGCAGGCCTTAAACACAAGCTGTACTATGTATTTCAATTTAAAGTACAAGCGGAGCGGACATCTTTTCCAAGGAAGGTTCCATTCAATTTTAGTTGATAAAGACGAATATTTGATACAATTAAGTCGCTATATACACTTAAATCCAGTAAAAGCTGGCTTAGGTAAAACAGTGGGAAATTATACTTGGAGTAGCTATTTAGATTATGTTGGTGAGCAGCATAGAGAATTTGTTGAAACCAAGTTTATATTGGGATATTTTTCAAAAAAGAATTCACAAAAGGATTATGAGGAATTCGTAAAGACCGGTTTAACCAAGGAAGAATATCCTGGACCTGAACTAAGATCATATACCTTAGAGTAATCTAGGTTCAACCTCTGGTATTATAGGTTATGGGATTGAGATTACCTTTAAAGACTAATTTTCCACTCCTCGGGTTTGACAAAAGACTGGTTGTTTGCTAAAATTTTTCTATTCCAAATTCAAGGAAGAAGGAGGATTCGTGATTGTCGGAGAAGGAGGGATTCTTGAGCTCTCATTTAGGTCACGGCGGCTTTCTTAAGTCCAACGGCAGGAGGAAAAACGGAGTGCAAAGGGCTCATATCTTAGTCGAAGCTAAACCACCTTTTGCCAAAGAAGTGGAACGGAGGATTCGTTTGTTGGCAGATATTATTTCTGCAGATTCATTGCTTGGTCCTTATGATCTTATGGTGGTAGTGGAAAGGGACAATTTGGACGAACTAGGAGAATTCATTAAAGCCCTACAAGACGTTCCAGGAGTTGATCGTACTACTACGTGTTTGTCGGTAAAACTGATCTAAACCGGCGGACTTTTTCGAGGGTGGTGTTGCTTCAAAACCACCCTTTTTCTTTCTATAAAATAGGATTGAATTGAATGCTTCGTGTCGCTGCGCTTCGGACTACGCGTTCAATTCCTCCTTATACATTCGGTAATTGGACTCTGCTTATTTTTTTTGTTAGAATAGTTTTCCAAATGATTATTAGCGAAATTTATGAGTTAGTTATCAAAAAGGGAATCAAGGCGGATCCTCGGGGCGAAACTGGAGTTAAAAAAACTTTGGTGCGGCTGAAACGTGAGTACGAGGAAATGCCTGCCAATAAGAAAAAATATTTCGACAGAGAATCTTTAACCAATCCCTATTCGGACACAAGAATTTTATTTGGAGATCCTTCAACTGGTGTTAATAGTATTTTAGCTGGAGTTGATATGGGTGTTGGTGAAGTTTTATTAGCCGATCGTTTGAGTGAAAAAGGAGAAAAAATTGATCTTATCTGGGGACATCATCCCCACGGTGGCGCACTAGCCAGCCTTGATGAAGTTATGGATTTGCAAGTTGATCTTTTGGCTGCCGAAGGCGTACCTATTAATATTGCAGAGGGAGTTTTAAAAAATAGAATTGGGGAAGTGAGAAGGAAACTGGGTCCAATTAACCATTTTCAATCAGTTGATGCCGCCCGGCTTTTAAATATTCCTTTTATGAGCGTTCACACACCGACCGATAATTTAGCCCATCGTTTTATCACCCAACAAGTAGAAAAAACCAAACCAGAAACAGTTGGGGAAGTAATTGAGATGCTTCTAGCGATCCCAGAATACCAACAAGCCGCCAAATTTAAAGCTGGTCCGATGGTCGTTGCCGGATCAGAAAAAAATCGGGCTGGTAAAATTGCTGTTTTAGGGTTTACTGGTGGAACCGAAGGGGCCAAGGAAATTTATGAAAAACTCTCGCAGGCTGGAGTGGGAACGAGTATTGATATGCACTTAGGTGAAGAGCACCGTAAGGAGGCAGAGAAATTTCATATTAACGTGGTTGTTGCTGGGCATATGGTTTCCGATTCTTTGGGAATGAATTTATTGCTTGATGAATTAGAAAAAAAAGGAGTCAAAATTATTTCTTGTTCAGGACTAATCAGAGTTTCCCGAAATTCGAGACAATAGTTCGACAAGCTCACTATAAAGATGTTACCAATAATATTTGATATTGGACCGGTTGCAATTCGCTCTTTTGGTCTTTTCCTAACCGTCGGTTACTTATTTGGTACTTTTTTTGTTTGGCGGGAGGGAAAAAGACAAGGTTATAACGAGGAAAAACTCCTTGATCTTTGCATCTTTATTCTTGTTGGTGCGTTGGTCGGCGCAAGGTTATATTTTGTTGCTTTCAATACAGAAGCTTTTAGAGATGATTTTTTGCGAATTTTTGCAATTTGGAGCGGGGGACTTTCTTTCCACGGTAGTATTTTAGGCGGACTTCTAGCTCTTTATCTTTACACTAAAAGAAGAAAATGGCCGTTTTTTCAAGTGGCTGATATTGTTGCACTAGCGGCAACTCTTAGCTTTGTAATTGGAAGAATTGGTAGCTTTCTAGCGGGTACGGAAATCGGGATCGAAACTTCACTGCCTCTTGGAGTTAAGTTTATTGGCGAAATCGGAAAAAGGCACCCAACCCAACTTTACGAGGCGGCTTTAGGTTTAGCGACTCTTTTTGTTTTAAGAAAAATTGATAAGGTTAAGAATAAAAGTGGTGTAACATTTCTTTCGGCGATTATTTTTATCGAGGTAATCAGGTTTTTAGTAGAGTTTTTAAGAGCCGATTCTACTTATTTCCTAAATTTTAAAGTTGATCAAGTCCTTGCTCTTCTACTTGCCATCTCTAGTCTTATTGCTTTATACTTACAAAAGGAGCGCAATTTAAAAGGAGACCTTAAGATTTTAACTGCCGTTTTTAATAATAAGTTTTTAAGGAGAAAAAGTTGAATTACACTACAATTAAAAATAAATTGAAAGAATTGAAATCTAAGTTAGAGAAAGAAATAGATTTGTACAAAAAAGAGGATCCTTATCTTCTTGAGAATAGGAGTATCTCAAACACGTTAGATGATGACATTACGGAAACAGAAGGACATGATCGTATTTACGCTACCCAAATTCAATTAACAGAAAATTTACGTCAGGTTCAAGAAGCCTTAAAAAGAATAGAAGAAGGCAAATACGGAATCTGCAAGCGCTGCGGTCAAAAAATTAATTCTGGTAGGCTAGGGGTTATGCCCCAAGCCGTACTTTGTATTAATTGTCAAAGTAAAGTACGTCAGAGATCCTAAAGAACGTCAATCCCTGAACTTAAAGGAGGTCAATTATGGAGAGTACCAAAAAAATATTAGTAGTCGAAGATGATCAGTTTATGAGGGAATTTTATCAAGAACTTTTGACCGAAGAAGGTTACGAGGTGGAAGTTGCGGCTGATGGTCTTGAAGGCGAGCAAAAATTTTTAGCTGGTGGTTATGATCTAGTTTTACTTGATATTATGTTACCTAAAAAAGATGGCTTAGAGATTCTTAGAGATGCCAAAAATAAGCCGCCAAAAGTCAAAAATGGACCAATCGTAATACTAACAAATTTAGGGCAAGACGCGATTATTAAAGAGGGTTTTACCCTTGGAGCGAGTGGCTACATTATTAAAAGTGCGATGGCACCGGACGAGATTTTGAACGAAATTAATATGTTTCTGAATAAGAAAGTGTGAGAAGGATTTTAATTAAGGTTAAACCAAAGATAAGTAGGCTTGATAAATACCTTGTTAAGATCTTAGAACCCATAAGTCGTAGTGAGATTCAGAAACTAATTAAGAGCCGCCAAATCACGGTAAACAAAAAACCTACGGAAGCTAGTTACAACCTTCGCAAAGACGATTTTCTGGAAATAACTTTTCCTCCTCCTAAAAGAATCCAACCGGAAAAAATTCCCCTAAAGATAATCTATGAAGATAGTGAAATTTTGGTTATTAATAAAGCCTCTGGAGTGGTGATTTATCCAACTTCCGATTACCATAAGGGAACTTTAGCTAACGCGATTGCCAGCCACACAAACAAAATTCTTCCCGGTGAAAAGACCCGTCCGGGAATTGTTCACCGATTAGATCGCGGAACCAGCGGTTGCTTAGTAGTCGCCAAAACAGAAAGTGCCTTAAAATTTTTACAGGAACAGTTTAAAAAAAGAAGTGTTTCCAAAAAATACCTCTGTCTAGTTTCCGGAAAACTTACACCAGAAAATGGAGAGATAAATCTAAAAATTGAAAGAGACCCCTTTACCATCAAAAAGTGGCGGGTTGGTCCAAACGGAAAAGAAGCGAAAACGCTCTACGGGGTTAAACAATATTTTGGTGAAAGATACAGTTTATTAGAAGTGGAACCAAAAACTGGTCGGACGCACCAAATTAGAGTTCATTTTTCGGCAATCGGCCACCCAATAGTCGGAGATAAGCTCTACGGCGGAAAACCACTACTAAAACGGCCGTTTCTCCACGCAACTTCCCTAGGCTTTATTCACCCAAAAACGGGGCGATTTGTGGAATTCAACGCTCCACTTCCAGATGAATTGCGAGCGCTCTTAGAAAAAATTAGCTAAACTTGGTAAAATATACTTATGCCTGCCATTTTTTTGGAGATAACTCTTGCTTTGGCGCTGGCGAGTTTCTTAGGTGCGCTAGCTTCTTTTTTTAAACAACCTCTAGTTTTTGGGTATATTCTCGCTGGTTTAATAATCGGACCGGTCTTTTCAACTTTTTCCAGCCAAGAAATTTTTGCTTCTTTTGCCCAAGTGGGAATCGCTTTATTACTTTTTTTAGTAGGGCTAGAACTAAAATTTCGAGAACTAGCCGGCTTTTCTAAAAAAATACCCTTGATTACTTTTATTCAAGTTTTACTAACTTTCGCAGTTGTATTTGCAGTTGCTAAATATTTGAATTTATCCCAAACTAATGCCCTTCTTTTGGCACTGGTGTCTGTTTTTAGTAGCACGGCTCTAGTAGTCAAGTTACTCTCTGACAAAAGAGATTTGGATTCACTCTACGGCCAAATTACCGTTGGTATCTTGATCTTACAGGATCTGATCGCTATTGCTGTTTTAATTGTTCTTAGCCAATTGGGAAACTTCACGCCGACCTTTATTGTTTCCAGCATTATTCTTAAAGGTTTGACCCTTATTATTTTGGTGATTTTACTAAAAGAATTTTTACTAGCCTCTATTTTTGATAAGTTAGCTAAAAATTTGGAAGTCTTGTTTTTAGGGGCGCTCGCTTACGCTTTTATGATGGCAGCCTTAGCAAATTTTCTAGATTTTTCTCCAAGTGCCGGTGCTTTTTTAGCTGGTTTGAGCCTAGCAAATACCAGGGAGGAATACCAAATCGCCTCTAGAATTAGACCTTTGCGCGATTTTTTCTTGGTTATCTTTTTTGTATTTTTAGGAACCCAAATTTCCCTAAGTAATTTAAAAGTTATTTTTAGCCAAGCGTTAGTAATTTCACTGGCAATTATTTTAGTAAAGTTGATCAGCGTAACCTTAAGTATGCTTTATCTTGGATTTAGAAAAAGAACCGCTCTTTTTACTGGCATATCACTTGCTCAAATTAGTGAATTTTCCCTTGTTTTGATTTTGGTGCTAGCCGCTTTTCAACTTGTAGAGAGAGAAACTGTCTCTTTAGTCACGTTGGTTAGTTTAATAACCTTTGCTGTTTCTTCTTATTTAGTTATATTTGATCGTAAAATTATAAACTATTCTAACTCTTTACTTTCGCTTTTTGAGCGGAGAAACCCAGACGAAAAAATTCGGAAAGAAGAAGGAGAATTGAAAGATCACGTTGTTTTAATTGGTTGCGGTCGGCTTGGATCGAATTTATTGGGACTTTTCAAGAGAAAAAAAGTGCCTACATTGGTAGTAGATTTTAACCCTCTCGTTGTTAATCGGCTTGACAGTGAAGGGATAAACACTTTATTTGGTGATATTTCTGATCCAGAAATTGTTGATCAAGCCCGCCTCAAGGAAGCTAAACTTATTGTCAGTACGGTTTTTGATAAAGAAGATAATCTGCAGGTTCTTAACGAACTTAAAAAAAGAGGTAGCGCTCTTACAAAAATTGTTACTTCGCCGACCGAAGAGGGGGCTTTGGAACTTTACGAAAAAGGAGCTGATTATTGCATTATTCCCAGAATTTTAGGAGGAGAGAAAACAGTAGAGCTGTTATTACGATCCTGGAAGAAAGAAATTAACCTGTCGCGACTAAGGAAAACCCATCTTAAAGAATTAAAAGAAAGGGTAGGGAATAACTAATTAAATATGCCCAAGCTCCATAAAGTTTTCCTAAGAGGATTTTCCGCTAAAGTATTCGGTCAAACAAAAGGTCATAAACTCTGGCAAAAGGAACAAGTAGGTAGGCAAAGAAAGAATATTTTGCGCTTTCTTATTATTTTGGCTCTTGGAGCCATTATCTTTAATCTTGTCTTTAGATTTTCACAGGTCACCTCATCAATTTTCCGACCTTTTAATAAACTGCCATCTACTTTAAATTACGAAAAAGCCCTAGATTTCAAAACAAGAGTAAATATTTTACTCATAAATTTAAAATCTGATCAAGTGGGGGAGTTAGCTTTACTATCTTACGAAAAAAAAGAAGAGAGGTTAATGGTGATTTTTGTACCCAAGGAAGTGGAAGTTTCCTTGCCCAAAAATTACGGAACCCAACCTCTTTACAGTTCTTATTGGCTAGGACAAACGGAAAAAGAAAAGAAGGGGATTGATATTTTGCTCTCTTCTGTCCAGAGGGCATTAGCAGTTCCGATTGACGGGTATATCGCCTTAAACGAAGTATCTTTAAGTGAAGAAAATTTGCAAAGACTAAAGGGAAAATTATTTACTCTTGATTTTTTCCTCCAGCCTTTTAAAGAAAGCTGGCCACCAAAGCAAATAAAAACTTCACTTTCACTCAAAGATTTTCTTTCACTTTCCTGGAAAATAAAAAATACTCGCAGCTTAGACAAATTAGAATTTATTTATTTAGATAAAACTTTAAAAGGAGTTAATTTTGATCCGCAGTTGCTTGATAATATCATTTCCGAAAATCTACTCGATACCAACTTAGCCAGTGAGGCTAAAAAAATTGAAATTAGGAACGCTACGCAAGTATCCGGTATGGGAAACTTTGTTTCAAGAGTAATTACCAATATGGGCTTAGAAGTTGTTTCTGTTAAAAACGAGGAACAAACAACTGAAACTTTAATTTACACTAAGGAAAATAGCCGAACCGTTGCTAAATTGGCTAAATTTTTACAAGTAAAAATCATAAAAGAGGAATTACCCGACGCCCAAGGAGATATAGTCATCGTTTTAGGAAGAGATTTCTACCACCGTCTTGAATTAATTAGTGACTAGTGAAAGGTTCGCTGTGGTAAATCTGCAGGAAGTAGCGGATTGGAAATGGATTAAACGATATTTTGGTGGATAAATTAGTGATTGGTATAATACCTTGACTTTTGGGTTAAGGTGTGTTATCATAATTCTTGATCTCTCTCCTTTCTTCCAGGGGACACCAAAATTAGTGTCCCCTAAAAAAGCGCTTTCCTAAGGGTAAGCGCTTTTTTAGTTAAAACAGATTGACCCCGAACGATCTTACTTTTCGCCTTTTCAGTACTATTCGTACACGGCTCAAAGAGCGATTTTCACGGGGTCGGCGGCCCTTCGCGCCTTGACTTATGGTTAAGTTTGCGCTAGAATAGCTTGAATAAAGAAGAGGAGAAAACTACAAAACTTTTGTAGTAAACAAGAGAGGTTAATAAATGCTTTATGTTTCAGTAATCATAATTGTTCTTGCCTTAGCTTTTTTCTTTGCTTACCGGGCAGCTAGAAAACTAAGCATTGAGGCGACCGCTAATGCTAGTAAGGAGGGGGTTCTTCTTTCCATACAGCTTCCTCGGGAAAATGAAAAACTTCCGATTGCGGCGGAGCAGATGTTTGCTTCTTTACATGGTCTAATTCGATTTACTCCCCAAATTAAAGAACACTTATCCTTAGAAATCGCTTCCAGTACTGAAGGTATCCGTTTTTATGTCTATACTCCTAAAATTTTTGAAAACTTTGTTCAATCCCAAATTTACGCTCAATATCCCGATGCCGAGATAAAACAAGCCTTAGATTATACTAGGAGTATTCCGGCTGGTGCGAACGTTGCTGCTAGCGAAATTTCTCTCGCTAAAGATTTTATCTTCCCGATCAAGACCTTTAGGGATTTTGAAGTCGATCCCTTGGCGGCGATAACTAGCGCCGTCGGTAATTTAGGACCGGATGAGAGGATCTGGGTTCAAATTTTAATTAGACCGGTTGACGATTTTTGGCAAGAAAGGGGTCACGATTATGTTGAATCAGTCAGGATGGGTCAGGGAGAAATTAGCTTGGACCCAAGAGGAATTGCCTTGGATGTTGGGAAACACACGTTGAATATTTTTGGTAATGTTTTTAGTCACGCAATGAGAGGACCAGTTCCGTTAGAACCTCAAAGAAGCGGTCCACCCCAACCAGTTAGACTTTCAGCTGGTAAAGAACTTGACTTGAAACTTATTGAAAATAAACTTTCTAAAATGGGATTTGAGACAAAAATTAGAGTCGTAGCAATCGCGTCGACCGCGTCGGCAGCTGAAAACAGGCTTTCCGGGGCTTTAGCTAGTTTTCAACAATTTTCCACGGCTAGTTTAAATGGATTCGCTGCTAACCCCGATTCACCGAACGCAACCGCAATTATTAAAGAATTTCAAGATCGCTTATTCCTCCCAAAACAAGAAGGCGACTATGTTTTAACGATTGAAGAACTTGCCTCGATATTTCACCTGCCTAATATCAGTGTCGAGACTCCGACTATATCTTGGACAAGGGCAAAGAAAGGGGAGCCGCCATTAAATTTACCAACGAGCGGAAGCACTATTATTGGTGAGACAATTTTTCGGGATGTAAAAATTCCTTTTGGTATTAAAAAATCTGACCGCCGAAAACATATCTATATAATCGGGAAAACCGGAACAGGCAAGAGTACTCTTCTTAAAAATATGATTATCCAAGATATGAGGGCTGGAGAAGGTCTAGCGGTTTTGGATCCGCACGGGCAATTAATTGATGAACTGCTAGATTTTGTACCAGAAGAGCGTTTAGAAGATGTAGTTATTTTTAACCCAGCTGATGCCCTCTACCCAGTTTCTTTAAATATGTTAGAAATGTTTGACCCTCGGCAGAGAACTTTGACGGCAGATTCTTTAGTTGATGTTTTTAAGAAATATTTCGCGGAGAGTTGGGGACCAAGATTAGAATATATTTTAAAAAATTGTATCCTTACCTTACTTGAAGTTCCAAACACTTCTCTGCTTTCCATAACCCGGTTACTGACCGATCGGGATTATCGAAAATATATCGTTGGTTTAATTAACGATCCTCAAATGAAACTTTTCTGGAACAATGAATTTGCCAGGATGGAGCAAAACGAAAGATTGATTACCGAGGCTATTAGTCCAATTCAAAATAAAGTTGGTCAGTTTCTTAATTCGGGATTGATTAGAAATATAGTTGGGCAACCAAAAAGTAGTATTAAAGTAGATGAGGTTATAAATGGCGGTAAACTCTTCTTTGTTAACTTGGCAAGCGGTAGAATTGGTGCCAATAATACCGCCCTTTTGGGAGCGATGATCGTTTCGCAATTGCAATTTGCGGCGATGAGAAGAGTTGATATTCCCGAAGAATCTCGTCAGGATTTCTTTCTTTATGCTGATGAATTTCAAAACTTTGCCACCGAAGCTTTCGCGATTGTTTTGTCGGAAGCAAGGAAATACCGGCTAGATCTAACCCTAACTCATCAATATATTGAGCAGATGCCAGAGAGCGTGCGCGACGCTGTTTTTGGCAATATTGGTACTTTGATTTGTTTTGGTATCGGTCCTACTGACGCTCGTTTTCTGGAAAGAGAGTTTACACCAGCCTTTCTAGAAAATGATCTAATTAACTTAGGTAGGTTTGAAATGTATCTAAAATTGCAAATAGACGATGCCGCCTCGTCTCCTTTTAGTGCCCGGTCACTATCGCCAATCCAGACAACTACCGGTACAAAGGAGCGCGCTATCGCTCACTCAAGGGCAAAATACTCAAGAGAAGTCGAAAAAGTAGAAAGAATAATCAGAAAATGGAGTGAAACTAAGTTTAGGCAGGGTCAACAACCAATCTTGCCATCTTGGGCAACTGAAACAACACCGATTGAAGGAAAAGAAGTTACCGAACCAATCCCACCAAATCTTCCTGATGAGCCCCCTTCAAGGGCTAAGTTTCAAGAACAATCTGGGCAGTTGCATCAATTCCCAAACCCTGCTGGTGAAAAAGAAATAATATCAGGAGAGATAATTTTGCCGAGAAAGGAAGGTGAGCAGCCATAAATAGAATAGATTTAATTCGTCAAGCCCTGACTGCGGCCGAGAGTTCAATAAAATTAGCTCGCCAGCTTTTGGCTGATTTGGAAAACACGGGTGTTTCTAGAAGACCAGACGCCAAGGAATTACCCGGTAAAGTAGGTATTTTTAATGGTGAGCAGATGGTTACCGGTGAGGGTGAAAAATTCGAAGTGCCCGCAAACTACGCTTCAAAATCTTTGCTGGTGGTAGGTGATACCTTGAAACTGGTTGAGGAAAACGGCCAAAAAAGGTTTAAGCAGATAGAACACGTAAAAAGGCATAAAACAACTGGTATTTTAACAAAAAAGGATGGTAAATTCGCGGCGGTTACCAGTGAAGGTTCTTATAAGGTTTTGCCTAGTGGCGTGGACCATTTTAAAGGCCAAGTAGGGGATGAGGTTATGTTGCAAATTCCAGCGGCTAATATTTCTTCTCCTTACGGAGCGATCGAATCTATAATTAAGAAAAAAGTGGTTTCAGAAGAAACGAGACCTGCTCCGGAAACTGAAACCAGCCCAAAAAAGACGGATGTTGTAAAAGGAACTAAACAAGAACCGGGAATTTCCGAAAAGGGAGCTAAAATAGAGGATGAGGTAAGAGCGCCGCTAAAGAAAGAATCTTCACAAGTAAAAATGCTAGAGAAGGAAAAAGGCGCTGAAAGGGAACCAGAAAAGAGAGCTGAAAAAGAAGAGAAAATAAGCGAAGGAGTTGTGGTCCCGGAAGTGAGAAAGGCCCAAATAACCGGAACAGTGGGTGAGGAAGAATTAAGCTAATTTTTATTCGTTTTCTTCGTCTTCTTCAGTTGCCTCTTGTTCTCGTAGTGTCTCCAGTGAAGTAGATTCCGGCGACTTTTCTTTGAGAATCATCCCCTCATCATCTGAAGTTGTTAAAGTCGGTTGGTTTAAAAGCGAGATGGCGTCTTCTTTAACAAAGCTAACGAAGTCAGTTTCCGACGGAAAAATTGCTTGGGTAACTTTTGGACCCCTTTCAGTTTCCCTAATCAGAACATCAACTCCATAACCGTCAGAATTAAGTTGTTTCACTGCCTTAACAATTGCACTAAACTTGCTGCCCGCTTTTTGGGCAGTAGCGATTTTCTTGCTCCAAATTTTTGGTAATTTGCCAATTCTTTCGTTTTCCCTGTTACTTAAAATAACCTCATCTCTCTTAGTGTTTAAGGCTAATATATCTCCAGTTCGCAGTCTTGCCAAAATTCGATCCATTGCTAAATCTTCTAGGGACAAGATTCTTGTTTTACCGGGTTCTTTCAAAAATAATTCAGGTCTTAGTGGGGTAGCCGAGTTTCTTTCTAAGTCAGCTGCCCTTAAATGGATAAGACGGCGCAAATTTTTGAGAGCGATATTATTGTATGGATCTAGATTTAAAACCCGTTTATAGGTAGCCTTAGATTTATTTAGGCTTCCAGATTCAAAATAGGCGCGGGCTAAACGATTTAAGGTTTCGATATCTTTTGGATATTTTTTAAGCAAAGCTAAATTTAGAAATACCGCTCGTTCCCAATCCGCGTTCATCGCCGCTTCGATAGCTTCTTTCTTTTGGGGATCAAGTTCCGGAGATAGTATCATATACTTTTTAGTATAGGGTTATTTTATAAGTGGTTGTCAAGCCCTGAACCGAACTTCGTTCTGGTTCAGGGCTAAAAAGCCCGACTAGATAATAGAAAAAGCACGCTTTTGGTTCTTGTCTATGAGCAAAAGCGTGCTTAAAGTGGCTTAAGATCCACTTGGAATTTTTGGCAAAGAGCCTTAAATAGTGATAATTTAATCAATCTCGTTCTCGTTGCTTCTTCAAGGAGTGAGGAAACCATTTCGTCGCGGCCCGTAGTCGGCGTAAGTACACTTAAATTTGCTAGGGTCATAATCAAGGCTTTCTCATCATTATTTAGAGGGTCTTGTTTTTCGATTATTGTTAGGTGCA
>CAZXPY010000002.1:8189-16693 GCA_964643435.1 uncultured Gammaproteobacteria bacterium | reverse complement strand
GCCAACCCTCAAAGTAAAGGGAGCAAATTTGCCGCAACTCCCTTTCAAGTACTTTCATCTCCTCTCCTTTCCTTTAGCTAGCTGATTTTAGTAAAAATGTATTCACAAGTCAATCATTTTGTTAAATTTATTAGTTTTACACCTGCACCTGGAAGGTGCGAAGCTAAACTAGTAAAACTTGTGCCAAGTTAATTATTAACCCATAGTACTTGACAATCAAGTTTATTTTTGTTATAATGCTTCTCGGAAAGAGATAAGCACATTTTAGCAATGTGGCAAGTAGTCGTGGAGGCTATTTACCACGTAACAACAGAAAAGGAGCAGATCATGTCCGACTTGGGCTATTACCTGATACACCGTAAGGTCCAAGACGAGAACTGGTGGGTCTTTAGGGTGGTGGCCTGGTACTGCAGGAACCGCAGGATCGATCTTCCAAAAGGGCGGTGCCACTTCGGCGAGATCACCCTGTTATACGCCCCAGCCTACTTCGTCTTGGGGGTCTTCTTCCGAGCCTTGATAGGTCTCGGAAAGATGATCAAGTTCGCCACAGCAGCGTCAGTCTGGGTCCCTATTGTCTGGTTCGTAAAGCGGGCAGACCAAGACAGCAGGGTCCACAAGAACAGGGGCTGGGTTATCTTCTGGTTATCGGCTGTTATAGCCTCAGGGTCTACGCTGCTTAGCTTAACGCTACACAGCGGCCATGAACCCTGGGTAATCCAGATGGTAGCTCAATTAGGTGGTTGGCTGGCGACAACCATACTGCTCTTTCTAGCCGTTTGGGCATTTGAAGCCACCATTCCCAGGTTCCAGCCAGTTGTTGATCTTGGCAGGGGAGCTTCCCAAGCTCTTCAACGGCCAACGCTTCGGCAGCTCGGCAAGACCGTGGTCGTAGGCACACGCCATAGCCTAGACTTCGGAGCCATAATGTTCATCCTGGCGAAGGACGGCTGGAGGAAAGTCTGCCCGCGCCTCGAGTACATGTTCGACACAAGCAAATACGTTGACCACGACAGCTCCTCCACTTCGGGAACGTAGAACGCGTATCTCGAGAGCTAGATCGGGTTGACGAACAGAGACAGAGCCATGTACCAGAACGGTACACGGTGGTTGGGGTGAAACCAATCTTAAATCTGATTTCCTAAGTAAATCTTGGTTCGGTAAACTCACCATAAACAAGGTTTTCTTAGGAGGAGAAACCCCGATTTAATCGGGGTTTTTCTTTGTGTTAAAATATAGCTTATGTCAGGTCATAGTAAGTGGAGTCAAATCCGTCGGCAAAAAGGCGTAACCGATCAAAAAAGGGGACAGCTTTTTACTAAAGCAGTAGCCGCAATCGCGATTGCGGCTAGGGAGGACCAAAATCCCGAAACTAATTTTAAGTTAAGACTGGCAATCGAAGAAGCAAAAAATATCAATATGCCCAAAGAAAATATCGAGCGAGCAAAGATAAGAGGGAGCGGTAAACTAGGGCAAGGTCACTACGAAGAGATTACTTATGAAGGCTTTGGACCGGCTGGTGTGGGTATAATTATCGATTGTTTGACCGATAACCGCCAAAGAACTTCTCAAGAGATTAGAAGTGTTTTGGAACGCTACGGAGGCAATTTAGCTGCTCCTGCTTCTGTTTCTTGGATGTTTTCGAAGTCAATAGTTTTGACAATAGAGGCAGGGGAGGAGACTGAAAGTACAATAACCGATGCGGCAATTGCGGCTGGAGCAGCCGATCTTGAAAAATTAAACAGTGAATATTTAATTTATACCACTCTTGAAGATATGGAAACTGTTAAGAAAAAACTTTTAGAAGAAGGGTTACCAGTAAAAAACTCTTTATTAATCAAAAAACCAAAAACAAGCATCCAGATAACTGATCCAAAAACGGCGGATTCGATATTGAAACTTGTTGAATCAATAGAAAATCTAAAAGATGTACAAAAAGTTTACTCAAACTTCGACATTCCGGAAGAGATACTCTTGCGGGATGCAGAGATTAAAAATTAAGATCTATATTCCAGATGAAATTCTTCAAAAGGAAGTTGTATGAATTTAAATGAGACAAAATGATAATACTTGGGATTGATCCGGGAACAGCCACAACTGGTTGGGGAGTTGTCCAACATAAAAAAGCAGGAAACAAACGAAAACCTGATGGTAGCTTCTTCTCATTGATCGGTTTTGGTTGTATAACCACAAAGCCAGATAAAGATATGCCTTTAAGGCTTTTAGAGCTAAAAAGAGCGCTTAAAAAAATAATCAAATCTTACAAACCGGATTCTTTAGTAGTAGAGCGAATTTTTTTTGGACAAAATTCTTCCAGTGCAATAACGGTTGGGCAGGCTAGGGGAGTGATAATGTTAGTGGCCGCGGAGGAGAACTTGCGTTTATTTGAATATACAGGTTTAGAAGTAAAATCAACAATAAGCGCTTACGGGAGAGCCACTAAAAAACAGGTCCAAATTGGGGTCCGTCGAATTTTAAAAGTAAGAAGCTTACCTAAACCTAAGGATCAATTAGGTAAACCAGTTTGGCAATTCCGAGATGATGCCTACGATGCCGCCGCCGCCGCCATACACCATATAATTTCAATTGGTAATAAAAGTTCCAGATGATAACAATTAGTAAAAGAAAGAAAATTGCAATAAGCTCCGCTGTTTTAAGCCTTATGCTTTTTTCGATTCCTTTTTTGACTTTTAAATGGAGTTTAGGGGTTTTTGTCATCCTTGTATTAGCTTCTTACGGACTTTCTGTCTGGTCTTTGCTTATTGGTTTGTTAGGGATAGAGTTTATTACCCTTTTTATTTTACCGGTTTTACACGCTACCACTTTTGGTTTGCTGTTTCTCCAAGTGGACTTATCCTTGTTCTTCAAAATTTTACTAACAATTGTCTTTGGCACTACTCTTTACATTATTTTGTTAGCTGAAAATATCTATAATGTGTCTGCGGAACGTAGTATTCCGCTTCTGCGGGCCGCTCATACGGTAGGTTATATTGTCACTTTATTTGTTTCCTTTGCTTTTTTCTCGCTTCTTTTTGGAGTTGGTATCAATTTAGTTTTATTAACTTTAATCTCTTTTGTAGTTGGGACGCTGCTTTTTTTACAGTCTTTCTGGCAAATAGAGCTAAAAGAGTTTTTAAGTTCAGAAGTTTTACTCACTAGCGTTATTTGTAGCCTAATTTTAAGTGAAATTATCTTCGTATCATCTTTTTGGCCGTTTTCTCCTGCGGCCGCTGGTTTAGCTTCGGCTACCGGAGTTTACGTATTAATCGGGATTATGAATCATAAAATAAAAGGGGACCTATCGGTTAGGGCAGTGAAGGAATATTTATTTGTTGGCATTGCTGTCTTCATTTTATTGCTGGTACTAGTGAATTCTTGAAAAAATGAAATAAGAAAAGTGGAGGAGGGGAGTAAAATTTTTTCAGGTCCCCTGCCAAAGAGGGAATAAAGAGCTGATGTAGTTTGATACATTAACTTTCCATTTGTGGAAAGGTTTAAAACTATAGGTTATAGATGTTCACTTTTGTTTCGACCTCCAAACATAAAAAACCCGAAAGATTTGTGGATAACTATGAGTACTCGATCGGTAATCGGTCATCAGCAATTAACAATCTACTATTTCTTAGTTTTAATTAACAAATTTAATGTTTATATCTGAAAGCGAGCCGCTGTAGAGCTCTAGGACGAGTTTTTTTATTTTAGTAATACATTTGGATAACTCTAAAGAGGGAAGATTTTATTTTTTCTTTTGCTGTTTTGTTATAACACCTCTCCCCTCTAAGACAAAAAGCCCAAAGAAGCTATTTTAACTCGTGTCGCACAATGGTTCTTATGCGACGTGTAATTTAATCCCCTAAATTGATTTTTCACTTATTATACTTGGGCCCTCAACCAATTATTTGCTTTAATCTCCTCTTTCGTACCTTTTTTTAAAATTTTATCGTCCGGTTCTTTTTATATTAAAAAAAGGTTGTCAGGACAATCAAAATCTTTATTTAGACTCATTTATCGCCACTTCTTCGCTACCGCATTACTTATTGAGAAAAATATATTGGTATATCAATAAAAAATGAGGTTTTTAAGGCTGAATTGTGTTTCTTAGGCTCAAACAAGATTCATTTCTCACTGATGGTTAAATTACCAGCAGAATCAAGGGCAATTCTGGCAACGGAGCCACGTTTTAATTCGCCCGATAAAATCTTTTTAGCAACGCTATTTTCTAATTGGTCAGCGATAAAACGACGCAACGGTCTGGCACCGTAAATGGGATCGTAACCAGAACGGGCGATTGCCGCAATTGCTTCTGGGTTGGTTTCTAAGGTAATGTCTTGCTTAGCGATCCTTGTTTTTAGCTCTTCCACTAAGATTTTGGCGATCGCAATAACCTCTTTCTGACCTAAGGGTTTAAAGACAACAATCTCATCAAACCGGTTTAAGAATTCGGGGTTAAAAATACCTTTAGTTTGCAATTCTTCCAGCAAAATCTCTTTAAGGGTTAATAAAGGCATATTTTGCTTTAATTTCTCCCTGATAAGTTCCGAACCAGCGTTAGAAGTGGCAATAATGATAGTATTAGTGAAAGAAACTAATTCACCAGCCGAATCAGTTAGTCGGCCATCATCAAAAACCTGTAAGAAGATGTCCAAAATTTTCTTGTGTGCCTTTTCCAACTCATCAAGTAAAATTAAACTAAAAGGCTTAGATTTAACAGAAGCGGTTAATTCGCCCTCCCTTGCCTCGCTACCAGGCGGCGCACCGATAAGAGCGTAAATACTTTTTTCTTCCTGAAATTCACTCATATCAAGGCGAATCACCGTCTCTTCTCCACCAAAATAAAATTGGGAAAGAGCCTTTGCAGTTTCAGTTTTACCGACTCCGGTCGGACCTAAAAAAAGAAAAGTTCCAATTGGCTTCTTGCCTTCAGAAACCCCTGTTCTGGCTCTGCGTAATGCCTCGGATACTACCGTGACTGCCTCATCTTGGTCTACGATTCGGCGGTGTAAAATATTCTCTAAATTAAGAAGTTTTTCGGCTTCAATTTGAGTAGGTTCATCAACCGGAACTTTAGTTTTTTCAGAGACAATTGTTAAAATATCTTTTTCTGTCAATATATTTCTATTCTCGACCGCTGCCATCGCTAAAGCCTCGTCTAAAAGATCAATTGCCTTTCCGGGGAGCTTGCGGTCTAGAAAGTATTTTTCAGAAAGCTCCACTAATTTTTTCAACGCAAGATAAGTTGCGAAACAGTTATTTTTTGGTTCGAGTAGCGCTAAAGAATGCATAAGGATCTGCCCTGTTTCTTCATAATCTGTTTCGGGGACTTCTAAATAATCAAAACTTTCAGCGAACGAGGCTTTAGCTTCAATAAACTTATGATAATTAGCTCTTGTTGAAGTGGCAATAACTTGCAGACGATCTCCTTTAAGGTAAGGCAATAAAACGCCGGTAATATCAAATTCTTCGGCACCTGGACTACCGGCAATATTTTGAATTTCTGGAATATAAAGTACCACGTTTCCAGAATGTTCTAACTCAATTAAGATATCCTTAATTCTTTGTTCTAATTCTCCCCGATTGCTTGCTCCAGCCAAGAGCGAGCCAACTCCAAGTTCCAAGAAACGTTTATAACGAAGAGCCGCAAAAGTTTGGCCAAGAAGGGAAGCAGCGGCTAAACCGTAGACTATGGTGGATTTACCTACCCCTGGTTCGCCGATAAGAATCACGTTCTTCTTTTTAGAGCGGGACAAAATCTCTGATACTGCTTTTATTTCTTTATCTCTTCCCACAATAATAAAATCTACTTTTCCCCTAGAGAGTTGTTTCGTAATATCCTTACAATATTTTTCTGTTTCTAAAGTGTAGCCACCGACCCAAGATTCGGCTATTCCCGCCCCAAGAAAACCACGATGGAAGAAACGATAATCCGCTTTTTCCTTTTTTAGATTATCTTGCCATTCAACAATTTGTAAGAAATCTCCCTCCTTCAATTTTTTTTCGAAAGCAATTTTTTGCAGATCCTTCTGACCAAAAATCATTGCCAGTAATAAATCACTAGTTTCTATTTTTTGGTGGGTATTTTTTTTGGCAATATTTACCGCTTGGGCCACAATTCCTTCAATATGAGGGAAATCAGTAGCTACAGTGTAATCTAAAATATCGGCCCGTTTTAAGATAAACCCGCCGTTCTCCCCCCTTAGGTTTTCAAAAAGCTCTTTTGGATCCCCAAAGCGCAAAATTTTTCGGGCGGGTTCGATAGCAAAATAAGAGGCTAAATTACCTTCCTCTGCTAAATTTTCTATTGAATCAAGCGTTGAAAAATTTTTAAGTTTGAAGAGAAAAAAAATTTCAAAGACTAACCAAAATAAACTTAAAGCTAAGAAAATAAAGGCAGATCCGCCCAGAATTTTTAAATTAAAGATAGTCAGAATTGCTATTAATAAAAGAATAGCTCTTCCTAACCTGCCTAAAAAACCCTCCCAGAAATTCACCAGGGAGGCAATTTGAAAAATTAATGAATTTTCCTTATCAAATTTAAATTTTTCCATTAAAGAAAAGAAACAACGCCCAAAACGGTGTTAAAGGTAAAAGAAACCAAGAAATAAAAATAAAAACGCCCCAAATCAGAATCGCACTTAGAATGAGAAAATCAAAAATTAAGAAAATTGCCTTGACGCTGATACCAACGAATCTAGCAACCGCTACAAAACCTTTTCGGTATTCGGCTCGCCAAGGTTCAAAAAAAGTTTTTAAAAGTAATTCTACGGATAAAAGATGGGCAACCCCCCCTAATATTCTAGCAAGGTAAATAAATAATTTTGGCGGTGCTTCGTAGTACCACCAGCGGGTAAAATAAAATGGGAGTTTTGCTAATATTGGATTCAATTGGAAATTCGTGGGCATTTAGCTCGCCTTTACTTAAAGTCTAAAGCACTTCTCCGAACTTTTCAAGATGGATTCGCCCCCAAGAATGAGGCTGTATTTACTATGGGTTTGGTTGGGTGGTAAGAACAAGGGAGGTTTTGTTACCGACAGAATAAATTATTAAAAGGACTCTCTCTACCCCGCCTTTTAAAAAGCTATAAACTTTAGCGCTTCCAAAAGTGGCCAGGTTTTCCTGAATAAAACCCATACTTGCCAGGTTTTTTTGATAAAAACCCACAACTGCTTCTTTAGTGGCGGACGTTTCCAAAGCTAACACTAATGAATCGTTTGTTCTTACCTTTGTCTTAACGCTAGAGGGTGTAAAAATTGGGATATCAGTTGTTGATTTTACTGTTTCTTTGTTCAATTTATCTTCCTCTTCTTCCTCGTTATCGGTGTTATTATTTTTAGTGGCCACCCCAAGAGTAGAATTATTTTGTTGTTGCTTTAGGTTGGTTTTTGGACCAATTTCTTCAAATGAAGGGACAGCCGTACTTTTGACCGTTTTAGTGATAACTAACTTAACAGCAGCAGAAATAAGAAGAATAAAGAATATTCCTAACAGAAAACCGACGATGGTTTTTTTCACAAAAATTACGCTAACTGTTCCGTTCTTCGTCTTAGGTAAACCCCAGCGCTTACCATTAAAGAAGAAATGATGGTTATTTCTAGTAAACCAAATCTTGATCCAGTCACCGGCAATTTAGAAGTAACTTGCGCCAAAACCGCCGGGAGTTGAATCGGAGCAGAAGTTGGTGTTATTGGCGCACTGGTGATAACGGCAGTTGGTGTTGGCGTAGAAACAGGTGGTTGAATTGTTGGTGGTTTTTCTTTTGGTCCGCCTACAACCGCGATATTTTGATTACCAGAATTTCCGATTGTGACAACGACGGAAGCGTCACCAGTTTTAATACGTACTCTGCCATTATTATTGTTGGCGGTATTCCCACCAGTATTCGGATCAGCAAAGACATTGTTTCCAACATTAAAAACATTATTTTGGCTAGAAAAAATTTGGTTAGATAAAGATAAATTAACCACGTTAGTAGAACTTGAACCATTTCCACTAATTTGAACATTAGCATCGCTAGAGCAGCAGCCCGTATTTACTAAAGCATTATTTAAATTATTATCTATCGAAACTTCGGCGGTCGCGTCCCCAGTTTCGATTGTAACGTCACCGTTGTTTGAGTTGGCACTATTTTCTCCAGTGTTAGAACTTGCATCAACTAAGTTGACAACGTTTGCTTCGTTAGTGGAAGTTATATATTCCTGGTTTTCAACGCTTAAGTTAGTAGTATTAGTAGATCCTTCTCCATTACCGGTTACCTCGATACTGACGGCTAAAGCATTAGTAGGTTTGAAAAGAAAAACCGCTGACAGTATGGCAGCGGCAGCAAAGAATTTAATTCTCATAAAAATTACCTCCCGGCTTCTCGCCTTATTAAAATTAAGTAGATTATCAATACTCCTGGAATCAAACTAAGTAACCACCAATTAAACATTGGTCCGCTTGGCTGTAAGTTTTCCGCTAACGGTACTTGGATTGGTTTTTCGCTGATAGTTGAAGCGGCTTGGGCTAACAA
>CAZXPY010000002.1:0-8089 GCA_964643435.1 uncultured Gammaproteobacteria bacterium | reverse complement strand
GGAGCGGCAGCCGCCGCTTCCTCTTTCGTTCTTCCCGCGGGAACAACATCCCCTAAAAAGCTGCCAAAGACATTTACGACCGTGATTACAAATCTTCCGCCAGTGAAGTTATTGTTTAAGAAGTTAAAGATATTAGCGTTTACGTTCACGTTACCGGTTTTTATTGTGGAATTTCCGCCGGTATTTCTTGAGGCGCTGTTGCCGCCAGTGTTGGCATCAATAGTCAAATTATTATTTATTGTCGCCACATTTGATTGATCTATATTAGTATTATTCTCACTATTGATTATGGCGGTGTTTTCGGAGCCGGCGCCATTACTACTATTGATGGCTGAGACAGAACCATCAGGATTGATGATAAAGTCAAAAGTATCAGAAGCGAGATTAACTCCTTGATTCTCCCCCACTATTTTTCCTTGCCAGACGCCATTATTATTGACCAAAACTATCCACCAAGTATCGCCGGCGCCAACAACATTATTATTAGCAATATTGATGACTGAAGCGTTGACATTCGCTCCTCCAGTCGAAATTGTTGAATTACCGCCAGTGTTTTTGGAAGTGTTATTTCCGCCGGTTGTCGCGTCAATATTTATATTGTTATTAATAGTGGCGTCGTTGTTTTGTAAAATTTCGGTATTATTGTCCAAGTTAATTTCGGCGTTATTAGTTGAGTCACTACCGTTGCCAGAATTTTGAGCTAGAGTTGAGGAACCACAACCACACGAAGTTGGTGCCTCGACAATAATATCACCATCAAGAGACCCAAAGATATTAACTACCCCTACCAAAAAAGTTGCTGTGCCAGCGATGTTGTTGTTCAAGAAGTTAATCAAATTAGCAACGACATTGGCATCTCCAGTCTCAATTAGGCTGTTTCCGCCAGTGTTACGAGAAGCACTGTTATTACCAGTATCGGCTTCGAGTAAAACATTGTTTTCGACATCAGCGACATTTACTTGGGTAATATCAGTATTATTTTCTGAAGTTACTTGACCGCTATTATTGGAGTTAGACCCATTATCAGAATTTTCAACACTAGCCGCACCGGAAGTAAATAAAGTTGGGTCTGCCCAGCTAAAGGTTATGTCCCCTACTTGATTATCAAAAACATTAAATTCCTGAAAACCGACAATAATTTCATTATTATTACCGCTATTTACCAATGTTAAGCTAATATCGGCATCTCCAGTTAAAATTTCGGTGTTGCCGACATTACGATCAGAATCATTATTACCGGTTTCGACTTCTGCCTGATAGTTATTTACTAAGTAAAGATTATTACTTTGATCAATGTTTGTATTATTGGTTGTCGAGGTAGTTGCATTATTTGTAGAATCTGAACCATTGCCAGAGTTAACGACACTTGAGCCACCACTGTTCCCACAACCAAATCCGCAACCTCCCCAGACCAACAAGTTATTATTTGCGTCATTAAGTAAAAAATCGTTTAAAGTACCATTCCCCGTGTTTATTGTGGTATCACCAACATTACCACCGCTCTCTTCTCCCCCATTTTCTTGAGAAACTACTGTACCTAGATCCTGATCATTACTTCCATTAACTCCATCCTCCGAAGAATCTTCATTATTATTATTTATGGCTTGGGGAGGTTCTGGTGCAATTGGTTCTTCAACAACGATAATCGGTTCGCTAGGTTCTTCTGGAGCAGTTGGAGCGGTTGGGGCTGAAGGCGGTGTTGGTTCCTCTAGTGTCAGCGAAGGTGCAGTTGGAGCGGTTGGTGCGGTTGGAGCAGTCGGGGCGCTCGGAGCGGTTGGAGCTTCCAAAGCAAAAACCGCGCTAAAATTTGCGGTAACTAATGTTAGCGCTAAAAAGATACTTAATAAAATTTTATTAAACCTAGTTTTTTTCAAAATAATTCCTTATTCAACTTCCTTACCTTCTCTGCTCCTCCCGCATACTACCGCGGGAGGAGCTAGAAAAAGGTTAGCCGCTACTTTCTGCTTTAACTAAAGATAGCTAAAAGCAGTAAGATCAATCCGTTAACGTCTAGATCCCCAAGGTCAGGGAAATCAAAATCTGGAAGATCAGCGTTTCCAAGAACGTTAGCGTTGGCAGTGTTGTCGACCGTAACATCAACCGAAGCGTCTCCGGTTTGAATGCCTGGATCATCAACGTCACCGGTATTGTCGTTGGCTTTGTTGCCACCAGTATCAGCGTCAGCGTAGACTTCGGCACAAGCGTCAACTCCGTTCTTGCAGTCGAACTCGTTGCCTTGCTCAACTCCTAAAATCTTCTCCAACTCAAGATTAACCTCATTGTCGGAATCACTACCATTACCAGAGATTTTAACCTCTACGTCAGTGATACATTCACAGGAATCAAGATCTGCAGAGTTGAAGTTTGCCAAATTGCTAACGTCAACGTTAACGTCAGCATCACCAGTTTCGATAGAAACATCGCCACCAGTGTTGTCATTAGCTTTGTTCTTACCAGTCTTTGCATCAGCGTAAACGGTGTTTTGAACGTTAGCTGAATTCCCTTGAGTCAACCAAGTAAGGACATCAAGAGCAAAGTTAACATCATTGTCAGAATCTGATCCGTTGCCGGAAATCTCAATATCAATGTCGCTGCTGCCGCCTCCACCAATAGTGGCGGAATTAGCGTTAAGAGAATTGGATATTTCAACATCGATATCAGCGTCACCAGTTTCGATAGAAACATCGCCACCAGTGTTGTCGTTGGCTTTGTTCTTACCAGTTCCGGCGTAAGCATCAACCCAGTTGTTAACGTTAGCTTCGTTTCCTTGCTCAACTAAAGTCTCGGTAGTGATATCAGCATTGATTTCGTTGTCAGAATCCGAACCATTACCAGAGATCTTCAAGGTAGTGTCTCCGGGACAACAAGGGTTTACCTCGGCAACATTACTATTCAAGCTGTTCTCAATAGTAACGTTGGAAGTAGCATCACCAGTTTCGATAGAAACATCGCCACCAGTGTTGTCATTAGCTTTGTTGCCACCAGTATTCGCATCAGCGTAAACAGTGTTTTGAACATTAGCTTCGTTTCCTTGAGAAACGTAAGTTGTCTGATCAACTGCCACGTTGGCGGTGTTATCAGAATCCGAACCGTTACCAGTAATTGTTACGGTTGTAGCACCGTAAACTCCGGGAACGATGCTTCCCGCCAATAATGACGCCGTTGAAATAGCGGTAGCTATTTTGTAATAGAATTTATTCATTTGTTTCACCCCCTTTCATAGAAAGATTTAAAATCCAATTAAATTCAACCTTCTAGTATTTCTTATTTCAGCTATAACCATAAAAATATTAGTCGTATAGCAATTTATTCTAGATTAAAAAACGGAGACCCACGTCTTATTCAGATTATCTTCACACAAAGAAGTTTCTGAATGAAACGAAGTGCCTCCGTTTGCGGTCGGCTGGGCAAGAAACTACATCTTCTCACTGTTAACTTGATCAGATGAGTTTGGGCAGATTATCCGTGCGGCAGTTTAATCCTACATTAATTATAAGTTTCTTTTAAAAAACTTGTCAAGACCCCTAAAGTTTTATAAAAGGATAACTATCTAAAGGGCAGAAAGAAAATTTATTAAGGTTACTTAGAATTTCTAACCGGTTTCCAGTTTTTTCCATTATTATTAGTTTTTTTAATTACCCGCTCGGTTATTTGGACCACTTTTCCCGATTCAATATAAATTTCCACCGAGCCGTATTCTTTATTCGAGATTGCCCTTTTGATCTCTTCAAACAATTTTGGTTCTATGCTAGTAATCTTATCTTTCATAATTTAAAATTTAACCGGTACTGTTTCTTTTGTTTGAGATATTTCGCCAAGCTCTAGAGTAAAGTTTCTTTCGCCTTCATCGATAACAAAGCCCACGTTGGAAATTTTCGTTGAAGATGGTCTAACTTCAACTCTTCCTTGATGAACACTAGGGGCAAATTTCTTATCCCCTCTTGCCAATCTAACCAAATCTACTGGAAAAGAATAAACAACAAAAGGTTCGTCGTTGTTTAGTTCCATATTTACTATGAGAAAAAGCTTGCCTTCTCTGGTTTTTGCCCTTTTTCCTTGAATGAGAATTTGGTTGGTGATATTAGCATTAGTTAAGGTAATCTTCATTTTTTTATCGGTAGGTGCGCCGTTGCCGGCTCGGGAAGTAATTTCAAAAGAGTTACCTAAAACTCTTGACTCACCAAGTAGAGATTTTTTCACCGATTGTTTAATTCCGAGATAACTAAAGTAACTGCCAGCGGCTAAGAGAATAATTAAGAAGCCATAGAAAATTTTTGGTTTGGTTTTTGCGAAAGTTTTAACTCCCGAAAAAAGAAAAGAAAATGGTTTTGAAACGATAGATAACGGTTTTGCTAAAAGAAACGCAATTTGGGCAAATATGCCGTTGAATTTTATAGCGGCTAGACCTCTAGGAATTGTCATCTTATCTATTTTTCCAAAACAAAAACCAGCCTGTGAGCAAGCTGGACAGAATTTAAATTAAATTTAAACTCAAAACGAGTATAGTCGAGGGTAACAGGTTTGTCAAGTCTTGTCAAGACCCGTAGGAAAGATTATTAAGTCCAATTTTTCAAAGATAGAAAAAACCCCCCGGCAAAGCCGGAGGGTTTTTTGCAGCGGCTAGCCTTTTTCTTTTTTACGGACTTACCGTAGCAGTGTTGTGGTTAATATCGGTAGTTACTGTTTGGGTAGCCGTAGCTGTTCCGGTGTCTACCAAAACATCACCACCAGTATTATTGTTTGCCTTATTTTTCCCTGTTTTTGATTTTTGGGTGATCGTATTCTTGACCTTACCTTTCTTGTTCTTCTGTTTTAATGTTTGAGTCTGGGAACTGGTAGCTGTGCCGGTATTTGTAGAGCCATTACCATTTCCGCTTATCAAAACATCGTTAAGAGGCGGGGTGCAGGGACAAGAAACAGTCGCCGTGTTGACGTTACCGCCAGTAGTGACATCAACCGTTGATGAAGCGTTTCCAGTATCAATCGTCGTATTTCCACCAGTATTCCCGCTAGCCTCATTTCCACCACTGTTAGCACTGACAGTTAAATTATTTTGAACGTCAAGATTATTTTCCTGCTCAATTGTTTGGGTGCTGCTACTACTGGTAGTTGCTGTATTGGTCGATCCATTACCATTTCCCGAAATCTCAACTGTATTATCAGCTAAAACACTACTAACTAAAGAAGACGCCAACAAACTAGCAGTTGTCAATCCAATTCCTACTTTATAAGCTAATTTTTTCATTTATTTTCACCTCCTTTCCGTTTTTCAAAAATTAAAAAACCAGCCTCTTTGGGCACAGATAAGAAACTGGTATCAAGATAGCAGAAAAAACGGCAGTAAGTCATTTTTTAAAAAGAAGGCACTTTCTTACCAACTTTTTTTGTAAGAAAGTGCCTCCGTTTGCGGTCAGCACTAAAAATAAAAAAACACCGGCTGTCCAACTTTAGAGTATGAAAAAACTCGCTCGGTGTCAACCCGTTCAATTTATATAAAAGGTGGTCAACTTAGGGCATAGAAGTTCATTGTTGTTTTCGCCATTTGGAAGAAGCGCCAAAAATTTTGGCGAGAAAGCGGTTTTTAATTTTTGCTTCTTTTGGTTTAAGAATAGTTTTCTCTTTAAACCAATCAGGAGTTCTAAAATCCCAACCCTTAGATTTATTTCCCATATAAATAATTGTAAATCAATATTGGAAACAAGTCTAGCAAACAAAGGCTTATTTGTCTGTTGACACTAATGTTAAGCTTGTGCAAAAATGGTTTTGCTAGGTTCACTTAGCGAAAGTTCAATCCGCAAGGAAAGAATTTTCAGAGTAACATCTGGATAGCGCGGTGGATCTAGCTTTTTTAAACTAAAAACTACTTTTTTAGATTTAGAAACTACCTTCTAAAACGTGAACTTCGGGAATATTGTCCTCTATCTTTTCTTGGGTGATCACCACAGTTTTAAATTGTGAATAATCGGCTTCTTCGCTAAATTCTAAATTATATTTTTCGCCTACTTTAACTAATGTACCAACCGCAAAATAATCAAAGTCGGGAGTACCGTAACGAGATTTTACTAACCAAACTTGGTAAAAGCTTCCTCTTTCAAAATCCGGCAAAGTAGCGTCAATACTTAGCGTAAATTTTTCGCCTTCGGTTGACCTAGTGGCTGAACCTTCTAAAGAGAGATCAGTAAAACTTTTTAAAGTAGCCACCTCAAGCTTTGCTTTTTCGGCTAGAACTGAAGAACCCTCTTCCTGGGTAACCTCTTGGGTAATTTCTTGTTTGGGGACTGGTGAAACAAAACTAACTGACCTTTCTTCGATAAAATTTTTTCTAATAAAAAAAAGTAAAATCACAAAAAAAACTAACGCAACTATAAAAATAAAAGTGGCGATCACTACTTTACTCATATATATATTTAATCAGTGACAAGAAAAACAGTGTCGTGTTTTTTTACAGGATTATCAAACTTCATACCAATTTCAGCACCCTTTTTCGCCTCTTGGATGTCTTGGTGTTCAAATTGCATTGAACTGACAGTTTGATTAAAGTCAGTGGAATTTCCTTTTACGTGAATTTGATCGCCTATTTTAATTTTGCCTTTTACAGCCACGACTCCAACCGAAATCTTGTCATAAACGTGAGTAACTTTACCAACCTCTTTTTCCAAAATAATCACCTCCTTACAAATAATTGTAACCCCTTTTGTCCAAAGGAACAATTAGATTTTACAGATTACCGCTGTGGTGTTCTTTATTTAGGTGAGAGACGATTTTTCTCACCAACTCTTTTGGATCAGTATCAAAAATTATAATATCCTCGGCTTTCTTATCAGCAACTTCTAAGATACTGGGTATGGTTGAAGAAATTCCTCCCGAATCCAAAAGAACTCCAATTGGTTTTCCTTCCTCAAAGGCATTAGTAAACTCATTCAAGGTACCGATTCGACCACCAACCACAATTACTGCTTCGCTACTTCTAACCATCAAAAGATTTCTGCCAGAATAACCAAAACCAGTATAAACAATCAAATCAGTGTATTGGGTAGGAAGGCGGTATTTTCGCTCGTGCTCAAGACGGGAAATTGCTGGCGAGAAACCAATACTTATTCCGCCCTCTTTTTTGGCTCCGACCGCGACGTGGTGAGGAATACCTTTTGTTGCTCCGGTAAGAAGCACACAATCTGCCTTAGCGATTTCTTCGCCAATAATCCTTGCTTTTTCTAAAACAGAATTGGTAAGAATCGAACCTTCAGCCGCACCAGTTACACAAATTTTAAACCTCATGTAATTTTAGTTTAAACTTAAACTTTTTTTCTTGCAACTAGAAAAATTTCGGCAAACCAATAAGATTGACGAAAAAAACGGCCACTGTTCCGATAAAAATTGACCCAAATAAAACTCTTTCTACACTGATATCAAAACTTGAAGCAAGCAGAAAAGTGATTATTGCGGAAAAGAGGAAAACAACTAGATTTTGGACGGTTAAAATCCTTCTTAGAAATTTAATTAGGAAAAGTTTAACGGTCAGCATCTTTAATCCAAATCTTTTCTTTTTTCTTCTCCAGAAAATTTGAATAACGTGCCAAAACAAAAAGTAAGTCCGCTAATCGATTTAAATAAGCGGTTAAGTTTGTTTTAATACCCTCCTTTTTTAAAAAAGTAATTAAAGATCTTTCGCAGCGGCGACAAATTGTTCTGGCAATGTGTAAAAGAGAACCTGCTTCTCCCCCGCCGGGCAAAATAAAGGTTTTTAGAGGTAGCAACCTTAGATCAAATTTATCAATTATTTTTTCAAGAGAATTTATTTTTTCTGGTTTTATCGCTAGTTTATCTTTAGGATTAGCAATTTTTGCACCAATGTTGAACAATTCATTTTGAATTTGTTCCAGTATTGCTCTTATTTCTTTATCTTTAATTTTGGTTAAAGCGGCTCCAATTACCGAGTTTAGCTCATCTAAATTACCATAGGTTTCTACTCTTAAATTATTTTTTAAGACTCTCACACCACCGATTAAAGAGGTTTCACCACTGTCCCCGGCTCTGGTGTAAATCCTAGTCATAGAGGGTTATTATAGCACTCTCCGTAACAAAATTCGTT
>CAZXPY010000001.1:186733-236915 GCA_964643435.1 uncultured Gammaproteobacteria bacterium | reverse complement strand
AAAGAAAAGGAACGAGCAATAAGGCTACAATATTGATCACTTTGATCATAGGATTGATAGCCGGACCGGCGGTGTCCTTATAGGGGTCTCCAACCGTGTCTCCGGTAACGGCGGCTTTATGCGCCTCGCTTCCCTTTCCACCAAGATTTCCTTCTTCAATATATTTTTTGGCGTTGTCCCAGGCTGCTCCACCAGTTGTCATCGAAATTGCGATAAACACACCGGTAATAATTGTACCAACTAACAATCCCCCTAGACTTTCTGCGCCAAGAGTAAAACCAACAATAATCGGTGCTAAAATCGGTATTAGGGCCGGTATTATCATCTCTTTTTGGGCGACGGCGGTGACAATTTCGACTGCCTTTGCGTAATCAGGTTTTGCTTTTCCTTCCAAAATCCCGGGGATCTCCTTAAATTGCCTTCTCACCTCCACCACCACTGATTTAGCCGCTCTCCCAACCGCCTCTAAAGAGAGAGCACTAAAATAATAAGGTAAAGAAGCACCAATAAACAAGCCGATTAAAACCTTAGGGTTTGAAATTGAAAAAGTGAAGACCTTTCCTAAAACTGATAAATCGATTGCGTAAGCACTAAACAACACCAGAGAAGCTAGGGCCGCACTACCAATCGCGTAACTTTTTGTAACTGCTTTAGTTGTGTTACCAACACTATCTAATGGATCCGTAACAGAGCGAATTTTTTCTCCTAGATTTGCCATCTGGGCGATCCCACCAGCATTATCAGTAATTGGACCATAGGCATCAAGCGCCACAATAATACCGGTCAAGGAAAGCATACTAGCCGCGGCGACCGCAATTCCGTAAATACCAGCTAGATTAAACGAAATTAGAATTCCCAGAGAAATTAGAATTATTGGTAGAAAGGTTGATTTTGAGGCCAAAGCAAGACCGGCAATTATATTGGTAGCGTGACCTGTATCACAAGAGGCGATTACTTCTTTTACCGGCTTAAATTTACTCTGAGTAAAGTATTCGGTAATTAAAAACAAACCAAAGGTGACCATAAGACCAACTAAACTAGCGTAAAATATTGGCAGAGTACTACCAAATTCACCCCAAAATTTGCTAGTAACATAAAAGAAACCAGCCGCGCTCAAAACTCCGCTGACAATCAATCCTTGGTAAAGTGCTCCCATGATGTTTTTACCTCTTAGTTTGACAAAGAATGTCCCAATTATTGAAGCCAAAATTGCTACTCCGGCAAGAGCCAATGGGTAGATTACCGCACCTTGATAATTTGGATAAACAAGACTACCTAAAAACATCGCTGCTACAATCGTAACCACGTATGTTTCAAAAAGATCAGCGGCCATCCCCGCATCGTCTCCGACATTATCACCGACATTATCAGCGATTACGGCTGGATTACGAGGGTCATCCTCGGGAATCCCCTTTTCTATCTTACCTACTAAATCTGCACCCACATCAGCTCCCTTTGTGTAAATACCACCACCCAATCTTGCAAAAACACTTATTAACGAACCGCCAAAACCTAAAGCAATTAAGCTTCTAAGATCGGCAGTTAGGAGATAGAAGAAACTCACCAAAAAAAGCGCTAACCCTACAACCAACAATCCGGTTACTGCCCCGCCGTTAAAGGCGACATTTAAAGCCGGCGCTAAACCATTCTTTGCCGCCTCGGCAACCCTCACGTTTGCCCTAACCGCGACACTCATACCAATAAATCCCGCTAAAGCCGAAAAAAAAGCCCCCGCAGCGAAACCTAAAGCTATTTTTACACCTAATAAAAACCAAAGAAGGAAAAAAATTACCAATCCAACTAGGGTTATAATTGTATATTGACGCTTAAGATAAGAAAAAGCTCCTTCTTGAATAAATGTAGAAATTTCTTGCATTTTGAGAGAACCAGCTGGTTTTTGTAAAATTTTCCAGCCGAGTACTACTGCCCAAAAAACCGCTAAAAGACCGGCGCCAAGAGAAAAATTTAAAGTTTCCACAAGCTTAGTTTAACTAAAAATATCTTGACAAGCAAGTAAACACTTCTTATACTGAATTTATATATCAAGAGTCCCTCCGTAGCTTTATGCGAAGGATGGGCAGCAACCCTAAGGAGACGGGTGCTTTTCTTCAAATTTTGAAGAGATATGACTGCAAGGTAAGCAGTAATCCGAAAACCTCTCCTTAGTAGAGGTTTTTTAATTTTATGAACTATCCTCTCTTTACGTCTGAGGGAGTTGCGAGTGGGCACCCCGATAAAATTTGTGACCAAATTTCGGATAGTATCGTTGATTGGGCAATTACTGATGACTCTTCTTCGAAAGTAGCCGTAGAAACATTGGTTACTAAAAACCAAGTAGTTCTAGCCGGTGAGGTTGCAACCAAATCTAAATTAAATTACGAAGCAATTGCGGCGGGGGTTATTAAAGATCTTGGCTATACCAATGGTTTGTATAATTTTAGCTATAAATCACCCGTTCTTACCCTAATACACGAACAAAGTCCAGAGATTGCAGTTGGTGTTGAAGCAGGCGGTGCCGGTGATCAAGGGATGATGTTCGGATTTGCAACGCGCGAAACGGCTAATTTAATGCCCCTGCCCATCTCTATTGCTCGAGAGCTAGTTGAGAAGTTAGACGAGGTTAGAGAGAAAAAAGAAATCCCTTATCTTAGACCGGATGGTAAAAGTGAAGTAACAATAAGGTATGAAAAAGGGCGTCCAGTTTCAGTTGAGCGGGTGGTTTTAGCAGCCGCGCATAAAGAAACAGTAACGAGGAAGGAGGTTGAAAATGACTTGTTCAAAAAAGTAGTTGGGCCCGCCCTGGCTAAGTTTGGTTATAAAATTAACAAAAAAAACGTGATTATAAATGGTACTGGTAAATGGACTATCCCCGGACCGGCTTCTGACAGTGGTGTTACCGGAAGAAAAATTATCGTCGATTCATACGGTGCCTTTGGCCGCTCTGGCGGCGGGGCGTTTTCGGGAAAGGATCCAACAAAAGTTGATCGCTCCGGAGCTTATGCAACCAGGTATATTGCCAAAAACATAGTGGCCGCTAACCTTGCCGATAAAGTGGAGGTTCAAGTCGCTTACGCTATTGGTCATAAGGAACCAATCGCAAAAGCAATCGAGGCTTTTGGAACAGAGAAAAAACCCCTAAAATTGATTGAAGACTTTGCCTGGAATCTTCTTGACTTATCAGTTCCTGGAATAATTTACGGTCTCCAGCTACGTAGGCCTATATATCGTGAAACTGCTCGCTATGGCCATTTTGGTCGTGATTCATACCCTTGGGAAAAACTAAAATTTCAATATTGACAAAAGAAAAAAACGGTGTTAGTCTGATAGTAAAAGAATCTAATTTATCGATATTCTATCAACCCTAAGATTTTTATTTAAACAATTCTAAAAAATGATTAATAAAAAGGTTTTATCTTAAACTAAAAAGGAGGTGATAGAATTGACACTACAGGACTATTATAATCTTTCGGCATCCTCAACCGCCAAATTTTTCTCATCGTTTGGGACTAATTTTTCAAATATCGTTGCGGCAATAATTACTTTAACTGTGGGTCTCGTAATTGGAGCCCTACTAAAGAAAATTATTGTGGAGATTTCCAAAGCTGTTAGTTTGGAAAAAAGTTTATTAGATTGGGGAACT
This sequence comes from uncultured Gammaproteobacteria bacterium, assembly GCA_964643435.1. Classification (GTDB taxonomy): domain Bacteria; phylum Patescibacteriota; class Microgenomatia; order Woykebacterales; family RBG-16-39-9b; genus CAZXPY01. The sequence goes on along the minus strand of CAZXPY010000001.1, from coordinate 233,275 downwards.
TATCAGAAATTAACAAAGTCTCATGAGAATTTGAACGTGACTGAATTTTTAGGAGAACTGGCGCGCTGGATTTCGATTATTATCTTTCTTATCCCCGCAGTTGAATCTTTGGAAATTAGTGGAACTGACGTGGTTGTATCCCAACTTCTTAACTACATTCCTAGTGTTTTAATCGCGGCTATTTACTTATTACTGGGATTTGTTTTTGCTTGGTTTCTGCACCGACTTGTTCAAGGTGTAGCAATTATTGTTGGTACAAATCCAGCCCATACAATTGCTAATGTAGTTTATTTAGCGGTAGTCGCTTTTGCTACAATCAGTGCCTTGCTTCAATTGGGATTAGGTTTTGAATTAATCCGTTGGATTTTCCTAGCTTTATTAGCTGGCTTAGCATTGAGTTTTGGATTGGCTGGTAAAGATACCGCCAGTGATATCATAAAGAGATTTCAAGAAAAAGCTAAGTAATTTTTTTTTCGGGAAGGTGGTGAAAATATGCAAGATGTTGTGAATGCAGTTGGTTTAGCTGTATCCCAATCTCTTCAAGGAGCGGCGACTATATTGCCTAGTCTTCTGGCTTCAATCGTAATCTTCTTAATCGGGGTTTTCTTAGGGGTTGTTCTTAAAAACCTCTTGATCAAAGTATTAGATTTATTTAATGCCGAGTCTATTATTGCTCCAACCGGGATCACGTTTGCTCTGAAAAAGGCTGATAAAGAGCTGTCAACCACTAAAGTTTTAGGGGAGCTCTTAAAATGGTTTGTAATCCTAGTTTTTCTAGTTCCTACGTTAGATATTTTAGGATTGCAGCAAGTAGGAAACTTAATAAACTCTCTATTGTTCTACTTACCTAATGTCCTAATCGCGGTAATTATCGTAGTAGTTGGAGCAATATTCGCTCGTTTCGCTAGAGATTTTGTGGTTGCGGCCGCGGCTGGTACCGGCGCCCACGCCGCCAACCTGGCTGGCCAAGTAGCTCGCTGGAGTATAATTATTTTTGCGGTTCTAGCCGCGCTAACGCAGTTAGGAGTGGCCTCAGATTTAATTAGAATCTTATTTACCGGAGCAGTAGCCATGATCGCCCTAGCTGGTGGTCTTGCTTTTGGATTGGGTGGTAAAGATTTAGCCTCGAATCTTTTAAAAAAAATTCAAGAGGACCTGACCGAAAGACACTAAAGGGCTGGACTAAGAGTCGGTAAAAGTTTATAATTTTCTTAACTAAAAAATTATTATGAAGAATGTTTACCGGCTAAATGAGGTAAGAGACGAGGATATAGATTTAGTTGGGAAAAAAGCGGCCGTTTTAGGAGAGTTAATTAACTTAAACGCAAACGTAGCCAACGGTTTTGTAATTTCTACAAATGCTTTTCAAAATTTTCTAGAAAATTCCTTACTAAAAGAAAAAATCGCCCTGTTATTAAAAGAAAATGATTTTAAAATAATAACCGAATTTATTTCAGCGGCTGATTTAACTGACCGCATTAAAGATGAAATTAATTCAAATCTTAGAAAATTGGGTAGTCGGAAAATAAATGTTTCTTTTTCCGTTTCCCGCGATTTAGATCATTATTTAAATAGTTATCCCGATAGTTCACTGGTGCAAAACGAATTAAATAGTAAAATTCCCCAATTTTGGGCAATGATTTTTGAAGAAAAGTCACTTAATTATTTTTTAAAGAGGAAAATAAATCCTCTCGAAATTACGGTTGGTTTAATTATTCAACAATCAATAGATCCGGAAATTTCTGGTTTTCTATTTTTCCCCCCAGCAAAAGAAAATAGGCAGTTATTAAATATCGAAGCTGTCTGGGGACAGCTAATCTCTAACGATGAGACTTTAAATTCGGATCGTTATATTGTTTCTAAAAAAAACTTAGAAATAATCGATAAGAAATTAAACTCTCAACAAACTCAAATTATTCAAATTGAGAGTGATTTTAAGAAAATTCCCGTATCTAAGGCTTATCAAAATAAGCAAAAATTAAATGATGGCCAAATTTTGAATCTAGCAAAGTTAGGCTTATTAATCGAAAATCGTTTTCTTTTCCCGCCGACACTAGAATGGACATTAGCGGGTGAAGAAATCTATATTACTAAAATTAATACTAAAAAAGCAGAATCTAAAGAACTTATCCCTAACTTGGCAAATAAATTACCCGTTTTATTGACTGGCACCGGTGTATCTCAAGGAATAACTTGGGGATACGTAAGAATTATAAAACATCTAAATGATCTAAAAAAAATAAAAAAGGGTGAGGTTTTAGTTACAAACGATATTAATAAAGATTTCATATTTGCGATTAAAAAAGCTTCTAGCATTGTTACTGAACTGGGTAGTTCTAACTCATACACCACTAGAATTGCTAGAAAATATGGAAAACCGGCAGTTGTTGGTACAAGAATAGCTACTAAGATTTTAAAGCCAAACTTTTTGGTAACTGTAAATGCTACTAAAGGAAAAATTTTTAAAGGTGCTCCTAGCAAAAAAGGGTTGGATATCTCTAGAACAGAAGATTATTTCAATAAAAAAATAAAATTCGAGCAAAATAGTTTAAAAACAGCTACTAAAGTTTATGCCAATTTAAACATCGAATCGCCTCTAGATTCTTTCAAAGAAAATCTTGATGGGGCAATCATTAATTTTCAATCTGAGATTCGAGAAGATTCGCTGTCTATACTAACTTTTTTGTGCGAGAATTTTAATCCCAGGCCGATAATCTATAATTTAAAAACCCAGGAGAGTAAAATCGAAGAGGATTTAAAAATTATAAAAAAAATCCGTCACGTCTATAATCATCATAATTTGTCCATTAGTGTGGGCTTATGTAAGACACCTCAAGAACTATTGAAAATAAAACAGCTTATTTCTACTTTTGGCTTACACCGATCACAGAGCTTTAAAATTTTTTTCTCGGTTGATTTTTTGTCTAACCTTCTTTTAAGCAATGGTTTTCTTGACCTTCAAACTGACGGTATAATGATAAATTTTGAAAGTTTGGTCACTTCAATTTTTAAAACAAATGATTTAACCACAATAAATTCAGCGGAAATTAACGAGGCAATCATTAACGCAACTGAAAATTACCTACAAAAACTACGTCAAGATAAAATTTTTACATTAGTTAATTTAAACAGCTATTTTGCAAATAATGATCTAATCGAAAAATTGGTTACCCTAGGAGTAAATTCAGTTAGTGTTGATTTAGATAATCTCAACAGCAGCCGAGAAATGATTTATTTAGCCGAAAAAAATTTAGTAACGAAAAAACATCTCCTCAATCCTCTTTAAATTTATTATAGAGTTCCCTATAGTAGAGGTATACTTTACAAAAATACCAACAGCAAGACATTTTTGCCTATTGAACATTTACAAAAATATTTACTATAATATATATACCTCTTTACTGATTCTGCCCAAATTTAAAATATGAATAGTAATTTTTATGAACGTATAATGCGTAAAGATATTACGATTGGAATTCTTGGATTGGGATACGTTGGTGTAAATCTTGCCAAAGTAACCACTATTTACGGCTTAAAAACGGTTGGTTTCGATATTAATGACGCAATAATAAATACTTTTCGCCAAAAAAAATGGAAAAATTTTAAAGCCACGAATGATTTTAAACAATTAAGAAAATGTGATGTTATTTGTATTTGTGTACCCACTCCAATAAAAAAAAGAAAACCAGATCTCACCTTTGTTAAAGTAGCCAGCGAGCAAATTGCTAAATACTCAAAAGGGCCCTCTTTAGTAATTTTAGAAAGCTCTGTGGCTCCGGGAACAACTCGCAATCTTGTTTTGCCAATTCTGCAATCAAGGGGAAAAATTGTTGGTAAAGATTTTTTCTTAGCCCACTCACCCGAAAGGATAGATCCAGGGAATGAAAATTTTAACATTAGAAATACTCCCAAAATTATTGCTGGTATAGATGAGGTGTCTTTACTACTCACTAAAGCCTTTTACGAGTTTTTTGTAAATGAAATTGTAGTGGTTTCTTCCTTGGAAGTAGCTGAGCTATCTAAGATGCTGGAAAACACTTATCGACTAGTCAATATTAGTTTGGTAAACGAAATTTCTGACTTTGCAAAATCAATAGGCATTGATATCTGGGAAGTAATAAAAGCGTCTTCGACTAAACCATTTGGTTTTACTCCTCATTACCCGGGACCCGGTGCTGGCGGGCACTGTATACCAGTAGATCCTTATTATCTTGTTGAATCTGCAGAAAAAGCGGGAATTAATCTAAAATTAGTAAAACAAGCTATAAGAATAAACGAAACTAGACCAAAGAAAATCCTTAAGAGGGCAATCGAAATTGCTGAAAAGAAAAAGAACGGGGAAAACCGTTCATTAAGATTAATGCTATTAGGATTATCTTATAAACCAAATATCGCCGATCTGAGAGAATCTCCAGCTTTGAAAATTTGGAATTTAGCTTCGAAAATAGGTGCCCAAATAAATTATCACGATCCGTTAGTCCCTAAATTTAACAGTCATAAATCTGCTCAACTTACTAAGAAACTACTCGATAGCCAAGACATAATTATTTTATTAACTAATCATGATGTTCTAGCTTATGAAAAATTACTGAAAACAAACACTCCTATTCTAGATACCCGCAATGCCCTAAACGGTTCGCCTCAAATTAATAAAATATAATATGAAAATTTTAATTACGGGTTGCGCTGGATTTATTGGCTCTAACCTGGCTAAAAAGTTTCTTAGCGACGGAGAAAGTATTCTTGGCGTTGATAATTTTATTACTTGCGGAAAGGAAAATGTTTCTAGACTTCTGAAAGAGAAGAATTTTACTTTCCTCGAAATTGATATTACTAATTTAGAGAGCATAAAAGAACTCGCTAAATTTAGATTTGATCAAATTTATCATCTTGCTTCCCCTACCGGAGTACCTAATTGTGAAAGATTGGGAGAAGAAATGTTACTAACTAATTCAATTGGTACCTTCAATGTACTAGAAATTGCTCGAAAGAATAAAGCAAGTTTTCTCTTAGCTTCTTCCTCCGAGGTTTACGGCGATCCTCAAATTTTTCCGCAAAGCGAAGAATATTTCGGTAATGTAGATCCAATCGGTTTCCGTAGCCCCTACGAGGAGGGTAAAAGATTTGCAGAAAGTTTGGCTATTAGTTACTTTAGAAAATTCAATGTTGATGTTAGAATCGCTCGAATTTTTAATACCTATGGACCCAATATGGATAACAATGATCAACGAGTCATTCCTCGGTTTCTTAAAGCACTAACCAAAAATTTACAACTGGAAGTTTACGGCGATGGTAACCAAACAAGAACTTTTTGCTACGTTGATGATTTGGTTAACGGTCTGGTCTTAATTATGGAAAAAGGAACGAGTGGAGAAATCTATAATCTTGGTAGTGATCAGGAAGTCTCTATAAAAAAATTAGCTTACGTTTTACTTGATTTAACTGGCACTAAAAAAGAAGTAAAATTTTTGAATGAATTGCCTTCAGACCCTAAAAGACGAAAACCGCTTCTTTCAAAAATAAAAAAACTTGGTTGGAAACCAAAAACTAAACTCGAAGAAGGCCTCAAATACACTTTTAAAAAAATTAACTCTGCTAAGATCTAATAGAATGAAACCAATATCACCCTTCGGATTACCAATTGGATTTAGCGTTGCGTTTTGGTCAATTATTGGCCTAATTAGATTATTTTACGAAAAAATATTTCTAAAATCTCAGAAAAGACGAAGCACGAAGACGAAGCCTTTGGATATTGCGGTTATTCTGCCAGCTCACAACGAAGAACTAGTAATTAGAAGATCAATCCAAGCTCTTAAACTTTCATTAGTCTCAAAACAAATTTACGTTGTTTCTGATGGTTCAAAAGATAAAACTTATCGTCGAGCAAAAATGGAGGGTTGTCATATTTCTTATTTAAATCCTGGCCGAGGTAAAGCCAAAGCCCTAGTATATCTTCTCCGACGCTTCCGACTTTTAGAACGTTACAAGTTAATATTTATCGTTGATGCTGATACACAAGTTGACAAGAACTTTGTAAAAAAAGCCCTACTCTTTTTTAATGATCGAAAAATTGGCGCGGTTTTTGCAAGCTCAAGAATATTTTGGCGTCAGCACTGGATTCCTAGTCTTAAATATTACTTTATTTCCTATCGAGAAAGGTTAAACAGAATGCTCCAATATTTTTTAATCTACGGCCAAACTTGGAAATATACCAGTGTAAATTACGTAATTCCCGGTTTTTGCACGATTTATCGAAGTGCCGTGTTAAAACAACTTAAAATAGATACACCCGGGATATTAATTGAGGATTTTAATTTAGCTTTTCAATTTCACAAAAAGAAGTTGGGTAAACTTGGCTATGCTCCTGACCTTATTGGTTGGGATCAGTATCCGGATAATTTAAAAGATTATTGGAACCAAGTCCGACGTTGGAACATTGGTTTCTTCCAAACTGTTAAGGCTAACGGTATCTGGCCATCTTTTTTCTGGCTATCGCTGGGAGTTTTTTCACTTGAGGTTTTAGTAAATTCAATTTTTCTTCTTTTTTTACCTTTTTTGTTACTCTATATATTCTTACCTTTTTTTGCTCCTGAAAACCAATTTTTAGCCTTTTTTACAAATCTTTATCAAGAGTTTGGGCCGTATAAATATTTAGGTTTAAGAGATATTTTTTTAGGAGTGTTCTTAATTGATTACGCAACAAGTGTGTTAATTGGTCTAATTAATAAAAAACCGCAGTTATTATTTTACGGACTTTTTTTCTTCTTAATGCATTTTGTGGTTTCGCTAATTTTGTTGAGTTCAATAATCCCCGGATTTTTCGGGTCCTCTTCTGGTCGTTGGACACCCCCAACCCGCCGTAAAGAACAACTAGGTTAGAAAAGAAAATCGCTCCATCTTGCGAGGGAGCGATGTTCGATTTAATTAGGTCTATCTATCAAGGATATCTAAACCCAGACCAACAGGATAGGGGTTTTCCGACAGTTGATCACGCTTCAAATAACGACAAAGCGCTTCAACCTCCTCGACAGCGTACAATGCTGCTAATTCTGGCCGGGAAGGAATCGGAAAACAACGAATCGGGAACCTTTCGTGAGGAATCGGTCGATACTTATTCAAATACCTCAAAATCCTAGGAAAATGAGGTGCATTAGAAACAAGTGCTACGGCACCTACAATAGTGTTTCCCAACAGATATGATGGGAAACTCTTTACCTGATCTCCTGTATGGCGAATTGGTATCATTCTGCCATCTTCTTCTACTTCGTCTATCAATACAATTCGGCTCTTTGGTAAAGGAAATTGTGGCAGAATCGAAACAGCCCGAAAGACCTCATTTTCGATTGGAATCCCGTTGTAGATAAGGGTAGGTCCTAAAAGACTTATATCATTACTGGTGATCTCCTGTACAGATTTATCCAACCTCAAAGCTGTTACCTTAAGGACCAGCCAAATACCCTCACTAATGCGGATTTGGTCTGACCAACGTTTAGCCTCCTGATTATCACCTTTAAGAGGTGACAAAAACGTACCAGGACCGCTGAACACGAACACAGCATCGATATCCGGTGTGACAACTGGTCGCGCCCTCTCAAATAGAGTGATCTCTAGAGCAACCCGGAGTCTGATCTCTCCCTGGTCCAATCCGACTCTCCTCCTTGTATTAAATTTTGTGGGTTACGATTATATCTAAAATCTTATTTGAATGCAAACATCAGCGGTATTGTCTGACAATTGGCCAAATATTTGGATCTTCGCCACCGAGGCGCCAAAAGCTTATACCCGAAAAAGCAAATCTTTTCGCTAGTTTAATTTTTTCGGCGACACTTTGGGCATTTTCAAACCAAACTTCGTAACTTTCTCCTTGTGAATCATAGTGAAAATGCGGAGACTGTGCTGTTTCATCCCACTCAAAAGTTATTTGATTTTTCTGAATAACTTTTGCGATATCGCTATATGTTAATCCTGTTGCTCTCTCGTCACTTTCGGCCTGCCATGAATAGCCGTACAAAGGAATCACCAAAAATAATTTTTCCTGAATGCCAAAACTTTCGGCGTATCCCACAATTCTTTCGACCCACGGAAAGGAAGCAATTGGTCCTGATTCGCCTTCGTCCCAATGCTCCCCAAAAGCCATAATATAGAGATTATCAGCTCCCTTTGCTAACTCCTCCCAATCTTGGGCTTTTGCTCCATTTTGCTCTCCAATCGTTCCGTCAGCACTTTTGGGGTGTAGCGCTACTCCTAAATATTTATCTTGAGTATCTAAAGCCTTTCCTAAATCTTTGATAAATGCTGAAAAATTATTCATTAAATTCGTGTCTAATTGTTCATAATCGATATCCACTCCATCCAAATTTAGCTTCCTAGTGAGCTCTACTATCTCATCGATATGTTTTTTTCGCAAATTGTCATTTTTTAAAATTTTCTCAACCCTAACCGAATCCCAACTTCCGTCTTCGGGTAAATTAGTAATTACTACTTCAACTTTGACATTGTTTGCTTTGGCAAAATCAATAAGAACCCTATCTTCTTTTGCGTCTTGGTATTTTTTAATTTTTCCATTTGTATCTAAGAAATACCAAAATAAACTTACGATATTTACTTTTTCAACATTCTCTTTAAATGATTTAACCGCTCTTTCTTGATCCCAATAAGGAATTGAGACCTTTACTTTCAAAGGTTCTTTTCGTGGCGATTGAATCAAAGTAGGTGCTGGAAAAGAAGTGTCTTGTAGTTTGTTACGATCATCTTCCTTAAAGAAGATAACGCTCAATAAAAATAAAGACAAAGACAAAATTAGTATCAACCAAAGTTTTTTCATCTGGAGATAATATCAGCGGATTCATTTTCGTCAACATTCATAAGCAAATCTATAATCGAAAGGTTGGGAATAAAACCAAGTTGGTTAGTAAATTGTTGTTGGTACTCTGGGCACTTCCAATCTTGAATAGTTATTTTAATACCGTTTCTCTCAAAAAGTTTCCCGTCCATATAAGCTGCAGCTCCCGTTCCTCCACAATAATCTTCATCCGCACCAACTTCTTTAATCAAGGTAATTATCTTCTCATTGGCGGTTAGATTTTTAGCCTCCATCAATGCCTTACTTTTACTGGCTTCTTTAATTTTTTTCAAACGAAATTGTCTATGCTGGGCAAGTTTTTTTTCAAGGAATCCAATTGATATTTTGTCGACATCAACTTGTTCTTCTCCTAACAAATGCAGTAGTCCCCAACCAATTGTTGCGAAGTTTAATCCACCTAAATACCCATACCGCCTTTGCAAAAGCCTTTCGATTTCGTTGTAGAGTCTATCAAAATTTCGGGCGCGTCCGTAGGCAACCCGAATACTTTTTAAATGTCTAGTTATCAATTTGTCGTCGTATGAAATTCTGGTTTCTGCGCAAGATAGGTAACCACCATGTTTGGTCGGTACGTCTAAAAATTGTATGCCAAAAGCCTGCTTAATTGGTGTATGGGCTTGGTATGATTTATCTACACGACCGTCTGGGTATTTGTGTTTGCGAACAAACTGAACATCGTCTCGGACAACAAAAATACCTGTATTTAAAATTCGGGCAAAATAATGCAGCCTCGGAAAATATTGAGGTTGAATTCCACTATATCTCATAAAATCGCCCGAAGTAATTTATACCCTTCCGCAAACTCAACACCTATTTGTGATCCACGCAAGACCGCCAAGGTTTTTAATAAAACTTCTGACCTGGGGTTAGGGTCCGGCCGGATTTGTGATCTGTAAAGTTTAAGAGCGGTTAGCTTTGTTGACAAATCTTTACTAGAAAGGGATACCCAAAAGTTTATTTCCTGACTCTCAAGGTTCCAAAAATCAGCCGGTGATTCATACGCAATAACAGTAGGCACGAAATGTTTTAAATTTCTTGAGGCCGGTCTTAGGGATGCATGAACCGCTAAAGCAGCAATACGATGGTCCTGATTATAAGAGACTGGGGAAGGAAACGTAATCATAGTTGGTTTTACTTTCTCAATGGCCACTTCGCTGTCTCTTTCAATCACATCCATCAATGCCTTTTGTCCTAAAAGATCAAGACGGAGATGGTGATCGTTGCCCACAAACGCTATGTCCCAACCATCAAATTTTAAAAATTTAGCCACAGTTTCGATTTCTTTTTGTCGTTCTGGTATCGTTGATAATCCTTTTTTGGTAAAATCCCGCGTCTCACCAACCGTCAAATACAAAACAAAAACTTTGCCTCCGCTATTCTTTATTTTTGCAATTAAACCGCCGCAACCAATAACCTCATCATCAGGATGAGGAGCTAGAACTAACAATGTTTGCTCTTGTAGATTTTCCAAAGCTAGAAGATTTTAGCAGATTTGCATTTAGGGTACAAATTTCTTTAAGGATTGGCAGAAGTAGTTGCCGAATTTGTTGCCGGTTGGGTTGAAGGGGTGGCAGTGGAAGTGGCAGTAGGTGTGGCTAAAGGAAACTTTTTTAAAATCCCACTAGCTTTTCCGGGGATTATATGGATTAGTCTTGCTAAAATCTGACCGAGGCTATTTGGTAACCCCATTGCCGCAATTCTATCCCCAACTGCAATCGCGGAAGCAGTGGCTATTGTTGATTTAAACTTTACAATCGTGTTGGAATCAGTCAGAACAATGTTCTTACGAGAACGTTGGGTTTGGTGAGCAATCGTTAGGGTACCAGAATTATTTTCTAAAACTATTCCCTGAATAGCTCTTCTTTTAAGTTGGGCAGAAACGGTTGCGTCTTTGGCAAAAATTACCAGCGCCTTTTTACCCTTACCACTTTGAGTTGCCACTATACCTACCAAATCAGAAGGCTTTAAGCTTTTTATCCCTTTTTGAGTCTTTTGTCCTTCTTGCCTAACAACTTTAGTACTGGTGTCTACTGAAACTTCAGTACTTTTACCCTTCCCCTTTTCCTCTACATTTATTTTTTCGGGTTTAATGCTTTCCACATTTCCAACTATTGCTTTTTCACTTTTACTCTCAGCTACAACCTTACCGGGCGCTTGACTACTATTTCCCTGGGCAAAGGTAAAACTAACGATGGCTAACCCCAGAATAGAAATCAATATTAACAATAAGAAAAAAATTAAGTTTTTCATAAGTTAAGGATTATACACAACTGACATTGAAACTGATTTTTCCTGACCATCATCACCGAAACTAGTTACAACTAAGTCATTAACTCCTTCTTTTAGATCGACCTCTGTCTTAAAATTGCCTTGGGTATCACTTTCTACTGAAGCTTCGCTTTCATCTGTGTAAGCTAAAACGATTGCTTTTGGAGCGGTTTTACCTTTTATAGTTACCTTATTCCCTTCTACGATCGCGCGGTCGGTTGGTTCTGCAATAATCAAAGAAAGTTCTTTTGTTTCCGGTTTAGCCGGCTCTGTTGGTATTGGAGCTTGTTTGGCTTTTCCAATAAAAAGGATTCCAACAATTAAAAGCAAAAGTACAACCACTGCTAAAATAATCTTAGTGCTGTTCGCCGCAGCTGCTTTTGCTTCAATTTTAGTTCCGTCCTGCTCATGGATAGTGGTTTCGACTGGTACTGTTGTTGGAGGGCTTTCACTAACCTCGTTTTCTTTTGTATCTTCTTGGTCCATCTTAAAAAGAATAAAGGCTTTTAGAACTTCTGTCAATAACCTTTTAAAATTTGACCCATATAAGGAGCATCCGTATTGACAAAGAAATTGGTATCTACTAATTTTAAACAGATCTTAAAAAAGGAGGTGATAAAGTTGAATCCAAAGCAATTTTTACAAATCGGCGGTATTGTTTTAATTGTGGTTGGTATTTTAGGATTTGTGGGAATTATTGGTCCAACCAGCGAACAGAGTTTGTTTGGGGAAGCTTGGTGGTTTGATAATGGTGAAAATTGGGCTCACCTTGTTTTAGGTGTAGTCGGAGTAGCCACCGCGTATTGGGCAAACGCTAGCCAACAGAAAATGCTGACCCAAATTTTAGCGGTTGTGGCAATATTTTTCGGGATCTACGGTTTTTTGGTTGGTGGCGGTGAAGCTCCAAATACTTTCGGTTTAGCCAACTTAGAAAATCCTTTAGATAATATTCTTCACTTAGCTATTGGTGTTTGGGCGGGATACGCTGGCTGGTATAGTAAAGGCTGAAATTAATAAAAAAAATGTGAAATAATAAATCAACTTTCTGTGGTTTATCTACAGAGGTTAAATATTTACCTATTTAAAAATCCCAATCAAAAATTGAAAATTTAAACGTAATTTGATATCATTCTAATATTGTGGGCCCGTAGGTCAACGGCAGACCGCCAGCCTTTTAAGCTGGGCGTTGGGGGTTCGAATCCCTCCGGGCTCACCATTTCGGATTTTGAAAATATTATTAAACCGTGTAATAATATAACTAATGTCTAAAATCTTCTTCGCCATACTGCTATTTATCTTTTTCACAAAGAGTGTATCTGCAGCTGAATTCTCCCCGGAAAAGTTCTATGATTGGAGTAATTGGTATAGAGTTGGTTCGGTTTTAGCAGAAGCAACTGTTTCGGCTGAAGCTAAAGCAGACGTAAAAAAAGTCCAGGGGTTATTACCAGACAGCCCTTTTTACTTCCTCAAACCTCTCGTTGAAAATATAACCTTATCTTTTACTTTTGATTTTAAATCTAGGGAGTTAAAAAGACTTGATAATACTGAAGAAAGATTAGCCGAAGCAATAAAATTACTGGAAAAAAAACAATATAATCTAGCCTCAAAAAATTTGGATCGTTATAAATCTTCGCTTAGTAAGGTAACTGAAAATGTTGTGAAATTAAAAAATTCCAAGGTTAATGCCGATGATCTGATTAAAAAACTTGAGCTTATTGCTGCAAAACATAGTTTAGTGTTAGAGGAACTTGAAGAAGATTCTCCTCAAGAGTTAAAAAATAATATAGAAACCGCTCTTAAAACTTCACAAAAAATCATGGATAAAAGCGCTGATGAGCTCGGTAAATCTTCTGTACCAACCGAGCTAAAAAATAGATTAGAATCATTAAGAGTCCTAGGAGTTTTATCGCCAGAAGAAGTGAGCTCTGTCTTAAATATCACTTCTAGAGAAGGTGTAAGGGCTAGACTCGCGGGTTTGCTAAATCAAGGTATTCTTTCTCCGACTGACGCCAAAAAGATAGACGAAGCTCAGATCAATTATTTTCCAAGCGAATTCGTAAGAATTTCTGAGTCAAGAAAGCTCCAAGAATTTATTAACTTAGAAAATCAAAAACCTGATGAGCAAACGCAAAAAAAAATTTCCGAATTTACCAAAAAATATAAGCCGGGTGATATAATACCACCTGATATCAAAAAATGGTGGATATGGACCCAAAGATATAAAGAATTGCAAGCTACTTTGCGACCGGAATTAGTAGAACCAAAGAAAGCGCAAACAGACCAAAAAACGTTGTCTCCGCCACCCCAAACTCCAACTTCAACTTCAACATCTCCTACTCTTTCTCTCCCACCAGAATTTGGTAGTCAATGCAATTTTGGTCCTCATGCAATCGGAACAATATTTGGCGAAGGTAAATGTTATTACCTACGGTGCGAAGAAGGTTGGTACAACAACGACTTAGATGTAAATAATGGCTGTGAAAGTAATATCGATGCTGGTGTTACTCCATTACCGGGATCAATCGCCGCCGGAGTATGCGGGTCTGGTCAAGTAAAAAACGAAAACGGTAAGTGTGTACCAGAAAACCAGACTTGTACTGACACAAATAGTGCTGTTCCTTTTTACACTGGCGGGAGCTGCACGGATTCAAGTGGAACCTATACAAACTACTGTGACGGAAGTGTTTCTAAAGACTATTTCTGTGAAGGGACGTGGGATCCTCAAACATTTTCTTCAAAGAACCATCGTTGTGTTGTCAACTCATTTGATTGCGGAATCGCCAATACCGCCGAACCATATACCTGCTCATCTGGAGCCTGTGTTAAAGCTTCTGGCCCATAATTACAAACTACATTGTGTATTATTTACTTTGGGAATTCTTGTCATTTTAGACTGCACATTTTTAGCCCAACCAATATTTGATGAATAATCCTTACTTAGGATAACTTTAGGGTCAATATTTTCCCAGTCAATATTTTTCACTACCTTGAAATAAAGTGCAGTTTGAACATAGTTATCTGGAAACCAAAACGAGTTAAAAGCCAAAGCTTCTTTATAAAGGTCTCTTTCAGTCAACCCTTGGGAGGCACCAAGTTGTAAAAGCCCTAAAAGAGCTGACCCATGATTGCAATCTTGAAAAAAAGTGGAATTATTACAACAGGGACGGTAGATATTTTTAGCGGTATTAGTAATCAAAGTTTCTTGTTCAGAAGTTAATGAAAGTATTTTAAATCTATTAAAATAAATACCTCCATTGTCCTCTTTTCCTAAATTCCAGCTTGCGGTTGAAGCAAAATTAAAAAGAGATTTACTAACAGCAAGTCCTTTTTTATTGGTTGTCATATAGTTTGATAATCCTAAAGGCCACAGTAGATTGATATAGAAATTAACGTTTTGGTTTGTAAGGAGGATTGGTTTATGTGAAGGTTCTATTAAAATATCTTTTAATTCTGTTGGAAAACCGCCACGATCTTTATAAAGGCTTTCAAATTTATCTTTGTCAATGACACCACTCTTCTCAAGTTTTACAATACTGTCCTCAAGAGCAATTTTACTTTGGAACCCTTTATCTGGAAAGATTTTTGCAAATAACTCATTGTAGATTTTTTCATTATTATCAGATGTATCAACAAGTACAGTATCGCTACTGTATTTAAGATTTACTCCTATTGGTTTTAGCAAGTCGCTAGCAAACTGAAAAACTAAAGGCTCGGTTTTAATCATCTCCCAGCCAATAACGCTAAAAATAACCGTCAAAGCAAAAGAGCCAAGCAACCAATTAAAATCATTCAGTTTAAATGAATTATTATGAGAAACTAAACACATTTTATCAGTAGAACTTAAGGAGTTTAATTCTCTTACTGTTAACCAAAGGGATACAGACATAAGTCCAAATGAAAGCGCTTTAAGCTCTAATCCTTGCAAAGGAAAAACTGCTAAACCTCCAACAATACCAAGAGCAGCTAAAAACCAAGAGCCACAAACTGGGCAGGCTGAAGCAACTATTCCAACGAAACTACCCAAACCAGATCCAACATGACTACCCAGTTTCGGAGATCCAAACTTTTTCCAACGATAAGAAAGAAGCGCAGCGTTTACACCAAAAAGAATAATTGACCCAAATGTTAGCAATAAATATGTCCAAAAATAAACTGGTTGGCTTGAAGTATTACTGATCAAACTTACAATACTAGAATCGACTCTAAGACTCCAATAAAAAAATAAGAAAAGGGCCAAAGAAGAGGCAAGTCCAAAAAAGATATAAAAAATAAAGTTTATCAGCTTTGACCGTTGTTTAAGAATTTTGGTGAATTCGAGTCCCAATTTCATGCCGCTATTCCAACTAGGATCCGGTACATTTATATTATATCGGACTAATGTTTGTTTTTCTAGCCAAGTTCGCTTAGTTATTTGCTTTATCCAAATTTTCCTCTTAAAATTTAATTAGTGGGCAATTTAAAAGCTTTTGTGTTAAGAAACAAAAAAGAAATAATTTATGTTTTTCTCTCCACCTTCTTTTTTACTTTAAGTCTCACCTTAATATACAACTATTTACTAGACAAACAGAGAGCCAAATTAGAAATAACTCAAAAAAACTTGTTTGAGGCAAAAGCCGCGAATTTAGATGTAAATTATCTACAAGAAAAAATTACCGCTTATAAAGATTACGGGATTGACGTCGCCGAAATTCAGACAAAAATCGAAGAGGCTAAAAACTCGATTATTGAAGGTGATACTCCTTTAGCAAAGTATCAACTTTCCAGCGCTGATAAAAAATTAGACAATCTGCTTTTTGAGGCTCTTGATACTTCCGAAAAAACAGAAACTGTTTCATATCAAAATAAAACTCTTGAAAAAGCTGATAACTACAAAAAACAAGGAGTAAATATTAGTGAAATCGAAAATAAATTTGCCACGATTCAAGAACTAATAAATCTTGAAGAGTATAGCGGCGCTAACAAAGAGCTTGCCGCTCTTAACACCAAATTAGACGCGCTATTGGCTGCCAAAAAAGAGCAAGAAAGAGCCGCCCTCGAGGCCCAGAAAAAAGCAGAGGCCGCGAAAGCAGCAAAAACATCTGCTTCTGGAGGGGCCCAAAATGATCAATATTCAAGCTATGTAAGCAAAACGGTCTCAACAAGTAGGGGTGAATTTGTCATTAATTTAGTTACTATTGATTTAAGTAACCCAAGATTAAGAATAATTACCGATACTGGTAATGACTCTGATTGCTCTGGTGGTTGCATTACAAAATCTCTCAGTACGTACGTCAGCCAAAATAACGGGTTTGCGGCTATTAACGGTAGTTATTTTTGTCCTCCCGATTACGCCAGCTGCGCCGGTAAAGAAGGCTCCTACGACCTACCAGTTCTTAATACAAGGTTAAATAAAATGATTAATGAGTCCAAACTTATCTGGTTTGAAAGATCCATCTTCGCTTTCGGGGGTAGTAATCGGCCCTCACTCTTCGTCCGTTCTGATTCCTATCCTGGTGGGTTTACAGCGGCGATGGGTAATTTTCCCGCTTTAGTTAATGGTGGTGCTTTTATTGTAAACGAATCTAAACTTGATGATAAGCAAAGAAATGCGAAAATAAATCGCGGGGGTATTGGTTCAAGAGGAAACGAACTTTACTTAGTTGTAGCAAAAGGAGCGACAGTGGCTGATTTAGGAGCGATTTTTGTCGCCCTAGGAGCCGAGATAGCCTTAAATCTAGATGGTGGCGGCTCTAGTGCCTTGTATTACCGTGGCTCTTATAAAGTAGGTCCGGGAAGATCTCTTCCAAACGCAATTATCTTCGCCGAATAATTAGTTGCTGGCGTTCTTTATTAACTCAATTTTTTCCACCCTACCATAAGGGTCGGCGGTTATGGCGATAACATCTATCCTCTCCGCTTCCGGCAGATTGGGGTGAAATAAGCGAAAATACTGACCCACCTTTTCAATTGTTTTTAGTTTCCATTGGTTTACTGCCTCTTGCGGGTACCCAAATTTATCACCCAGACGAGTTTTTACTTCAACAAAAACCAAAGTATCTTTATCTTGGGCAATGATATCTATCTCACCATGTTTACTTCGAAAATTTCTTTCTAAAATTTTATAATTTTCTTTCCGGAGATACGAGTCCGCTATTTTTTCACCAAAATCACCCCGGTCTTTTTTATTTTGCATCTGCTAACGGAAAAAAATTAAACCAAAACTGCTTCTTTACCGATTCGCTTGCGCAGGTAATAAAGCTTAGCTCTTCTCACGCTTCCTTTTTTAACAACGTCTATTTTTTCTATTCCCGGTGAGTTTACGGGCCAAATTCTTTCAACTCCGATTTGCTCTTTGGCTATTTTTCGGACAGTAAAAATTTTATTTTCAGGTTTACCCCTTAAAGAAATAACCGTACCTTCAAAATTTTGTAACCTGGTTTTGTTACCTTCTTTTACTCTTGTTACTACCTTGATTTTATCCCCAACTCGAAAATTAATTTCCACTTCGCAATTTTAACAGAATAAAAAAACTCTTTCAAGTTAACTGTTCAAATCTATTGAAAAAGGGAGAATAAAACTAAGAAAATAATAGTCGCAATAAATAAATATTCCAAAAAAACTGATAGCTTTAAGTTTTTTTCTTCATGATGATGATAAACGCCATAACCCAAATAAAGAGACGCTAATGAGAAAACCAAAACAAACCGCCAAAATATACTAGACACAAAAGTGATCACCAATATCGTTAGCAGAAAAATTAAGATCATTAGAAAATATTGACTAATGTGTCTTGCGAAATTCATGCTAAAGTACGGTTCCTCCACTACTTAAAATTAGAACGACAAGGATAAATAAAACTAGTGCGTGTAGAAAAGAGTGGCTATTGTTTCTTCTTATCCGCTTTTTCCAAAGTATTAGCGTATCAATCATAAAGACTAAGCTTAAGATTAAAATTAAAACTAAAGTCAGCATTTTTGAGGTACTAAGGCTGTTAATTTTTGTTAGAAGCGTTTGCGTTTCCCCATTTAGTTTAAGAGTCGGATTCGCCGAAGGTAAGACCGTTGGTTTCAAAGCACTGGCTACTTCACCAGAAATGGTTTTAGGTGTCCCGAAAAAAGTACTTTCCGCACTTTTAACTAAGGGACTGCCAAAAAACTCTACTACTAAAGTAGTTTCCTTGCCTAGTAAAACACCGTTTTGGACAGCCATTCCGATTTCTTGATAATTAGGATTTAAAATATTATCCCGGTGAGAAGCCGAAGCCACCCAACCATTAACTACCCCGGCGCTAGTTGCAAAATCTTTAGCTAGGTTCTCGCCGGCGTATTCGTAATTATAATCAACTTTCAAAAAAAAATTCCAGGGAGTCGTACCGGCCGGTGAAATGTGGGCCCAATAATTATTTTCGAACATATCCTTTCCTTTAAGGGCGGCTGCTTGACTCAAATTAGGATTTTCCCTAAGAGGTTTTAGCCCGTTTTTTATTCTTTCCTGATTGGTTAAAGTTATAAGTTCGTTCTGAACAATATTAGTAGCGTATCCTAAAACTTTCGCTTGTCCATAGAAAAAAAAGTTCCCTAAAAATTGAATTAAAATTAGCGTAAAGCAAAATAAAGAAAGGAAATTATGTCTGATTAAATGAGGTTGGTGATTATTTTCACGGTGCGGGATTAGAAATTTTGCGAGCAGGAGGTTCATTAAATTAATTTTATAGGTTAGTTAATTGCCTGTCAAACATCTTCTTTCAAGGTTTCTCCCAGCAATCGCTTATGCGGACATCTACTTTGACGGGTACTTTTTTAAGTAACTTCTCTCCAGCTCTAATCATTTGTTCTTCGACAACTTTTGCGGCTTCTTGGGCTTGATCTTCCCTGGCTTCAGCCACAATCTCGTCGTGAACTGTATGAATTAAATAAGCGTCTAGCTCTCTTTTATCAAATTCTTCTTTAATAAAAATAAGGGCATACTTTGTTATATCAGCACTGGTGCCTTGAATTGGCGTATTCTTACCTTGACGTTGAATCGAAGATATCAGTTTTTGATAATCCGGATCGTTTTTGCTTGGTAAGGAAAAAACCCTCTTTCGACCACCCAAAGTACGAACATGACCGTTTCTTATCGCTTCTCTGGCAATTTGATCAAGCCATATTTTTACTTTTTTATAGGTTGAAAAATAAATATCAAGAAGTCTTCTAGATTCTTCGATATCTAAACCAATTTGATTAGCTAAGGATACCGGCCCCCGACCATACATTAATCCGAAATTTATTGATTTTGCTTGAAAACGCCGATTTTTATCAACTTCGGCAATACCGACTTTAAACATTTGACTAGCCGTCAGGGAATGTAAATCTCGATCTTCCCTAAATGCCCTTAAAAAAGCCGGATCCTCACTCACCTCAGCCATTATCCGCAGTTCTATTTGTGAATAATCCGCGGTTATTAATTTGTAACCCGGCGTAGCTATAAAACAACTTCTAAAACCGGAATCGGCTGGAATCTGTTGTAAATTTGGGTTATTGCAGGTAAACCTACCCGTATCCGCGCCTAGCTGCATAAAATCGGGGTGTAGCCTACCCGTATCCGGGTTGATCTTTTCAAGAATAGATTCTCCAAATGAAGTGATCATTTTTTCGTAGGCTCGGTATTCTAAAAGTTTTTTAGCCAATTGGTGGTCACTTAAACGCAGTGTTGCTTCACTAGTATTAGGTAAATTTAGCCCTAGTTTTTTAAAAACCGCTAAGAGTTGTAGAGGGCTATCTAAATTTATCGAATCTTCCTCATTTCCAAATAAATCAACCTGGCTATAAGGATTTAAGTGTCTTAGTTCTTTTTGTATTTCTGCGTTTATAAGATTTCTTTTTAGCTCCAGTTCCTTCATATGTTCACGCCATTTTTCTTTATCGATCAAAGAGCCACGTAACTCCATTTCGGCAACGACTGGCACCAGATTAAATTCTAATTTTGCGGTCTCGATCAGAGCCTCTTCTTCTAAACTCTTAAGTTGCTTTTTAAATATTTCAATAAGAATAGAGGCGTCTTTAGCCGCGTATTCCAGTTGTTCTTTTGAAAATTTTCCTCTCGCGGCTGGATTCCTAGGCTCATAGAAACTTTCCCTAATTTTTTTATCCAAGGTAACCCCAAGATATTTTTCCGCTAAATTCTTAAGGGAAACATCGCGAGATAAACCGCAAGTTAAAATTCGCTCAGAGAGCATTGTGTCAAAAATCGAACCGATCTTTATCCCCGTCTTAACTCTCAAAACCTCGTAATCAAACTTAGCGTTCTGAATTATTTTTAAAGGTTTTTTTGCCTCTAAAATATATTTAAGAGGTGAGATGTTTAACTTCAAAGCGTCTAAAACAAAGGTATTCTTGGGAGTGGCTAATTGTACTAAAAGGAGTTTTGCTTTGAAAGGATTATATTCACTGGTTTCGGTATCTAAAGACAGCACGGAAAACTTCTCGAACTCAGGAATTATTTCTTCCAATCTATTTTGGTCTGTAATAAATTCAAAGTTATCTTCGGTCACCTAAGCTTAACCTCTAAAATTTCCTTAATTAATTTAGGATTTGCTCGTCCACTAGTTTCTTTCATTATTTTACCAATCAAAAAACCGAAAGCAGCCCCCTTTCCCTTCTTAAAATCACTTACCGCCGTTGTTTCTTTTTGTAAGATTTTTTCAACCGTCTTCTCTAATTTTTCAGTATTACTAATTTGTTCTAAACCATATTCCTTCACCAACTCCCTTGCTTGTTTACCTTCTTTCAGCATCTGATTAAAGATTTCTTTAGCACTATTTTGGTTAATTTCGCCTTTGTCGATTAAATATAAAAGTTCGGCTAAAGAAGAACCGGTTATCGGGAGATCTCGAGTTGTCTTATTTTCCTCTTTTAAAAATCTAAATAACTCACCGATAATCCAATTCGCGACCGTCTTTGCGTATTTAATATGAGGTATTTGGGGAGTTTTACCTTCAGCTGCCGAATAGGAACTTACGGCGTCTTCAAACCAAAAGGCAACGTCTTTATCAAAGCATAATGAGACGGCAATTTTTTCGTCCAAACCATATTCTCTAATAAAACGGCTAACTTTTTCATCAGGTAATTCCGGTAATTCCTCCTCTAATCTTTTTATTAAATTTATTTCGGGGGTAAGTGGTGGCAAATCCGGTTCTGGGAAATAGCGATAGTCAGGAGCAATTTCTTTTGTTCTTTGGGAAACCGTAATCCCTTTTGTTTCCACCCACCCTCTTGTTTCTTGAACTATTTTGCCGCCTTCTTCTAAAATTCTTACCTGGCGATTTACCTCGTATTCCAGTGCCTTTTCCAAAAATTTGAACGAATTGATATTTTTTACTTCAACCTTTACCCCTAATTTTTTTGCTTGGGCTCCTTTAATACTAATGTTTGCATCAAATCTCATTCCCGCTTTCTCCATATCGGCATCACTTACGCTCGTATAGCGCATTATTTGATGAAGCTTCTGGGCATAATCTTTAGCCTGGACCGGAGAGTTAATTTCTGGCTCGGAAACAACTTCCATTAAAGGGACGCCGCTGCGGTTAAAATCAATCAAACTTACTCTTTCGCCTCCAATTTGCGTATGGACTAATTTACCCGTATCTTCCTCTAGATGGGCTCTCTGAATTCTTATTTTTTTGTTGTTAACAATTAGATAGCCATTAACGGCTAACGGTAAGTCGTATTGCGATATCTGGTAGCCTTTTGGAAGATCAGGGTAAAAATAGCTTTTGCGGTCAAATTTTGTTTCCGAAAGTATTTTGCAATTTAAAGCCAACCCTACTTTCAGGGCTAATTCTAGGGCTTTTTTATTAATAACCGGCAAAGAACCAGGTAAACCTAAACAGGTTGGACAAACCTTAGTATTTGGCTCCCCACCATATTCAGTACTATCCGAGCAAAACATTTTCGAGGCTGTTTTAAGCTGAAGGTGGACCTCTAAACCAATTACCGTGTCGTATTTCATAAAGCTCCTAAAATTTGCAATCCCTTTCGATAATTCTCGATGATATTTTTAGCTTCAAAGTTTGGAAGAAAAAAATCAAGCTTATGAACAAGTTCATTTCTAATCTTATGAGCGTACCAGAGATCTTCATAGACTGATTTTTCAGTGCTAAATTTAATTTTTGACAATATCAATCTTTGCTTAAAATCAACGGCGTTTGGATAAATTTTCCGTAAGGTAAAATCTAATAATTTATCAGCCGTAATTACCGCTGAATTTAGGTTTGAGGGTTTCCCGAATTCCAAGTGCTGGTCCACCTCTCTCCATTTTTCCCTTATTTCCTCTCGATCTTGTAAGGTGATTATTCCTTCAAGAGTAGGGTCGTCTTTTACTTTGAATAACTTATCAAAAAAACCCATATATTAAGTAGGCCAACTTTAGAAGAGTTTTAATTAGCAAACTTTGGTTTCATCTTATACCAATTATTAGCTCTCTCGTAGACGTGAGCTAAGTTTAAAATTGTTTCTTCAGCAAATTGTTTACCGATAATTTGTAAACCAACTGGTAAGTTATTGGAAAAACCGCAAGGAACGCTAATCGCCGGTAACCCCGCTAAACTAACCGGAACAGTTAAAATATCACCTAAGTACATTTGCAAGGGATCGTCTATCTTCTCGCCAATGGAAAAAGCCGTGGTTGGCGACACCGGACCAACCAAACAATCTACTTTAGCAAAAGCCTCATCAAATTCTTTTTTTATTAGAGTTCTCACTTTAGCCGCCCTAAGATAATAGGCGTCGTAATATCCAGACGAGAGGGCGTAGGTTCCAAGCATAATTCTTCTTTTCACTTCATCACCAAATTTTTCTCTCTCTTTACCAAACCTAATTCCATCAAACCTGGCCAGGTTTGTACTAACTTCCGAGGGCATAATCAAATAATAAACACTAATTGCCTCTTTAGTATGAGGTAAACTAAGCTCTACCAGATTCGCTCCTAACGCTTCTAATTTTTTAACTGCTGCTAAAACCGTGTTTCTAACTCCTTTTTCTAAACCCTCATCAAAGTATTCCTTAGGAATTCCAATTTTTAAGCCCTTAATTTTCCCAGTAAGGGCCTTGGTGAAATCAGGAAGTTTTAACTTGACCGAAGTTGAATCAAAGGGATCGTAACCAGCGATTATATTCAAAACCAGAGCCGCATCTTCGACGGTTTTAGTTATCGGGCCGATTTGATCTAGCGATGAAGCCATAGCGATTAATCCATACCGACTTACTCTGCCATAAGTTGGTTTAAGACCAACTACGCCGCAAAAACTGGCTGGCTGTCTCACACTTCCTCCAGTATCGGACCCTAAAGAATAAATACACAAATCGGCCGCGGTAGCGGCCGCAGAACCACCGCTACTTCCTCCGGGTACTTTTGATACGCTCCACGGGTTTTTAGTGATTTTAAAGCCCGAATTTTCCGTTGATGCACCACAAGCAAATTCATCTAGATTCGTTTTACCCAAAAAAACCGCTGCTACCGAAAGTAGCCTTTCGATAACGGTGGCATTGTACGGTGGTAGGAAATCAGCCAAAATTTTGCTTCCGGCGGTAGTCTTAATACGCTCGGTTATAATGATATCTTTTATCGCGGCGGGTACACCCGTCAGCCAACACTGTTTCTCTAATTTTAGAAGTTGGTCGGCTTTTCTGGCTTGTTCTTGAGCAATTTCGGGCGTAATAGTCAAATACGATTCAATTTTAGGATCGACCTGATTTATTCTTTTTAATATTGAAGAGGTTAATTCTACAGAGGAGATTTTTTTAGATTCTAAGAGTTCCCAAACCTTTTTTAAACTTAAACTATAAAGTTCCATATTTTATATTTCTTTTAAGATCGCCTTAACCTTGAAAAAATAATTGTGAATTTCCTTAGCGTTATTCAGGGCTTTTTCCGAAGTTAAAGAGGGTTTAGTTTCATCTTCTCTAGTAATATTTGCGAGTTTGCCAATATGAGCAGTTGGTTTAACGTTCTCAACATCGACTTTTTCGAGTAATTTGATATTGAAATCGATAATTTCCGCTAACTGTTTTGTGAATTTCTCTATTTCCGCTCCTGTTAAGGAAAGGTTAGCTAATCTTGCCACGTAAGAGGCTGTATCCTTCGATAGTCTTTGCTTATTTTTCATTTTTATGTTTTTTATTTTTCCTTTCGTTCACATCGCTCTCAAAGCCACTACTCTTTCTTCAACGCTTGGGTGAGTACTAAAAGCTTTTGCAAACCAACTAAGAGCCGATTGGTCCTTTAGTGGATTGGCAATATAAAGATGGGCGGTGGCGCGATTGGCAACTTCAAGCGGTTCTTTATCTTTTGCTATTTTCAAAAGGGCGTTGGCTAAACCATCTGGGTAACGGGTTAGTAATACTCCCGAGGCATCGGCCAAGAATTCGCGACGACGAGAAATAGCCAATTGAATTAATAATCCAATAATTGGTGCTAAAATCGCGGCGATTAAAGCAATAAAGAAAAATAGCGCGGTTCCTTGATTATTCTCTCTGTTTCCCCGACCCCCACCCCACCAAGTTATTCTTAAAAACCAATCTGAAATCAGCGCCACAATGCCAACTAAAATGGAAACTACGGCCATCAGTCTTGTATCAAAATTACGAATATGAGAGAGCTCGTGAGCAATAACCCCTTCCAGCTCTAATTTTTCCAATTTTTCAAGCAATCCCCTTGTAAGAGCAATTGAGGCGTGTTTTGGGTCCCTTCCGGTAGCAAAAGCATTTGGCGCTGTATCCGCAATTAAATAGATTTTGGGCACTTTTATACCAGCCGCGATCGAAAGATTCTCAACTATTCTAAAAAGAGGCGGGTTCTCTCCTTTAGTAATCTGTTTAGCGCCACTCACCGCAAGAACTATTTTATCGCTGTTATAATAACTTAAGAAATTCATTACACCCACAAAAATTAGACCGAACCCCAAAAAGGTAAGACCCTCTCCCAACGCCTTGGCGAAAATATAAAACACCGAGATAAAAAACACCGAAAATAAAATCATCACTAAAAATGTTCTTTTTTTATTAGAATCTATCTGATTATAAATTGTCGTTGCCATTAGTTTAGAATTTTACCTCAACCTTTTCTCGCTCGGTACCTTCCGCTTCAAAAAACTCTGCTTCCCGGAAACCCAGGAGATTCGCTAAGAGCACGTTAGGAAAAACTTGTATTTTAGTGTTAAAGTCTAGGACATTGGAATTGTAAAATTGTCGGGAAGCGGCAATCTTTGTTTCGGTATCGGAAAGCTCCTCTTGAAGCCCCTTAAAATTATCACTAGCTTTTAACTCCGGGTAGTCTTCAGCAACCGCAAATAAACTTTTCAAAGCTCCGGTTAACATGTTGTCTGCCTTAGCCGCTTCTACTGCTCCACTGGCGGAAACTAGTTGACTTCTTGCTTTAGTAACGTTCTCGAAAACCTCTCTTTCGTGCTTAGCATAGGCTTTAACTGTTTCAACTAAATTCGGAATCAAATCGCTTCTCCTTTTTAGTTGAACATCAATTCCGGACCAACTCTCTGATACCCGGATCTTGGTGGTAATCAAGTTGTTATAAAGCAACCAAATATAGAGTACTACAATAACTAAAATCCCTAAAATAATCCAAACAGCGGTCATAAAAATCACCTCCCTTTACAGCCAATATATATTTTATATCTTTAGTTCTTTAAATTAAAGACCTTTTTGAATTCTGACCAAGGCAGAGTATTAATTACTTCTTTACTTTCTAGCCATCCCCGTCTTGCCACGTCCACTCCATACTCCATGAGTTTTAAATGTTCAACCTCGTGAGAATCAGTATCGATGACAAATTTCACCTTAAATCTTTTTGCTTCTCTAACTAAAATATCGGGTAAATCTAATCTAGTCGGGAATGAGTTTATTTCTAAAATTTTATTGTGTTTTGCTGCTTCTTTGAATATCTCCTCCCAATCCGCGTCGATTTCCTCCCGCTCTAGTAGTAATCTTCCGGTTGGATGAGAAATAACATCGACGTGAGGATTTCTTATAGAGGTAATTATTCTTTTTGTCATTTCTTCTCGATTTTGGCGAAAACTGGTATGAATAGAGGCAAAGATTATTTCGTGCTTCGCTAATATATAGTCATCAACTTGCATTGTTGCATCAGCGTTTATATTAACTTCGAGTCCATAAATTACCCGGATGTTACGTACCGAGTAATTATATTGTTCAATTTGCTTTATACGTTCATCAAATCTTAAATTCGGGTATGAATGATCTGTCAGGACAATGTATTCTCTTCCCAATTCGGCCGCTGCATTTGCCATTTCGGCAATTGTATTATGACCGTCGCTCCATAATGAGTGAGTGTGTAAATCGCCCTTAATATCCGAGAGTTGGGTTAAATTAGGTAATTTGTTCTTTAAAGCGGCTTCGATTTCACCAGTATCTTCTCGCAGTTCTGGAGGAGGTGTCTGCATTCCTAAAAGGGAGTAAACATCGTTTTCGGTTTTGCAAGAAATTAACTTATTACTCTTTAGACTTTTTACCCCGTATTCGGAAATAGAATAACCTTTTTCGCGAGCTAAGGAGCGAAGGTGAATATTATGACTTTTTGAACCTGTAAAATGCTGCAGCAGAGAACCGTAGTGTTGGGGTGGCTGAACCATCAAATCCACTCTGATACCGTTACCTAAAGAAATTGTAGCGGTAGATTTACCTACCTCTATTACACGGTCGACAAGAGGGAATTTAATAAAATGACCTACAACTGAATCTGGTTTTTCAGAGGCAACCGCAATATCAATATCCCCGACCGTGGCCACTTTTCTCCGCAGGCTTCCCAACGGATCCGCTTTCAACACCTCTTTATGCTTTCTTAAATAATCAATTATTTGCTTAGCAACTTCTTCGGCAAAGGGAAGCAAAATTCGGTCTGATTTTCTTTTGTATTCCTCAACACCCCGCAGAATATTAGCCAGTGTTTTTTGACCAAAATCTTTTTTTAATAAGTATCCAGATTTGATTTTCTTTTCTAAATCACTGATATCAGTAACTCCAGACCCCGCTAATTTAAAAGCAGTTTTTGGACCAACCCCAGGAACTTTGAGAAGAGCAAACATTTCTTCAGGTACTTTCTGGGAAATTTCTTCAAAATGTTTTACCTTACCAGTTTTGAATAACTCATTCAAATAACTCTCGATTGCTTTACCAATACCAGGAATTTCATCTAACTTACCCTCCTCCCAAAGATCTTTAACTTCACTGCTGGCATTTGCAACTGAATCAGCGGCTAAATCATACGCCCGAATTTGAAATGGATTCATACCCAATACCTGATAGGCAGCGCTAATATTGGAAAGTAACTGCGAAATTTCTTTATTAGTAAACTTTTTTTCCATAATTAAAAAATTATATCAGACTTATTTGGGGGAAGCGATGTTGGGTTTGAAAAAGAAAACACCGTCGAGGTAAAACCCAGACGGTGCGTAAATGCAAAAAGATAATAATTCAACTCCCCTTGTTCGCCGGCCAACCCGCAGGATCTTCTCCGTACTCGGTTAGAAATTCGCGGCCGTGGCCAACTCTAACATCAATTCTTGTCCTCTCCTGACAAAGTTTGCAGATTTCAGGATTAAAAACGGGTAAAGATCGGGTAACGAGGGTATATAACGGAACCTCTAAATCAAGATTCTCTTGACTGCGGTTCCAGAGCAACCCCACGCCAACCACTGTTCCGCCTAACCTTTGAACCAAATCTAACATAAGTCTTATTGTCTTACCAGTTGTAATAATATCTTCTACAATAAGGACTGGCGTACCACTAGCTATAAAGGTTTCGTACGTACGACCAAACTGAAATTCGCCGTTAACCTCTTCCGCGTATATTGAATTAACATCACGACCACGCGCCCTACTAATGTAATAGGCCACCCAATTACCTAGAGGTATTGCTCCTACGGCCGGCGCAGCAACCACCTCTATATCCTCACGCCTCTTCAAAAAGTCAAAAGCGATTTCTTCAGCAAGGCGACACAAAACTCTTGGCACCCGACTCACCATGTCTTTGTTGATGTAGATTCCAGAATGCTTACCACTGGTGAAGACAAAGTGTCCTTCCTGCAAAGCGCCAGTGGAACCTATTAACCTGAAGGCTTCTTCTTCAGTCAGCATCTGTGTCTCCGGAGCGAAGTTGGCTGACTAGCTCACGGGCTGTGGCCTCGATATTTTCGGCATCTATTAGGGCAGATCCCACGATTGCGTGCCAACGCTCACCAGCAGCTTGACCAGTTTCGCTGATTACACCACCCTGTTTAACAAATCCAGGTGCGTATAGTGTAAACTCTTCGCCAGCACAACCCTGCTTTCTAAGCTCATTCTCAATGATTTGCTTATACTTGAGAACGAGTTCAGGTTTATTTCCCGGAACAACAAAATTACGTACACCCTGCGCTGCTGCCCGCCGGTAGATAAGCTCCGGTGCGCTGTCGTGGACGTAACCACCTTCGCTCCAAAGAAACCGCTTTTGGGTCATATGACCCCCCACAAGAACCGTCAAACCCGCTTGGGTGGCCGCTTGCGTCCAACGCTCCTGGGTTTCCCCGCCGCCAAACGGGAAAAATATAACCGCGTGGACACCAACCTTTAACAGAGCCGGCAAAGCATCTTCAAGTTCTGGAATATCGGTTGCGCCTTTTTGATGATCATAAATCAGCCTTTTACCACCGAGAAAAGGTCTGATCGCATCAACATAAAGTAGCAGACCAGGAAGAAGGGTTCCTTTCCAGCTTCCAAGTTTAAAAGCCTCAATTAACTCGATCTCTCTAACGGCCTTAACTATTTCGATCGCTCTTAAAGCTGTGCAATCCAAAGCGGGAATAATCGTTCTAGGGGCGCTCGTTAATGTACCCATAAACCTCTCCTCCTTGCTTGAATGTATTTAACTAAAGTGTGCGTTCAAACCATTATAAAAAATAGACTATAAGGTGTCAACTCAGAATATTTTGGTGGATTGACTAAAAAAAAGGCTTTTGTTAAAATCTTGTAACGACAGTGGTCCCGTGGTGTAGAGGCCTAACATGACTGCTTGTCAAGCAGTAGACCGCCGGTTCGAATCCGGTCGGGACCGCCACGTATCAACCTAAATACTACAATGATCGGAGAGGGACGAACCAGCCCATAAATCTTCAGAAAAATAATTTAATATCTTAATTACTTGCGTATTTATTTTTTAAAAAGGAGGTGTAAAAATGGATTGGCGAAATTTTTTAAGTAACCGTCAAGGAGCAATAGCGAGTTTAATAGCCGCTGTTTTGATTATTCTGATTGGGATTCTTACTTTTAACTACTTTTCAAAAGGGAGTGGCCAGCCCACCCAAACTGTTGAAACTGGCGAAACAATCAGTGGCGAGCAAATTCCACCAACAACTTATACCGTAGTAAAGGGTGATAGTCTCTCAAAAATTGCCGAGAAGTTTTACAAGGACCCTTTTAAATGGATCGTACTTGCTAAAGAAAATAAACTGGCAAATCCCAGTATCATTCACGCCGGTAATGTCTTAAACATCCCCAAGCTTGAAGAAGCTTCTGCCACCGGAGAAAAAGGAGGAACTGGTGGCGGTCCTTACCAAGTCCAAAAAGGCGATTCTTTATGGACTATTGCCGAGCGTTTCTACGATAGCGGTTTTGAATGGTACCGGATCCGCGATGTTAACAGGGATAAAATTGGAACATTACCTAACGGTCGACCGCTTATTGAACCCGGACAAGAATTGATCATACCCTAGAAATTTAAAAGTAGCTTACTTGTGATAAAATTTAAATTGCCGCAAAAAATTGCGGGTGTAGTTTAGTGGTAGAATACTTCCTTCCCAAGGAAGAGGTCGTGGGTTCGAATCCCATCACCCGCTCCACGAAATAATCCACCCAACATTTTTATTGTTTCACCAGATCATATATAATATAGCTTGTGCCGGCGTAGCTCAGCGGCAGAGCAATGGTTTCGTAAACCATAGGTCGGTGGTTCAAATCCACCCGTCGGCTCCACTTATGAAAAGAAAGGTTTCGGCAGAATTTTCTTACCGTAGTTCCCTAAAAAAGGAAGAAGTAAAGGTTTACCGCCGCATTACTTCACTTTCTTTTTTCATTTTTATATTTTTAATTATAATTATCTTCTTTGGAATCCCCTTTCTTAATTTAGTAGCCGGTTTTTGGCAATTTTTCCGTGGTCCTGAAGCCTCCATTGAAACAAAAAACGAAATTGTCTTGGCAACCAAACCAAAAATAGAATCTCTTCCCACCGCTACTAATAAAGATAAGATTGAAATAAAGGGATCTACTTTATCTGGAGTGAATATTGAGCTGATTGTAAACGGCACTTCCGTCGCTAAGACAATTAGCTTAGCGGACGGTTCATTTGTTTTAACCGAAGTTAACCTTAAAGAAGGTGAAAATAAAATTGAAGTGATTGCTTTTGGGGGAGATAACCAGGCCTCTGAACCAGCCAAGGCGACGGTAATTTTTGATAAAACCCCACCAAAATTAGAAATTTCTCAACCCGGAGATAAATCTTCTTTTCCGGCAAATACTGCTGATGTAGCCGTTGCCGGCAAAAGCGAAGAAGATAACGTCGTAACCATAAACGAGATTCAAACAGTCGTATCTTCCGACGGAAGTTTTAGCTACATCCAACCTCTGAAAGCGGGAGAAAACCAAATTAGTATCAGTTCCCAAGACTTAGCCGGCAACAAAACAACCAAAATAATCAGCGTTTTTGTGGCCCAGTAACCAGATTAGTTGTTAAAGCCGCCAGAATCCAAAATTGAACAGAGAGGTCATTTTTTAAGTAAGGTACATCAACTAAACCGTGGGCAAAAATATAAACCAAAGCAGCAATTATTCCGACACTTAACCTATTCTCCTTTTTAGTTAGGCAAATCCTACCGATAGAAATAACTAACCAGATAAAGAGAGCCAATCCCAAAATACCAAATTCGGTCCAAAAATTAAGGAAGATATTATGGGGATATTGAAAAAGTTCGGTGTCGCAAGTACGGTATTTCTCGTAGAGTTTTGGAAAACCATTTAAACCAGCCCCTTCAATTGGATGGTGGAATAAAAGGTTTCGAGTACCCTCCCACAGACAAATTCGAATAACCCCCGTATCTTGGTAGGGTCTTGGATACACTAAACCACTTTTTGGACTGAAACTACTGATATTTGAAAAAAACCAAATTCCTAACAATAAAATTAAACCGATGCTAACCACTACTATTCTTTTCATCATCACTTTCCAGGTTGCTTCTACTCGCAAATATATTTGATAAATTAAGAAAGTAATAAAAATTGCGAAAATTCCGACAATTGCTCCTCTTGATTGGGATAAAATAATCGCCATTAACATTAGAAATAAAGAGATTAGGTAAAAAACATTCTTCTTTTCTTTGCCAGAGAGAACAAAAAAAACGAGGGCAATTATTGGTCCTAAATAAAGACCAACCGCATTGGCGCTATTATAGACCGCTGAAACCCTGTCTTGAAGGATTTCCTGCGGAACTAAAGAACCACTATTTGAAAAAAACTGCCAAAACGAAAAGAGCGATATCCCCAGCCCCGAAATCACTAAAGAGTGGAGAATGGTTAGTGGGGATTTTTCTTTTCTTAAGAAAGAGGCCACGACTAGATAAAAAATGATTGGTTCTAAAATATAGGCCCGGTAAACCCCTAACGAATGAGGAAAATCCCTGCTTAAGATAGCCGCGATAAGGGCAGTTGTAGCGAAAAGAATCGTTTGGGGTATTAAGGGATTAAAAATTTTTTTTAGATATTCAATTTTCCCCCGTATTTTTCTAAAAAAAACAATTACCCAAGTTAAAAAAGTTAATAGAATGAAAGCTTCGAGCAACGTTGATGGTAAACCAAAAATCTTAAATCTAATTACGTATAATGGTAAGAAGATTATTGTCAAACCAATCGAAGCTTTAAGAAAATTCATTTGTTTCCCCTCTGCTTACGGAAAGGGTTAAGCCCGTCAAAATCCATAACCACTCCATTATCGCTGGGTAGAAAAGGGAATTGACAAATAAAGAGTGGCTAAGAAGAGCGAAAAGACTAACAATCAAAGCTAAACCTAAAGGATTTTTTCTTCTTTTCAATCCCTCTAGAAAAATTTTTAGATGCAGCGAAAAATAAATACCAAGACCCAAAATACCAGTAGTCGCTAGTACTAAAAGTAAGGAGCTATCGGCACCGCTACCGGAATGTCCACCAGTTGGCTCATCAAACGAAAAAAATCCATATCTATCTTGAGCGAATCGATATGAATTAAAACCAACACCCAATAAAAGGTTTTCTCTTGAGATAGAAAGAGCCTTTTGCCAGGATTCTACTCTGGCTAAAGCGCTTTTATCTAAGGTTACTAAATCTTCTAATCTTGTTTTTACGTTTGGTAAAAAGGTTATTGCCGCTACCCCAATAATTAAAAAGGCAATAAAAATTTTTCGGGATTTAAAAAAAGCAAAAGTCAAGGCGGCAACCGCCAGGGCTAGGTAAGAACTTCTTGAAAGAGTAAGAATTAGGGCTAAAAGCAAAATTAGACCACTAGCAAGGAGGAAAAGTTTTTCATTGCCTCTATTAGAAAAAAGGAAAAGAGAAGTTGTTAGCGATAAAGAGAGAACAAAAAAACCGCCGACAAAATTGGGATCAAAAAAAGTTGATAAAATCCTCCCCTGGTGAGGATCCCAACCGCCTAAACTCGCCATCTCCGAAAAATCGGGAATTAATCTTAGTTGGAAAAAACCTAAAATAGCGACAATTAGGGAACTAGCGATTAAACAATAAATTAGAGTTTTTCTAGTGTTTTTTAATTTTTTAGACAAATCCCAAACGATAATAAACAAAAAAACATATTCCACCCAACGCAGTAGGTAAAGAGAACTGACGAGTGTTTCGGAAACACTTAAATTTCTTGCGCCATTTAAAAGAGAAAGCAGAGAAACAGTAGTAAATAGTAATACCAGAAGAGATACGGGCGGCAGTTTTAAACTTTTTCTTATTGCCAAAGAATTAATAATCCAAAGAACAATTGTCAATGTAATAACAAAATCGTTGTAAAAAAGAACTACCCCTTGGCTAAACTCCAAGCGACCAAGTTGTCCGATTGGCAATAAAAAAATTAATAGCAAGATTAGGAAAAAGACTACTTTCATATAAACTTAAAATTATTTAAAAACACTTCTGTAAACTTCAAAAGTCGCTTTGGCCATTTTTTCAAAACTATAATTTTTTACCCTCCCTTCCCCTTTCTTAATTAATTCATTCGCCAGTTTATTATTTTTCAGAAGTTTAAAAATGCTCTCGGCAATAGACTCTATCCTATAAGGATCAAAAAATACAGCGGCATCAGCGCAAATTTCTTTTAACACTTCTATATTAGAAACCGCCACGGGAATTTGCGTTTTAAAAGCTTTGAGAATAGACAAACCAAACCCCTCCTGCAAAGACGGGTAAACGAATATTTTTGCACCACTATAAAGCGCCGGAAGATCGTCCTCTTTAACCCAACCTAGTAGCTTAATTTGGCCGGTTAAGTTTGAATTCTTAATTATATCTAACCCACTTCCGTATCCCCATCCCGGTTTACCAATTAAAACTAATTCTTCGCTGATTTTTTTATTTTTCGTTAAATAATTATAAGCATGTATAAGCCTTAAGACGTTTTTTCTTGGTTCAATAGTAGCGTTAAAAAGAATATAATCTTTGGATAAATTATATTTTTCTCGGACGAACTTTATTTCTTTTTCGCTTCTGGGGTAAAAATTATTGTCGGCTGCTTCGGGAATAACGACAATCTTTGTTCTCTCCAGAGGGGTTAATTTAAGAATCTCCTCTTTTGTAGCTTTTGACGGTACAATAATTTTTTGAGTATTTCTTATGGCGCGAATTAAAAGTAACTTACTAATTATTTTTGCCTTACGTTGCGCGTCTTGAAACGTAAGAGCGGAAATATCGTGAATAGTAACCACGGTTTTTTTACTAAAAGAAGGGACGATTAGACTATGGGTGGAGTGAAATAAATCAATACGCCCCAAGGCTAAATCCGCAAGAACACCCGGATGGAATAAATTATGGTTTTTAATAATTCTTTTTCCAAAATTTAAATGGTCCCTCGGCAACTCCTCATCAATATAAAGATAAAAAGTATTTTCAATTTTTAGTTTACTCAAACCTTCGATCAAACCTTGGCAGTAATAACCAATGCCGGCAAATTCTCCAAGCGCCGGTCGATAATCGATTCCAATTTTCATCGCCTTAATCTTTACTAATTTTGCCCATTTTATATAAGTTTAATCTTATCAAAAACGAATGATACGCCATCAAACCTGAAAAAACCAGACCCCGCCAACCATCCAAAAACCCCAACCACCAAAAATAGTTTTTAAAAAATTTGGCAATCGGGAAAGAGACGATTTGTAAAATTGAGATCTTTACGCCTTTTGAAAAACGATATTTAGCGTCTGCCTCTGAATAGATTTTAATTTTATCTATAAATTCAGATAGGTTGGGGTGAGAATAGTGTTGTAGAGGGTTTTTTAGATAGCCCCTCTTACCTTTTATATTCCAGATCTCGTGAACTGGTCTTTCCCAAACACCAGCTTCTTTTTTTGCTAACCTAAGAAGTCTTACCTTAGAAGTTTCAGTATGATTTAGTTTTTTGCCTAAAAAATAATCTTCTCTTGATAAGTAAAAACCCACGTATCTATTTTGGCTTACCGCCTTTAGTATTTCTTCTCGTAACTCGGGAGTAATTCTTTCATCGGCATCGATAAATAAGATCCATTCTCCTCTAGCTTTTTCTAACCCAAAATTTCGCTTCTTTGAAAAATCATCATATTTTTTTACGAAAATTCTATCAGTGTAGTTTTTTACTATCTCTAAAGTTGTATCACTAGAATGATTATCGATTACGATAATTTCATCTAAGAATTTAATCGATTCTAAACAATTCTTTATATCTTTTTCTTCATTAAAAGTTAAAACAACACCACTAATCATATCTTTTTGAAGGTCCGCTTAACTTTATAATAAAATCCCGCCAAGCTTGTGTTACTGAATCTATATTGGCAGGTTTATTAAAGATAATTTTTCCTGATAACAATATAAGGTAAATAAAAGCGGGGATTTTTTTAAGGGTTGGAAAATTGTTATCAATAAATTTTAGATTATTGCGGAGATTATAATAAATATTTTTGGGCGATGAAAAACCAATCGAAGAACTTAATTTATGCCCGGCTAAGGATTGGGAAACGACAAAAATAGCAAACCCTTTTTTTTTAGCGCGTAAACAAAAATCCACATCCTCAAAGTAAAGAAAATAATCTTCTCTAAAGTAGCCTATTTTCTTAAATAGATTTGTTTCTATTAAAACCGCTGCGCCGCTAACATAATGGGGTTCCGCCTTAGAAATTAAATCAAGGCTCTCTAATTCTTTATGATAGGTTCTACCAAAAAATGTTAGGTAACCGCCTAAATCATATAAAGTCTTTCCCTTTTTTTGAAATTCTACCACCGGCGCCAAAATTTTCGCGGTTCCTTTAGTTTTAGCAAAGTCAAGAAGTTTTACTAAGGAGTTGTTTCCCAAATAGGTATCCGGGTTCAAAATAAACACCCAATCAAAATTCTTTTTCTCGGCTATTTTTACACCTTGATTCACTGCCTTACCCCACCCTAAATTTTTGCTATTTTTGATTAAATTGATACTCTTTTTTTCCAGAAATTCTCTAGTACCGTCACTAGATTTATTATCAACCACTAAAATATCGTATTTGAAGTTACTTGTAAAAAGGTTTTTTATCGAGTTCAAACACTTTTCTATTTCCCCACCAGCGTTCCAAGTTACAATTAAAATCAATATTTTAGGACTCAAATCAGCCTTTCTTTAAAGTTCTAAACCCTTTTCTAACCACGATGGCAAGTAGAAATAAAATTAAGCTCTCGGTAAAAATTGTGACAAAAGCAGCTGATATATAGCCATATTTTGGTACAAAAACTACATTTAAAAATATGTTTACTAGAGCACTAAATCCAAAAATAAAACCTAGAAATTTTTGCTGATCTAGAGTTACCACTAACCAAAATAAGGGAGCGCTAACGTAAAAAATAGGCAGGGCGAAGAGTAGTATTCTTAGAGCCGTAGTTGAACCTAAAATATTTACTGATTCTCTTCCCGGAAAGAAATTAATAATATAAGGGGCGAGAAAAAATCCGCTTATTAAAAACAAGTTGGCAAGGATAAAAAGAGAAATAATTAATTTTCGAGAAGAACCCTTAAGTTTCTCGTAACCTTGTAATTTATGACGCACTAAAATTGGGTAGGCGGCGTTTAAAGCATAGGTTGGTAATACTAAACTCACTTCAAAAATTCGGTAGGAAAGACCGTAAGCTCCGGTTGCTTCAATATTGTTAAGATTTAAGTGGGGAGAAAACTTTACTAGGGACACGATAATTTTGTCAATGTTGGCATTTACCTGACTTAAAATGGTCGTTATCCCTAGCGGCAACGCCAAAATTAATAACCTTTGCCATAAATTAAAATCAAATGAAATTCTCAAATTTTGTAAATAGTTACTAGCAAAAAGTAAAGAGGAGACGATTCTAGTAATCCCTCCCAAAACATAAGCCCCAATAACCCAAATAACACTGGCGCCCGCACTTAAAACCAAATAAGATAGAGCTAAAGTGGTTAGCGCTCCTAGAAAGTCGGCAATTGTAGATTTATCGTAACGAAGTTTTTCCTGGAAGATTGAATTCGCGGTGGTGAAAATACCCGAAGTTAAAATTGTTAAAGTTCCCAAAATAATTCCTAGTTTTATTTCACCGTTGTAAGGAAGGAAACTTAAAATAGAAATGGCAACAAACGCAAGCAATATTGACAGAAAAATTCTTAAAGTTAATAAGTTATTGAAATAGTGAGTCGTATTTTGGGGTTCTCTGGTTATTTCTTTTATAAGAACAGCGTTTAAGCCAAAATCGGCAATTATGTAAAAAAGAGCTACGTAGGAAGTAATTACCGTAAATGTTCCCAAACCTCTATCGCTTAAATTTTGGGTGATCAGAAAAATTATAAATAAAGTAGTAGCGGTAGTTGCGAATTTCCCAATAAGTTGGGCAAAGGTATTTAGGACTAGCCTTACGCTTAAAACCATTAGCTAATTTTAACAAAAATCACCTCCCTAAACAAAAAAGGGAGCCTAGAGGGGAAAAGAAAAATTTAAATGGTGGATCCGAATGGATTCGAACCATCGACCTTTGCGATGTGAACGCAACGCTCTAACCAACTGAGCTACGGATCCAGTCTTTAAATTATACAAAATAGTTATTGCGTACACAATCAGATTCTTTTATACTTAAATTACGGCCCGATTTTTTAAAAATGGAAGAACAAAAAAATTCACTATTTTCTTATATTGGCGATATTGTTGAAACTATTGTTGTTGCTGCGGCAATTTTTGTGGTTGTTTATTTATTTTTGCTCCAACCCCATCAAGTTCGAGGTGGTAGTATGGAACCCAATTTTTTCGATAAAGAATACATTTTAACTGATAAACTGACTTACCGTTTTTCCAAACCCAAAAGGGGCGATGTAATAATTTTTAGAGCCCCAAAAAACGCTGATTACGATTTTATTAAAAGAGTTATCGCCTTGCCTTCCGAAAAAATAAAAATTGAAGACGGAAAAATTATTATTAGTAACAAAGATCGCCTTAACGGCGAGCGTTTATTCGAACCCTACAACGTCGAGGGTATCATTACTGGTGGCTCTTCTTTATCCGAAGGTTCCGAAATCACGGTTGGGGACGATCAATATTTTGTACTAGGAGATAACCGTAACCATAGTTCCGATTCCCGAGAATGGGGACCGGTTCCCAAAAGTAATATTGTTGGTAAGACTTGGTTACGGTATTGGCCCTTAAATAGAATTGATTTTATAAAGGGAGTTAAATACTTATTTTAACTTGTTAGAAGTTTGTGAATTTTGTTAAGTTGATCTTCGCTACTGAAAAAAAGCGTTACTCTTCCACCCCTTGCCGATTTTAAGAGCCTTACTCTACAATCCAAATTATTCGCTATTTCCGTTTCCATTTGCTCCAGTTCTGGAGTAACTTCGTAATCTATATCTCGTCTAGGCTTAATCTGTTCTTTTGCTTTTAATTTTCTTACTAAATCTTCAGTAGACCTTACCCCAAGATTTTCTTTGAGAACTTCTTTGTAGCCGCCTATTATTAAGGATGTCTCTTCCAAACCAAGAAGTGCTTTTGCGTGACCTTCGGTAATAGTATTAGAAAGTAAACCGTCTTTTAAAGCATCTGGTAAGTCCAAAAGTCTTAAAGTGTTTGAAACATAAGGTCCAGATTTACCAATTCTTCGTCCTATTTCGACTGCAGTTAATCCAAATTCATTAATTAACCGATTAAAAGCTTGAGCTCGCTCTAAAGAATTAAGATCGCTTCTTTGGACATTTTCAACTAAAGCCATCTCCAGCATTCCTTGAGGAGTTGTTTCTTTGATTATGGCCGGTATCCTAGTAAGACCAGCCAGTTTTGCTGCCCGCCAACGTCTCTCTCCAGCAACAATCTGGTAACCAGCTGGTGTCTTTGCTACTAAAAGTGGTTCTAAAATACCGTGCTCCCTTACTGATTCTGCCAACTCAACCAGACTATCAGGTAAAATTTGGCCTCTGGGTTGCAAGGGATTAGGTTGCAAGGAATCAATATCGATTTCGGATGTTTCTTGTTCTTCCATAAACTATTTTTATTAACTAGAAATAACCTCTACGTATTGCCTATTTCTCCTTTTTTTAA
Organism: uncultured Gammaproteobacteria bacterium; assembly: GCA_964643435.1. Taxonomy (GTDB): domain Bacteria; phylum Patescibacteriota; class Microgenomatia; order Woykebacterales; family RBG-16-39-9b; genus CAZXPY01. The sequence continues at coordinate 194,333 of CAZXPY010000001.1, read as the reverse complement.
ATGAAACAATGCCGTCTCTCTTAGCAAAAATAGTGAAATCACGACCTAACTTGGCATTAATCCCCGGATGAACTTTTGTTCCGATTTGCTTTAGAATTATTGAACCTTCTTTAATAGGTTGACCACCAAAAACTTTTACTCCTAGCCTTTTACCGGCGACGTTACCACCTTGAGATGCTTTAGATCCAGTTGCTTTTTTATGCGCCATATTTTGTTGTCTTCTTAACTCCTTCTATTTTATCGATACGGACCAAAGTCTTACTCTGTCTAGCTCCGTAAGTTTTATGATAACCAGTCTTCGCTTTATATTTATATACCCGAATTTTTGGAGTTTTTTTATTTTCTAATACAGTAGCGTGAACTTTAGCGGTCAACACCGGTCTACCAATTTCTACTTTATCTTCATCAACCAAAAGTAAAACATCTGAAAGCTCCAATACCTTATTAATATCGCTGTTTAAATTATCTAAAACCAGAGTCTTGCCTTCAAAAACTTTATATTGCTTACTACCTGATTTAATTACAGCGTATTTCATTACCTTATGATATAGGCTCTTTTATCATAAGTCAATCCCGCAAAAAAGTATCGCGGCTTCTTTCCTCTTCTTTTTTAATACTTACAACGAAACCTAAACAAACAAGAGTTGTTATTAGCGATGAACCACCAAATGAGAGAAGAGGTAAGGTAATTCCGGCGACTGGAAGCAAACCCATATTCATCCCAATGCTGATAAAAACTTGAGTCATAACCAGGGATGCCACTCCCATGGCTACTAATGTTTTAAAAGAATCAGCTGAATTTGAACCTATTTTTAAAATCCTCCAAATAAGAAATAGGAAAAGAGATAACAAAAGTAAAGCACCGATAAAACCAAGTTCTTCAGCGACGGTCGCAAAAATAAAATCTGTCCGAGCCTCTGGCAAAAAATTCAACTGACTCTGTGACCCTCTTCCCAAACCCCTCCCAAAAAACTGACCGCTACCAACAGCAATAATTGCTTGTATTGTATTATAGGCACTACCAAAAGGGTCTAAATTTGGGTTTAAAAAAGCAATAATTCGTTGGCGCTGATAGTTCTTTATTAGATTCCAAAATAAGGGTAATAATAGAAGAATAAAAAAGGAAAGAAAAGACACAATTCTCCAACTAACTCCGGCCACTAAACAAGCAAAAAACCAAATGGCCAGAATAACTATAGTATTTCCCAAATCTGGTTGTTTGAAAATCAAAAATAAAGGCAATGATATGAAAACAATCGATAATAAAAATTCCTTTAATTTGATTGTTTTACGATCGCTGAAATATGAACCCAAGAAAAGAATTAGGGCTGGCTTAAAAAGCTCTGATGGCTGAAAAATAAATAATTTTAAATCTATCCATCTAGTTGAACCTCTGGTTTCTAAACCCCAAATGAACGTAAAAATAAGGAAGAAAATTGTCAACAAGTAAAAAGGTACTGAAATCTGCTTCAAGAACTGCATTTGGGTATGGGAAACTAGAAAAAAAATAATAATGCCGATAACGGAATAAACAATTTGTCGCAAAAATATCTCCGGAGAATTAGGGGAAGTAGAGTAGATTATTAAATTACTAATCAATAATAAAAGAAGTACGCAGGCAAAAACACCCAAGTCAAAACCCTTTAGAAACATAATCTTTAGATTAGCCTCTTAATTGAAAATTGGGAACCCTTGATTATTTTACTCGCTAAGGTCTCTTTTTTGATAAAGCCTTCATATTTTTTGGGCCAGAAGGGTAAAGAGACTTCAACATATTCGTTAAGAACACATCCCGCTTCTTTCCGTAGATTTTGAATCTGTCTCACTATTTCTCTAGCGTTTCCCTCTAATTTAAGTTCTGGCGTAATTTTTAGGTCCAGCTTAACGAGAACTTTTTCTCCTTTTATATTATTAATCTTTTTTACATTAACTTCCGAAGCGATTAAATCTTTAACAGGTTGCGACAAGACTAATGGAGCGCTGGTGGTTAAAGAAGCCAGTGGCTGGCGAACTTTGATACCGGCTTTTTTTCTCAGGGCGTGAGTCTTTTCAACGATCATCCTTGCTTGACTCATTTCTTCTTCAACCCTTTTATCTATTGCTTTTTTATCAAAGGGAGGCCAGGAAACTAAGTGAGCGGAAATTCCAGTCGTCAAATTAGTATGTATTTCTTCAGCGATAAAGGGCATAAATGGGGCAATTAATTTAGAGAGTTCAAGAAGAACAACGTATAATGTCTGGTAACAAGCGTTTTTATCATCTTTCGACGCGTTTATTCCAACTCTATCTCTACTTCTCCTTACATACCAAGTAGAAAGATCATTTATAACGAAATCTTCGATCTTATTACAGGCCTTTTGGGCATTATAGCTTAGAAGTGAAGCAGTAACATGATCGACAACAGTATGAAAGCGCGAAAAAAGCCACTTATCCAATAGATTAGAACCTACTTTTAAAGTCGGTTTCTTAAACGGTGGTTTCCAGCCATCAATGTTTGCATAAGTAACAAAGAAAGAATAAACATTCCAGAGAATAAGATAAAACCGTTTTCTTACCTCATCAGCCGCTGTATACCCGAAAAGTAGGTTATTGGCTGGGTTCTGGCTAAGATACAGCCAACGCATTACATCAACACCGATTTTATCAGCCGCCTCATTAAATTCAATTGCATTTCCTTTGCTTTTATGCATCTCCTCACCTTTTTCATCTAAAAGAGTCGCAAAACCTAAAACAGTTTTAAAAGGATTTGTGTTCTTAAGAACAGTTGCCATCGCGATAAGTGAGTAGAACCAGTTTTTGAACTGCCCCGGAAAGGATTCAGTAATAAAATCGGCCGGAAACCAATTTGAGGGCAAAGTTGAGAAAGGAACAATACCGGCGTCTAGCCAAGGACTACCAACATCAGGAATTCGTTTTACAACCCCACCACATTGACCACATTTAATCTTTACTTCATCAACCCAGGGCCGATGGGGTGTATGATCAGCGAATTTTTCCCACCCTGATATTGCTTTTTCCTTTAGCTCTACCCTACCACCAATAACCTCAAAATGGCCACAAATACCACATTCCCAAATGGGGATGGCCAATCCCCAATATCTTTTTTTCGAGATGAGCCAATCAGCCATGTTATTGAGCCAATCTAATTCTCTCTCTAGACCCCATTCCGGAATCCATTTAATTTTTTTTGCCACCTCGATCATTTGTTGTCTTAGTGTCTGCGGCTTGCCGTCCGTATCCGGCTTTACCGGATAAGGACGATCCATCGCAATATACCACTCATCAACTACTCTCCAAACCAATTCAGTTTTGCAACGCCAGCAAACGGGATAACGATGTTTATAATTTTCAACTCTAAAAAGTACTCTCTTTTCCTTTAGTTTTTCAATTATTAAGTCTGGGTTGTTCTTGGCGTTTTTAGCACTTAAATCCCCAAAACCATCAATATAATTTGCTTCTTCGTCGATCGATTCAATAATTGGAAGGTTATCTTTTTGAGCAAGATCAAAATCCTCCTCTCCAGCACCAGGGGCAACGTGAACCAAACCAGTACCTTCCTCGGCGGTAACTAAATCTTCAGAACCAACTATAAGATGTTTTATCCTTTTTAACGCGGGTAATCGATCGAAAACTCCTTCATATTCTCGACCAACAAGTTCTTTTCCCTTAAAAGTTTTTTTAGGTTTTTGGTTTACGCCTAAAGCTTTCATTCTCGCAACCGCAAAAATTAAGGAGGTTCCGTTTAAGCTCCACACCCCATAAGTTAGTTTTGGGTTAACCGCAATTGCGACATTAGAAGGCAGGGTCCAAGGGGTAGTCGTCCAAACTAGTAACATCTCGTCGCTATTCTTAATCTTATATTTGACATAAATTGCCTTGTGGGTTATTTCTTGATATTCCTCGGTTAAAATTTCGTGTTGAGAAATTGCCGTACCGCATCTTGGACACCAAGGAACACAGTCCCTTCCCTTATATAAATAACCTTTTTGATGACAAACTTTCAAAAAATTCCAAATAGCGTAATTGTTTTCATCCGAAGAAGTATGATAAGAATTTTCCCAATCCATAAAATAACCAAGTCTCTTACTCTGTTCTGTCTGAACCCTCGAAAACTTTTTAACCCGCTTTTTGCAGAGGTTAACGAACTTATCGATGCCAAAACTTTCAATATCTTTTTTATTTCTAAAACCAAGTTCCTTCTCCACCTCCACCTCAACCCAAAGTCCTTGCTCGTCAAAACCATTCTGAAATCTTTGCCGATATCCTAACATGTTAAAAAATCTTTGCCATAAATCTTTATAGGTTCTACCCCAAGCATGATGAACACCCATTGGATTATTAGCCGTAATTGGACCATCTAAAAAAGAGAATTTCTTGTGGAGAGGTTTTTTATCATTTCTTTTTAAATATTTTTTTACTAGTCTCGAGGTTTCCCAATGCAACAGGATCTTTTTTTCGAGATCTGAAAAATCAATTTTTGCCGAAACTATTTTAAACATTCCTTATATTATACAGAATATTATACAAAAAAAGTCCACAATCGGACTTACCTGTACCCAGATATTAAGATAGTCAGAGTTCTTTAACCTACATAATTAGAAACCAAAGTCCATTTGCTTTGACGCTCTAGAATGTCCGCCTTTGCGCCCTATTTCTGCGTAAAAAGTTGGACCGTGGCGCAATTTTACTGCTTCACCACCAAGTTCACCAATCTTTGAATAAAATTCACTACCGTAATTTTTCTTTGTAGTTTGACCTCCTTTACGACCTATTTCTGCGTAAAAAGTCGGTCCATATTTTTTCTTGACTGTCAAACCACCACGACGTCCTGCCTCTTGAGTTGTCATTGTCATAAGTCAAATTCAGCTAACAAATAACCAACAGTGAAACTTTAACAAAAAGTAGAACTGTTTGCCATTAATGATCACTGAAAGTTTTTCACCTCCTTTCTGTGGGTTGGGGCAGGAATAATACAATGATGTTATAAATAAATCCTACAATATTAGTATAACTTTTTTTTGCGAATGTCAATACCCCCTTTTTTAAAAAAATAAAAAAAGTTATGTGCTGCCCTCCGAAATAAAAATCCTTTATCAGGATTAGCTACACATAACTTTCTTTTTATAATACAATTGATTTTTAAGTTTAGCAACAAGCAAGCTTAACTTATACTTTTTCCAAGATATTACTTGCAAAAAAACTCTTCCTTCTGTTACTATTTTTTAGTAATGAACGCCACCGATTCTCGACCTCTTTTCACTTTGAGTGTCACTGCCGAAATCCTAGGAGTCCATCCAAGAACCCTAATGATATATGAAGAAGAAAATTTAGTTGTCCCCTTTCGCACAAAGACAAATCGTCGCCGTTATTCTCAAGCTAACATAAAAAAGTTACAATTCATTCGTTTTCTTACCAATAAAAAAGGAATAAATTTAGCTGGGGTTCATTCAATTTTAAGTTTAATTAAGGAAGCTGAAAATCAGGGAATTAACCTACAGGAAAAGATTTTCCCCAATTTTCTAGAACGTAAAGTTATTTAATTGTCAACGCTTGCTTGTTGACTTTTACTAAAAAGATGATAACAATATTGTTATCTTTAGTTAGTATATTAATGTAATATTGTGAAAAGAAAATTGATTCATCATAAAAGACCGATAATAATTGCGCATCAAATCGAGAAGGATTTATTAAGGAAAACGCTTAGTTTGGAAACTAGCGTTGGTAAAAGATTCAAAAACATATTAAGAGAGCTCTTGACATTATAATTCGCTTTTTCCTCTAGCTCCCTGCGTGCCCTCCGCAGGGAGTTTTTAAGTTTCGGAAGCGGTTTTAATAAATAAATTGTAAAGTGGGTGTGGGGAAAGGGGACGTGATTTTAATTCGGGATGAAACTGGGTACCTAAAAAGAAGGGGTGGTTTGCCAGTTCTATTATCTCAACTAACTTATTGTCTGGGGTGGTTCCGCTGATAATAAATCCCGCTTTCTCCAAAAGACTTCGATATTTATTATTAAATTCGTAACGATGGCGGTGACGTTCGGTAATATTTTCGCTTTGGTAAGATTTGTAAGCTAGGGTTCCTTTTTTTATTTTGCATTGCCAACTTCCAAGCCTCATTGTTCCGCCATAATCCCGGTGAAGTAAAACTTTTTCTTGTTCGCTCATTACATCAACAATCGGGTTTGGTGTTTTTGGTTCAATCTCGGTTGTATGGGCGCCTAATAAGGAACAAACGTTTCTAGCAAATTCAACTGAAGCTAGCTGCAGACCAAAACATAATCCTAAAAAGGGGATCTTTTTTTCTCTGGCAAATTTAATTGCGCGAATTATACCTTCTACTCCTCTAGATCCAAAACCGCCGGGAACAACAATAGCGTCCATTTTTTTCAAATCGGCTAACCCATTTTTTTCAATTTCCTCACTATCAAACCAGAAAAGTCTCGGTTTCAATCTGTTCGCCCAAGAAGCGTGTTTTAAAGCTTCGATAACACTTATATAAGAATCTTCCAGGGTATAATCCCCAGTTGTAAAATATTTCCCGACTAATCCTACTTTTATTTCCTTCTTTGCTTCTTGTGCTCTCCTAACCATTTTCTCCCAATTAAATAAATTTTTTTTCTGTGGTTTAAGACTTAGTTTTTTTAAAATTTTCTTACTTAAATCTTGTTTTTCAAAGTTAATCGGAACTTTATAAATAATATCAACATCAGAAGCGGAAATTATATCTTCAGTATTTAAACCACAAAAAGTGGCGATTTTTTCTCTTCTTTTTGAATCAATATCAACAACCGACCTTGCTAAGAGAAAATCCGGTTGGATCCCGACGGAATTAAGAAGGTGCACACTGGTTTGAACTGGTTTGGATTTTAATTCGCCTAGTGATGGCGGCAATGGCAAATAAGCTAAATGGATGTGTAAAACATCTTGGGGGTGCTTTAGTTTCATACTTCGGTTCGCTTCTAAGAAAAGGGCGTTTTGATATTCCCCAACTGTCCCGCCAATCTCAATTAATACAATATCGGCTTTGTGGCTAGTCGTTGCCTCTTTGATTCTTTTAATTACCTCATCGGTAATATGGGGGATAAATTCAACGGTTTTGCCGTCATACAGAAGATTTCTTTCTCGTTCGATTACACTTTGGTAAATCTGACCAGTCGTCATATAATTCGTTCTATTCAAATTTTCATCGAGACAACGCTCGTAATGTCCTAAATCCTGATCAGTTTCTACCCCGTCTTCCAAAACAAAGACCTCACCGTGTTCCATTGGGTTTAAAGTACCGGCGTCAACGTTTATATAAGGATCCGCCTTTATTGCCGTAACTTTGAACCCGACGGATTTGAGGAGACGCGAAATGGAGGCAGTAGCCACTCCTTTTCCAATTCCAGAAATAACACCACCACTGATAAAAATATATTTCGTTTTACTCATATATTTTTGCTTTCGCGCAAGCTCGAAAATAGAGTATAACTCTTTTTCTCGCAAGCTCGAAAATAAAAAATGTATTTGGTATTTTTCATAATGAGTTTTGGGGGAACTTAGATTAAGAAAAATTTGGGGCCCACTATTATTTTAACAGCCGGTTGTAATTACTTGTCAAT
>CAZXPY010000001.1:30371-186633 GCA_964643435.1 uncultured Gammaproteobacteria bacterium | reverse complement strand
AGAAAAATTTGGGGCCCACTATTATTTTAACAGCCGGTTGTAATTACTTGTCAATACTTTATTCGAGGAATTTAAAGGTTGAAATAATCTCGTTAAAAAAAGTAAGAGCTTCGGGTAAGTTTTTATCGTAAAAAGTACTAATTATAAATCTTTCACCGTCTTTAACGAAGTGTAAATTTACGTTTTCGCTCGGAAAATCGGCTTTGTATCTGATTGCGTCTACCTCCCCAATTTTTGTTTGCTCTTTTGACAAAACAATTATTTGCCCGCCAATTCCTTTGCCTCTAGTTGTAGAATCAAAATCTGTGTCCAAGAATTCAGAAACTGCCTTTGAAACTAAAATATTAATTTTTAAAATATTTTGCGGGTTGGCCGAGACCGCCCCAGAAATAACCACTTCGGATGAGGTACCAACGTTTGCATCCGCTCCTTTAAAACCTTCTTTTGAAAGTGAGACTGTCCAGTTTGGTGGGTATTTTATTGAATATTTATAAGCAGAATTTCCGTAAGTTTCCCAATTTTCGGTGTTTATTTTAGGACTTTCAGTCTCTGGTACTAACGAAACGTAAGTACCGGCTGATTTTGCTTGAAAATAAGCGAAGCTATAGATAAAAATAACGTAGGCTGAGATAGCGATAATAATATAAAGAATTGTTCTTATATAAAAGTTTTTATCTCCAAAAGAAGTAAGTAATTGATTCTTAGGCTGCTCAAAGGTGGTCACAAATTTATTATTAAATGGACTCGGGTCAATTGTCAATTTTTAGAGTAGTTTTTTAAAGACAATAAAAAGAGGCTGATATCTTCATAAGAAGACCAGCCTCGGATTAACTTAATCGCAGCCAACCACTGAAAGTGGAAAGGCTATTCCAACAGCACAATCGTTCATTACGGACAAACTGGGAGCGATTAAAGTTAGGGTTAGACCGTATAAAAATATTGCTTGAAATAAGGAAGCGAACAACTCCAGCCCCTTAAGTTTAGTAAACAGCAAAGGAAAACTTGCTGCCGAAACTATGCCCAGAAGAATCATCAAGCTAAAAAGACCCTCAAAAACTACTACTCCCTTTCCGTTTATTGAAGTTGTCATCCCGAGTGCTCCAATTAAAAGTAACGAAACACCGCCACTACTAATTATAGCTCCAAAAATGTAAGAGAGAAAACCAACTCCGACTACTTGAAAATTTGAGTGAGAGGTTTTTCTCATTGTGGCGGCTCCGAGGTCGGTTCAGGTGTTTGCGTAGCCGTTGGCATCTCTGTTGGCGTATCTGCAGGTGAAGGCTCAACAGTCGGAAGGGTCATATTAGAACAGTCTTCCTCTGAAATTGGCGCTCCCAGTGGGTCGGCACTGGAAGAAGTATGGATACTTCCCTTAACATTTGCCCCACGTAAGGCATTGGTGGCCCCAATTGTTTCTACTTCACCTTCAGCTGAAAAAACGACAATGGTTGATTCCTTCGTGTAGATATGCAAGTTTCCTGATTCGGTTTGTTGCGCCAACGCACCGCGGATTTCAAACGGTGGTCCGCTTCGGGCACCTGCCACAAGTTGACTTGGAGTATTGTAGCAGAGCCAATCATTAGTTACCGCAAAAAACGGTACGCACCTTCCTTCGGGACGTTTACCAGGGTCGCAGTCACCGTAAATGATTGCTATATATTCGGACGGAGGCCTGATACCACTTGGTGGCCCAGGATCCCTAGCGTAGTAAATACTAATTATCTCATATCCGTGAAAATGTTCGCCCAACCAATAAACTGGAAACCTATCAAATGCTTTGAGTTCCTCAATAGTTAAATAACCGCTACCTTGAACAATAACATCACCTTGATAAGCCCCTACTCTAGGAACATTTTCCCCAGCCTCTTCACTTCCCTCTCGAAGAAGTACCGCTGCCATACCACCTACAGAAAGGGCAACTATAGCAAAGAAGAAGTATAAGATTTTCATCCCTCCTCCTTTCACCCAACCTCGATGAAGTAGACGTTACCGTTTGAACTTGGCCACTGATTATTACCACAACCTTGCTTAATTGGAGTGCGGTTACCCCAATAATGCGATCCACCAAAACCATGGCCGCCCTCGAGAACAAAGCGTTGATACACCCATTCCCGACCAGCATCGAAGCCAGAACCCTGAAATCCCGGGTAAATATCATCGTAAGGGTAGATTTGAGGTACAAAGTGACCACAGTCGTTATCGTCATCATCAAAGTGGGGAGTAGCCACTGCAAATTTACCCCAAGTTAAGTGACCTAACCCAAAAGTTACCCAAGCGCGTAAATGCCACCTTTCCCACGGATCAGGTGGGATTATTGAACCACCACTATTGGAACCGGCATCTACATCCTCATAACCACAGCTTTTTATTTCCCAAACTCTTTGTTCGCCATCATACTCTAAATGCGGTAAGCCGTGATGGGAAGCGTGATTACTTAGAACGTCTGATCTGGAATTGGCAAAAAACACGACCGTTACTGGGTCGACATAGTCACTACCACTAATCTGATTAAAGGCACCGGCATTCTTGCAAGCGGTCTCACTTCCACTTTTCAAGCTAAACATACCCATACTTGTTTCTGGATCCCAAAAATCGATACAAAGGAAAAAATTTCTCCCAAAGACGAATTGAACGTCTTTTATATCAATGTCCCAATCATATGCTCCAGTAGTGAAGTATGGCTCGTTGTCATATTTTGTATCGTAAATGGGTAAACTAAAGTAAGATCCCCAACGGTAAGCAACTTGCTGATCGTCGACAATATCAATTACGCAGTCGTTATTAAAATCGGCAAGGTTATTACCAAAATTATTCCATTCTCCCACTCCTGCTCGAGTAAAGTTAGTGAAAACTAAAGTAGTTGGGAAAATTAGGGCGAAAAGCAGAATTCGCCTCATTTCTCCTCCCTTCACTTTTTATCTGCCTTATTCGGTTTTTAATGTTCTATAGGTCGAAATCTACAACTTTAAACAGTTAAAGTCAAGTTTTTTTGTTTTGTATGGAAATTTACTGTACTTTTAGATTTTGGGTGAAACTTAAGGAGAAATGATTTTTTCTAATAGCATTCCTGGTTCATTCATCTTTGCCTCATGAAAGCCGGAATGTCGAGTTCATCAGATTCACCGTTTGGAGTTTCGGTATCGGAAAGAGCTTCGGCAGCTTCGCGGACTTCTTGGGCTCTTATTTTTTCTTCACTAAAACCAGTAGCAATAACCGTAATTTTGACTTGATCAACCATAGTTTCATCAATTGTTGCTCCAAAAATAATATTAGCATCAGCATCCGCCGCGGCACTTATTATCCTCGCTGCCTCATCAACCTCAAACATAGAAAGATCGGTTCCACCAGTAACGTTGAAAAGAACCCCCTTTGCCCCATCGATTGAAACTTCCAGTAGAGGTGAAGCAATTGCACTTCTTGCGGCAGTAGCCGCCCTTCCTTCCCCATTTCCATAACCAATTCCCATCAAAGCGCTACCAGCATTGGTCATAATGGTACGTACATCCGCAAAGTCAACGTTGATTAAACCAGGCAAAATTATTATGTCAGAAATTCCTTGAACGCCTTGCCCTAAAACTCCGTCGGCCACTTTGAAAGCCTCAAGAAGCGACATTTTCTTATCAACAACGTCTAATAATCTTTGGTTTGGAATAACAATTAAAGTATCGACTTTATCTTTGAGATTTTCGATTCCTTCTTCGCCAACAATTCTTCGACGAGCCCCCTCAAAAGCAAAAGGTTTAGTAACTACCGCAACAGTTAAAGCACCGCTTTTTCTAGCAATATCCGCAATAATAGGACTCCCACCAGTACCAGTACCACCACCCATTCCGCAAGTGATAAAAACCATATCAGCTCCACCGATAACTTCACCTAATTTTTCTCTTGATTCCTCGGCTGCTTGAGTCCCAATTTCTGGCAAACCGCCAGAACCAAGACCTTTTGTTAAATTTTCACCAACTTGAACTTTGATAGGAGACTCACAAGTAAAAAGAGCTTGAGCATCGGTATTAACACCAATAAAATCGACTCCTTGGATCTGCTGAAGGGAGATCATTGAATTTAAGGCGTTACACCCACCACCGCCAACACCAATGACTTTTATTTTAGCGAAACGGTTAACTTCTGGCTTTATTAGCATCAAAACCTCTTTCGAGAGATTACAACAAAAATAGTTCCTTGTCAATTATTAGGGTAAAAATCCCTTCAACCAGTTTAAAATTTTTGAAAATATGTCTTTAAACTGCTTTCCCTTGAAAACTGGTGAAAAACTAACTCCTTCAAAAGAAGATAATTTTTGACCATGCAAAAGTAACCCTACCGGAGCACTGTAAGCTGGAGAGGATATTTCGTCGATTAAACCAGTCACACCCGAGGGTGAAGCGACTCTTATTGGCATTCTTAAAACTTCTTTTGCAACTTCAACCAAACCAATAGTTTCCGCCGCTCCCCCGGTTGCAACAATACCGGAAGGTAAAACTCCAGCGAAACCAGATCTCTTAATTTCTAACCCTACCAAAGTAAAAATTTCTGTCAATCTTGGTTTAATAATTCCCTCGATTAAAGTCTTTTTAGAAAGTACCCCTAAATCTTCATTCAGATCAAGTTTAGAGACATCCAAAACATCGCTCTTTTTTTCTGGTTCTTCTTCAACACTAACAACTTTCTTCGTCGTTTTTGATAATTCAAGTTTAATTTTCTCGGCACTTTCTAAGGAAGAACGCAACCCAATCGCTAAATCGTTAGTTATATTTTTTCCTCCGATTGGTATTACCGTTGAATGCGCCACTGAGCCTTCAATAAACAAAGTTATATCGGTTGTTCCTCCACCAATATCTATCAAAGCAACTCCTAATTCCTTTTCAGTATCAGTAAGAGTAGCCTCTGAAGCAGCTATACCAGAAAAGACTAGATCTTCCACGTCTATTCCAACTTGACCAATACATTTAGCCAGATTTCTCATTGAAGTAGCCGCTCCAGTGATAATATGAGTTTCGACCTCTAATCTTATACCGGTCATCCCGACTGGGTCTTTAATACCTTCTTGAGAGTCAACAATGAATTCTCTGGGGATGACATGGATAATTTCTCTACTTGAGGGAAGAGAAACTGCTCTTGCTGCTTCGGTTACTCTTCTTACATCCTCTTCAGTGATTTCATTTTCACCACCGGCGACGGCGACAACTCCCCGGGAATTATTTGAGGAAATGTGAACTCCACCAACCGAGACAAAAGCAGCTGATATTGAATACCCTGCCATTCTTTCGGCCGATTCAATTCCTTCGGCAATTGCTTTAACTGCCTCATCGATATCAACTACTTGGCCTTTTCTAATTCCTCTTGATTCAACTGTGGAGACACCAACAACAGTAAGACTTCCTTCGTTCGCTACGTTCGCAATTAAAGTGGCAATTTTTGAAGAGCCAACATCTATCCCGACAATGGTTTTTTCTTTAGCCAAATTACAACACTCCTAATCTCTAATTATCATTTATACTCAATAATAATTTTATCGTACCTTAGATCAATTTTTTTAATCTTCTTACCATCTATTTTAGCTTGCTCCGAAATTGTTTGTAAAGAGTTAATCTGATTATTAATATCTTTTTCAGTCGAAAAAATAATTTTTGTATCTTCGGCGGTTATAATTTCTAAGGAAGTTTGATTATCCCGAACCTCTTTTAAACTAAGATTGGCTGGTATTAAGAGAAGAATTTTTTCTTTGGGGGTTTTTTCTTCTGAAGAAACCGGAATTTTTGGTGAAACTATTTCTTTAAGAGCCGAACCCAAAAAAACTATAAATCCTTCTTTACTAGTGTAGGTAAAAACAATTCCTATTAAAATCACAATAACTATTAAAATTTCTAAAATTCTTAATATAAAATTTCTTTTGGTTACCTTTTTTTCGCTAGTAAATATTTTACTCATTTTTTATTTAGGCATTAACCAACTTAAAGATTTCGTCTACGAAAATGGGTAGGCCGTTGGTTTTTAGCATTTCTTTTGCTTCTTTGGTCTTTTCCCTAAAAGTATCCAAATTGTCATTCATAAAAAAAACTGCATTCAAAAATCTTTTTGGACTTAAGGTACTTTCCGGTAAAATCAGGGCACAGCCCAATCTTTCCAGCATCTTGGCATTTCTGGTTTGCTCATTATTTGCTGACCAAGAAATGGGAATAAAAATTGCTGGTATCCCTAAATAGGATAATTCGTATAATGTATTTGCTCCGGCTCTACTCACCACAAAACTAGCTTTTGAATATATTTTGGCTAGTTCTTTTGTATTAAACCATTTGGAAATTCGATAACGACTTGCTAGTTTCGAAGGAAGCTTTTGGCGTTTTTCTGTCAGCATCTCAAAATCCTGAAAATTTTGAGAAGAACCAGTTTGATGGACAATATAAAAATCTTTTAATAAATCTTCTAAAGTTTGTGACACCGTTTCATTAATTAAATGCGAACCTTGATTTCCACCGGTAATGTAAATTAAAGGAACTTTTTGATTTCTTTTTTTGATCGCTAAAATCTCTTTTCTAAGAAAATTACCAACAAATATCACTTTTTCCTTTGCTAAAGACGTACCAAAAGTTTGCCAAGAAACACCAATTTTTCTTGCAAAGAGGGTAATAATTTTATTTGCTAAACCCAAAGAAGCGGTTTGTTCGTGGGTAATAATTGGAATCTTGAGTAACCAGCCAGCAATAACAACTGGCAAAGCAACGTAACTACCAAAAGAAACTATTATCTTAGGTTTTTCCTTAAATAAAATAAAAAAAGCTTGAACAAAACCTAAAAAAACCCTAGCGAGGGAGAAAATAGTTTGAGGGGTGAATTTTCTTTGTAATCTTCCTGGATTAAAACCAAAAAATTTTACACTGTATTGGGGAATTACAATTGATTCGGCGCTTGGGGTTTTATCACCCTCCAAAGATCTTGTTCTACCAAGATAAATTAAACTTACAGAATACTTTTTTAACTCCTCAATTAAAGCTAAAGCTGGCGTTAGATGTCCACCGGTAATTGCGATCTTCATTCTTTTAATAATTTTATCATTCAAATCAATTAACCTGAGTTTTTTTAGTATAGCGGGAAATATTTGCTAGAATTCCAACTCCGACAAGTGTTGTGACTAAAGCACTACCCCCGTAGGAAATAAAGGGTAGCGGGACTCCAGTTAAGGGTATTAAAGCGACCATACCACCTAAATTAATTAAAGCTTGGATTGCAATCCAAAAAGTAATACCCCCACTTAAAAGCCGGGAAAAACGATCGGGAGATTTTTTTGAAATGTAAAAACCTCGGTAGATAAAAATTAAAAAACCCAATACTAAAATCGCACTACCAATAAAACCTAATTCATTACCTAATATAGCAAAAATCGAATCAGTACTTATTGCGGGAATAAACCCGTATTTTTGGCGTGACTCCCCTAGCCCAACACCAAAAAGTCCTCCGGACCCAAGGGCAATCAGAATCTGATTTATATGATAAGCAGTTCCTTGGGGGTCGGCGGTTGGATCCAAAAAAGAAAAAAATCTTGCTCTTCGGTAGGAAGAAATAAGAATCATTAAAAAGCCGAGAAAAGTTATTAGCGGGATAAGCAGACTGAGAGCAACTAAACTACCACCAGCAAGAAAATATATGCCAAAACCCACTATAGTAATAATTGTAGCTGTCCCTAAATCGCTTTGAGCCAAAACAACTGCCGCAAAGACGGCTACCAAAAACAAAAAACGCTTAATATCTACCTTTTTACTCAAAAAAGAGGCTAGGTAGATAATAAAGGTAAGTTTAGCGAGTTCTGCCGGTTGGATAATAACATATTTAAGGTCTAACCACCTTTGGGCTCCAAAGGCAGTTATACCGAAATTTGGTACAAATACTAATAGAAGTAAAATAATCGATAAAATTAAAAGTGGTAGTGATAATTTTTCCCAAAAAGTGTATTTGATATTAAGTAAAAATAATAAAGAAGCTCCTCCAAAAGCAGCCCAAATAAGTTGGGCTTTTATAAAATAATAGCGATCACCGAACTCATCGTATGCCGTGGTACTCGAAGCGTTATAAACCATCAATAAACCGAATATGATTAAAGAAGCTGTAATCGCAAGTAATAAGAGATCCGGTTTATGAGGTTGAGCAACTTTTGTCATAGTTAGGTTCTCTTTCGCAAATCAAAAAAAAGAGCATCAACATTTTTCTTAAACTGATTTCCCCTATCAACGTAGTTTTCAAACATGTCTAAAGAGGCGCAAGCTGGGGAAAGTAAAATGACGTCTCCTTCTTCGGCTAAATCTTTTGCCGCTGAAACGATTTCTTTCATATTTTGGGCACCCCCTAATATTTTGCCGGTAAAATTGCTAGATTTAATTGCTCGCTTTATATTTTCCGCTTCTTTACCAATCAAGATAACTGCTTTAACATTATAATCAGAAATAGTTTTGCCTAGAAGTGTAAAATCGGATTTTTTACTAGAGCCTCCTAAAATTAAAATTTTTGGATTTCTAAAAGCTCTTATTGCTGCTATCCCTGTTTCTGGAGTAGTGGAAGCAGAATCGTCGTAATATCTCACCCCGTGTACTTGGGCGACAAACTCTAAACGATGTGGTAATCCTTTGAATGTGGTGACGACTTTGGAAATTATTTCCGGTGGAATTTCCAATATACCGGCAACCGCCGTTACTGCACAGATATTTTGTAAATTGTGTTCCCCGAGGATTTTAATTTCTTTAGCCGGCGCAATAGTTGTCCATCCGTTTGTAACTCCTACGACAAAACCTTTTTCGATATAAGCACCTTTTTCCACTGGCTCTTTAGTGGAAAAATAATATTTTTGAGCGGCAGAACCTTCTCCAAATTTCTTAGACGTAGAAAAATCTTTATTTATAACCACAAAGTCGTCTCCCTTTTGGTACTTAACGATTGGCTCTTTAGCGGCTCTATATTCATTAATACCTTTATGCCAATCCAGATGTTCGCTAGTAATCATTAAAATTACCGCTATATGGGGGCTTTTATGCAAATCAGTTAGTTGAAAGCTAGAAAGCTCTAAAACAACCCAAGATTCAGGGGTTAATTTATCAACAAAATCAAGTGGTGCTTTACCAATATTACCTCCCAAAAAAACTTTTTTTCGGGCCCTCCTTAAAATTTCGTAAATTAAACTGCAAGTTGTCCCTTTCCCCTTAGTTCCGGTAACGCCAATAATCGGTGCGGTGCATTGATCAAAAAATAATTTTATTTGCGAGGTAATTTGGACACCGGCTTTTTCCGCCGCTAAAATCTCCGGCAAGTCCCTCCTAATTCCCGGGGAACGAAAAATAATATCAAATTCATTTAAACCCAAGAGATAATTTTTTCCGAAGCGCGTAGTTACCGGAAGTTTCTTAATCTGGTTTATTTTTTCAGAACCAAGTCGTTTCTCAGTTTTCTCATCAAGTAAAGAAACGTTTGCGGCCTTAGAAACCAAATAATTAACCGTGGAACCCCCCTCCACCCCCGCTCCAATTACGCCTATTTTTTTGCCTCTAAAATCAAATTCTGCATTTTGCATTTTAATTTTTGGATTTATAGTAGGGCAATAAATAAACCGATAAAAGCTGAAACAGCACCGGCAAGCCAAAACCTCATCGTTACTTTAGTTTCATCCCAACCACGAGCTTCAAAGTGATGGTGAATTGGAGCGACTAAAAAAACCTTTTTATTTAAAAGGGCTTTTGAAGACCATTGAATTAAAACTGATAAGACCTCTAATACAAAAACCAAACCAACAAAGACAAGTACAAGTGAAGAATTAAGAATCAGAGCGATTACTGCTAAAACTGCTCCTAAGGAAAGGGACCCAGTATCACCTAACCAAACTCTGGCGGGAAAAATATTGAAGTAAAGAAATGCTAGGAGCGAACCTAAGATAACCGCGATGAATAAAGTTACATCTTGCAAAGTCGTATTAGCAGAAATAACCCAAAAAGCACTAAGAGCAATCACTACCAAACCAACAACCAATCCATCTAAACCGTCGGTGATGTTAACCGCATTTGCACTAGCTATAATTACAAAAGCAGCAAAAATAATGTACCAAGCGCCCAAATCAAGATCTAAATTAAAAATTGGAATTGAAATAATGTGCAAATTCATTTGGCTAAAGAGAAAAAAGCCAATTACTAATGCGAAAATTAATTGTAGAATTAACTTGTAACGTAACCGCAAACCCAAACTTTCAGTAGATAATCCGTAAAATTTACGAATATCATCATACAACCCCAAAAGTCCAAAAGAAATTAAGGTAAAGTATAAAATGTAGGCAGTCCAATTTAGATGATATTTTGTAAATTGGTAGAAAATGGCACTCAAAACTACGGAAACAGAGATAATCAAAATACCTCCAGCGTTTGGGGTTCCTACTTTCCAGCCGTGAAGTTGGTTTACAATTCGTGTAACCTGACCAAAAACGTTTTTTTGTTTTCCTTTTTGGCGCTGGAACTTAAGTTGGTACAAGAGATTTATAAAAGGAATTGCGGCGACAAAAGTCGCTAAAAACGAAAAGAGCAGGATACCTAAAAGTTTTGCCATAAAGTGACGAATTCAATTTTACCACTTCTCTACCTACCAAGCAAACAGAAATAATTTAGATTCCGAATTTGAACTTCGCCGGCAAGTCAAACTTGCCAGTCGAGTTTGACTCGACGCCCAAGAATCAGCGGTAGACTTCGTAACGTTTAGACGCAGTTTCGTCGGTATCGACCTTCTTACCATCGAGAATAAGGGGGATTCGTTCTAGGTGTTTGAGAAGCGAGCCTTTTAAATACCATAGATCCCCTTTTTGTAAAATCCCAGACAGCACTTGGGAAGCTTTAAAGACATCTTTAACATAAATAACCCGATCGTTTTCCATACCCTTCCTAGCTTCCTGCGCAATATATTTTGTTGCCCCGCCAACACAAATAAGATAATCCGGTTTTGTACCGGCCGCCTTTTCTCCAACGCTGCGGTGACCTTCTTCCTCATAATCCCCAAGTTCGCCCATCTCACCAAGCACCGCAATCTTTCTTTTCGCGCTAAGATCTGCTAGAGTTTGTAATCCAGCTATGCTAGAGGCAGGGTTTGAGCGACGGGAGTCGTTGAGTATTATTGTTTCCTTTGGTCCGGGCTGGATATTTCCCCGACCCTCAAGCGGAACGGTTTTTGCTAAACCAGCAAGTATCTCCTCCCAGTTTAATCCACATAAAGTACCAACAATTGCGGCCGCCATTGCCGTATAAGAGTGGTGATGACCAATAAGGGGGATCTTAATTTTATAGGCTTTATCTTGATAGTGCATAGTGAAACTAGTCCCACTTAGACTTGTTCTTACATCACTAGCCCAGAATTGGCATTTATCTTTGTTTTCACCATAGAAAATAATCTTCGCGGTTGCAACAAGCGCAATCTCGCAAGCATCTTGATCTTCCCAATTTATAATCACCCAACCGCTCTTTGGTACAGCCGCAGCCAGTTTACCTTTTTCTCTAATGATATTTTCTAGCGAACCTAAATGGGCGGAATCTGCGTGTACCGGCGTAATTCCAGTAACCACCGCAATAGAGGGTTTCGCCACAAAAAGGTGATAATCCATTTCTCCTCTCTTATCTATCCCGTATTCCAAAACAAGCTTTTTCTGATCAGAAAGCCTAAGAACAGTGATCGGAATATTGAAACGGGTGTCTAGATTTAAATCAGTAGCAAGTACTTTGAATTTTTCGGAAAGCACCGCGGCAATAGCGGCCGTAGTATTAGTTTTACCATAACTGCCAGTAATACCAATTATCTGCACGTTTTTATGAAATGCAAGCCATACTTTCGCCAAAACCCGGCGCGATTCGTGAAATATATTTTTGAGGGTGTTAACCATTTTACTTAGATAAATTAAATATCAGAGCGTTTCTTTCCGAAAGGTCTATTATATCGCTCAAAGGCAATGTTTATCTGTTGATCTAAGAATTTTTCAAAAGATATGTTGGCTACTTTTAGTTCTTTTGGTAATAATGAGACTGGTGTTAATCCAGGAATTGTATTTAATTCCAAGGTAAAAACTTCTTCTTTAGTTATGATCATATCCACTCTAGCCATACCTTCACAACCTAAAATTTGGAATACTTTTTTAGCGATATTTTGAGCCTTATTTGTTAGACCCTTTGAAAGTCTTGCTGGACAAATTTCGTCTGAACCCCCGAACGAATATTTTGCCCGGTAATCAAAAAATAAAGAGCCTTTAGGTACTATTTCTACTAAAGGAAGGGCAGCCGGTGAAGAATTTCGACCAATTATACCGCCAGTCACTTCCAAACCTTTAATATATTCCTCAATCAAAACTGTATCTGAAAATCTAAACGCCTTTTTTAAGGCGGCGGCTAAGTCTTTTTTTCTTTCAACGAGGCTTATTCCAATAGTTGAACCTTGATCGTTTGGCTTCACAATAGCGGGCAGAAAAAATTCTTTTACCGCCTCTTCTTTCCTCAGCGCGATAAATTTTGGAGTCTTTATTCCCCCCCAATGTAATAGCTTCTTAGTTACTAACTTATTTATACTTAAGGCACTTGCCAAAACACCGGAACCAGTATACGGAACCCTATTAACCTCCAAGAAACCTTGTAAGCTACCGTCTTCTCCTCCCCTTCCGTGCAAAGCTAAAAAGATAACATCAACTTTTTTAATTATCCCCAAGGCGTTTTTAAAAGCATTTAAATTAAATAGAGGTTTGTACGTTTTTTGAGTGTCGACTCCCAGCCATTTTTTGTTGGTAAGTCCCCAGGAACCGTCTAAATTTATTAAGATCCGAAAAATTTCATATTTCTCTTGGTCTAAATTTGCGGCAACATTACTACCGGAGGCGAGAGAAATTCCGTGTTCCGGTGATTGTCCTCCAAAAACAACACCAACGCGAATTTTTTTCATCTATAAATCCTTGGTACACGGGCTGAGATTGCCGTGACTACCTCGTAAGAAATAGTACCTAACTTTTCAGCAACTTCTTCAGTAGTTAATTCTTCGCTACCACTTTTACCAATCAGCACTACTTCTTCTCCCCGACGAATATCTCCTTTAAGACGGGTGATATCTACCGCCGCTTGATCCATAGAAACCCGACCGATCAGAGAAACCCGCTGACCAGCAATTAAAACTTCGCCCCAATTTTTTGGCGCTCTTCGAAAACCATCCCCGTAACCAACTGCTAAAGTGGCGACTAAGGTTGGTCGGCGCGCTTTAAATTCACGACCGTAACCCACTGTCTCGCCCTTACTAATTTCGGTGATCTGGGTAATTTCGGTTTTGAACTCCAACGCTGGCTTCAAATCTAAGGGGTAGCTAAATTTTTTGTCCGGTTTTAAACCGTACATCGCAATACCAATTCTAACTAAATCAAAATGAGATTGAGGCAGTTTAAAAGTGGCCACCGAATTTGCCGCTGAAGTAATTGGTAGGTGGATTCCTTCTTTTTCTAACTCATTAAGGACTTTTTGGAAGGAAGTGAGCTGATTTCTCGTAAAGGCTAAATCAGAACCATCAGAATCAGCAAAATGGGTGAAAATCCCACTCACGGCTAAATTAGGAAGATTTTGCAACTTTTTGATAAAGTAGAACACTTCTTCAGGGTTTAAACCTAATCGATGCATCCCCGTATCCACCTTTACCCAAACCTTGGCAATTTTATTAACTCTTCGGGCAGCACTCACAAGTGAGCGGGCTACATCTAGGCTGCGGATTGTAACCGTAATATCGTAATTAACCATATCCAAATAATTTTCAACTGGAGTAAATCCAAGGATTACAATCGGTGCTTTTATACCCCCCTCACGAAGCTGCTTACTTTCCCCAAAAGAGGACACACCAAGCATTTTTGCACCCGCTTCTAAAGCAACTTTTGATACGAGAATTGCTCCGTGACCATAAGCATTGGCTTTTACTACGGCCATTACAGCCACTTTTGGACCAACAAAATCTTGAATTTTTTTAATGTTTTGACTAATAACGGAAAGGTCTATTTCCGCCCAAGCCAATCTTTCCTGTGCCATAACAAAATAATTTAAAATTCAAAATTCAAAAGGCAAAAGTGAAAATAAAATTTCAAAAACTTACTTTTTAAATTTGACTTGTAATTTTGCATTTTAACTTTTAACTTAATCGATTCTTTTTATATTTGCCCCAAGTGACGCTAATCTTCCTTCCAAATCTTCGTAACCCCGTTCAATATGTTCTAAACCGCTAAGTTCGCTTACCCCTCGCCCCATCAGTGCGGCAAACGTTAAAGTTGCTCCGGCTCTTATATCGGTTATCACCGTTGAAGTCCCTTGTAAAGGAGTCGGACCTTTAATTTTTATTCCGTGTTTCAATTTTGCTTTTTCTCTACTCCAATCAAAGTTATAATAGGTTTGGGGTTTAGAAATTTTGGGATTAAAAAATTCAATATCGGCTCCCATTTTCTTTAAAGTGCCAACGAAAGTAAATCTATTTTCAAAAACTCGCTCAATCACAGTTGATTTTCCCTTCCCTTGAGTCATTAAAGTACTCCAAAGTGGTTGCCAATCCGTCATAAAACCAGGATAGGGACTAGTTTCCAGCCAAGTAGCTTTAAGCTTTTCTTTATAAAAAACCCTAATACCATTTTCAGTAATTTCTGCTCCACCACCGGCTTCTTTAACTTTTGTTAGAAAGGCTTTAAGATGAATTGGTAAGATATTTTCGATAAAGATATCTCCTTTTGTACCTAATGCCATACAAGCAAAAGTAACTGCTTCGTTTCTATCGGTCATACATCTATGTTTTGGGCCGCGAAGAGTTTTGACACCTTCGATAGTAATTGTTCTTTCGTGACGCTTAATCTTTGCGCCGGCCTTATTTAGGAATAAAATTAAATCATCTACTTCTGGTTCTTGGGCCGCGTTTTCCAGAACCGTTACTCCATTAGCAACACTTGCCGCTAAAATCAAAGTCTCGGTTCCAGTGTGGGTGTTTTTTCCGAAGCGATACTTTACACCCTTAAGTTTCCTAGCCTCTACCAAAAGTTTTTGACCCTTGTAGGTTATCTTTACTCCCATGGCTTCTAATCCGTTTAGATGGCGCTGCAAGGGCCTTTCCCCAATTTGATCTCCACCGGGAAGAGGAACAATTGCTTGGCCAAAACGGTGGAGAAGTATTGGAATAAGCATTGTTGAGGCTCTTGATTCTTGCCCTAATCTCGTAGGTACTTTATATGAATTTAAATTATTAGCCTTGACAACAATTCGATGATCCCCTAGGAAAAGGGCCTGCGCCCCCAAGTTTTCAATTATTTTTTTTAAGGTGGTCACGTCTCTAAGGTAAGAAACATTTAAAATATCGCTTTTTGAATCGGTAAGTAAACTGGCGATCATCAGTTTAAAACTTGAATTTTTAGCTCCGAAAATTTTAACCCGTCCTTTTAAAGGGTAACCCCCTTCGATTAAAAGAGTACTCACATTATTGTTTCCCTATATAACGGACTTCTTCTTCTAAAATTATTCCAAATTTCTCTTTAACCTTATTTTTGGCTAGATTAATCAAAGCTTTAATGTCAGCAGAAGTTGCGTTACCGGTATTAATAATAAAATTAGCGTGGGTTTCGGAAAATTTTGCCGCGCCAATTTGGATACCTTTTAAACCTACTTCTTCGATTAATTTACCAGCGTAATTACCAGGAGGATTTTTAAAGGTTGAACCAGCACTAGGACCGCTGGGCTGATTTCTTTTCCTCATTAATATGTCGGCGACCTTCTTCTCAATATCTTCCTTAGTAGAAGGTAGTAATTGTAAAAGAGAGTTAAGAATAATTTCACCGCTTTCTTGAAACCGACTCTTTCGATAAGAAAATTTTGATTCCGCTTGGTCTAGTTTTTTTATCGAGCCAATTCTATCTAACACCGTAACCCTTCTAACTAAATTACCAAAAAATTCCCCTCTTCCGGTATCTCCAGCATTCATATAAATCGCCCCGCCAACCGTCCCGGGAACTCTTATCATTCTTTCCAATCCTGAAAGTCGTCTTTCGGCTGATTTCTGAATAAGAAGGTTTAAATTTACGCCACTTTCAGCTTCTAGAAAACCGTGCGGCAAAAACTTTATCTCGTCACTACGATTAATTATAACTAGACCGCCTACCCCCATATCCGAAACTAATACGTTTGCACCCAAGCCTAAAACTAAATAATCAATCTCCAACGCTTTAGCTAAACTAACGCCGTTAATAAGCTCATCGCTCCCTTCGCAAATATATAAAATTTCCGCCGGTCCGCCAGTACGCCAATTCGTGTATTTACTTAAAGGCTCATCTAGAAAAACTCTATCCTGACCTAATTTTTGAATTAACTGTTCGAATTTCGCCATTTTTTTAATCCTTCTAAAACTAAGTTTGAGAGTAAATAAATATCCCCAGCTCCTAAAACCATTAAAATGTCTCCTGGACTTAAGTTTTTAATTAAATATTTTGCTGCTTGTTTTAATTCACCAATATATTTTACCTTTTTGTTCTTTACACCAATCGCCAAATCAAAAGAGCTAATTTTAGAAAGGTTTCTTTGTCTCGCTGCAAAAATATCGACTAAAACAATTTCGTCGATTTTTGAACTTTCGAATACTTTAACGAATTTACTAAAGAGAACTTTAGTTCTTGTATACATATGAGGTTGAAAAACGCACCAAATTTTATTTTTGGGAAATTTTTCTCTCGCCGTTGTCAAAGTAGCCGCAATTTCCGTAGGGTGATGAGCGTAATCATCGAATACTTTAATATTTTTTACTTCGCCTTTAAACTCAAAGCGTCGCGATAAACCCTTAAATTTTGAAAGAATTAGCCCACTCTCTTTAATTCCTAAAATTTCCGCAACGGCCATTGCCAGAGCCGCGTTAATTCTATTAAATTCCCCTGGGATTAAAAGGTTTAAGTTTGGGATTCCCTTGTACTCATAGGTTTTCCCGTTTTTGTTCCCTATTTTAAGATCTGGACCAAGAATTAAAACGGAGTTTTTTTTAGTAGCCAAAACAAATCTTTCGAAACTATTTTTAAAATCCCTTTCCGTTTTAAAATATTCTGGATGATCGTAGTCTATGTTAGTAATAACAACAATATCTGCCTTGTAATTAAGGAAATTGTTAGCATACTCATCAGCTTCGATCACAAAATATTTACTTTTTCCTAATCTAAAATTTGTACCCCAATCTGGAAAAATAGCCCCTAAAATTACGGTTGGGTCAAAGAGAGCTTTTTCTAAAATAAAGGCAATCATAGCGGTTGTGGTCGATTTTCCGTGAGTACCGGCAATTGCGATTACAAATTTGTTTTTAATAAGGAATCGTCCTAGAAACTGCTGCCAGGTTAGTACTGGGATTCTTAATTTTTTGGCAACGGCAATTTCTGGATTTTTAGGATTCTTACTAAGAACGCTTGGGGAAATAATTAATTTATTAACTTTACTTAAATGATTAGTAGAGTGCTGCGGAAAAATTTCAATTTTTTTCTTTCTAAGAAAGGTTAGATATGGTGAATTTTTATCTAGGTCACAACCGCTTACCTTCCATCCTTCTTGTTCACAAATACCAGCCACACCACTAGCACCACTACCTGCAATCCCCATAAAATGTAGTTTCATTTTCTCCCTTTTCTCATTTTTTTATCGGCCTCTTTTAACTCGGAAAGTGTATTAATCCCAAACCACTCGCTTTGATCTTTTAACTTAAAAGTATTGGTCTTAAAACCCTTTTTTATAGCAATATTTATTAAGTCAACTAAGTAATATTCGCCACTGACGCTTTTTTTTACCTTTCCCAAATTAAGTTTGAGCCATTTTTTATTAAAAATATAGCAGCCATCATTAATTTCCTTAATCTTTTTCTCAGTAGATTTTGCTTCTTTTTCCTCAACAATTCCCAGTAGTTTACCGCTTTTTGTTCTAATAATCCTACCTAACCCAGACGGATCTTCTTTTCTTAGAGTTACGAACGTCAGCACCCCATTTTCTTTTTCATCTTTCTCTAAGACCCTCTTCAGGGTTTGGGGTTTGTAAAAGGCACTGTCATCACCATTTAAAACTAAAACTTTTTTGGTGCTTATCGAAACTTTTTTTAGTCCGGCCGCTAAAGCATTGGCTGTACCTAATTGTTCCTTCTGCAAAGCATATTTAAATCTATTGCCGAAAGTTTCTTCAACCGCTTTCCTCTTGTAACCAATCACGACAATTATTTCTTTAAGGCCAATTTTCCTTAAGGTCTCTAAAATATAGAAAATTATTGGTTTACCAGCCAGTTCGTACAAAACCTTAGGTTTTGGGGAAGGTTTCCCTTTATTTAATCTTGTACCGCTACCAGCTGCTAAAATTACGGCGGTAATATTATTACTTTTTGCCATAAATTGTTTTTCCCTTTAGAGCGGTTCGAACAACCTCTTCTTCATTCCAAGGGATTTCTTGACCAAAAAAGTTCATACTTTGTTCGTGTCCCTTACCAAAACTGACTACTAAATCACCTCTTTTAGCTAAAGAGACAGCAAAAAAAATCGCTTTCTTGCGGTCGGCTATTTTCCAATAAGTCTCACCCAAACGCCCGCCTGTTTTTTCGACGCCAGCCGCTATTCTGTCAATAATTTTTTCCGCTTTTTCATTCCTTGGATCCTCACTAGTAACAATAACTAAATCTGCTAGACTAGCCGCAATTTCTCCCATCGGTTCTCTTTTTTGGCTGTCTCGCTCACCAGCGGCTCCAAAAACAGCAATTATCCTACCGCTAGTCATTAGTCTCAAAGCTTTGAGTGCGTTTTCCAAGGCATTTGGAGTATGAGCGAAATCTATAACAGCGTCGAAATTTTGAGATTCGCCAATATATTGCATCCTTCCGGGTATCCTCTTAAAGTTTGCAATTGCTGAAATTATCTTTTCGATTTTTACTCCTACGGAAACACAGGTCGCCAAAGCCGCTAAAAGATTATAAACATTGTATTCTCCAAAAAGATCGGCAACTAATTTAATTTTTTGGTGCTTTTTTTGTTTATCGACAAAGGTTACTGTAAATTCCAATTTCTTCTCTTTTAATTTTACTTCCCCAGCCTTAAAATCGGCCTTATCTCTAATAGAATAGCTTACTCTTTCTCCGTTTCCTAATTTTTTAAGTTCGCGGTAAGAGAGATCGTCAGCATTTAGAACTCGAAACTTTACCCCATTTAACAATTTTGCCTTTGTAGTTAAATAATTTTTGTAGGTTTTGTGATAATCAAGATGTTCGGTTGTTATATTGGTTACAACGCCGGTAAAAAAATTGATAGCGGCAACTCGATTTTGATCTAAAGCATGGCTAGTCACCTCTAAAACAACGTATTCGCTACCAACTTTCAACATTTTATTCAGAAGTCTCTGAATCTGTATCGAATCTGGAGTAGTCACGTGAAGACCAGTATCGAGCTCTTTTTCGCCAATAACTGCCTTGGTTGTTGAAATCATCGAAACTTTAAATCCCGCTTGTTTTAAAATGTGGTAGATCAAATTCACAACCGTAGTTTTCCCATCCGTACCAGTCACACCGATAATCTTCAATTTAGTACCTGGAAAACCAAAAAAAAGAGCGCTTCCGTAGGCACGCACTAAGTGGTAAATATTTTTTAACCCTTGAGGAACGAGATTCTTCAAGCCCCCCGTCATTTTGCAAATTCTACCACAATCCCCATTAAGATCACAAACATTTAAGTTACTTAAAAATCAATTATTTAGAAGGAGCGATTTTGTAGTAATTAAATAGCTCTTTAGTTATGTCGAAAAAGGTTGGTGCCGCTGTTTCTGCACCAAAGGGAGAAGAAGAAGGTTCGGTATAACGAACTAACATCACAAATTTAGGATCATCCACTGGTCCAAAACCAACAAAAGAGGCTACCGTCTTCTTAGGGTCATAGTGTCCGGCTATTGGTATTTGAGCCGTTCCAGTTTTTCCCGCCATTCGATATCCTTTTGGGATTAACTTTTTAGCCTCACCACCCTCGACTGCTGCCACCATCATTTCCGTTAAAATTTTGGCAGCTTCAGGTTTTATCACTTGCCTTTCCATTTTAGAACCAATCCCAACACTCTTATCAGGACCCTCGATTCTCTGCACAATATAGGGTTTCATCAACTTACCGCCGTTAGCAATTGTTGCTACCGCTCTCACCATCTGCAAGGCAGTAACGCTTAAACCTTGACCGAAGGAAGCGGTTACCAAATCGATTTCTTTCCAATCTTTTTTTTCCTTTATAATACCGGTCGCCTCTTCTTGTAGATCAATGCCGGTTATTTCTCCAAAGCCAAAATTTTTAATATATCTTAAAAACTTGTTTGCGCCCAGACTCCTACTTATCCCCGCTGCACCAATATTATCGGAGTTTTGGAGTACTTGCGTCATTGTAGAATCGGGATGGTATTGATTGTTCCAGGTTCTAATTGTAAATCCACCTATTTGCAATGGCTCTTTACATTCACATTTTGTTTCTGGTTTTATTAGATTTTCATTTAGAGCCGCCGCAAAAGTAATAATTTTAAAGGTGGAACCAGGTTCGTAGGTATCAGCAACCGCACTGTTTTTGAAAAGCTCTTGGGGGTAAGCTTTCCATCTTTGGGGTTCATAATTTGGTAAGTTAGCCGATGCTAAAACGGCTCCACTTTTTGGATCTAAAACTATTGCCGTTGCCGCTTTAGCCCCGTATTTTTGAAGACCCTCTGCCAATTTTTTCTCTAATATATACTGAATTGGCCTGTCGATTGTGGTCAGAAGATCACGACCGTCCGTTTTTGGTATCCCTCCTCTTTCGCCGACTAAAATTATGTTTCCACCAGCATCAACTTCGGCCTTTACTTTACCAATTCTACCTTTAAGTTCCCGATCATAATAACCTTCTAAACCAAAATAACCCTTATTCCTTCCAACATCATCAGAACCAACAAAACCAACTGTATGAGCACTTAATGAGGCCTCTGGATAAAAGCGTCGGTCTTCCTTTTCCAAACCAACCCAAGGGATCTTTTTCTCTCTAATTCTATCAGCTAAATCTTTACTCATCTTATGTTTAAGGACAACCCAATCTAACCTTTCACTACTTAGCCTCTCTTTTAAATCATTTTGAACTTCTTTGACAATTTCAGCTTTTTCGATTATCTCGGCACTACTTGAAGCCTCTCTAAAACGTTCCTCTAATATAAATGGTAGAATTGCGTCAATTGTTTTTTTAACTGCCTCCGGGAAGCTAATTTTTTCTTCTAAACCTTTCTTTTTCAATTCTGAAGGAGAGGCATAGACTAAAAAAGCGGGTTCGTTTGATACGATTGAAAAATTATCTGAAGTTTTAATTTCGCCTCGTCTTGGGGAAATTTGGGTTAGAGTGAGATGCTGGGCTTCTGCGGCGGCTTTAAATTTTTCGTAATCTATTACCTGCCAAAGGTAAAGTCTAGCTAGGATTCCAAAGGAGAAAAGAATAATAATTACAAAGAGAAAATTTTCTCTTCGCATCTATTGTTTAAGGGCAACGCTCCCTCCACTTTTAACAAATTGGACTTGGGTTTGTTTAATCATTCCCGAATTTAGAGCGTATTCTTCAATTCTTGCTAAAGAACTATACTTTTGAATTTCATTTCTTAAGATATCGTTTTCAATTGTGAATTTTTCAATTTCTTTAGTGGTTCTAGTTAAGTCGCTACCTTGAACGGACAATTTATTAGAAAGAAAAAGTTGTACTAAGGAAAGCACGATCACTGAAAATAAGGATATACCTAATATTCCTTTAGGAAAAAAACCAAGTATTTTCTTTTTTTTATCTTTAACCTTCATATTATTTAATGTATTAACTCCCCTACCCTTAACTTTGCACTTCTTGATCGGCTGTTTAAACTTATTTCCTCAAGACTAGGTACAATCGGTTTTTTAGTTAAAATCTTTAAAACTCCTGATTTCTTTTTTTCTTTAAAAAATTCTTTAACAATTTTATCTTCCAAAGAATGGAAACTTATTACTAAAATTCTTCCCTTTCTTTTTAAAAGTGCTAGTGAATCCTCTAATCCCTTCCTTAAATTGTTTAACTCATCGTTAACCGCAATACGCAGCGCCAAAAAAGTTTTTGTGGCCGGGTGTAATTTCCCTCTTCTTGGAACTATTCCTTGAATAATTTCTACTAACTCTTGAGTCGTTTCAATTTTTTTCTTTATTCTGGCTCGTACCAGAGCAGCCCCAATACGCCGGCTACTACTC
Organism: uncultured Gammaproteobacteria bacterium; assembly: GCA_964643435.1. Taxonomy (GTDB): domain Bacteria; phylum Patescibacteriota; class Microgenomatia; order Woykebacterales; family RBG-16-39-9b; genus CAZXPY01. The sequence goes on along the minus strand of CAZXPY010000001.1, from coordinate 164,388 downwards.
TCTTGACCATATTTAGTAAGTAGCTCATTTAATTCTCCTTCGTTCAAGCCGTTAACTAAATCTGCGGCTGTTACCGCTAGTTTTGGATTCATCCGCATGTCCAAAGAAGCGTTTCTCTGAAAACTAAAACCTCTCTCCGCGCTTTCAAGTTGGTGAGAAGACACTCCTAAGTCAAAAAGTATCCCATTAACTTTGTTAAAATTGGCTGCTACCGCAATATTTTTAATATCGGCAAAGTTCCCACAAACAAGTTTTAAGTGCTTACTTTTTATAGTTTTTTTAACAAATTCAATTGAGACCGGATCAAAATCTATTCCTAGAACACTCGCGCCTTGCCCCAAAAGTTCCTTTGTATGTCCGCCACCACCGATTGTGGCATCAATAAATCTCTTGCCTACTTTTGGTTCAAGATAGTTCAAAACTTCTTTTAAAAGTACACTTTTATGGAACTTTTCTATATTGCTCCTGTTAATTTTTCAGCTGTTTTCTCTCCTTCACTTTCAGTTCGCTTTTTATACTTTTCCCAAATATCCTTATTCCAAACTTCCACTCTTATTGCTACCCCAACCAAAACAACTTCAGTTTTTAATTTTGCATAGGTTCTTAAACTCTCTGGAATCCGGGTCCGACCTAGCTTATCAAAATCTAATCTCTCTGCCCCGGAAAAAATATAGCGGGCAAAAGAGCGGGCGTCTTCTTTTGTAAGTGGTAAATCTTGTATTCTTTCACTTAATGTCTCCCAATCTTTTTTGGGGTATAAAAATAAACAACCGTCCAATCCTCTGGTTATCACCCCACCAATCAAATCGCTTCGAAACTTCTTTGGAATCGATAACCGGCCCTTATAATCAATTGAATGTCTATATTCCCCTAAAAACATTGCTGTCCAGATGAAGGCAGGCTAGTTATTAGTGATAAAATGTTACACTATTTACCACTTATTTCCCCTTTTTACCACTTTAGTATATAATAGAACCTAGTTTGACCTCTTGTCAATACCCTATTTTCCACACGTGAAAATAAATAAAGGATAAATATACCGAGGTTGGATTTAGCTGAGTTTAGAAGAAACTTATGTAAGGTTGGAGAGAATTTTTTCTACTTTCACTCTTGTTTGTTTTGTTGTATCGCGGTCGCGGATTGTTACAGTGTCATCCTCAAGGGTCTGAAAATCGACAGTGATACAATAAGGTGTACCGATTTCATCCTGGGCGTAGTAGCGCTTGCCGATATTGCCCCGATCATCCCAAACAACAAGACCAGAAATCTTGGTCTTTAGATCTTCGTAAATTGACCGCGCCTTTTTAACTAAAGGAGGTTTATTAGCCAACAGGGGAAAAACCGCCACTTTTACTGGTGCAAGTACTGAATTTAATTTTAAAATAACCCTCTCTCCATCTTCGGTGTAAGCATCGATCAAAAGGGCAAGCATTGCTCGGCCGATCCCAACCGAAGGTTCGATTACGTAAGGAATTATTTTTTCTTTGGAATCTTGGCCAAAATAAGAAAGGTTTATACCACTTTCTTGAGAATGGGATTTTAGATCATAATCGGTCCGGTTGGCGATTCCCTCCAGCTCTCCCCAATCCATAAAGGGCCAGTTATATTCGATATCCACGGATCTTACTGCGTAATGAGCCCTCTCGGTATCTTTATGTTCTCGGAAACGAAGGTTTTCTTTCTTCAAACCAAGACTTAAATACCAATCCATTCTTTCTTTCTGCCAATATTCAAAACCTTTCTCTGCCTGAGTAGGATAGGTAAAATATTCTAATTCCATCATTTCAAACTCGCGTACCCGAAATAGGAAATTACCAGTAATAATTTCGTTTCTAAATCCCTTTCCTATTTGGGCAATACCGAATGGAAGTTTAACCCTCATTGTATCTAAAATATTGCTAAAATTGACAAAAATTCCTTGGGCTGTTTCCGGCCGAAGATAAGTTTCGGATGCCCTGTCCTCAACCGGACCGATATGAGTTTTGAACATTAGATTAAACATCCGCGGTGGGGTCCAATCGTTTTTTCCACAAACCGGACATCTGACTTTTAACTTTTGGCTTTTAACTTTTTCTCTGAGCGTATCTTCGCGGAATCGGGAATGGCAATTTTTACACTCAATTAAGGGATCTACAAACCCTTCTACATGCCCGGAAGCGTGCCAAACTTGACGGTTCATTAATATTGCACTATCGAGCCCAACCACGTTATCGCGATCTTGGACGACATTTTTCCACCACTCCCTTTTTATATTGTTGGCAAGTTCCACTCCCAAAGGTCCAAGATCATAAATTCCGGCAATACCACCGTAAATCTCACTTCCCGGAAAAACAAATCCCCGTCTTTTACAAAGGGAAACTATTTTTTCCATTAATTTTGGGTTTTTAGCCATATGGCTAAAATTATAAAACGTAGAAAACCAGTTTGCAATTACCTCCTTGCTTGTTACCTTTATTTATTTTATTATTAGACAGTCAGTCTGGAATTTCGCAGACCCAAAGGAGGGGATCGTGCTTATCCTCACAAGGAAGGTTGACCAAACCATCGTTATTCGGGGGAACATTTTGGTGACGGTCATTGCAGTGGAACGTGACCGAGTCAAGCTTGGTATAGAAGCTCCAAAAGAGATCACTGTAATGCGGGAGGAGCTTCTTTACCGGAATAGGTCTCCCGCTGCGCCCGGAGATCAAACACCTTCTAAAACTTGAGTGGGGGGGTCAATTTATTCAAGAACAAGACGCAAATTGCCTTCTTGAGGGTCAGTATACTGAATTTATTGACCCTCACTTTTTTAAGGTATTTATTAAAAGCTTCAAGAAAACTCCATGCTTTAGTACGGGGATGAATTGAAGCTGTAAAACATCTTCCTTTTGAGGTGAAAACCCTGGGCTTTAGCCCGGGGAAGATGTTATTTTCTTTATAAAATCAGCGCTTCGCAGTTCATTTTCAAGCAGGTATTCAATATAAAACTTTAAGATTCTCTCAACTTCATCTTTTATCCTCTCCCCCAAAACAAGCTTTTCGATTTCACTAAAAGGCTTTTTTTGTAAAAAACGCAACACTTTAAGCGCATTAACGCTAACTGGTAATGTGAGGTAACTTTCATACGAACAGTTCTTATGAATAATACCACCAAGGTCAGCTGAGAAAAAGTTTGTTTCTTTTCTCAAGATTTTTTTACAGAGCACGCAAGCTTGCAAGGAGGGACCAAATCCAACTGAAAATAATAGTTTAAGTTCAAATCCGCGCAATATAATCTTTGTCCGCTCAAGATCTTTTTGTCTATCTAATTTATTCAAAGTGGTGAGTAAAAGTTCAAAAGCACTCTTTGATGGTTGTTCCTCTCCAAAAAATGAATCTACTAATTCACTTATTTGAAAGGAGTAAGCAATTTTTTCAAGATTATTAGGAATATTTTTAAAAGAATGGAGTATTTGGGTTTGGGTAATGGTATCTAAATTTGCGCCTTTTGAAAGCAAAATTCTCGAATAATTTAAGGGTTCTAAGCTAGAAGCCCGTCGGGAAGTAATTTTTCTAATTCCTTTGGCGGCGGCGGTAATTTTCCCTTTTTCTCTTGTAAAAATCGTTAAAATTCGATCGGTTTCCCCAAAATCGGCTCTGGAAAGTACAATTCCTTCTACGCTGTAAGTTCTCATCAAATCTTAAATTTGATTTCTTTATCTACTGTAAGATGGAACTTCTCTATCTGTTTTCCGTTTAACCTAATAATAACTTCTGCACCGAGAGTTCCTGGCTGTTTTTGGACTAAAAGCTTATACTCCTCACCTTTTTTTACCGGGAAAGGCAAGGTGTAAGTAACCGAAACTCGATTTTCACCAAGTGGTTTGGCAAACGTGTAAGTAGTAAAAACCTTTTTACCAAGCTCATCTGTTTTCGAGACGCTACTGTAGGATTCGCTAGAAATTAACTCACTACCAGCCGGTACTAAAATCCTCATCCAATCATAATAAGTGGAGTTCAACCAGCCATCAAACGGTTTAGGGTTTTTTATTGTCACCGTTACCTTTTTAGTCACTTTACCCCCCTTATCGATATTGATATCTTGTTCGATTTTCTGCTTGATATAAAGATTTGCTTTTCTGCCGGCAAAATTAGCGTCATTAACATGTAAATAATCGCCACTGTAATCTTTAATTCTACCGGCAAAATTGTATTTTTCTAAAAGATTTTGCACTTTTTCATCGTGTAAATTAGCGATAATATGCTTTTCATCAGCCATCTCTTTAACTGTAAAAAGAAGCGGCGCCCATTTGTTTTTAGGCAAGGAGTATATTTTTTGAATTAAAGAAGCCATTAAATCACCGATAAGATCTTTTCTTTTTTCTGTTGCCGCCAAGAGTTGCTCACTATATAATTCTAGCTTGTAAACAACATCGCTAACTCCATATTGACCAATATCACTCGAAAATGTTTCTTTATAAACATTTGTTGTTACTGGTCCAGTAATTTCTAGCAAAGAGCGTACAAATTCGGTATCGAGCGCGATAATTCCATCAATTTTAACTGCGTTTGCTACTTGGTTGTAAAATTCTTCAAACTTACTCATTGAGAGGACAAAATCTGGGGAAAGATTGGTATCTCTGATATAAAGATACGGAACTCGGAGATAATCACGGACTGCTTGCGGGGCTGGTTCTTGACTACCTAAACGACGATCTAGATTGTAGATGTCGTCACTAACAATACTGATTAACTTACCTTCTTTGACTTTCGCAATAGCGTAGGCGGTAATGAACCCGCCGGTAGGACGAAGTTCTTTATCGTTTTGGAATAAGATCAAATAAGTTTTTTCATTAGGTTCCCCCAAAACCGGCGGGACGTTAAGCAAAATAGGACGAAGTTCTGGCATAAAGCTCTCAATTGCATCAACTTGTTGTTTTGTCTGGTCTAAACTTTTGCGAACTTCAATACCTTTAATTTTTAAAAACCTGGGGTATTTTTTGGTATTAATTTTATCTATTTCGACTCTTGTCAGTTTTAATTTCGCGCTAATATCATCGACTCTTGGAGCAATTTTTGGCATTGATTTGATTACTGATTGGATATAGCTTTCCGCACTACCAGCACCACTACCTCCTTTTAGACCTAGGGCGTCTGCAAAAGGAACCAAGCTATCAGCAATTAAATCGATTGATTCTGTACCGTATATCGCTCCTTTAAGTAAATGTTCGCTGTCGCTATAATATGCCCCGAGGACAGGTATTAATTTGTAAATGAACAATTTTGCTAAACTTTTTTGGGTTGTTTTTAGTTGATTTCGTAGATTCTGATTTTCGTTTTTTACTTTAGTTATATCTTGAGCCTTAACCGCTCCCTTTAAATTATTAAATGCCAAAACAGTTTTATTAGATTCTTTTATTAAATCTCTACTAACAAAATAGGTTAACAATCCCAGTCCTAGTAAAATTAAGAGCAACGATGAAACCGCGGTGATAAACCCTTTTTTATAATCCCCTTTTTTAGAAACTGTTTTTTTCATATCAACGTAATTTATCACGTAGCTCCCTCACCTTTAAGAACTGTCGGAATAGTTTTAAGCAAAATCCCAAGATCATAGGCAAGAGAACGCCGCAACGCGTAAGCAGCGTCCATTCTAACCCTGTGGTCAAAATTAATTTTGGAACGACCGCCTACTTGCCAAGGTCCGGTTGCTCCTGGTTTAATCGAAAGCAATGTAGCTACATACTGTATTGTCATTGGATAAATCTTTTGTTGTTCAGAGAGCTCATCTGGCATATAGGCCCTCGGACCAACTAAACTCATCTCTCCTTTCAGAATATTTAAAAGTTGGGGGAATTCATCTATTGAATATTTTCTTAAAAACTTACCGATTCGCGTAACTCTTGGGTCATCTACAAGTTTATAGGAGTTTCTCTTGTATTGCTCCAGCAATTTCGGATTAGATTTCAAAATCTCTTCAGCGTGAACAAATTTTTTACCAGCTCTTTTCATTATCATTGAACGAAATTTATACATCCTAAAGGGTTCCCCGTCCTTACCAACACGAGTTGGGGTGTAAAACACCGGACCTTGCGAATCCAGTTTTATTAAAATTGCCGTAATCAGAAACAGCGGTGAAAAGATAATTAAACCAATGCCGCTACCTATTATATCTAATAATCTCTTACTAAAGTCAAAAAACATTGCTTACAAATATTTTTCCCTTTTTTCTTTTTTTAATTTTTCCACTAATTTTTTTACCTCTTGAGCCCTATTCTTAGAACAGACTAAAAGTGCATCCGCCGTATCGATAATTACTATATTTTCTAAACCTATTGTCGCCACTAGTTTTGTTCCTCCGCTGTAAACTAAGCATCCGCCACTTTCCAAGCTTAAGTGATATGATGCTCCATCTCCAACCAAAACGTTTTCTTCCGTAGAACCGGCTAAAACATCGTAAAGAACAGACCAATCACCAATATCACTCCAAGTAAAACCTCCTGGTACTACCAAAACATTTTTGGCTTTTTCCAAAACCCCAGTATCGATCGGTTCGTTTGTCAGTTTTTCCCACTCCTCTTCTAAAACCCGATTATATTTCTCGCTTCCAAGATAATCTTTTATTTTAACTATTGCTTGGTATAAGCCGCTCATGTGTAAATCTAAAGCGTTAAATAAAGACTTAATCTGGAAACTATTAATATTTGCATTCCAAAAATACTCTCCAGAAGCGATAAAGGCTTGCGCCGTAGTTAAATCAGGTTTTTCTTTGAAAGTTTCAACTTTAAAAATACTGGTCACGTCAACCTTGAAAACCTCTTTTTCAATATGGATATAACCAAGACCAGTGTGAGGATAAGTGGGATGAATACCAGTGGTTACTAAGTAATCGCCTCTTTGAGCTGCTTTTAATAAGGCGTTAAGAGTTTTGCGAAACTGTTGTTGCTTCTTTATAAGGTGATCGGCGGCTAGCACCAAAATTGTCGCTTGGGGATCTATTTTCTCAATATGGACAGCCGCTAAAGAAACAGCCGCCGCTGTTCCTTTTGGTTGGGGTTCTACTAAAATATTGCTTTCTGGAATTTTAGGTAGTTCGTTTTTTGTTTCTTCCAGGTAATCGCGAGTTGTAACAATAAAAATTTGTTCTACCGGTACAAAATCTGCAATCCTGTCAAAGGATTCTTGCAGCATCGTTCTATTACTTACCAATTTTAAAAACTGTTTCGGTTTTCTATTTCGTGATTTCGGCCAAAGACGGCTTCCACCACCGCCTGCCAAGATTACAAAAAAGTCTTTGCCTGTTTTTCCCATAAATCATTCACAATTTTTTCTAACTTTTCCTTAAAATTTCTTTTTGAAAATTTCTGGGCCCGTTCTTTACATTTTTCCGGGCTATATTTAAGTGGGTCAAATTTTTTTAAAGCGGCCAAAAGACTACTTTCTGTTTGCTGACTAAAAAATTCTCCAGTCTCGCCGCTTACGACAGATTCTAACACACCCCCACCTCTATAAGCAAGAACGCTCTTGCCTGCAGCTAAAGCCTCAACTGGTGCAATACCAAAATCCTCATCAGCCGCCATAATGAAAGCCTTACATTCTAAATAATACTTATCAATTTCTTTTGAAGGTATGGAACCGAGAAATTCAATATTTTTATTGGCGTTTTTTTTCAATTTTTCAAACTGCGAACCTTCGCCGATTATTTTTAAAGGCAACTTTAGTTTATTAAAAACATTTATAACCATATCAATTTTTTTATATTCTCCAAGTCGGGAAACTATTAAAAAATAGTCCTCGATTTTTGCTTTTTTTAAATCAAATCTATCGGTATCAATAGGGGGGTAGACAACTCTGGAATCTCGGCGGTAAACTTTTTCTATTCTTTTTTTGACATTTTCGGAATTAGTCAAAAAAAGATCTACTTTTTGGGCCATATAAAAATCTAGTTTTCTTAAGAACCTTTGGGCGGCTCTGGCGATTGGTCTTTCAAAAAAACGCATTGAATTTATATTAATATCAGTATCGAAACCCCATAAAAATCTTGGTGGGGTATGACAATAGCAAATATGAACCGCTTTTTTCTTCCGTAAATATTTTGCGGCGAAGCTTGAGCTTGAAATAATAATGTCATAGTTAGAAAAATCAAAACTTAAAAAAACAAATGGGTAAAATGGGGTGAGATAATAACGTGGTAAGATATTTCTAAAAGGGAGTTTTTGGGTAAAACCAGTGATAATTTTTTTGTCATTATCCTCAAAACCTAAATTTCGCAGTTTCTCCTTATCATAGATACTGGTATAAATAGGAGCGTTAGGATAACTTTCCGATATTGCTTCTAAAACCTTTTCCGCCCCACCGTACTGATTCAAGTAATCATGCACTATCGCAATTTTTGGCTTCCGCATTTGGCTGATTATATCAAAAAAATTAAATATCTGAAATTAAACTGGGAAAAACAAGTAGGGATGAAGTCTGAAACAGCTATTCTACAATGATCGAACCGGTCATATAACTGGCGTGGGCGCTACAATGATATGGGTAAAGACCTGGACTATTAAATGTTAATTCGTAAGTGTCGCCTTTTTTGAGCAGTTTAGAATTTTGGGCTGGAAAATAATTGTGGCCGGCGTGCGGATCAGTGTTGATGTAATGTTGTATTTCTTCATCATTTCGCCAAATTACCTTAGTGCCTTTGCTAACTTTTATTGTTGCTGGATTAAAAGCGATTTGGGCAAGACTTATTGGTACCTCTTTTTTGCCCCGCAGATTTAAGTAAGTATTAGCCGACCCAGAGTCAATCGTAAATTGAAATTGTCCGTTATGACAACTACCGTCTGGCCAACAAGCTCTGTAACTAACGCTATATTGACCGTCTGGTGAAAATGGCTCCATTGAAATCCGCATTGCCAGTTTATTACTATCTATTTTTACTTCTCCGCTACTATACTCTTTACCATCTTTTTTTATGGTAATAGAAGAGCCGCTCGCCAAATCAAAGTTAAAATTAATTACGATGTTGATCGGTACTGCTGCCAGAACAGAACCGTGAGAAGGAGTACTGTTTTCAAAATGAAGGCTTTTAACTTCTGTTTCAATTGTAGTTGAACTTGGTGTTTGTGGTTGTTGAGGTAAGGACGGAATTGGTGCTAGGGTTTTCTTTCTATTACTAACAACAATCCCCAGTATAATAATTAGAACCATAGCTCCGACGAGAGCAAAAATTACTTTTTTCATTTTTGTGGGTCCATTTTAACTAACTTCACGGTAAGTTTCAAGAGTCTTTTTTACCAAGTCAAGCCAAGAGTATTTATCTAATTTTTTTAATCCAGATTCTATTAGACTATTTCGTAATTTTTTATCTTCTAAAATTTGTTTAATTTTTTTAGCCAAATCATTTGGGTCTAAGGGATCAAAATAAAGTGCAGCGGTTCCGTAAACTTCTCTGAAGGTAGGAATTGAGCTAGCCAAAAGAGGAATTTTTGCGGCAAACGCCTCTAAACCGGGAATGCCGAAGCCTTCAGAAAGTGAAGGAAAAACGAAAAAGAGGGAGCCTTGATAAAGGGCGGCTAAATCTTCGTCAGAAACAAAACCGGTTAGAATGATATTTTTTTCTACTTGTAAATTTCTTGCTTCTTTAAGAAGTTCATCACTAAATATATCCCGACTACTTACAAAAACAAATTTTAAAGGCTGCTTTATTATTTTAAGTGTTTCTAAGATTAATTTTAAATTTTTGTAAGGATACGAATTACCTACATAAAGAAAATACGGGGTACTTACACCGTATTTATATAAAACTTGGCGAATCTCAACGTCACTCAATTTTTTATTTTTAAAGTTCTCTCCGACTCCTTCGTAAGTTACAATAATTTTTCTTTTAGGTACTTTTAAAATTTTATTTAATTTCTCTTTGACTATTTCCGAAGGCACAAATATCTTCAAAGCTCTTTTTGCAGCGGCTCTTATAACGAGTTCGTAGGCGCTGTGTTTTAATTTATAAATTAGGGGTGAATGGTTAGTAGCTGCGGAAGTAGTAAATTCAGTTTTTATAAGATCGTGGATAGTAACCACAATTTTACCTGGATAAAAAACTGGGATATTAAAGTGGGGAATATGAAGAATATCAAGGTTTATGGGAATAAGTTTTAGGGGCATTAAAACTTGTTCTCTTAAAGTGTACCATCTAGCGTTAACAATGATTTTTTTGAAATTTGGATTTCTTGGAATAAAAAGAGCTTGGTTATCGCTACGTATAAAAATGAAATATCTATTTTCCCGATCGATTTCCTGTAGCCCTTCGATTAATTCTTTAACGTAGCGGCCAATCCCCGTTCCTTCCGGACCCAAAAACCTCGCATCAATTCCGATTTTAATCAAATAAACCTCCTACTTCAGCATTATAAAACTATAAGACCTTTAAGGAAAATATGTCTTTACAACTTTTTTGGCAAGTCTAATTGAGTAATTTTGCCCCCGATCTTGCGGATAAACTTGAGCCATATTTGCTAAGTAGAGATTTTTTATTGGCGTTTCGTGCGGCGGTATATGTTTGTGATAACCAACGCTGACGATTGGTTGCGCAAAAGGAGTTCTAAAAACACTTCCCTTTATGAGCCAAGATTTTTTGAACTTCGGATTAATTTTTGGCAGAAAGGAGAGATATTGCTCAATAGTATTATTTTCTTCTTGCAGATAGCGAGGATCATCTTTTGAAAAGTAATTACCTAGATAAACTAAAGTTTCACCTCCGTAATCTTCCTCAGGCATAAAATTTGTATGTTCAATATAAGCTAGAAAGGGGAAATTTCTCTCCGCAATATTTAACCAATAAAGATCAGTAATTGGTCTAGAGAGTTCTAAAAAGACAATTTGAGCGCCAAAATAATCTGGCCATTGGTATTTTTTTACAAAGTTCGCAGGTAAGCCACGGGTGAGTTTAAAAAAAATATTTGTTGGAATGGTAGCAACACAAGCGTCAAAGTTCTGAATCCCTTCATTGGTTGCAATTTTAATCTTTGACCCCTCACCCGAAATTTCGTTAATCTCAACACCGGTTTGGATTTCGCCTCCAAGATTAACAATTCTTTTACTTAAAGTTTCGTAAAGTTGGTAAAAACCACCCCTTAAATAACCCAGTTTAGAAGTTCTCACCTTTATTCTCGACCAAAACCAACTCATCGCAATATCTTGCGCGTATTTCCCAAATTTCCCTTTAAGTAACGGTTCCCATAATTTAGTGTAAGAATTTGCACCCATCCATTTTTTTATCCAAAAACCAGCACGAACATCCTCAAAGCCCCTGTAGGTTGGTTTTAACTTAAGGTAAGCAAGACTAACACCCAGCCTTATTCTTTCCATAAAAGTTAACGGAGAAAAATTTAAAACATCTATGGGTGAGTCTAAAGGATAGATTCTGCCGTCAGCAAAAACACTAGTTTTAGGCTGCTTAAATTCCAATTTTTCTTCTAAACCAACTTCTTTTATTAAGGCTATCGCATCTTTATCTGTTTGAAAAAGGTGGTGATAATATTCCTCAATGTAGCTTGACCCAATCTTAAATGAAGAAAGCAAACCACCTATTTTTTCACTTTTCTCAATAACAGTTACTTTGTAACCTTTCTTTAAGAGCTCAAAGGCAGCTGTTAAACCTAAGGAACCTGCTCCAACCACGACAACTTTACTCATCTTTAACCTCAGCAGAAATTTGGTTTGTCTTTAGAGTAAACCCCAATTTGAATGCAAAGAAAAAGCCAATTAGGCTTATTGGCAGCCACCCTACAAAATGAGTTAAAAAAGCGTAGGTAACCGCTCTATTTTTTTCAATTCCGAAAATACCTAATAGTGAAACTACAAAAAATTCGAACTGTCCAAAATATCCTGGAGCAGACGGTATTAACATTCCGATTCCCACTATGGACATAATTAAAAGAAATTGCCAGAAAGCGAGGTTAAGATTAAAAGCTAAAGAAATTATATATAAAAGCGAGGTTTCCAATAGCCAAACGCAGATTGAATAACCAAAAGCAGTAGTTGTGTTCCTACCCTTTTTAAGCATCTCGAAACCGTTAAAAAAATTATTGAAAAAAACTAGACCACTACCCACGTATTTCCTTTCGGTGTTTTTTTGCGCCAGTGAAGAGAGTAGCTTCTGACCACCAAATCTAACAAAGAGTAGAAAGAAAAGGACTGGAAAAAGAAAAATAATAAGTCCGATTTGGGGTAATTTTGCAAAGTTGGCTGGAAGTGGATAGAAAACTAATATTAAGCCTAAAAAAGAAAGAAGTGTCCAACCATCTAAAAGCCTTTCTACAAAAATTGTGGCTAAGACGCTGCTACGACTTAGACCCATTTTTTTCCCAAAAAATTGCGCTCGAATTAATTCTCCTAACCTAAACGGTAAAACATTATTAGCCATATAACCGATACTAATAAAAGGGAAAAGTTTTATTAGTTCAAATTTCCTTAAGGTTTGCAAGATTACTGACCAACGAGCGGATCTAAAAATAAAGGAAGACAGATGTATTGGTATTGCTAATAAAACAAGAAAATAATTAACCTCGCCTAAAATTCCAAAAACCTTAGAAATATCAACCTTTTGGAAAATAAGATAAAAGAATATTAGGCTTAAAGCGATCCCCAACAGAAACCTGAAAATATTTCTTTTCAGTTTAAACTCCTCCTAAGTTTGATTATTTCAAAAAAAGTTTTTAAAATGACTTTCGGGTTAGCGCCAGTTTGTTTTCCCAAAATCCTCGGAAAATGACTAACCTCAATTTCTTTAATACGAAAACCCTTTCTTCTAGCTTTAATTAAAAATTCTGCACTAATTAAAGCGCCGTCTGATTCTAGTTTAATTTTCTTAAAAATTTCCCTTCTTACTAATTTAAAACCGCAATCAACGTCACGAACATTTAAATTAAAGATAAGATTTAAAATAAGGGAATAAGTTCTGGCATTTAATTTTCTGACTAAATTATCAGCTCGGTTCTTGCGAAAACCAATAACCAAATCGTAATCTTCAATATAATCTAAAAATTTATTAATCTCTTTAAAATCAAATTGTAAATCACTATCCATAAAGGCTATCAACTCATATCTAGAATTTGAAAAACCACTTTTTAAGGCTGTTCCATAACCGAGGTTTCGTTGATGGGAAATTAGTCTTACATCTCTTATTTTTAAAACTTCTTCTGCTGTCCTATCAGTAGACCCATCATCAACAACAATAATTTCGTAATTTTTAGCAATTTTTTTCAAGATCTCTTTAACATTCTTTATTACTTTAAGAATATTCTGTTCTTCATTGTAGGCTGGCAGGAAAACTGACAATTCTTCTACTTTATCTACCCGCATTCCAAACCCTCCAATAGCCTTTAATATTAACCGCCAACATTACTAGATCATTTAAAAAATTAGGGTATTTTTTTGAATAATGCTTTTGATAAAAAATTCTCATAGCTTCAATCGAGGCCAAGGCTGCTCTTTTTTTTGTCTCTTTACTTGCCGTAGTTACTTCCCTTGACTCTTTACGTAAACCGCTACTAGCTCCTTTAAGGTGCACTATTTTTACCAACGGATAGTACATTATTTTCCAACCCTTTTCTTTTAAACGAAAGCAAAAATCTAAATCTTCTCCATAAAAGAAAAAATGGCTGTCCCACCAACCAATTTCTTCCCCAGCTTCTCTTCTCACCAGCATAAAAGAACCAGCACAGGAATCAATTTCATGGATCGTATTTAGATCTAAAAAACCCAAGTGATAACGGTTAAAAATTTTCGAGCGCGAAAAAATTCTCGAGGCACCTAAAAAATAAGTAAGCGACGCCCAAGGTGTGGGAAAACCCCGATGACAATCTTTATCAAAACTACCATCCGCTAGTTCTACTTTACAGGTTAAAGCACCTATACTTTGATCTTTTTCCATAAATTTTATAAGTGGTTCTAAAGTATTCGCGGGAACTATCGTATCGGGGTTCAAAAAAAGTACGTAGGGTGTATCAATCACGCCAGTAGCCAAGTTATTAGCGCTAGAAAACCCAATATTTTCTCTAGATTCTATCAATTTTATTTCTTTAAATTCTTTTTTGATTAAGTCTACCGATCCATCGCTTGAAGCATTATCAACCACAATAATTTTCAAATTAAGTAGAGTCTTTTTAAGGCTATTTAAGCAACTATTAAGTAGATCCTTCGTATTAAAGTTCACTATTACCACGCTAAGCTGATCATTCATTAATCCTACCTACCAGCGACGAATTAAGGCTAAATTACCGGATGTGGAAATAATTCGGTATGATTTATTAATATCTTTTTTCTCGTAACGCTCTAGCATTCTTTTTGCTACTTCTGTCTCCACTAACCCGAAACGCTCTGTTTCTTGAATAAACGCTGCTTCAAATTCCTCCTTAGGGACTAATATTAAAGGACTGTTAGAATAATACCTTGGCACTGGCGGCGCAAAACCAGCTATCACAAACGGAACAGAGTGAGACCGATCCACATCGTCTTTCTCAATTAATAATTTGGCTTCGTCATAAGTAAAATCGCGAGGCATAATTAGGTCCCAGCGGTAAATTACGTAACCTATTGCTAAAAGAAAAAAACCTACTAAACTCAAAGGTCTTAAGGTTTTAGTAAAGGAACCTAAATAAATTTTCAAATATTCTTGTGCATAACTTAAACCCTCAGAAATAAATTTAGCGGTTAGAATCGCGAGTGGTGGGTAAATTGGAATAATATACCAAATCAATTTACTGTTTGCGGCAGTAAAGGCTAAAAATACGAACGCCGCCCAAACGCTCAAAAAAATTATATCCTTATTCTTTTTGGCAATCTGCCAAAGAGACCAGATCAACGCTGGAACTAAGGGCAAAAACCAAATCCTCATACTATTTCGGATTACTTTTATGTACACAAAGGTTTCAGCACTTTTACCTTCAATACTACTCGTGGCACGTAGGAAAACATGGTAAAGTAAATAGCTTTCCAAAAAAGCTTTGCCGTGTTTAAAATACATATAAAGATGCCACGGCAAAACTGTCAGTAAGAAAACCCCGAATCCCAAACCTGTATATCTATTCAAAAATACTTTTTTATTTTCTTCAAAAACCACCAAAGAAAGGATGGCAGGTAGTATTAAAAAAGCCACTGTTCCTTTGGTCATAACCCCAAGCCCTAAACTCAAACCCGCCAAAATAAACCAGATTGGTTTTTCACGCCCTAAGATGAAAAAAAATAAGCAGGCGACCATAAAAAAAGTAACTGGAACATCTAAAATTCCGTTGCGGGAGTAATATAAATAATGGAAAGTGGTAGCTAGTATAACGCCGGATAATATTCCCACAAAGCGACCAAACAATTTGCGGGCCAAAAGATAGGTAAAGAGCACTCCTAAAACCCCAAAGCTTGCCGCCCAAAAACGAGCCACAAAGGCGGTAGCTCCGTAAAATTTATACAAAAATGCGGTTAACCACATATAAAGAGGCGGTTTTTCAAACCAAAAATTACCTGCCCAGGTTGGGGTCAAAAAATCTTTGGTCAAAACCATAGACTTTGCCACACCAGCGTAAATTGCTTCGTCCCAATCAATTAAATGGAGTTTACCGAGTTGCCAAAAACTTAAAACTCCCGCAAAAGCCACCACACTTAAAGCTGGTAAGATTTCTCCCCAAGGCAATTTTTCAGAAAAAACTTTCTCTTCAAAAATCAGCTTTTCTTTTAATAGAACCTTAACGGATAAAGGAAAAAGAATTCCCAAAAAAATAATAAACCAGAAAAATTCTAAGTTGTAAGAATAAAACAGACCGCCAGCCAAAACCCCGACTATTCCAGAAAATATCCCAATCCCGTAAAGTCTTATTACCCGGTTAGATGTTTGTTTTATAAATTTAAAAAGGTAAATAAGAACACTTGCCATAAAAATACTGTACGGAATTATTCCAACTAGTCCGGTTTCGGTTAGTGTCTCAAACCAAACACTGTGAGCTGGTAGGCGAATTTGAGGGTTGGGATCTATTTTTAAATGCTCTTGCCCAAACTTTGTTGCTCTAAATTTTTCACTAAAGCCACCGTATCCCACCCCTAAAATTGGGTTCTCTAAAAACAGTTCTATTTCGCCAGAAAGTAGCAACCGGTGGGCGTTGGTCGATTTTTCACTAGTACTAAAAACTGATCTAGCTCTATCAATTAAAGATTTAGGGGTCCTATCGGAAATAATCACCACAACTGAAGTTATGATTAAGATCAGGATCAAAGGAACGGTTTTTTTCAGAAACCCAAAGTAGATACTTAGAAAGAGTAGAGTGGCCGTCGCAAATCCTAAGGCGATTACTCCACTACGGCTGAAAGTGTAAAGGGTCACTAGGGTAAGGATAAAAAATATTAGCCAACTCAAAACCTTTTTGTAAGGATCTCTTGTCAACCAACCAAAAACCAAAACAAGTGGTGCAAGGCTAGCAAGATAAGCGGGAAAGTGATTTGCGTCAAAATAAGTTCCCGGAATCCTAATGTAATCACCGCCAACTAAGACTCCGGGTAAAATTATACTGGTAAAGTGGAGCAGCCACTGCAGTAACCCATACAAACCGATTAATATTCCAACATAAACATAAACCCTTATAATTTGGAAGACAAAAAATCGGCTTCTCACCAATACAAATCTTAAAATTAGATACAGAATTATTACGGAAGTATAAAAGGCAAGTAAGCTAAGACTAGCTTTTAAGTTCTGGGAGAAAGATATCGAGATAACTCTAACTAACCAGATGAATGCTAGTAAGAGGAAAAATCTGTCCTTTACAAATTCACTGGCGACTTTTTCAAACTCTTTTTTACCAATTTTTTTAATATATTCAATAAGGAAAACTAGGGAAAAACCCAAAAGAATTAAGAAAATTACTCTAACCGGAATTAATCTATTAAAGAAAATACTAAATCTCGTATGATCAGCGATTGGAATTGCGATTACAAAAAGAAGAATCAGAAATTGTAAGATTTTTAAGCTGTTAATTTTTCGTAGCGGCTTTATAAGCATTTTCTAATTTTTTACCAATTTCAACCCACGAATAGTTGTCTCTAACGAGACCCAAAGCGGCTTTACCTATTTTATCACTAAAGTTCCTGTTTTTGACAAGAAATCTAACTTTAGAGGCAAAATCGCTAGCAGTGTCAGCCGTCAAAATTTCCTTTTGAGTAGCTTTTAATCCTTTTATTGATAATGGACTTGTAATAATAGGTAAACCAGTTGCCGCCGCTTCCAAAATTTTTAATTGGGTACCACCCGCGACTCGAAGTGGTGCTATAAAGATAGAAGCAGCGCCGTAAGCGGTCCTTATATCTTCTACGTTGGATAAAATCTCAATTGAGGGAGTTTTTAAATTTAAAATTTCTCTAGTTGGGTTTCTACCAACTAAAAGAAGTTTGATATTAGAAATTTTTTCGGAAACTAACGGCCAGATCTTTTTAACCAAAAATCTTACCGCGTCTTGGTTTTGAATATAATTAAAATCACCGACAAAAAGGACTGTAGGGCTTTTTAATTTTTCTTTTTTAGTTTTTGCAAAAAAGTCGATATCGACTCCGTTTGGAATAACGTAGCAGGGTTTTTTTGTCACTCCTTCAATCACCTTTGCATCGCTTTCAGAAACAGCTAGATTTATCCTTGCCCTCCTCCAAAGATCTTCTTCAAATTTCTTTATTCTAATTGTATCGAGATGCAGTATTGTTTTTGCGGGTGGTTTTGTTAAATCAGCTTTCCGCTGATAAATCTGATACTCTAGATTCTCATTACCCATAATAATCGGCACTCTTATGATATTTTGTAAATAAACCCCCGTATAAAAGGATTCGAGATGGATTAGGTCAATATTTAACTCTTTCGTAGTACTAGCGAGTTTATCTTTTATCAGCGGTGAGTAATATAGTGCTGCCGGAAAAGGCAAAAACGTGGCGTAAAAAAAATTCAAAGGATTAAAAAGGGTACGACGCTGAAACGTGAAAATATGACTACAATATTTCCTTAATTCATCCAACCCGACTAGCTCTTTTTTTTCGCGCCTAAAACTAAAAAGTATTATTTCGTGGTCTTTCGCAACTTGTTTTATTAAATTGTAAGCTCTTACCTTCCCGCCACTATCAGCCGGGAAAGGAAGCCGGTAAGTAAACCAAAGTATTCTCATCGTAAAATACTTCTATATATATCTTCTAATCTATCAACAATTTTTTCCCAGTTATAGCGTTTTTCTACAACTTTTGTACCTTCAATGGCGAAACTTTTTCCTAATTTTTCTTCTTTAAGTAATTCCAATAAAGCGGCTGCTAGCTTTTCTGGATCTCCTGGTGTTACTAACCTACCGTTTACACCGTCAGTTACGATTTCAGCTATTGAGGAAATCTTGGTGGTTATAACCGGGGTTCCGGCAGCAAAAGCCTCGATTATTGCGATACCAAAAGCTTCGTTTCTGCTTGGCAAACAAAAAAGGCTACTATTTTGGTACGCACTTATTAAATCGTCTCTTGAAAGTTTTCCCGCAAAAGTAACAAAGCTAGTTAAATTTAGGTTAGCAACCTGCTTTCTTAATTGATTCTCTTCACCAGCATCCGGTCCAATCAAAAAAAGGTGAGCTTCGGAAAAGCTACCAACAATTTTTTTAATTGCTCCTATTAAGACATCAACTCCTTTATGAGGCGCTAATCTACCAACGTAAAGAACAATTTTCTTCTTATTTAATCCGTAATTTTTAAAAATATTTTCTCTTTTCTTCGCAAATTCTTCTAAATCTACTCCGTTCGGTAGTATCTCAAATCGATTAATCTTTAACCCAGAATCTTCAATAATTTTTTTCTCAAATTCGGAAACGCAGATTACCACGTTAGCGGAAAGAGCAATTTTACCTAAAGTTTGGTTGTGTACTAAACCAAAAAAAGACTTGCCCCAACTGCCGGCATGGGGACTAAAAACAAAAGGAGTTTTTTTCAATTTAACTACTAAAGCGGCACTGTCCGTGGTGAAACGTTTATTAGCGTGGATATGAATTAGATCGGGATTTTCTCTAAAAAAAGCAAAAGGAAGAAACGGTGTAATTGGCAGATAAGACCCTTTCTGCAAAATTGGTAACGACCAAAAACGTTTAATGTCAACTCCATTTAATTTTTCTTGACTCTCCTCCATCTTAGAAGTAAAAACCGTCACAGAGTGTCCTTTTTTAACTAAACGCTCGCTATATTGCCGCACCACCTCTTCTACCCCGCCAATAAAAGGATAATAATAAGGAGCTACTTGGATAATTTCCATCCGTTCCATTTTAGCACAATTTTAAACCTGTTTTTATCTATATAATTACGTTAATATATTACTAACCTAATCTATGACCGGAAGATTTAAAAATCTATTTTTTGCCCTTACTTTTATTTTTTTATTTTTCTTTTTAGTTGTGGTTTTATCTAAAACCAAACCCCTCACCGCCAAAAAAATTTCTGGATTCATTCCACCGGAGATCAAGAGTCTGGGTGAGTTTCACTTTTTACCGCAAGTTCTAGAGAGAAAGAATTCTCTTTTGGAAAAAGTTAATAAGAGAGGTTTTTGGATTGGGGTTTATCCTCTTTTGCCACTGTGGCAAAAGAGGGAAAATATTGAGGTCTTTGACAAAGTGATGGAATCATCAGATATAACTGTCAATCTAGATGATGGCTATTTAGAACAAGTTAAAACGAATAATTTTAAAATTAACGCCAGAGGTTTACAAGAAATAAGAATTGTTGATGTTTTGGAAAATCGCCAGGATAGAGACGAAAAAAATTGGTTTGCAATTGGCAAAAACAGTTTTTCCCAAGATGTAGTAAAACAAAATGTCAAAGACGTTTCTTTTTTTAGCCATTCAGATTTTTTCAACCTTGGTTTTAATATCGATCGTCTTTATAACACTAATCCAGATGAATTTGATAGATTTGTAAGCCTGTATAAAGAAATTTACAGAGAAGCTAAGAAAAACTCACCCGGCAGGTTAGTTTTTCCGAGTTTTGATTACGAGAATATTTCTGGTAAGCTTGACGGTAAAGAGAAGTGGTTTTTGGTGGATAAGTTCTTAGGCTCTATAGATTTATTAGCGATTTCTACCTACCCAACCAGAGTAGTAAAAGAGGTTGAAGAGATGGGAGAAAATTATTACGAAGAGCTCAACAATCGCTACCCGGGTATGAAAAAGGCAATTATTGATAGTGGTTGGTCAACAACCCAAACTAATGAAGAAGAACAATCAAATTTTTTAATTTACTTAAAAAGAAAAAGTAAAGATTTAAATCTAATTTTTTGGTTATACCGTCATCTCTTTGATCCTCCACCAACTTTCTCTTCTACTTATCAAGGTGCTGGCTTAAGAACTATGGATGATCTTCCTAAAAAGGGGTATTCTACTTGGTTAAAAATTTTTAACAATGAGGATTAAAAATAATAATTTTTTAAAAAATAAATTTTTCCTTTCAATACTTATTTTTATTGCCAGCTTTCTTTATTTAGGTAGAGACATTGATGCTTCTGGAGAAACAATGGACGAGTGGTATCATTATTTTGTAAGTAACCGTACTTTTGGAGCGATAATACATTTAGATTTATCTGAAAAAGCTTGGGGTTACCGAACTGACCAACCACCGGTATATAAATTTTTTTATGGTCCCACTACCTATTTGACTGATAAACTCGACAAAGAAAACCCCAGTTACAGTCAATTTAACCTAACTTATACCCGGTTGACTTCTGTCGCAATCACTTCTCTTACCAGCGTACTTTTATTTTTATTTGCCTGGCAGTTCTTTTCCCCTTTTGTGGCTTTTTTAGGAACTCTTATTTTTATCCTCTTACCGCCAGTTATTGCCTACGCTCGGGTAACTAGTAGTGACACACCAGTAATGTTAACTTATTTTTTGGCTGTCTTTACGTTTCTTTTGGCTTTAAGAAAAGGTGGTAATAATAAATTCTACTTACTCACTAGCGTAACAGCTGGCATTGCTTTAGGAGCAAAATATAATAATTTTCTGCTGCTACCTTTATTTGCGGTTCTTTATATTCTCTATAATTACAAACAAATAATTAAGGAGAGGTTAATAAAAATTCCTCTAAATGCAGCTTTAATTCTACCTTTATCCCTCATTCTATTTTTTCTAATGTGGCCCTGGATTTGGTCGGATCAGCTAGATCGATTTCTAACTAGTTTTAAGCATTGGCAAGAAGTTGGATCCGGGTTTTCGGGGTATAACCTTCAATATTATCCAGTTTATTTTGCGATTACTACTCCAGTTCTAATACTTTTTGGGTTTGCTCTTTTTTTCCTGCGGTTATTCAAGCAAAGATCTTTTTATCTAATCGCACTTCTTTTAATGCTTCTAACTCCGCTTTTAGTAACTTTCAGCAAGTATAAGGTAGACGGAATTCGTTTTGCACTACCAATTTTTCCCTACTTAGCAATTACTGCGGCTTTGGGTTTTGATTATTTAATAAACTCTATTAAAGCGTTACCTAAAAAGAAAATAATCCCGTTTCTTCGCTTGGGAATTATTCTAATAATTACTATTTATTCTCTAAGGATTAATATCACTTACCACCCTTATTATTTGGATTATTTTAATGAGATCATTGGCGGACCAATCGGTGCAAGATCGAAAAACTTACCAGTTGGTTATTGGGGTGAAGGGGTTAAGGAAGCAGTTGACTACGTTAATAAAGCGGCTGAAAAAGGCGACAAAATTCAATTCGCAGTTTCGCAACCACAATACGTACCTAAAATACGTAGCGACATAATCGTTTTAAAACCTTTCTTATCTTCAAACCTACAATCATTAAGTCTTGGTCAATATC
This sequence comes from uncultured Gammaproteobacteria bacterium, assembly GCA_964643435.1. Classification (GTDB taxonomy): domain Bacteria; phylum Patescibacteriota; class Microgenomatia; order Woykebacterales; family RBG-16-39-9b; genus CAZXPY01. The sequence continues at coordinate 142,580 of CAZXPY010000001.1, read as the reverse complement.
AATCCTCTTTGCAGGAACCAGAAAAAGCTAACTATATAATTCAATATCAAGCCGGTGTTCCCGAAATTGAAAAATATTATGATTTTGTTTATTCTTCAAAAGTGGCTGGTTTAGATCTTGCTAAGGTCTATAAATTGAAACCAATAAATAAAAATTAGCGATAGGTATAAACCCAGAAGCGGTTGTCGATAAGTTTTTCTACACAGTAAGTTTCTTGCTCTTCAATATTTTCTTGACAAGGAATTATTTCTTTACGTTCACCAAAGATCGCTCCTTTTTTCTCCTTTGGGGCGCCTTTTACCATTACCTCATAAGAGGGGTAACGAGCTGCAAATGGGGGGCTGTCGGTGGTAGCCGTAATAATCTCGCCCTCTGATTCTAAAATTAAGCGATAAGAAAAATCCGCCTGTGCCTCAACATAATGAATTCCCTTTTCTCTTAGATAGGAAATTAAGTTATCAAGTTTATATTGACTTAAAAAAGAGTCGGGCGGTTTCTTTATATAACCAACAACGCTGTTTGTTAAAAAAAGGATTACTAAAAGATGGGGTAAATATCTTAAAAAATTTTTAGATTGGTACGTAAAATAAGCTAAAAGTATTGGTAGTCCTGTATAAATTGGTGAAACATATCTTGGTTCAATTACGAACTGGTTAAACGGAGCTGAAATACTAAAAAGAAGAGGCAGTAGAAGGGCGAACACAAAAATAAGATCTATTTTTTGTAATTTATCAGTTCCTATTTTAAATTTTGGCGGCCACCAAAGAAGACCAAAGGTAAAAGTAAGCCATAAATTTTTAAATCTTTTTATTAAAATATAAATAAAAGTAAGAGCGTAAAGAATAATTATTAGGTAGGCTAGTGGCGTAAAAAAGTTGCTAGTTGACCAAGGTCCTCTTACTCCAAAAATCACTGGTAACCCAAGGGTAAAAAACTCGTTTAATGAATGAAAAACCCCAAAAGGCTTATTGACTAGGGCCACTGTTGTAATATTTTGATGGGCCAAATTCCACCAAATAACCGGTAAATCGCCAACTATAAAGCCGGCTAATCCTAGATAAAAATACCGGGAAAAGAAAATGAGTGGTTTCCACAGAAAGAGAAAAATCGCTGCCGGTACTAAATAATAAATTACGGCTGGTTGAAACCAAAAGCCAAGCCCTGCAAAAATTCCTAAAAGAAAAAAATATAGCGTTTTTCTCCTTTCCGAAATTTTATTAAAAGTTATTTTCAATATTAGGATGAAGATTAAATTCCCAAAAACCATCATTTCTTGGTAAACCGTTCCGGCTCGGGTTGTCCAATTTTGCCAAAAAGGAGAAGTGAAACTTGTAAAAAGTAAAGCAAGAAGAGCAACCGTTCTATTGTTAAAAATAACTAACGCTAGCTTATAATTTAAGTAAAGAAAAATTATTGAAAAAACTAAGGGTGGAAATTTAAGCCAAAACGCGCTTGGTTCGAAAATACCAAAAAAAATGGCACTTACGTATGCGCTAAAAGTACCCGTATAAGGTTGGTTGTAAAAAAATACTGGTCTTTCTCCGTATTTCCATATATTCAAAGCCTCAACTCCGTACACCGCTTCATCAGCACTAATTTTGGTCTCCGGCGCAATCATGTAAACAAGACGCAAAGCAACGCCAAACAAAAAAATCAAAGTAAACCATATTTCAAATGAATTGAAACTAAGTTTAAGAATTTTCTTCATTTCAGCTTTAAAAGTAGCCTTTCTCCGTCCCAATATAGCTCTTCATAATTAGAGTGCTTACGTAACTCTTCGATCCTTTTTTGAAGATCTTCCCTTAAATACGGTGGGTCCGAGTGTAAATTAACATCCATAATAATATATTCTGGAAAGATTCCGCGGGTAAAAATAGAACCATCATAACGAAATATCTTTTCTCGGTGAGAAAGATGGGGCACTAAAGAAGATTGGGCCATAACCGAAGCATCTTTTGGAATTGTCCTCAAAAGTTCGTAATCTTTGGCAAAATTGCTCAAGCAGCAGTACGAGGCGGGATTCAAGATTCTTGTAAACGGAGCGTTATTTCTAAAAGTGATATAAACTGTTGAAATTATCAAGAAAAACGAAACAAGATAAATAAAGTTCTTTCTAACGTTTTCTTTAAAGTTTAATTTTTTCGTTACCCAAAAAAAATTCTCGATCGCGTGAATACTGCCAACTGCAAAAATTGGGGAAAGAATTGCACTGTATTGAAAGCGGATGATCCAACGCTGCGGTAGGTACGTGATAAATCTTTCGGCAACATTAGGAGCGGTTAAAATCAGCGTTTCAGGAGAAAGAAGTGGTAAAAAGCTAAACGAGGCTAATAAATTAAGTATAGTTCGAAGTTTTACAAATTGGGCATCGTAAAAAGCGGTTTTTAACACCAAAATCGGGTCCGTAAAAGTTTTAATAATTAAATCTAATCCAGTTTTTCCCAAAGCTGGATCTAGGTGTTCGTAAGCAAACGGTTCTTTTTTAAAATAAGGAATAATAATATAAGTAATTAGGTAATAAGATATTGCCCCGATTCCAACCGTGGAAATACCAACTTTGAATTCCCTTAATCTTATAATTGCGTATAGACCCAAAGTAGCAACAAAAAGGGGCATATCTTCCTTAATAAAAAGGCTAAAAATTATTAGAAAAAAGTACCACCTGTATTTTTTTAAATGAAGAAAGAAAAGCGCAAAAGCGAGCAAGGGCAACGCAAACGCGACTTCATGAAAATCATAGTCAATTAAGGTCTGGACTCCCACAAATCCAAGGTAAGCGAAAGAAATTGCCAAAGAAAAAATTTGGTTATTTAGTTTTAATTTGGCTAATTTGTAAATTGGGTAGGCGCCGATTACCACTGCAACTGCTTGAGCAATAAGGAGAACAAGAGGGTCTTTCCAAATCCAAAAAAGGGGAGCCAGCAAGGCTAGAGCCGGCGAAAAATGATCTCCTAATATATTTGGTCCTGGGTAAGTAGAAAATTTAACGCTGCTTGTTGGCGCTTCAAAATGGGAATAGTGCCAAATATACTGATCAAAAATTCCCAGATCAATTGCGTCAGTCTCGAAGAAGAGATGCCGCTTAATTGACCAGGCAACGTAAAGAGCCCCAAAAACAAAAATTAAAACCCAAATCGAATTTTTTTCGAAAAGCTTTTTCATTGCGATTCAAAAATTTCTAAAGTTTCTGTTGCGCTCGTCTCCCAAGAAAACTTTTTAAGTTGGACAACGGCTTTCTTTCGTAAGTCCTCTTTTTCCATCACTGAAAGTCGAAGGGCTTTCAACAAACCGGCTTCTAAAGAGTAAACATTATTGGGATCAATGTAAATCCCGGCTTCGCCAACTACTTCTGGTAAAGAAGCGGCGTTTGAGATCACCACCACACTACTACAAGCTAAGGCTTCAAGTGGCGGGCGACCAAAACCTTCATAAAGCGAAGGATAAACAAAAACTTTTGCTCCGTAATAGAGAGCGGGTAGATCTCCTTGCGCTATAAAACCAGTAAAGATAACCTTTTTAGAAAGTTTGTAGTTTTTAATTTTTTCACGGATTTTAGAAAGTTCAATTTGCGGAGAAGATCTATCTTCGGTAGTTCCACCCAAAACAAGGGTTCCAGTGAACTCTTTTTCTAAATTTTTAAAAGCTTCAATTAACTTTAAGACATTTTTATGAACCCCAAAACCGCCAAGATAAAAAATATATTCGCCCTCTATTTTGTACTTTCGCTTAACTTTTCCAACTTTTTCCCTTGGCTGCACTTTAAACTCCTCTTCTATTCCCTCATAAACCACTTCGACTTTTTCTGAAGGTATTTTCAAAACCTCAATTAAGTCTATTTTCGTATTCTTCGAAACCGTAATAATTTTAGAAGCCCCTTTTAAAGCTCTTCCCTGCAGGGAAAAGTAAGCTTTTTGTTTTAACGAAAATAGGGCATTCTTGCTTAAAACAAGTTTAGGAAATTTAATCGGAATTATATCGTGTACGGTTACTATACTTTTGGGTAAACAAAATAAAAATTCAGTGTTATCCGGGTGAAAAACAAGATCAACCTCTAGATCAGAGAGAAATTGCTTGAAAAGAAGATGGTCTCTTAAAACTCGTTTTTTTGGAATTTGCTTTATGGTGTAATTTTTATTATTTATTTCTTTTAGCTTATCTAAATCGTCAATAACTAAGATGTAAGAATTTTCTTTATCGATAGATAGAAGATTATCAACAATATTTCTGGTATAAATATCAATTGCCCGCCCAGTTCCCAAACTACGAGCATCAATAGCGATATTCATATATTAAGAAATACATTATATAGTATATATTGTGAAAAAGGCTTTTCAAAATTTGCTTTTAGTATTTTTTGGATTCTTAGCTGCTTTTTTATTAGCCGAAATTTACACCCGCCTAACAGAATTTAAATCCGTTTTACCAACCGAATGTAGAAGCAGCGACAAAATAATTCACCATAAATTAAAACCAAATTCAAATTGTAAGTATGTAACTCCCGAGTGGAATATTGACTATAGAATTAACTCACTGGGTTTACGAGATAGGCAAATAAGTAAAGTTAAACCCGAGGGCTTCTACCGCATCTTAATACTGGGTGATTCTTTTGTTGAAGGCCAAGGGGTAGATTTAGAAGAGACCTCTGTTAAAAAGTTAGAGAATAAACTCAACGAAAAATATAAAAACGTCGAGGTGATTAATGGTGGGGTTATTAGTTACTCTCCAGTTTTAGAATACTTATATTTAAAAAACTTTGGACTGAAACTAAAACCCGATTTGGTAATTTTGGATTTTGATATTACTGACTTTCAAAACGAGCTTGAATATGAAAAGAACACAACTAGTAATGAAAAAGGAGAACCAATTGCAGTGGATCCCGAGAAAAACTTAAGAAAGGAGTTTGATCAGAAAAACAAAACCGGCGGAGAAGTTACTATTCCGTTTTTACCGCTAGTTATAAAGCAGTTCTTACACGATAACTCAAAATTCTATTTGTTTGCCGCAATTAAAATTAAAGGACTTTTAGGTAAAGCGGTACCCGGATATACCAAAGGAGATATAAGAAACGATACTTTTGCGCTTACCCGAGAGGAAAAACCAGAAGACTATGAAAAGGCTTTTATCTTGCCAGAGAAGCATCTTTTACTGATAAAAGAGTTGCTTAAAAAGGAGAATATTCCGTTCCTACTAACAGCCCATCCGAGTGCTCACCAAGTTTCTGATAAAGAGTGGGCAACTGGTCGCCTATTTCACGGTTTTAGAATCGGCAAAATTTATCCCCTCCGTCATATCGAAGATTTAGAGGACTTTGCCAAAAAAGAGAATATTGAATTCATTAGTTTCTTAAAAACCTTTAAGGAAGGTAAAGAGTTTCCTTTATTTTTTCCGGAGGATGGACATCTCACCAAAAGGGGCCATCAAATCGTGGCGAATGAGCTTTTAAAATTTTTAACTGCTTCTTCGTATATTCCAAACAACTTCTTGAGATGATCTTCTTTATTAAATTTTTCTTTTACTAATTTCTTTCCTAACCTCCCAAATCTATCCCGCAAAGAAGGATTATCTAACAAGGTTTTAATTGCTTTTGCTAACTCTTTTTCGTTTGCTCTTGGGACCAAAAAACCAACTTTATTATCAGTTAACCATTCAGGAATTCCCCCAACCTTGAAGGCAACAACCGGTTTACCTGCGCTTAAAGACTCAATTCCACTCATACCAAAAGGCTCTGGCCAGATTGAAGGTAAAACTGTCAGTGATGCCTCGTTATAAAATTTTCCTAATTTTTCTCTTTCAACCCACCCAAAAAATCTAACTCTCTCTGAAAGACCCAATTTTAAAGTTAGTTTTTCTAATCGCCTTCTATCCCAACCATCCCCTACCACCCAAAGCTTAGCGTTTGGTATCTCCCCAACAGCCCTGAAAGCAAATTCAACTCCTTTTTCCACAAAAAGTCTCCCAACATACAAAATAATTGGTTCTTCTGATTTTGTGACTACTTTATCCTGAAGGATATTTACAAACGGTGGCAATACAAAAATTAAATCTCCACTTACTCCGTTTTGAATCAACCTATTCTTAACATAATTTGAATTAACCAAGATTTTTTGTAGGTTATTATGGAGTTTTAAAAGTTCTAATCTCTCTAAAACTAGCCTAACAATTTTTATAGGATTACGGCTCATACAACGCTCTGTGTAAGCAAAGATTGGCTGGTGCCACCAGCTTAACGGGGCTTCGCAAATTCGGTTTGAAACAAAATGCATACTGGCCGAACCCGGTGAATAAGTTCGGTGGTCGTGGACGTATCTAACTGTCGGTTTGAGTTTCGGTAACAACCGGTAAAGATCATTATTAAAAACATTTTGCAAATTGATAATATCTGGCTTCTCGCTTTCAATGATTTCTAGAGTTTCGCTAATTTCTAAATTTGGAACAAAAAAAGATTTTCTTTTAGCTCTGACTGCTCCGCCTTCAGAATAAATCACAAAAGTCTCGTGTCCTAAATTTTCTAAGCCTTCGCAGACCCCAATCAGATAATTTTCGGCACCACCAACACTTTCGTATTTATCATTAATCATCAAAATTTTCATATTTTTATACTTACCTATACTAACAAATTAACAATAAGCTTACTAGGCTATGCTTATAAACCTAGACAGTTTAACGTAGCGTTGCTATAATTTTTCTTTAATTGTGGATGGAGCGGTATTACTAGTAAAAACTTTAGAGAGACTTAGGGTCAAATATATTTTTGGCATACCTGGAGATACTAAAGATAACAAAGGTAAGACTGCCGAAGCTCTTTTTTTTAAAGAGCTAAAAAAATCCTCAAAAATTAGGTTTATTAGAACTACTCATGAGCAATCTGCTGGTTTTATGGCTGATGTTTATGGGCGGTTAACCGGCAAAGCCGGGGTTTGCTATACAACCCTAGGACCCGGAGCCACAAATATTGGTACAGCAATTAAAAATGCTCATTCTGATCGTTCCCCTCTCGTCTGCATAACTAGCCAACTACCAAAAACTGCCTGGCACGTTGATACTCACCAATTCATTGATATGAAAAAGGAATTTTCCCATAAATCAAAATTTCAAACGACTATAGAACACGTTAGTGAAATACCTCAGAAGTTACAGTTAGCTTTTAAGATTGCGGAAGAAGAAAGACCAGGACCTGTTCATATTGTCCTTCCAGTTGATATCTTAGATAACCCTTTTAATTCAAGGATAAAAATTTCTTCTAAAATCAATCGGCAAAAGAAAAATTTTCCCAATATCTCATCGGTAATTAAAGAAATAAAAAGGGCTCAATTTCCGATTATTTTAGTTGGCGGGGCAGTGATTCGTCAAAACGCCACTAATGAACTTATAAAATTTATGGAGAAGTTTAATATATACGCTTTGTCAACTTTCCAAGGGAAAGGTGCAATCCCCTCGAACCATCCCCTATATCTTGGTGTGCTAAGCCGCCACCTACCAAAAACCGCTGAAAGCATTAGAAAATCAGATCTCCTTATCAATATTGGTTACGATTACGCAGAGGGAATAAAACCGAAGATATGGAGTGAAGGTATAAGGAAAAAGATAATAAATATTGATACTTCAACCAGAACAGGGCAGAAATTTTATCGACCAGATATTGATATAGTTTGCGATTATAAATACTTCTTTAAAAAAATAAATAGTTCTAATCTCACGCCAAAAAAGTATAAATACTTACCGTTTCATCGTTTCGATCCAAAAAATTATAAGTTTAGTAAAGAAGATTTTCCAATAGATCCTTTAAACTTGATTAAAAAACTTAGAGTTTTATTAGATAACCAAGATATAATTATTGTTGATGTTGGTGAGCATAAGCAATATATGGGTTTATTTTTTGAAGCCTTATACCCTAAAACTATTAACTTCTCAAACGGTCAATCAGCGATGGGTTTTTCTCTACCGGGAGCAATTGCCGCTAAGCTCTTAAATAAAGACAAAAGAGTAATTGCGCTGGTTGGAGACGGTGGTTTTCAAATGGCGGCTTCAGAATTCATAACTGCGGTTAATTATGATTTACCAATTACAGTGGTTATTTTAAATGATGGTTCTTACGGAATAATAAAGTATGAACAGGAAAAAACTTTTGGTAGTTCTTTTGGTGTTGATTTCCGAAATCCCGATTTTGTTAAATTAGCTCAAGCTTATGGAGGTAAGGGTTTTAGAGTAAATTCAGCTAAGAATTTGACTCCAACTTTGAAAAAAGCTTTGAATTCTGAAAAGGCAGCAATTGTTGATGTTCCGATAACTTACAAAAACAAACTGTGGTAATAAGATGAAAAAAATATTAGTTCTTGGCTGCGGCGGGTCAGCAGGAATAAATTTTATAAAGTCATTAAGACTCTCGAAAGAGAAGATAAAAATTGTTGGTGCTGACACAAATAAGTATTATCTGGAGATGTCTCCGGTTGATAAGAGATATTTAATTAGGCACAAAAAAGGTGAGGAACTAAACTATATTAATAAAATTAATAAAGTAATCGAACTTGAAGATATTGAATTTATTCATGCACAACCAGATCCAGAAGTTAAGATAATTTCTGATTACCGGCAGAAGTTAAACGCCAAAGTATTTCTTCCCTCGAAAAAAGCCATAAATATAAGCCAGGATAAATGGTTGACTTACCAAACTCTTGAAAAAGCAAGGGTGCCTGTCGCTAAAACTTTTAAATTATCAGATGAGGTTTCCCTCAAGGAGGTCTTTATAGAAATAGATGGTACTGTTTGGCTAAGAGCGAATAGAGGTGCTGGTGGTCGAGCCAGTTTACCGGTTGATAATTTTGAGTCAGCAAAGGCTTGGGTAAATTATTGGTCATATAGAGGTTTAAGGTGGGGAAATTTTTTAGCCAGTGAAAAATTAGATGGTCGAGAGGTATCTTGGGTGAGCATCTGGTATAAGGGGAAGTTGATATGTTCACAGGGTAAAGAGAGGTTAGAATGGGTACAATCTGGGCTTTCTCCAAGTGGAGTAACAGGCACAACAGCGATACAAAAAACAGTTCATAATGATCGCGTAAATAAAATAGCTATCGATACTGTAAAAACGTTAGATTCAAAGCCAAACGGTATTTACGTTGTAGACACAAAGGAGAATAAATCTGGTATTCCCTGTGTAACAGAAGTTAATCCAGGAAGGTTTTTTACTACTTCATTATTTTTTTCTACTATCGGAATTAATATGCCACTGATATTTGTAAAATTAGCTTATGGCGAGCGAATACCAAACGTTTCATTAATAAATAACACTCCAGCTGATATTTATTGGGTTAGAATTCCAGACGGTGGTCCAGTTATGATCAAAAACAATAAATGGACCTTTACGGAGATATAATTAAATTATGTCGGTCAAACTAATTTTGTTTGATTTTGAAAACACTTTAGTAAGAATACGAATTGACCTTGAATCAATTAGAGAAAGGGTGAGGGCGTTTTTCGCTGAAAGAGGATTGCCCAAGGACTTTAATTTTAAACCAATTTTACAAAAAATAAACGACGCAATAGTTGCGCTTGAGAGAAAGAGCCTAGCTGAAAACGAAGATTTAAAGAAAGCGGCGCTTAAAATACTTACAGAAGAAGAATGTCTAGCCTCTCAAGAGGCTACTCTTATTCCTGGAACTAAACAAACTCTAGAGTATTTACGAAGTAAAAATATTATGACAGGTATATTTTCTCGAACTTCTGAAATGGCAATAAAAACGACTCTAGATAAATTCAATTTAGAACCCTTTGATGTATTAGTAGGACGGGAAACAGTTTTAAACCCCAAACCCAGTTCTGAGGGAATAATATTTGCAATTAATAAATTAAATCTGAAACCTTCAGAAATAATCGTTATTGGAGACCACCCTTATGATATAAAAGCTGGTAAAAGTGCCGGTGCTTTTACAATAGGGGTATTAACGGGGGTAGGAAATAAAAAAGAATTAACTGCGGCTGGTGCTGATCTTGTTTTAGAAAGTGTCTCCGATTTTAGCAAATTTTATGAAGAAAAATTTATCTTTAACCATCGCAATTCCAGCTTATAACGAAGAAGAAAACATAAGTGAATCTATTAGAAGTGCTGACGAAGAAGCATCAAAACTAACTAACAATTATGAGATTTTAGTGGTAGATGACGGCAGCACCGATAAAACACCGCAAATTTTATCAAAATTAAGAGAGAAATATCCAAAACTAAGAATTATTAACCATATTAAAAACTTTGGAATTGAAGAAAGTTTAAAAGATCTTTATTCTGGGGCTAAAGGAAATCTGACTTTTTTTAATGGTGCTGATAATGAGATTAAGATGTCAATTCTTCCCTCTTTAATGAAAGAAATGCAAGAGGGTTTTGATATTGTTGTTGCGAAAAGGAAAGTAAAAAAATACAATTTAGGGCGGAAATTTGTGTCTTGGGGATTTAATTTCTTTACAAAACTACTGTTTGGTGTTGAGGTTCATGATGCTGGCTGTGCAAAACTAGTAAAATCTCATATTTACAAAAGTTTAGATATTAAATCTACAAGCGTTTTTGCTGAAAGCGAAAGACTTATTAAAGCAAGTAGGGCCGGTTCTAAAATCGCTAGCGTTCCGGTTGTTCATTACCCTAAAGAAAACCCAAGTCAGCTTAATTTTAAGCTAGTTTTTGCTTCTATCAAAGATATGCTTTTATTTGCCTTAAGAAGCTAACTTTGTACATCTTACGGCTATTTTTAAAGCCTCTAAACCATCTTCGCCAGTAACTTTTGTAATTTTATCTAGTTTTATGGACTCAACAAAAGCTTTTAACTCTTCTTTTAGGGGTTCGGTTTTTTTCACTGGTATTACTTTTGTAGAATATGTTCCACCCACCTTGTAATTATAATGCTCGTGAACTTCTTGTAAAATAAAATCGCCAACAATGAATTTATTTTTTGTGGCTATTTCTATTTTTCTAACCTTATAAGGAGTGTACCAATTCGTCACAATTGAAGCAATTGTTCCGTTGCCCAATTTAAAGCTAAGAACCGCCGCATCCTCACGATTGTTTTGGGTCGAAGAAACAGACTTAATTTTTTTAAAATCCGTCTCTAATAAATATCTTAAAAGATCAATATCGTGAGTTGCCAAATCCAAAGTAATGCCAATATCGCCTACTTTCGGTGGGACAGGCCCGACTCGCGTGAAATTAATCGATATGACCGTTTCCCCTTTTATTCTTCTTTTTATAACCGCTACGATTGGGTTAAATCTCTCAACGTATCCAACCATAAGCTTCAATTTTTTCTTCTCGGCTAGATCTATTAGTTTCTTAGCTTGAGAAATAGTTTTTGTTATTGGTTTTTCAATTAAAGAGTGGATATTTTTCTCAATAGCCGTTCGCGCTATTCTAAAATGGGATGAGGTCGGAGTACAAATACTAATTGCGTCAATGTTTTGGGCAAAGAGATCATCGGGTTTTTTAAACCGGCGCGTTGAAAATCTTTCAGCAACTACCGCCGCGAGTTGTTGATCCGTATCCACGATACCTACCAGCACACAATCTTTCAACTTACTTAAGATCCGGACGTGTTCTTTGCCAATTGAACCAACACCAACAACTCCCAACCTTAAAATCTTATTCATTTAAAGACTCCCTAAAAGATCTCGCTATATAATCCAGATCTTTTTTAGTAATTAAAGGATGGATTGGTAATGATAAAACTTCTCTTGAAAATCTTTCAGCAACTGGTAATTTATCTCTGTAGCCTAATTTTTTGTAAAGAGGTTGTTTGTGGATAGGCGGATTATAGAAAATTCCCACTTCAATCCCACTTTTATTCATTGATTCTACGATTTCTTCTCTTGTCTTTTTTACTAGGGGGGTTACTACTAGTGTGTATTGGTGAAAAACATGAGTGAATCCGCCAGGAACTGTCGGTAAAATAATTCCTTTGATATCTTTTAAAGAGTTACTTAAATAAATTGCATTTTTTATTCTTTGGTGATTATTGGTTTTAAGTTTTTTCAATTGAGCGGACCCTAATGCTGCTTGTATTTCGTTCATTCGAAAATTATAACCCAAAATAGAATACTGTCCCTTTTTGTTTCGACCATGATTTCTTAAGTTCCTAATTTTTTCCGCTAATTTTTTTTCGTTAGTTACAACCATACCGCCCTCGCCAGTAGTAATATTCTTAGTCGCGTAAAAGGAAAAACAAGCGGCGTTACCAAAAGTTCCAATATATCTATTACCAATTTTTGCACCGTGAGCCTGAGAGGCATCTTCAATTATTTTTAAATTGTATTTTTTGGCAATTTTATTAATAGTTTTTATATCCGCTGGTAAACCAAAAAGATGAACCACCAAAATTGCTTTTGTATTTTTTGTAATTTTCTTTTCAACAGAACCAGGTTTAAGGTTGAAAGTTTCGTCAATATCTACAAATACTGGCCTGGCACCGGTGTAAGTAATAGAGTTTGCTGTGGCAATGAAAGAAAAAGGAGTCGTTATAACTTCGTCGCCTTTTTTTATATCTAAGGCTAAAAGGGTTAGATGCAAAGCGGCTGTTCCCGAAGAAACCGCGACCGCATATTTCGCACCAACAAAGCGACTAAACTCTCTTTCGAATGCTTCAACGTAAGGACCTTGGGAGATTTGACCATTCTTCAAAACTGCTGCTATTCCATTTATTTCTTCCTTACCAATAATTGGAGTTGATAACTTAATCAAATTTTTCATCTTATAAATTTAACACTGCCGGTTTCTTTAAGAAAGTGTTTTTTGAAGTCCTCAAAATTTTCTACTTTAGATTTAAAACAATCATCTTGTAACTGCGGTTGATATCTGAAATAAATCTGTAAATTAACGATCGCAATTACTGAAATAACCACAACAATGATGTGAATATAATACTTTTTAAAAAGTTTAGCCACAGTTTCTAACCCAATTGTCGTGTACAAAACAATTGGAACGATTGAGCCAGCAGCCCGCAATCCTTGCGGAGTGGCTGGCCAGTAGCTTAAAATGCTTGGCAGCAGTGAAAAAAGTAGAAAAGCCAGAAATACAAAAGAATATACCGGTCTAAGAGTAGTAAAAGATAAGATTAATCCCACCAGGAAAAGAAAACCGCTTAAAGGGTCAAGCATCGGCAGGTTCGGAAGATTATAACAACTAACATCGCTTCCTCTTAGCTGAAACATCCCTAAAGTGCGTAAAGTAGATTGTTTCAGCGACCAAATTAAATCATTAAAAGAGAGGTTTTGGGCAAAAACGAGTTCTGCACCACGGGCATCAAAAGCATTTGGGTGTTTGAGCCAAACATAAATTAAAGGAGAGATAATTATTAAAAAAGCGATTGAAAAAAGAAAAAAATTTATCACGTTTTCTAAAAATTTTTTCCTTTTATAAAGAAAGTAAAAAATAAATAATATTAGATAAAGAAAAGGGTAAATTCTTGCTGCCGCGTAAGAGTGTTGCAGAAGACCTAAAGTCAGACCAACAAGAAAAACATATACAAAGCTCTTTTTAACAGTTAAATTTTTAAATTTAAATTTTTCGTCTTTTGCTTTTAAAAACAAAACTAAAAATAACAGATTAGCTATGGCAAAGAAAAGCATTTCTGATAATTCGTAGGTTAATCTGGATATAGTAAAGTACCAACGTGTTAGTGCTAGTAAAGTAGCTCCGATAAAGGCTATCTGGGAACTTTCAAATAAATTGCGTAAAAGTAAATAAAAGGTAATTATTCCCAATAATCCAAATAGAGCGGGAATAAACCGAACCGCAAAATTAGTTATTCCAAAAAAAGCTATCGGTATTTGTATTAAATAGGGCAATAAAGTATGAGTTGAACCCAAATCTTTAGGCCAGATGAGATATGGTAAGTATGGTTCCCCTTTTAACTGTTCTGAGATCAGCAAAAAAGCATATTCATCTCCATTTAAATTTTGAAATAAACTACCAAGTTTAAAAAAGAGAATTACTGCGCCTAAAACAAGGGGGGTAAGAAGGAATAGAAACTCTTTTTTGGTAATTTTCTTAATCATAATGTCCCAACCTATCATTTAATCTAATTCTTAGTAAATCAGTAAAAGATTGGATAATATCCTTAGTTAAATTAACCTTTGTCCGACTATCATTTTTCCAAACTACCGGAACTTCTATTATTTTAAACCCAAGCTTGTTGGCGAGAAATAGAATTTCACTGTCATAGGACCAACGATTAATAGTAGAGAGCGAAAAGATTTTCTCGGCTGCTCTTCTAGAAAAGCACTTAAACCCACAGGTAAAATCACTGACACTGCTGCGCAACAAAATATTAGAAAGCATTGTAAAGACCTCCCCCATTTTCTGACGCAAATATGGTTGTCTTTTTATTATTTTTGCGCCCGCGGCTTTCCTAGTTCCAATAATAACCGGTATTTTTTTCCTAATAAAAGGCAGAAATTTATTAAATTCATTAAGAGGTGTCGACATATCTACATCACAAAAGAGAAGATAATCTGCACGTGCGTTTGCTACTCCTTGTTTTATAGCATAACCTTTTCCCCTGTTAGGTTTATAAGAAATTACCTCAAAATAGAGTTTCGGTTTTAGCTCTTTTATTTTTTTCAAAGTTTTATCATTACTCCCGTCGTCAACAAAAATTACTTGGCTGGAAAAATTTTGACCTGAAAGATATTTTTCTAATTCGCTTATTGCCTTTTCTATTCTTGATTCTTCGTTAAAGACAGGGACAATTATCGAAAGGGATTGATTTCTCATTTATTTGAACCATTCTGGTTTTGGATAGCTTTCCAGATTAACTTTTTCCCAATTAATTTTGTAAATAAGCACCTTTTCTGGATCTTGATAAATACGGCTGAAAACTTCGGTTTCTTTGCCTGTATATAAATCTTCAAGAGCGGGACGTTTTATTTCTTTCAAAAATTCAAGGACAAGATAATTAACCTGATGTTTTTTCGCCATATACAAAATGTCCCCGAACCCATTGTATGGTATCATTAGCGCTGCTCTTTCAGAATGATAGTGGAGTTCCCAAGGTCCTAAACCGTAAATTACCGCTTCTTTTGGTGTGTTATCTCTAATCCATTCATATGCCCTCAAGGAAGGATCAATTGGTTTTTTACCCAGTCCAAGGTAAATTGATTTAATACTTGGCAGAAAAGTAATTAAAGCTAAAATTACGATAATAATAACCTTCGAAGGATTTGAAAACTTTTCAACAAAGACAAAAAGAGCGTATACAGCCAACATATTAGCAAGTGGGATAAACGAGGCGTAATAACGAGATTCGTAGTGCCAATAAAAAGTCATAACCGCCGAAAAAATTAAAAAAAATATTATTGGCGTGAAAAAGAAAGACTTCTGCTCTCTAGTTTTTAAAATACCAATTCCCAATAAACTTAAAACTATTACTGTATAAGGAATTAACAAGTCTTTATAAACAAAAGTATCTACTCCAAACCGAAAATAGGTGAAATTAATCTTTAAGAAATTAATAAAACCTCCCTCCAGAGCTGTCCTAAACGAAGGTAACTTATCATAGTAAATACTAAAGATAGCTTCGTAAGGGGTGTATTTAATCAGGTAGGAAAGGTAGTTTTCGACTGGTAGCAGAAATGTTCCAAATAATCTTAAATTTCTTATAAAAAATGGTGCGGTAAAAATTAAAGCTCCGATCAAAGAAAAAACAACTGGTTTAAAAATTAGTTTTATTTTTTTGCGAGCGACAATTGCAAAAATAACTAAATAAAGGGGCAAATAAATAATAGCCAGGGGTTTTTGTAAAACCGCTAAACCATTCAATATTCCGAAAAGAAAGAATTTTTTGTAACTTGTTCCTCCATCTCTTAATTCAATAATAAGCAATGAACCCAAGTAGAAAATTATCAATGAAAAGGCCGCAAAAGCAACATCGCTGGTTATTAGTTCGGTTGAATAAAGAATTAGGTTTGTATTTAGGAGAGTTAATATTCCTGCCCAAAAAGCGATTTGTTTATTAAATAGCTTTCTAGCGATGAAATATGAAGCTAACGAAAGAAAAGCAAGAAAAATGACGTTTGGTAGTCTCGCCGAAAATTGATTAACACCGAAGATTAAAAAGCTAGCCGCCATCCATACGCTCTGAAGCAGTGGCCACATATCTTCCGGGTGATGAACGCTCTCGTAGGGAATAAAATATTGGGCAATAAAATCAACCGTAAACCCACGACCTACAACTAAATTTCTTGCCACAGTAGCGTAATTTGCGTAATCTCCCCTTCCAATAAAACTATAGGTGGAGTTAATTTTTAAGAAAATAACTGTTACTATAAAAAGAATAATATAAAAAGCTTTTTCGTAACTAGCGTTCAAAATTTTTTGCATAGCCGTGAAAAAAATATCGCAAAAAGAATATCAAAAACTATTGTATCAAAAAGATCACCAATATCTTATTCCAAAATTAAGTAATTATACAAATAAACTTTCGGGTTTGCTCGCTTCTAGCCTAAATTTAAAACCTAATGATGATATCCTAGAAATAGGCGTTGGGATGGGGAGATTTACATTTTCTTTATTGGAGAAGGGTTTGAAAATCACTGGAATTGATCTATCAGAGGATATGTTGGAGCGCTTCCGTAAGTTTGCGGGAAAAAACCCAAATCTTACTTTAATTAAGGGAGACGTTGAGAAGTTATCCAATTTTACAAATAAAAAGTTTGACGCTATTATCGGTTTCTTCATTCTCCATCATTTAGAAAATCTTGATAAAAGTTTTGAAAGTATTCATCGCCGCCTCAAAAAAAATGGTCAAGTTGGTTTTATTGAACCTAATTTGTTTAACCTACTTTATTATCTCCAATTTACACTTTCGAAAGATATGAGTTGGGAAGGAGAAAAAGGAATTTTGAATATGACTAAAGCCAACATAACTAGAAAACTTTCTGATAATGGGTTCGAAGTAACCAATTTTAGATATTTTGGGTTTTTCCCCCCGTTTATCGTTAATAGCCGGATCGGTTTCTATCTTGACAACTTTGCGGAGAAAATTATGCCGATCAAACCATTACTCCCATTTCTCTTAATGACCGCTAAAGCTAAGTAAACCCGGTAAAAATATATTTTATACTTTTTTAACTACCAAAGTTCCCTCTTTTTCGAATAGTACTTTGTAATTTGGTTGCTTTTTTATAAAATTTATAACCTCCTCAAAACGAGTGTTCGTTGGCCGCCAGTGAAACGCATACTTTGAAAGTATAATGTAATCCACGTTTGGAATAGCGTATTTTTCAATTGAAGCATCATCACCTAAATCCTCACCAATTGGTGGGTTTGAATAAGCGGGATGAGGATACATATGGATTTTCCTTCGGTGAGAGAGATGAGGCAGAAGCCCTGATTGGGTTGCTACTGATATTTCCCCATCTTTAGGGATTATTGTAAGTGCTTCTCTGATTGTACTGACACCCGGGGGTTCCTTATAAAAGCTAATATCAAATAATTTATATAAGGGCATCTTGTAATAAAAACCAATTACAGTAGTTGCGAGCAGTGTTGCTAAAGTTAGATATCGATAAAAATTAATTCTACTTGCTACTAAAAATTTTAAGATATTGAATTTTTTTAAGATGGCATATAAATTTACCAATCCAAATATAGCGGCGAATCCTAAAATTGGTGCCTGGTTAGTACTATAGTGCATCCAAGGAAGCCATCTTTGAATTGTCGTCGAAGTAAACCTAGCTACCAAAAAAGGAAAGCTAAGAGCTAATTGTAGAGGAGCAAATAAGGGGAGAAAACCAAAAGAACCAAACAGCGAAAACAGGGTTCTCGTTTTCACCCAAGGAAAAAACATCTCTGCGATTAATCTAACAGGATTCAACAATTTCTGGTTCTGGCTCTCAACAAAATAAGCGTAGGGCCTACCAGCAGCAAAGAAAGGCATTATCTTGAAAATACTAAGATAAAACCAAGCAACACTTAGTAAAGAAGTAATAATTCCGATTTTAAGATTTCTTTGAATAAAAATTAGATATAGTCCAATAAAGAAAGTAAAGGTCGCAACGTCTTCTTTGGCTGCTAAAGAAAGGATTAAAAATAAGAAAAACAACCTCCATTGTTTTTTATACATAAAAAATAGTAGCCAAGAAATAAAGAAGACGCTTAATGTGGTACCATGAAAAGGAAAAATACTTGCGGCTTGAAATCCGTAGAAAAGTAAGTAAGAAGCAACAAAAAATAGTGTTGCAACCAAATCCTTCCAACTCTCTTTAGCAATAAGATAAAGTGGTATCGCGCTACCTACTATTGCTAGATTTTGAATTATTATCAGGATCTTTGCATCAGCAAAAATTCTATAAAGTGGGGCTATCCAAAAAAAATGTAAAATAAGATGATCACCAAAAATATTGAAAGGTTTGAAGGTACCACCGTAACCCAAAAAATCTCCCCTAGAAAGAAACCAAACATGTTGATCATAAATTGCGAGATCCGCATCAGTTGTGTTAAAGCGATAATGCAGCGTTAAAGTAAGGTATGTGTAGGCGACAAAAAAAATAATCAATAAGCAACCAAAAAGCCAATTCTTCCGCCAAAACCTTATCATAGGTTTATTTTACAATATTTAAAGTCCTTGAAGGACTAGTGAAAGAAAAGTATACTAATTCAGTGAAAATAGTTGAAAAACTTAATGCTAACCGTCATTTACTTATTATTTCTCTTATTTATTTACTTCTCGCAATATTTTTTACTTTTCCGCTCATATTTAAATTTACTACCAATATTCCAGGGGTGGATGAGGATAGTCCAACCCATGTCTGGTACTTGTGGTGGTTTAAATTCTCAGTATTGGATTTAAGGCAAAATCCCTTTTATACGGATTATATTTTTTATCCTCAAGTTATAAATCGAACCTTTGATATTCATACCTTTACCAATGCTATTTTTTCGCTGCCGTTTCAATTTTTATTCGGCTTGATAGCTGCCTCTAATATTATTTTTTATATTGGTTTTGTCTTGTCAGGTTTAGGTACCTTTTTTTTGTCATTTTATTTAACAAAATCAAAACTCGCTTCCTTTTTTGCCGGTTTGGTCTTCGCTTTTTTTCCTTATATTTTTGCGCAAAGCGGTGATTACCATACAAATTTAATTACTGCCTGGTTTACTCCTTTTTATTTACTTTTTCTATTGAAAACTTTAAAGGAGGGTAGTTACAAAAATGCTTTTTTTACAGGATTATTTTTTGGTCTTCAGGGACTTAATGATCTAACCTACACTTCCTTCACAATGTTTTTAACATTACTGGTTATTTTTTATTATTTTATTTTTTGGGGTAAAGAACTGCTTTCGACCTCTACGTTAAAACGTTTAGTAACCGCCGGCATTACTTTCCTAGTGATTTTTTCACCTTTTGCTTTGGCTGCTTTTAAAACCATAAAAGAGGGATTCCATCCTGGCGTTTCCTTAAGTGTTCAAAACGTTTACGGTGCGGATATTTCTTATTTTCTCTTTCCTTGGGCGGGAAATCCTCTGCTTAATAAATTTTCGAAAGCTCCATCTGCCATCAGTAGTACAGAAGGTACACTATATATCGGCTACACTGTTTTATTTTTAGTACTAATTTATGTCTTTTTTCTACTTAAAAAGAATATCGAGGAAAAAAAGCAGTTGGGTCTTTTCTACTTTTTAGCCTTTTCTTTTTTTATTTTAAGTCTTGGTCCTAGGCTTCATTTTTTTGAGAGTGGAAGTACTTTTAATCAATTTGAGCTGAATCCTACCAAGTTTTTCTTGCTTCCCTTTATTTTTTACCACAAATTACCCTTTATCGGCGGTATCCAAGAGCCGATTAGAATGCACCCGTTTACAATGTTGCCTCTGGCAATTCTAACCGCCTTTTCTTTAAAAGAGATTCTTTCCAGAACCAAGAAAAAAGTGGGTTTGATTATTTTTGCGATTACCGTAAGCCTATTATTGATAGAATACACACCATCGCTTCCTACAACCAACCTTACTGTCCCAAAGATTTATCAAGATATAGCTCGCGAAAGTGGTGATTTTGTAATTTTAGATTTACCGGTTGGCTGGAATACTGGAAACTTTATTTTTGGTTACGGACCAATCGGCAGTTTACAGTTTTACCAAAGCGTTCATCAAAAAAAGATATTTAGAGGCACAGTTGCTAGACTCCCCGCAGAAAATGTTTTTTATTACCGAAAGATACCTCTTCTCCATTATCTTGCCGAACCGGGAAATCAATTAGTTTTAGAAGAAGATTTAAATAGAGATATCGTCCAAAAAACCTTCAAAGATTTAAAGGTAAAATACATACTAATTCATAAAAAATATTACGAGGAAGGAAGAAGAAGTCTAGGACTAAGTGTCGATCTTATTGAAAATGTTTTAAAAGCAAAGAAATTCTACGATGAAGAAAATATTATTGGGTATCAATTATATTAAAATCTTTTGATAGAAATTATAAGTTTCCGCAGCGATTTTTTCTTGGGTATAATTTTCCTTTACTTTTTCCAATCCTTTTTTTATCATTTCTTCGCGTAAATTCTTGTTTCTAAAAAATTGTTCTATTTTTTTTGCTAAGTCATTGCTGTTTCCTTCTTTAAAAATAAGTCCTGCGTCTCCGATAACTTCTGGAATAGCCCCACTATCTGAACCAATAACGGGCACACTAGAAACCATTGCTTCAACTAAAACATGGCCGAACTGCTCCTTCCAAACTGAAGTTGTTAGAGAAGGCAAAACTAATAAATCCATTCTGCTTAGATAAGAAGGGACTTGGTTATGAGTTACTCCTTGAATCAACTCTACTTTATCTAATAAGTTGTTTTCTTTTATATAGAAATCAATTTTTTCTTTCAAGAGTCCGCTTCCAACCAGCAAAAGTTTATAGGAGAAGGGCAACTGTTTAACAGCATCGAGCAAGACCATTACTCCCTTTTGCTCTTCAAATCTACCAACAAAACCAATAGTGAATTTTTCATTTTTTTCTTTTTCTCTCTTGAAGGAGTTAAGATCTACACCAAGTTGCGGTAAGACTAAAATAGGTTTCTGAAAACCTTTTTTTAGTAATAGATCTTTGGCTTCTCTATTACCGGCAATCGCGCCAGAAGCTAGTTTTAAGTTTATCTTCTCAAATAATTTATACCAAAACCGGTGTTGTCGCTCAATATTCTCCCAAGTAAAAAAAATAGTTTTTGCCGCAAAAATTCTACTTAAAAAACTAAATTCAAGTAAAGAAACTGACCAAGGTTCTTCTTCGATATGAACAATTTTTGGACGTAGCCTCCAGAAAATTTTGAATAGTGAAAAAAACGGGAAAAAATAACGGTCGTTATTTCCGTTAAAACGAGTATTAAGAGGAATAATTTGGTAAGTTTTAGCGGTTCTCTTTTCAAGTTCGGTGTAACGTAGCGGTGCTTTCCAAGTAGTTGGTACTACTAAACTAATCTTAAGGCCGTCTATTTTGGAAAGAGCTTCTATTTTTTGTTGATTTAATCCTACAACGTAGGAATGTGATGAAATTAAAATTCTAACCATAGACTTTTTTGTAAACGCTGTAAGTGGCTCTCGCTGTCCTATCCCAAGAAAAATTTTTTGAAACAAGTAAACATTTCTTACTAAGTTTCTCCCTTTCCTTATCTCCTAAAGAAATTACCCAATCTAATCCTTTTGCTATAGATTCTGGATTATAAGGATTTACATAAACCCCAGCTTCACCCGCTATCTCCTCTAAAGAAGTATTTTTCGAAATAACCGTCGGTAAACCACAGGCTAGAGATTCAAGTACTGGCAAACCAAACCCTTCAAAATATGAGGGGTAAATTAATACTGAAGCAGCGTTGTAAAGATAAACTAAATCCTTGTGATTCAATTGTCCCAAGTAGTTAATTTCTTCTGAAAGATTGTAATTTGAAATCATCTCTGCTTGATCTTTGGTAAATCTCTCACCAACTTTTACAAATTCAAAAGAGAATTTTTTTTGTTTTAAAATTTGTAAAGCTTTTAAAATTCCTTCTATGTTTTTATAGGCTAAATTATTCCCAACGTGAAGAATAAGTGGTTTATCGGAAAGTTTATTTTTTTCTTTAAATAAAGATAAACTTTTCTTATTTTTTATTTTTTTGTAGGTTTCGTCTTTTCCTAAGTAAACTACTTCAATTTTATTTGGTTCAATCTGCAAAAGTTCAACCAGGTCTCTTTTAGTTGCTTGCGAATCAGCAATTACAAAAGCAGCTTCTTTTAAACCTTTCACAATTTCAAGGAAATTGTTTAAAGCAAATTTATCTTGAATAGTATTTTTTCCCCCAATTTCTTTTAGCGGTATCAAGTCGTGACAAGTTATTACAGTTCTTTCTTTATCTAAACTGTAAATAAAATTAGAAAAGCTGTGATCGACAATGTGACAAACATCGGCCTTAATACCCCTCAATTTAGCTGGATAATATTTAAAGCGACTAAATTTAAATAATATCTTTGCTGGTAATAAATTAAAAATCGGAGGAATGGCGAATTTAAATAAGTTTATATCAAGATCTTTGAAATTTTTTTCCAGGGAAATAAGCAGTTCTTGACCATAAATCTCCATACTTTTTGTTGACCAACGGTCCTTTGGATTTTGAATAACTGCAATTTTCATGAGAGTAAGGAAAGTTTCACCTTTTCTTTATTAAATTGAAAGATAAAGTCTAAAATATTCAGTAATCTTTCTTTTTCAAAAATTAACTTTTTAAAGAATCTTAAGGTTACGAAAACTAAATTTTTAAAAATGGTAATTTTAGTTGGAACGTCTCCCCATTTTTTAGAAAAGTAGAATTCGCCGATCCCTCTATTTCGGCTTTGTCTTATAAACCCTTTAAAATTATAATCCTGATGGTGCTCGACTTTTAAAGGAAGGTAGAGGAATCTATAGCCTTTCTGGGTTATTCGCCATTTTAAATCAGCGTCTTCACCACCAGCAGTCGGAAAGGTTTCATCAAAACCGCCAACTTCCAAAATAATTCTTTTTAAATAAGCTAGATTATTAGTCCCCCCACTAGGATTCTCCCAGCCACTAACTTCCTCTTTTTCGGAAACTCGGTAATTTTTTCTGCTAATAAAGCTTTCGTACCGCGCAAATATATTGCTTCTCAAAATTTCTTCTGGGGCTTCGAGATAACCACCAACTGCAACTACTGTTTCGTGCTTTTCAAACCCGGACAAGATTTTTTCTAGCCAACTAGACGGAACAACACAGTCATCATCTGTAAAGGCAACAATCTCACCACTTGCTTTCCTAATTCCATAATTCCTAGCTGCTGCCGGTCCTTTATTCTCCTGCCTTAAATAAATAACTTTTTTAGCAAACTCTTTAACAACATTTTGCGTACTGTCAGTACTACCGTCATCTACAATAATGATCTCAAATTTTTCCTTGGGTAAAGATTGATTGAGCAAAGACAGGATTGTTTTTCTAATCTTTTCTTTTCGATTAAAGGTGGGTATTATAACACTACAAAAAATCATTTTTTAATTATAGAGAGCAGCAGTTTTAAGTCCTCTTTTATTTGTTTTTTCTCAAAAATAAAGATTGATACCAGATAAGAGACCCCCAAAATCAACCATTCAATTGCTAATCTGTAAAAAATAGACAGCGGAGAGAAATTGTACCAACCTTTAATTAGAAAATAAACAATTGCACTAAGAAGGGTTGCTAAAATAACTGGTCCGAAAATTTTAGGAAAATCAATTTTTATAAAGCGGGCAGCGTAATAATAAGCTAAAAGTACTCCTAACAACAGGATAATCCCTAGAGAAATGGCGCCACCTGCCGCCCCAAAAGTGTTCATAAGAAGCGGAGAAATAATTAGAAAAATTATTGCCATAGCAGTAAGATATTTAGCGACCAAATTTGGTTTACCAATAGCTGCCAGAAACGACCCGGTATCATCAAAAATAGGTCGCAAGAGTGAGTAAACAATTAAAATCTGGAAGATCGGTACCATGGGAAGCCATTTAGGACCGATTAGAAACTCAATAAAATCAGCCGCGGTAAGAACAAGTATTAAACTAATTGGGGCTGAAAACCTAACAATATTTCGCAAGACTAGTGAGAAGGTTGTTTGCAGTTTTATTTTGTCAGATTGGAGTTTCGCGTAAGTTGGAAAGGCAACGCGAGATACAACGCTAGTGACGAGATTTGTGGGGATTTGGGAGTAATTAAAAGCCCGAGAGTAGTAACCTAAAATAGTTATCCCTAAGAAAGTCCCAATAAGAAAATCGTTGTATTGTAAAATAATAAAAGTAGTTATACCACCAATCCATAGATATGAGCCAAATTTAAAAAACCAAATAGCGATTTTTCTATCAAAATCAAGCCTCAACTTCCAAGGTCGCAATATCCAAAGGAATAAAAAATTAAAAAAAGTATAACTAGTGTTTCCTAAAACTAAACTCCAAAGACCGAAACCCTTAACGGCTGCTACCACCGAAATAATTGAAGAAATTAAAAGTGAAGCCATATCAAAAATTGTCGTGTATTTAAAAAGGAGCTCTTTTTCCAAATAAGCCCTTTGAGTTGCGCTAGCTGCTTTTAAAATCACAAAACTACCGAGAATAAGTAAAACTAAAATTGTTTCAGAAGAGTAATAGCGGGATAATAACGGAAACGCAATCAAAATTAAAATAAAATTGACCAGGGCTAAAAGTATTTGCAGGAAAAAATGAGTGCTTAAAGTTTTATCGATATCTTCTTGTTTGTGAACTAGAGCAAGATCTAAACCAAATTCTCTGACCCTCCCAAAAAGACCCAGAAAGAAGCTAGCTAAAGCCACTACACCAAAATGCTCTGGAAGCAAAATCCGGGCCAAAGTCACTCCAGTTACGAAATTAACTCCCATATTAAAGTACGAGTTAATCGCAACAAAAAAAGTACTTTTTAGGGCAGATTCACCAACATTCATACTTTCTCACCAAAACCACCAATATTTAAACCAAAAGCTTCTCGAAAAAATTTTGGTGGTTTAATATTTTTTTCTAAAAAACCAATTGGATAATCAAATAAACTAATACGCGGCCATTTATTGATGCTATAATAGGAATCAAAACCATCGCTTTCTAAAGCCACCAAACCAACTTCTTGCATTTCTTTTTTTAATTTCTTTACACTATAAAGAGTCATCGGTGGTGCTGTTAGATATCCCTTAAAAGAACTATAAACCCACCATTTATGAAAAGGGTGATAGCCATTTGGAACAAAAATCGCAACTGCCCCGCCCACTTTTGTAACCGACATCATCTGTTTAATGACGTCAAGTCTTTCTTTTTTAATTAGCCAGTGTTCAACCACTCCTTCGTTAAAGGTGATATCAAAAAAATTTCTTTTTAAGGACAAGTTAGTTAAATCTCCCTTAAAGAGATTTAATTTTAGAGGCCCAAAAAAAACTTCCGCGGTAGCGGCTAATTTCTTCACGTTCTCTAAAACTTTGTCGGAATAATCTAACGCCCAGACCTCAAAACCTAGAGTTGCTAAGGTTACTGAAAATTTTCCACTACCACAACCCGCTTCCAAAATTTTTCCCTTTTTGATTTTTGCAAAGTTCAACATAGATTGGACATAAGCGCTATTTTGATAGCGCAAAAAGAACTCTTTTCCTACATTAGCGGTTTCGTAAGCACTGTGGTGCTTAAAAACTTCTTCCCAATATTTTGCCACGGAACTAGTCATATTTAATCCTTGAATAAAAATTAATTAATTTTTTTTTATAAGCGCTCCAAGAGTAATTTTCGATTGTTTTACGAGCATTATTACCAAATTCTAAAATTTTTGAAGGATTATCATGAAAGTACTCTATTTTTTCAGCCAGGGAGTTGAAATCTCTAATTTGAACGATAAAACCGCTTTTTCCTTCTTCGATAAGAGAACCGCTGTTTCTTGTCGTAATAATCGGCAAACCAGCCGCCATAGCCTCATAAGTTACGAGAGCACTGCCTTCTTCAATTGAAGGAAAGACGAATACACTAGCGTTTTTATAAAGAGCCGGTAAATCTCGGCTATAATCAACAAATTTTACGCTTTCAAGCAGCACAAAATCTTTTAAAAATTTTTTGAAATCCGGGAAGATAGGGCCGACGATTATTAACTCGCTGTTCTTTAAGGCTAAGCTTCTCCAGGCTTTCAGTAAGTATTGCACCCCTTTACGAATTCCTACTTGCCCCACAAATAAACAAGTAAATTTTTCTGGGAGTTTTTGCTTCTTTTTAAATTTATTCAAATCTACACCGAAAGGTAATAATTTTACTTTACGCGGATCTACCCCCCAATCTAAAAAACTTTTCCTAGCAAATACCGACGGGACTAATATATAATCAGCAATTTCATATTCAAGTAAGGATTTTTTCAAGGTAAAAGAATCTATTGCTGAGCCTTCAATCCCCCAGATTTTGTACTCTTCTTTTAAAAGATCTTCTTGGGTTTTGATGTGAGATGAAGCCCTCTCCACTACTATTTTTGCTCCAAATTTTTTGGCGCGTTTTGCGGCCAAATAGCACATATTATTCCAACCGTGGAAAATACTGCATTTCTCGACAAAAAAAGAGGAAAAAAAATCAAACAAATTATCCTTTATTACCCAACTAGGAACCAAATTAAGAAATGGGAATTTAACATCAGCGATTTGACCACCGGTTGATATGGATTTCTTTAAAATTTTTCGTTTCTTTAAAGCATCGATTGCATAATAGGCAACGTTACCAATCCCACCTCCAGGGATTTTACTCCCCACACTATAAATAACTTCCATCAACTTCGCCCCTCTAGTGATGCGTAGAAATCATCTTTCTTTTGTTTAAACCAAGAAACAGTTTCTTTGATTCCGTTAGTTAAGGAGTATTTCGGTTCCCAACCCAAAACTTTTTTTATTTTAGTGATATCCGCTATATAATCTCCAGTCTCTAAGTTTTGGGCTTGTTTTGGCCAAGAAATCTGCTCGATCCTTCCCTTTCCGACTACTTTCACTATAGTCTTTGCAGCCTCAATAAAGGCAGTTCCGACTCCACTACCAACGTTAAAAACTTCACCGTTTGCGGCTTTATTTATTCCTCCAGCCAAGAAGGCGTTGACAACATCTTCTATGAAAATATAATCCCGTATTTGGCTACCATCGCCATAAACTTTTAGAACGCCCTTTTGCAGAGCTAATTCAATAAAATAATTAAAAATGTTATATTCTTGCTTTTTCATTCTTAAATGAGGACCATAAGGATTAGAGAACCGCAAAACGCAAGTATTTAAACCATAAAAATGGTGGTAAGAGAGGTGATAATTTTCACCAAGAAGTTTATGAATACCGTAAAGGCTAGTTGGTCTCATTGGATGGTCTTCCGCAACCGGCAATTTTTCCACCTTCCCAAATTGTAATCTTGAACCTGGAAAAACAATTTTCACTTCTGGATTATAAGCCCTGGCTGCTTCTAAAATATTCAAAACCCCGAATCCATTAACTTTTAAATCTAAGAAGGGGTTTTCCATCGAAGCGGCTGCCCCACTCCGACCAGCCAAATTAAAAATTATTTCCGCTTCAGAAACGGCCTTTAAGCAATCGTCAAGGACCGTAATATCCCCACGAATGGCTTTAATATTTAAATTTTTTAGTTTTTTTTGAACCTGGTTAGTAATATTTAAATCAAATATAGAGAGTTTAGCTCCACTTAAATAAAGCTCCCGACAAAGATTAACCCCCATAAACCCCAAACCACCAAAGACCAGAACTTTTTTACCTTTATACTCTTTCATTTTTTACTTAGCTTTAAATTCAGAAACAGATATATTTCTTACACCGAATTCAGTCCCCATATCATTGATTTCAAATCTTAAAGAACTTATACCCTGATTAATTTTTAAAGGCCCTTCAAGACTTTTTAATTCGATTTCTTTTTGAATCATGTCTTCTTTATATCTAAATACTGATTTAAGATTCTCTCTTTCAAAACCAAAATAATCAAATTTTAAATTAATAAATATTGGTTGTTTTTTTATATTTAAGAAATAGAGGGTATTGCGAGAATCTTTCCATAACCAATCTCTACTATTTGGTAAGAATCTTACACTTTCTTCTTCAAAAATTATTAGTTTATCAGGATTGGCGGTTATTTTCACGAAAAACCCATCATCAAAAGACGAAGCAAGTTCAAAACCGGAAATTCCATTACCACGCAAAGGGATCCATCTACCCTCTTCGACTATTTGGCTCAATCCTATTTCGTCAAAAGGATTCAACATATTGTAAGGAGTCTTAACGTGAATCAAAGCATAATCTAAACCCAAGGCAGAAAGAACTTTAGCAGTATCAGAACTTGTTGGGTTTTCAATTATATCCCAAAGCGGGGTATAAGGAGAAGTGCTAGCAAAGCTTCCGGAGAGGTTAAAAATCCCCTTTTCGTGATATCTTTGATAAAGTAGACTAGCGGCTACATTAAACGTCCTTGGGTATTCAATAATATTTACTAAACCTCTTTGCCCTTTTAACCATTCGTACGTTTCTGGAATCTTACTAATATCAGAAATTTTAGGTTGAAGAAAATTAGCAAACTCAAAGAGAAATAAAGCTATTAACAAACAAAAAGACCCAAATAAAAGTATCTTATTCTTAATTTTAGAGAACAAAAAACTAAAGCCAAATCCGGCGAAAAGTAAAATCAAAAGATCAAGTACAATCCCTAAACGAGCGTAAACCCTAATTATTGGTAGGACCTGGTAAAAAAAATAAGAAGGAAGATATATTGTCTTACCTTTAATAATAACAAACGGAGGGGCTGCAGTGGCGGCTAAAAATGCACTAACCCCGAGCAAAACTATAATTAGTTCTTTGCGTCTACCTTTTAGAGAAAAATAAATTCCCACTAAAGCTAGAAGAAACGCTGGAATTCCGACGTACATAATCCGCTCGGGCAAAAAAGCACTAATTGTTTTGTAATCATTACTAAAGGTACGAATTTTTGCGTAGAGACCATGTTCATATTTACCGAAGAATGGGTGGTCGCTTGGCGGAATAAAAAAATCCCACGGTCGTGCTGAGAGACCTAATAAATTTTCGATTGGTCTTTTATAGGCTTCGGTAGCACCTAAAGAAGTAACTGATCTTGTTTGATAAAATTTATATGCGAAGGGAGAAATTACCAAAATTATAAAAATGAGTGTCAAACTAAAATATTTTAGCCTATTGAAGTTAAGATAATTTTTTCTTTCGGTAAGAAGTTTATACAAAATTTTGAAAATAACAAAACTTATTGTAAAAAGAACCATAAAATAACCATGATAGACAGAAGAGAGGGCAACAAGCAGAAAACTTACGGCGGCAAAAAGAGAATTTCGAAAATTGGGGTTAGAATCTAGTTTCAAAAGTGCCAAAACATAAAGTGGTAACCATTGAATCTGAGAAAGAGCGACGTGTTGATAGCTTTGCCAGAAATGATAAGGCAAAAGCATATAAACTATCGCAACTAAAGTAGCCGCCAATTTATCTTTTGTTAAATAATGAATAAGTGCGTACATTGTTATTGCGGAAAGCGGGAAACTTAAGAAAATTAGAAAATTAAAGGTAAATATCTCTCCAAGGAGAAAGCCAAAGTACTGTAAGAAAAGCTGCCAGATTGGTTCAATATTTGAAGAAGCATCGATTTTTAGACCAAACGGAAAATTTACAAGATTTGTAAAATCAGAAGGCAACCCTTTTAGACTTGAATACTTTAACCACCAAACATACCAAATAGCCCCAAAATTATCCCCTACGTAGCCCCAAACAACTTCATTTAATCTGAAAAAGAGAGGATAGGTATAGATAATCGCGACAATTAGGAAAAATAAAATAATTAAAATTTCTTGGTAAAATTTCTTAAAAAAACTAATTATTCTTTTCAAGAACCCCCCTAAAAACTTCCAAATACTCTTGCGCCGTTCTTTTCCAAGAAAATTTTTCGGCTAACCTTTTTGCTTCTTTCCCTAAACGTTCTCTTAATTTCTTTTCGGTAGAGAGTTTATAAAGATAATCAGTAAATTCGTCCAAATTGCTGGCCAAAAGCCCGTTTTTATTATGAGTTATTATTTCTCCCATTGCTCCGGCTTTTATACCAACCAGAGGTTTTGAATAAAGGCTAGCCTCCAGTGGAGCTAAACTCCAAGGAACCCATTGATCAAAAGTAGCGTAGATATCACAACTTTTGTATAAACTTCCTAAGTGCTCGTCACCAACGTCCAATAAGATTTTTACATTTTCATTTTTGATTTTATCTAAGAAAGACAAATACTTTGGAAACGGTGCGGTACCAACTATATAAAGTCTTAAATCGGGTACTTTCTTATTCACAGTCAAAAAAGCCTTTATAAGAAAGTGGAACCCTTTATACGGTACTATTCTACTTACCGACAAACAAATGATTTTTTTATTATTCTTATTTTCTGCTACTTCAGCCACTTTGAACAGATCAACCCCTAAGTAAACGTATTCTATATTTTTATTATATATTTGTTTGGCTTCAGTTACTAAATATTTACTTATAGCGATAACTTTGTTAGAGATTAAAAAAAACAACTTTTCTCTTAGGATTATTACAAATTTTAAAATCCAAGACGGAATTAAGCTAATTATTCCATCTCTCATATTTAAACCCAAATCTAATTGAGTTCCGTAATAGGTTTTTACAATTCGGACGCCGGTTAACCTAATAATTGCATATAATAATGAGCTACTTTGTAGCGAAATTATGTCAAAATCCCCCTCTTTCAAATATAAGAATAGTTTAAGGGCGCCAAAGAAACGCCCCAAAAAAGGAATTCTACTTGAAGGCAAAACAAAAACTTTTATTCCCTTCTTTTGAAGCTCCTCTTTTAAATTTAAATCTAGTAAGTGGCTGCTAGCAAAAAAAGTGATATCCGCACTTTCTTTATTCAGAAAAGTTGCTAACCTGATAGGTGCCCTGGCGCCGGAATGTTCGTTAATGACATCGGCGACAATTGCTATTCTCAGATTCTTTTGCTTAATCATATTCTTTAAGTAAATTTAAGAATGTAGCCGCTACTTTTTTATTTTCATACTGTTCTGACTGTGCTCTTGCATCTTGAGAGATTCGTAGTCTTTCATCTTTATTTTCAAGCAAAAAAATTATTTTTTCAGCAAATAATTTAGTATCGAATAATGGAACAGAGATAAAACCCTTTTGGTAAACGCTTCCAAATATATCGATGTTATAAGAAACTACTGGTAAACCAGACGCCATGGCTTCACAAACAGCTAACCCCCAACCATTCTCATGGTCAGGACAAAGAAAAACTTGAGCACTTTTTAGAATATCATATACATCTTCTTTTGGTATAAAACCTAATAAATCAATATTTTTTTCTAATTTAGATTCACGTATTCTTCTTCTTAGTTCTACCACGTGTTGGACGGCGCCACTACCAACAACTGCCAGTTTATACTCAGGTGACGTTTTAACCACCAAAGCCCAAATTCTAACTAAGTCATAAATCCCCTTCGCAGGGTGGATTCTCCCTAAGACTACTGCTTCGTAATCATACTTTTTTCTTATTTTATGTTTCTTAATCACTTGGGTATCTACACCCGCACCTAAAACCGAGAGTTTTTCTTTCGGAAATCTATGTTTAATAAGCTGTTTCTTTAAAGCATTGTTTAAAGCTAAAATCTTATCAGATTTTTCCTTCATCATCCAAAAGTTAATTTTTTGTCCTAGGAAAGATATTATATTAACCAATAGATTCCCTTGTCTTTTTGCAGGCGGCAAAATTAAATGGTAATTTCGGGATAGCCAAATTACGTCTTTTCTACCCAACTTAATAAAAAATGCCGGCAAAATATCTGCTAAGACAACGTCTGAGCAACTATAAATTATTTGAATATTTTTTTCTTTCTTTAAAATTAAATATGATATAATCGCTCTTCTTAGATAAGTGAGGAAAACAAAAAGGGGGTTTTGAGATCGATCAAAAAACCAGTTCCTTAGCGAATAAACTTTAGTATTTTTTAATTTTAACTGGTCCCAATATTTTCTGGCTTTTTCTGGGAGTATTACTACAAGTTCGATTTGTGAAGGAATATTTTTGACTAAATCTAAGATTAACTGATCTCCTCCACTAATTGAATCCTCTGAAATAATTCCGTTAAAAAGTATATGGATAACTCTCCAATTTTTAGGCTTCATGGAATTTCTTATTTAGCTCGGCTGAGACAAAATTAATTAGAAACTGCGCGTGATTGTTCCAGCTTTTTTCCTTAGCTATTTTCCAAGCGTTTTTTCCTAAACTTACTGCCAAATTTTCATCATTGTAAACTCTTTTTAACGCCTTTAAATAGCCTTCCTTATCCCCTTCCTTTGGAAAAATGCCACTTTTCCCATCAATAAAAATTTGCGTGACCCCTGATCCTTTTGGAATTATAATCGGACAGCCATAAGCAGATGCTTCTAGACCCCCCATACCAAAGGCTTCAAAATTTGCTAAAACCAAAACTTTTGCTTTTTGGTAAAGCCCCCGTAGCTTACTTTCACTAATACTACCAGTAATTAAAACTCTTTTCTGAAAATTGGTTTTTTCAATTAATTTTTTAATCTCAGCTAAGTATTTTTTATTCCAAGCGCCAGCTAAAACTAGTTTTACTTCTTTAGGCATTTTCGAAAGCAGTTCAAACAAAAATTCAGCTTTCTTACCAGTAGTCCACTTTGTAACTGAAAGGATAAAATTTTCTCTTTTTAATGGAACTCTCGTCAGTGGGTCGCATCCGGGCGTAAAAATATTAACTTTTCTTTTAGAAAGTCTCTCAAGAGTTGATTTATGTTCCGAACAAGTTGTAAGTGTTGCCAAAGAATTCTTGACTAAAAAAGAATCTAAAAATCTTCCAAGAGGTAATAAAATTGGGAAAAAGTGTTTTAAAATTGTATGTCTATAGACTTTACCCAAAATGTACGAAATTGGATCCCAAATAATTGGGATATAAGAAATCCCTTTGGATTTACTTATTCCAAAAGCGGTAAAAGTTGTATAAGTGGCATGACTTATAAGACAATCAAACTCATCGCTTTTTACAACAAGGGGAATTAGAAAGGGATAGGTTATATGAAAAAGCGAAAAATAAGAAAAGGGCGGAAAAACAAAGGAGAAACGGGCAATTGCTGGTAATCTTTGGTCTAAGTAAATCGTTGGTACATCCCGCAAAATTTTTTTAAATTCTTTTGCTTCTCCAAAATCTTTTCTTAAAACTATAAACTTCGCATCAATCCCCTTTTTTAAAAGTTCTTTTACCTCTCTCGCTGCAACTTTCTCAACCCCACCAAGATGCAGAGCATCAACCATTATTCCAATTTTTAAATTAGCCTTTTTTTTCAAAAAATTTTTCGAATGTGTAGACAACATAATCAAGGTCGCTTTTTTTTAGTTCTTGATGACAACCAATATAAAAACCATTACTATCAATCCATTTTGCCACGGGGTAATCTTTTTCAATATTACCAAAAAGTTTTTTGTAAATTGGTTGGGAGAGAAGTGGCATTAAATAGCGTGTTTCTATACGTTCCTTCTCCAAAAAGTAAATTAAATCATCTCTCTTTATTTTTGAGTTCTTCCTAATAACAATTGGGTACATCATAAAAGCATGCTCGGTTCGGGAACGGATTTTTGGTAGCTGAAGATCATTTTCAAATTTTTTTAGGTGAATTGTTAAATATCTTGCATTTTCCTGACGTTTTTTTAACATTATGTTCTTTTGTTCCAACCCTACTAATCCAAGGGCTGCTTCCATCTCAGTCGCTCGGTAACTGTAACCAATATGGATAAAGTTGAAACGGCGATTGGCAATTTTGAAAAGCTTCTTTGGATCAGAAGTTTTATCATCATCTATTGAAAGATAAATATTATCTCGACCGTGGTTAAAAAGACTTTTAAGCAAAACGGCTAAATCAGGATCGTTAGTTAAAGCGAAACCGCCAACTCCGGTAACTAAAAGATGGGCAACGTAAGTCGAGAAACAAGCTATATCACCCCAAGACCCAGTCGGCTCACCCTTATATTTTACAAACATTGTCTCACAAGAATCTTCAATCACCTTCAAATTGTGTTTTTCGGCTATTTTTAAAATGGGCTCCATATCGCAAGGTTGACCAAAAAGATGAACAGGCATAATTGCCCGAGTTTTACTCGTTATTTTTTCTTCTATTTTTGTGGGATCAATTTCATAATAATCTTTCTCAACATCAACAAAAACTGGCTTCAAATTATTGGCAAGTACAACGTTACTAGTAGCGATAAATGTAATTGCCGGAACTAAAACTTCATCGCCACTCTTCCAGCCATAGTATTCTTTCAGAGCGTGTACGGCTACTTGAAGAGCACTGGTGCCGGAATTACAAAAAATAGCAAACTTTCGGTTATGCAGCCGGGCAAATTTTTCCTCCAGTTTCTGAGTATATTTTCCGTAAGAAAGCCGATTACTTGTTAATACATCGTTAACGTATCTTCTAGCACTAGCTCCAATAAAAGTACCACCAACTCCAATTTGATATTTTGGTTTTTTCATTTTATTTATAAAAGAGATGAAAATCTCATTTTTTCCCTTTAAAATTGCCCTTTCTTGGAAGGGCTTAACAACAATCCTACCAAACCGGCACTAAATTCACAAGTTTTGAGTATTACCAAACCTAAAGAAAGGATTGGATTTCCAATAAGTAGACGCCAATTACGCAGAAACGCAATTCGAAAAGGGGTAAGTTGAGAAAAATTCTTATTTTTATCTATAAATTTCTTAATATGCTTACTGTAATAAAATTTTTTTCTTACTGCACCAAATAAAGAAAGCTTCCCTTCATTATGCCTTAAAAAGCTCTTGATTCTCCCAATTTTAATCTTTCCCTTCAACCGATTAGTTAAATCCCAATCTTCTCCAGCGATTAATCCCTCATCATAACCCCCCGTTTTTAGAAATACTTCTCTTAAAAAAAATCTTGCCGCTTCAATATAAGGATCTTCGAGGTAGCATTTTTTTTCCAACGCTCGTACTTCTGCCCAAAACCCTTCGCCGAAGGATTCTTCGGGAATAATTATCGCTTTCATACTAGAATCTTCTTTGATCAGTTGGATACATTCTCTAATTACATTTTTATTCAATTCCATATCGGCGTCTACGAATAATAGATATTCTCCACTTGCTTTTTTTGCACCAAAATTTTTTTGGGAGCTCCGTTCTGGTCCAAAATTAAGTACTTTATCGGTATATCTTTTAGAGATTTGTTTTGTATTATCGGTTGAATTATTATCAACAACAATTATTTCGGTACCTTCGTAAGTTTGGTCCTTAATAGAATCTAAACAGTTCTGAATCAATTTTTCTTCATTTCTCGTGTTTACAATACAGGAAACTAAAAACTTATCCATAATAAATTTTTTTTAATATTTGTAAAGAAGTTTTGGCAGTTTTTTCCCAAGTTTTATTTTTACTGTCAGTATAGGCATTTTTTTGTAACCGACTATAAATATCTCTATTCAAAAGACTAAGAATATTCTTAGCTAAATCGTCCGGGTTGTTATCTTCGCAGATTAAACCAGTTTCGTTATGTATAACAGCGTCGCGTAAGCCTGGGCTGTTATAAACAACCGCCGGGGTCATAAGTGAATTTGCTTCAGTGACAATTAACCCCCAACCTTCTCTTATGGATGTAACTGCAATAACTGTAGCTTTACTCATTAACTTATATTTTTCCTCTTGGGTTACGTAGCCAAAAAACCTCACTGAATCTTTTAAAGAGTACTTTTCAACTAATTTTTTTAGCTTTTCTTCATATTTCTTATTTCCTGAACCAACAATCCAAAGTTTAGAATCTTTTGCCTTTTTGGCAATTATCCGAAAAGCCCCAATTATATCAACCACTTTTTTGGAAGAAACTAACCTCCCAACATAAATAATTGTTAAATTTTTTTCCTTTTCCTCTAAGAATTTCTGGGTTTTTTCAAAGTCAACTGCCATAGGAAAAACTTCCACATTTTTAAAACCCATTGACACTAAGTCCCTTTTCGTAGAAGCGGATATTACCATTGTCGGAATATTCCGGTAAAATCTTAAATAAAGAGGTTCTAGTAGATAACCTAACAGAAAAACAGGGAAAAAACTTTCATAAAACCAAATTTCCCGGGCAAGTTGATTAAAATAGGCTATTTTTTTCTCTTTAACGTAAAGAGGAGTAAAAAAGGGAATTGTATTTATCTCGTCAATTACGATGTCAAACTTTCCCTTAAAATATTTTTTATAATGAAGATAGGCTTTCCAATGGACGCTCCATTGCTGGCCGCTACGGATAATTTTTACTTTGTCAATAATTTCTTCTTTTTTTGAGAGAGGGAAAGAAGATGTAAAAAGAGTAACTTCGTGCCCGCGGTTTACCCATCTCTTAGAAATTTCGTGGGTGACGAGTTCGGCGCCTCCAGATTTGGGGTTTTTAATATCCCGCCAATTAAAGATCAAGATTTTCACTTGTTTTAACCCGCTTACCCTTTATTTTTATAACTTTTGCTGGTACTCCAACAGAAAGGCTGTTAGGAGGAAGATCGTTTATTACGACTGCGCCTGCTCCGGTTTTTGCCTCTTCACCAATATTAACTGGCGCAACCAGAACAGTGTTGGATCCAAGAAAAACTTTATCGGCTATTTTAGTTTCGTATTTTTTCACCCCATCAAAATTGGCCGTAATTGTTCCTGCACCAATATTTACTCCTCTACCTAAAGTTGTATCTCCAATATAACAGTGGTGACCAATTTCTGAACCCTCTCCAATCTTAGAATTTTTAATTTCTGCAAAATTACCGATTCGAACTTTACTTTCAACAAAAGTTTTTGGTCGCAAATGCGAAAATGGTCCAACAGAAACACCAAAAGAAACCTCCGATTCTTCTATTACTGAATAAATTATTTTAGAACCCAATCCTATTTTTGAATCGGTAATTAAACTATTTGGGCCAATATCGCAATTTTGGCCAATTTCACTTTTCCCTAAGATAAACGTATTAGGGTAAATTGTTGTACCAGCTTTAATTTTAACTTCGGCGGAAATATAGCTTGTCAAAGGATCAACTATTGTTACGTTGTTTTTAAGATGGTTCTTATTTATTGTTTCTCTTGTCTTCTTATCTGGTATATTTAGTTTCATTTTAATCATTATAAAATAAGAAGGGGCGATTATGAAACTTTGCAGTGCATAACCACCCCGTAGTTTAGACTTTCCTTATCATACTCCATATAGTTTGGCACAATTTTCACCATTTCGAAGGAATTTTTTCGATAAAATCGAATTTCAGGGTCAGTTTCAACGTAATCTTCAACCGGTACTTCTTTGTGCTGGTGGTAAAAAGGCACACGGCTACCTAAAACTACGTATTGCAAACCCAAAGAACGCGCTAATTCCTTTTGCCTATTAAGTAGTGAAGATCCAACACCCTTACCCTGGTACTTAGGGTCTACACCAATAGAAACGATGTAAAGAGCGTTGCCAGAAGGGTCATGGGTATTGATAGACCCATTATCGGTAACCTCCTCCCAAGAAAGAGGGGGCTTATCTGGGTCATAGTTTATGATCTCAGCTGTACAGACACCAGCAATTTCACCGCCAGTTTTTTCAATCAAAAAGCCTTCGGAAAAAGTTCTTAGCCTAGCAGCAAAGTTCTCCCGACTTGCCCGGGTACCCTCTGGCCAAGTCCTTTCTTCGTAACGTTCTAAATCATCAAGAAGTTTTTCTTGAGTCTGATCCATCTATCCTCCTCCTTTTGGCGAATTGGGGTAGAAGTATATCATAAATATCAGTTTTTTGCAACTATAAGCTATCCAACATTGACTTTAAATTCGAGTTCTGGGTCGTAGCGCCATTTTCTTTTATTTTTATCACTGTAGTAGTTAAGAATTTTTAAGCGATAGAAAATTGCAAAAGTATCGACCAACATATTTAAAATGTTACTCCATTTTGCTGCTGCTGCTAGGGAAAAATTATATTCAAGTTCAACCGGAGCCTCAAAGATTCGCTTATACCCCAAATAATGGGCAACGGCTAACATCTCCACATCAAATGCATATCTTTTAACTAAAAGTCTGGGCAGAACGTCTTCCAAGACCCCTCGTCGAAAAACTTTCAAACCGACTTGGGTGTCTCTTATTCTTAAACCAAAAAGTAAAAAGACTAAAATTTGGTAGCCTAAACTTAAAATTCTCCGAAAAAAGGGATAATTAACCTTAGAAGCAGGGTGACGTTTGGAACCCACTACCACATCGGCCCTATACCATTCCAGATGTTCAAGCAACATACTAATACCGTTTGGATTAATTTCCATACCCGAATCTAAAAAAGCAATTATATCGCCACTACTCCTTGCCATACCGTAACGAACTGCGTAACCCTTTCCTCTATTTTTTTCAAAACCGTAAACTCTAATTTGTTCACTCTCCAATTTTTTCGCCCGATTGTATGTCTCATCTTCTTTACCATCTACCACTACTATTAGCTCCCAAGAATAACGAATCTGTTTAAGAGTGTTTATTATATTTTTTATATCAGCCGTTACTGAATCTGCTTGTTTAAACGCCGGTACTATAACCGAAAGTTTTTGAATTCTAGTTTCTTCCATAGTTAAATTTTAGCTTCGCGTAATATACCATTAAGAGGAACAGTAGTAAAGCGCTTACAAGTAAGTTTATTTGGAGAACTACCAGTAAAGAACTATGATAAAACCAAATTAATATAATTTGTAAAAGACTAATTAAAAAAGGAATAGCCGCTACCTTTATTTTTTGAATCGAAAGGTAAAAATAAACTAAAACCGTTGAGAGGGTGTAAAGAAAGATAAACAAGGCGAATAGACCTAAGATATTAGCAACTTCTAAATATTTTTGCCCGAAAAGAATCCCTAAAATAAATTTAGAAAAAAGGAAATAAGTGATTGTTAACAACACTCCCGCAAATAAAGCAAATCCAAAAGTGTAATATAGTAAATGAATATACCCTTTATTGCTGCTTGCACGTTCTGAAATTAAAGGAAACATAACCAAAATAACCGGCGTTACTAGAAACAAAATTATTTTGGCAGTTAAAGAAGCAGCTGAATAAAGTCCGGCCTCATAGCTTGAAAAAAAATGTTTCACCAAGACTAAATCAGTAGTCATAATTAATGCCAATCCTAAAATTGAAATAAAGGTGGTTAAAGAATATGAAAAAAGCCCTGTCCAAGGAAATTCAATTTTTTTAGGAACTTTTCTTAAGTACTGTTTAAGAGGATAAAAAGTTAAAATATAGGTTAACCCCAAACCAAAAAGAATAGCAAACATCACTCCATTTAGTTTAAAACCGAGCGTAACTATCACCAATCCAAATATTAATCTTGATAAAGATTGGGATAAAAGACTTATTGAATAAAAAGTAAAGTTTAGAAGACCTTGCAAAATTCCATTATTAATTGTTAGAAAGAAGCTAATTGCAATTAGGGCTGCCAAAATTATTACTGGTAAACTTTGATTCAGTTTTAAAAAGTTGGCAATTTGATTGCTTGCAAAAGCGAGAAGAACAAAAAATAATCCACTTAAATAGAAAATTTTTTTTGTTAGACCTAAAAGAAGCTCGTTGATTTTAGTATTTTCGCCTTTTGCTTTAAAATCGGCTGTAAATTTCACTACAACAGTACCTAAAGCAAGCGTGACTACACTTGTTAAATTTAGCAATGAAAGTAAACTGGCAAGTTCCCCATAAAGATCGGGGCCTAGAAACCTACCCATAAGCGGGTTAAATAAATAATTAAAAAAACCGCTTAGAAAAGAGGCTAAAAAAAGTATTATACTTCCCTGACCAACTTTTGTTTTGAACAGCTTATTTAGAATTAACTTAAGGGGTATCATTTTTTTCTCTTTAGCCACAATCGAGATTTCTTAAAAAGTGATATATAAGAACCAATTAAATTCAAATTATAAATCATACTTGAAGTTCCGTGAAGCCGGCGGCGCAGTATTATCGGTATTTCACCTATTTTAAAACCAGCAGCCGCTGCCTTCACCACAGTTTCCAACTGGATTCCAAAAGTCTTTTCCTCTAAATTTATTTTTTCAAAAACTTCTCTCTTGCCTGCTCTAAAACCACAAGTAAAATCGCTAATTTTAATACCTAAGATAAACCTGCCAAAAAAATTTCCTAGGGCACTTATGGCTACTCTTGTAAAAGCGATACCTTCCATTCCCCCTCCTTTAACAAAGCGGCTACCCAAAACAAGATCATAACCTTCTCCAATTTTGCTAACAAAATCAGGGATATGTTTTGGGTCGTTAGATAAATCTCCTTCCATTAAAACTAGATAATCAAATTCTCTCCTTAGAGCTTCCTTTATACCAAGTTTTAAAGCTTGGGCCATACCTTGATTAGGGGTTAAGTTTAAAACATGCAAAAATCCATATTTTTGCGATAGTTTCTGCAGGGACTTTAAAGTATTATCGCTACTACCATCATTTATAGCGATGACCTCTAAGTTAATCTCAAATTTGTTTCTTATATCGGTTATTTTTTCGAAAAGTGGGGGGATGTTTTTTTCCTCATTATAGAAGGGGATAATAACGGCTATACTTTTTTTCATAATTTATCCAAAAGAATCTTGACAATTTTTTTAGCTGCCCTTCCGTCTCCATAAGGATTTTTTTTATTAATCATTTTTTGATACTCCGCGGAACTATTTAAAAGGGTTGTGGCGGATTTAAAAATATTATTTAAATCAGTACCAACCAATTTTGCCGCCCCAATCTCGATTACTTCCGGTCTTTCCGTTTTATTTCTAATTACCAACACTGGTTTGTTTAAAGACGGTGCCTCTTCTTGAATACCACCAGAATCCGTCATCACAAAGTAGCAATTTTTAAAAAGATAAACAAAATCTTCGTAAGAGAGGTTGTCAAGCAAAGTGACTTTAGAGGCTTTTCCTAGGATTTCTCTAGCCAAACTTTGGACGTTCGGGTTGGGGTGTACTGGGTAAATAATCCTTATATTGGGAAACTGCTTTGAAATTTTACTGATAGCATCAAAGATATTTCTCATCTGTGGCCCTAAATAACTTTCGCGACGATGGATAGTAAGTAAGATTATTTTTTCGTTTAGACTAATCTTTTTAAGGATTTCGTTTTTTATTTCAAATTTTTTGTCTAGAACAAAATGCAAGGCATCTATACCAGTATTGCCGGTAACGAAAATCCTTTTTTCTTCAATACCTATTCTTAGTAAGTTCTTTTCTGATCCAATACTCGGCGCAAAACAAAAATCGGCCATCAAATCAACTAAGCTTCTATTTACCTCTTCTGGATAAGGGTTGTCTTTGTCGAAGGACCGCAGACCCGCCTCTACATGAGCTAATTTGATTCTTGTATAATAAGCGGCCAATGAGGCTGCAAGCGTTGTTGTAGTATCACCTTGAACAAGCACAAGATCTGGTCTTTCTTTTTTTAAAATTCTCTCAATACCTTCAAATTCATTAATTAAAATTTCGCTGAGACTTTGATTTTCCTTCATAATATTGAGATCATAATTAGGGGTGATTTCAAATGTCCGAAGTGGCCAATCTAGCATCTGGCGATGCTGACCAGTAACCGCTACAATTGATTTTACCTGGGGGGATTTTCTTAATTCCAAAATCACCGGCGCCAT
This sequence comes from uncultured Gammaproteobacteria bacterium, assembly GCA_964643435.1. GTDB lineage: Bacteria > Patescibacteriota > Microgenomatia > Woykebacterales > RBG-16-39-9b > CAZXPY01. The sequence continues at coordinate 100,921 of CAZXPY010000001.1, read as the reverse complement.
CTTTATTGCCTCCGGTCTCGTTCCAAAAACCGAAATAACCCTAATCATCTTTATTCTTCTCCTTGGGACGGTATTTTATAAACTGATATTTTGTTAGGAATTTTTTTAGGAAAAGGGTAATTAGGCTGCCGATCTTCAAAAATTTTAATTGGCTGGTATAAACCTTTTATGGGTGAGAGGGCACTTTCCCGAGCCGAACTATTAATTAAATCTAGTGAGTAGTTTTCTTCTAAGATTACAAAGCCTCCTTCTTTCATAATTTTATTTAACGATGGCTCGTCAATCTTCTCATACAAACTTTCTTTTTTTCCACTGTAACTAGTACTATCTGCCAGTCCACCACTAAGCCAAGTTATTTTATAAGTACCAATCGGGTCTACAAAGGCACTTGCCCAATAATTGCTAAAAACCCATTCGTCTTTACGCTGCTCTCTTATAAAAGCTCCTACCTGCTCAATTATATCGTGACGGGTTGATTGAAGAGCTAACCAAGAGGAAGGAGATATTAAACCAGCTATTGAGACAAGAACTAATGGTGCTAACCACCAAACTTTAGACCCCACCGTCTCAAGAATCTTACCCAAACAGATACCGGCAAACACTGAAACAAAAGGAGTCAGTATCATAAAATAGCGCGGACCAATTAGATTGGCTCTTAAAACAAAAAAAGCGATTAATAAAAAACCAACAAAAAAAATCCAAATTTTTTTTATTCTTAAACTAAAAAATAAATAAGCTAAGCCTAAAATAAATAAAATTAATATTGGCCAACTTAAATATTCAGAAAGATTTGGCAGGAGAAATTTAAGGGCAGCGAAATTAGTCCTTTCCTGACCAAAAGATAATATATATCGCAGTTGGGTTCTAAATTCTAAAGGGTCGTGTGAGTAAATAAAAATTATTGGTGGAAAAACAACCAAAAAACTTGTTAGAAGTGTAACTGCCTGAATTTTAGCTAATCTATACCACTCTTTAAGCTTGAGAAGAAATCGTATTCCTTTGTTTTGTAGCTGCCTAAGAGCAATAAAAGCAAAAATAATTACTGGTAGAGCAATAAAAGGCAGGGCCGTGTATTTTGTCAAAACTGCGGCTGCTAAAAAAACTCCACTAATCGCCGCCCATTTTTCACTTTTACTATTTACGGCCTTATCCAAACTAAAAATAAAAGCAATCACAAAAAAAGAGAGCAAACTCTCGAGCAAGCCGAGTCTTGTATAGAAAACCGACAACGGTAACACGCTAAAAACTAGAGCACCGGCTAAACCAGTAATAGTAGAGAATTTTTCTTTTAAGTACCAGTAAATTACTAAGGCTAACAGCAGACTTGCTAACCAAGAAACCAATCTCACCGCTAAGTATTGGACTGGAAAGATGAAACTTAGAGGCAGAGCTAAATAATGGAATAAAGGTAAAGAGTGTAAAAAAGGCGTACCGTCAAACTGCGGGTAAGGAGAACTACGTAAATTACGAACAACATCTACATAATTTCTTTCATCTGGTTCTCCCAGAACAAAACCGTCATCTATTCTCCATAACTTGATCAAATTTATTAATAAAATTAAAGCGATAAAGAAGTTTTCTGATTCAAAAATTTTTCTAATTCTCATTTGTGATTAAGCTTAATGGTAAAAATATCCCACAAAACTCTTAATTCTTTAAAAAATCGTAGCCTGGACTTTCCGTCAGTTGACCACATAACCGGGATTTGAGCAATTCCCATACCCGCTCTTTTCGCCAAATATAAAATTTCAACATCAAAGGCGATTCTTTTGATTTTTTGCTTTCGGAACAGTTTTTTAGCAGCGTTCGCCTTATACATTTTAGTACCGGCTTGAGTATCTTTAATTCCATTTATAACGAAAATATTTACTAGCTTTGAAAATATTTTGCCAACTATTCTTCGAATTAGGGGTTGGCTGAACCTCATATCAGTACCGTCGGGATGAATTCGACAGGATATTGCTAAGTCAGCACCAGTTTCTAATTCTTTTAGAAGCTTATCGGTTTCGGTCATTGGTGTTGAAAGATCGGCATCTTTAGTAAGAATATACTTTCCCTTTGCAGCCAATACACCTCTTTTTACCGCCCAACCCTTACCATAATTTTTTCCCTGTTTCAAAATTTTTAAATTCTTAAACTTCTTTTTTAAATCCTGCAAGAGTCTAACTGTATCATCGCTACTTCCATCATCAATCACTATTACCTCAAAATTTTTTCCCCTCTTGGCAAAATATTTATATATTTCTCTTAAAGTATTTTCAATTCTTTTTTCTTCATTATACGTTGGTACAACTACTGAAAAATACATCTCTTCCATTTTAAACCCTTTTCTTAAGAATAAACAAAGTAATAATGAGCGTAGCGCCACTTATCACTAAGCCCAACTTAAACAGAGGGGGATCGTAGATAAATCTCAAATTATGATCGCCCCTACTTAAAATAACACCCCGAACAACAGCGTTAGTTTTATAAATTTTTACTAAAGAACCGTTATCGAATGCTTTCCAACCTGGATAATAGGTATCAGCCAAAACCAATAACCCTTCTTTATCCAAATTGACTTTTATTTTAACTTCGTTTGGTGAATAAAAAGTAATCTCTGCTTCCTTATAAAAGTCATTCTTGATCTCTTTACTATTTAATTGCCCTTCAACAATTGCTTGGGATCTTAGGTCAAATCCTCTTAAGGTGTATGGATCTAACTTACTTACCGATTTTAAATTACCGACAACAAACGCTCTTGGAAGGAATCTTTTATTTTCGTAAAGTCGGTATCTTCCAATTTCTTTTTTAAATTCTAAATCGAGATTTTCAAGATTTTCAGGAGAAATTATATATTTTACGTTTAACATACCTAAAAGGTTGGGGTCTGGGTTTGGTTTTTGATAGTACCTACTTTCTGGGTAGATAACTTGATTTGGCGGTACTGATAAGGAATAGCCTTCATAGTGATAATTTAGGGAAGCGTTTATAAAATCTGAATAATTCTTTAGTGGTGCTACGTCTCCACCATCAGCGTAATGTAAATTTTTATTTTTAGCTTCAATATATGAGGTAGAACGATCTACTGAATAGATTCTAAATAAGTTGTTTTGCTCTGGTAAATTTTCGAGAATGGGGCTGAACCGAGTTATTTCGTTAAGTTGATGCGGTTTACTATAATCCTTATCATAAAGCCAAAGATGCCCGAAAAATAAAAAAATAAGTAATGAGGCAAAAGTAAATTTAACCCAAGCAATTTTCTTTACCACTTTCAAATTTAATAACCAATCAACACCAAAACCAGCTAAGATACTTGCCGAAAAAGCAAAAAAGAACCAGATTCTTATTGGCCCCCGAAACCAACTAAATCCAGGAACCAAGTAATAAAAAACCCGGTAGAGCGACCCATTTGCTCCTAGTGAAAAAAAAGCCGCAAAGGTAGCTAGTAATAGAAGAAACAAAATTCGCTTGTCTCTACCTTTAAAAATTCCGATAACAGCGAAAATTAAAGTCAAGATACCAACATAAATTACCACCTCAAAAGGTTCAAAAGCGTCTGGTTTTATATAAAAGAGTTTTAGAAAAGTATCTGGATAAATTGCGGGAATAGCTGATTCGAATAATGTTAGCCCCTTACGAACAGAATTTTGGGCGTAAAAAAGGGTTGGTAGCAGACTAATTGCACTAAAGCCTACGAAAAAAAATAAAGTGCTTAAAAATACCTTTGCAAGTCTAGTTGCTTCTTTGATTGTCCGTTTAATTTGAAAATTTTGCTCAAAATGGAATAAGAATAATTCGTAAAGCAGATACAGGAGAAAAATAAAAAAAGTATAGAAAGCCACCTGAATCATTGAAAAATACATTAGGGAAAACACTAATCCTAAAAGAAGAGCGTCTTTTATTATTTTGGCGCTTTTAACTATTCGAAATATTAAAAAGAAAACAATTGGTACCCAAGCGAAGGCAAAAACAAAGGCGTAATGACCCCCATAAATATGATTGAAAACTTTTGGGGTTAACATAATACCTAAAGAGACCAGAAAAGATGATGTTGCTGAGAGATTAAGCGTGCTCCTTGCAAAAAAATACGCACTCTCGCCTAGTAAAATTAAATGCCCAACGATCAAAACATTAATTGTTGCTACCTCATTAAAAAATAAAAAAAGCCAAGTAGGTGGATAAAAAAAGGTAGTTACACTATTACCGTCCAAAGGTGCACCGCTAGTGTAATAAGGGTTCCAAAGAGGCAGTTGTCCAAATTTTAAAACCGACTCTTTAATTAAGGAGCCATAAAACCAATAAAGCCCAATGTCTCCACCGGCAACTATACCTTTGAAAAAACTGGGCAAAAAAATTATTAATGGTAAAACGGAGATTAAAAAAACGAAAAAAATATCTAACGGCTTAAATCGCCAAATCATTTAAGTAAATTCTCGGAAATATTCTATTGTTTTTTGCAAGCCAATATTTAGAGGAACTTTCGGTTGCCATTCTAGAACGGCTTTTGCTTTAGAAATATCTGGTTTTCTTCTTTTAGGGTCATCTTCCCACTCATTCTCAAATTCTATTTTTGAATTCGAACCCAAAGATTCAATAACAATTTTGGCAAATTGCTCAACACTATACTCGTCAGGATTTCCTAAATTAAAAACCTCTCCGGCTGTTCCCTTTTTATTCATCGCCAAAACTAATCCTTCTACTAGATCGGAGATGTAGCATAAACTTCTGGTATTTTTTCCATCCCCGTAAATTGGGAGTGGCTTATTCTTTAAAGCTCTCATAATAAAATTAGGTACCATTCTCCCCTCTTCAAGATGCATTTTTGGACCGTAGGTGTTAAAAATTCTAATAATCCGCACGTCAAATTTATATTTTTTGTAATAGGCTGTTACTAGGGCTTCCCCAAATCTTTTACCTTCATCGTAGCAAGACCGTACCCCAACAGGATTCACGTTCCCGAAGTAACTTTCTTTCTGGGGGTGTTCTTTTGGATCACCGTAGACTTCACTTGAAGAAGCGTACAAAAATTTGGCGTGGTTTTTTAATGCGAGTTTTAATAAGTTGTAAGTCCCTAAACTGTTTGCAAGAAGGGTTTCAATCGGGTACTTCAAATAATGGGAAGGGTCGGCAGGAGAAGCGAGATGATAAATTTGATCAATCCTACCAAAATCATCTAAAGAAAAGGGTCTGATTATATCTACCTTTAAAAAATTAAATTCTTTATTTTTTTTTAACTCCTTTACATTAGACTGCGAACCAGTAATTAAATTATCAACACAAATAACTCTGTTGTGCCCTTTTAAAAGTTTTTCGCAGAGATGAGAACCGATAAAACCGGCTCCGCCACTAACTAATATCTGCATTTCTTCTCCCCATCCCCATATAAATAAACCCCGCTTCTTTTATTTTTTTGGGGTTGTAAATATTTCGGCCGTCCAGAATAATCGGTTTTTTCATTATTTTAGATATTTTTAACAAATCTAGTTCTTTAAATTCATTCCATTCGGTAACAATACAAAGTGCGCTTGAACCAACCGCTGCTTCGTAAGCATTAGAAGTAAAAATTACATCCTTTAAATAGTTTTTGGCATTTCTGGTTGCTACCGGATCATAAGCTTTAATTTTTGCACCTTGCGAGATAAGCCTATTAATAATCTTAACTGAAGGTGCTTCTCTCATATCATCAGTATTCGGTTTAAATGATAGTCCTAGAATCGTGATTATTTTTCCCTTTACTTGATTATTTAAAGCTTTTTTTATTTTTTCTACAAAATTATCTATTTGACCTTCGTTAATTTCATCAACTGCCCGCAAAAGCTTAAAATCAAAGCCGTATTTTTTTGCCATATCAACAAAAGCTAAAACATCTTTTGGTAGACAACTGCCGCCGTAACCAACTCCTGGTGAAAGATACGTATGGCCAACTCTACGATCAAGACCAGCACCCCAAAGTACAGTATCACTATCAGCACCAACCTTTTCGCTCAAATTCGCAACGGAGTTAGCAAAAGAAACCTTGGTTGCCAAAAAAGAATTAGCTACGTATTTTATCAATTGAGCACTTCGCAAATCGCAAATTATCCTCTCACCACTTATGTGTTTGTGTAAATCAAGTAAGATATCGGCGGCTTTTTTGCTTTTTGTGCCGATTACAATTCTATCGGGACGACGACTATCAGCAATCGCACTACCTTCTCTTAAAAATTCTGGACAAGAAGCTAATTCAACCTTCGATTTTGAGAATTTTTTGATTATTTTTTCAATATCCTCTTCAACCCCAATCGGTACAGTACTTTTTATGGCTATTAGAGAATAGCCTTTTAGGTGTTTTGCTGTTTCTTCTACAGCCGAGTATAATTGGGTTAAATCTACCTCGCCGTCTCTCAGTGGTGGTGTTCCAACGCAAATAAATATAACTTTGCTTGAAGGAATTGCCAATTCGTAACTAGTGGTAAAAAAAAGTCGCTCTCTTTCCAAATTTCTTTTTAACAAATCGTCTAATCCGGGTTCAAAGAAGGGGAGTCTCGTCGCTTTTAAATTTTCGATTTTTTCTTTGTCAATATCAATACAGTAGACTTTATGACCAAAATCCGAAAAAATACCAGCGGTTACGAGACCAACGTAGCCGGCGCCAATAATTGCTATTTTCATAATTTATGTGTGCATAATTTTACCATACAAAAGGGAAAAAATGAATTCTATCTAACAGTGACTGATTTTGCGAGATTTCGAGGCATATCTGGATCCAAATTCTTTTTTAAGGCTATATAGTAGGCTAGAAGTTGGACCGGAACAGTGTTTACAATAATTGAAGCTTCTCGACAATCAAATGTGGAAAGGTAATAGTCGAATACTTCGTTATTAGAGGGTCCAACACCAATAATATATCCCCCTCTAGATTTAATTTCGATCGCATTTGAAAGAATCGCCTCCTTAGTTTCGTCATTTGGCACAAACACTATTGTCGGCGTTCCCTTTTCGATTAAGGCAATCACCCCGTGTTTAAGTTCTCCACCGGCAAATCCTTCACTATGAATATAAGAAACCTCTTTAAGTTTTAAAGTCGCCTCTAATGCCGCTGCATAAGAGAGACCCCGACCAATAATATAAACGTGTTCCTTGTGATAAATTTTATTAGCCAATTTTCTTATTTTTTCCAGATACTTATCTTTCAACATCTCTTCAATATTACCAGCCGCTTTAATAAGAATTTCTTTAGCGCTGTTTCCTTCATTATTCATCTGATAAGCTAGAAAAATCAGTATCGAAACCATAGCAATAAAGCTTTTTGTCGCGCATACCGCCTTTTCTGGTCCGGCGCCCAAAGGAATTTTATAATCAGCTAAACGATAAAGGGTTGACCCTAAAACATTAGTCAAGGCAACCACTTTTACTCCTCTCTTTTTAACTGCCGCTATTGGTTCAACGACATCAATTGTCTCTCCACTTTGAGATAAAGCAATGATAAGGCTGTTTTTATTCAAATAGTGCTCTAAGTAATTAAATTCACTGCCAATTGAAAAATTTACGTGGGAATCGGCAATTTTAGAAAAAAGATATTGTCCGGCTAAAGCGGCGTAAGAAGCGCTACCGCAGCCAATAAAAAAAGTTCCTCTTGCTTTTTTAATGATTTTTGAGAGTTCATTAATTTGTTTTGAATAGTTTTTAGCGATATTACGAATAACTTTTGGCTGCTCATGAATCTCTTTAATCATAAAATGGGAAAAGCCTTCTAATTTAGCTGACTCTACCTTCCAATCTAATCTTCTGATTTTTGGCTTTAATTCTTTACCGTTTAGATCAAAAATTTGCCATCCCTTCGAAGTGAGAGAAGCGATATTATTATCTTCTAAGAAGATTACTTTCTTAGTGTGAGGTAATAAGGCGCTCGGGTCAGAAGCTAAGAAATTTTCGTTTTTGCCAATTCCCAAAACTAGAGGTGTGCCGTTTTTTACGGTGATAATTTGACCATCACTTGAAAGGAGGGCAATAGCATTTAAACCTTGAAGCTTCTTGAAAGCTTTCTTTGTAGCGGTAAGTAAATCTACTCCCTTGTTTTTTTCTTCTTCGATTAAATGAACGATTATTTCCGTATCTGTATCCGACAAAAGCTTATGCTTTTTAAGTTTTGAACGAAGAACTAAATAATTTTCAACGATGCCATTGTGAATTAAAGCGAGATCGCCTTGACAAGAAAGATGGGGATGGGCGTTAGCGGTTGTTACCCCGCCATGAGTTGCCCAACGGGTATGACCTATTCCGCAATTGCTACTTGGTAAACTGTTCTTGCCTTCCCCAATTTTTCCGACATGTTTCTCAACTTTTAAAAAGTTTTGGTTTTTTGATCCGTTCGTAACGGCCACTCCCCAACTATCGTAACCTCGATACTCTAAATCTTTTAAACCATCGATGATTATTCGAGGCGCTTTTTTTTCAATACCAGCAAAACCGAAAATTCCGCACATTTTAAAACTATTTTAATAGCCTAAACAAAGCATTAGCTAGTTTTGTCGGGCTATGTCTTATAAGACTACGTTTTAGGGTATCACCATCAATTTTTTTAACTGGACTTGTTCCCAAAAGATCGACTCTTACGATTACATAATGATTTTTGTCTAGATTATCAATAACTGGATAACCCCTCTCCAATTTATATCTTTTTAAAATATCAGTTGGTAGTTTTTCATTATTTATAAGAATAAAGTCCAATTTCTCACCCAAGTACTTTTCGATTTTCTCAACGTGTTCGCGGGCCCCAAAATTATCGGTTTGGCCAAATTTTGTCATCAAATTAACAATATAAGCTTTCTTTGCTTTTGAGGCTCTTATTGCGTTAGCAATTCCTTCCACACAAAGGTTAGCGATAAGAGAGGTAAATAAATCACCTGGACCTAAGATAATTAAATCAGCTTGGGCGATTGCACTAAGGGCGCCGGGAAAAGCAGAGGCTTTAGGTTCGAGCCAAACTTTTTTTATTTTTTTTATTTTTTTAAATTTAGGATCGTCAATATTGTGTTCCCCTCTTATTATCTCACCATCACTATAAGCGGCTACTAGATGGACATCATCTAACGTTACTGGCAAAACTGTTCCTTCAACATTAAAAACTTTAGAAATAGCATCAACTGCTTTATCCATACTGCCGGTCGTTTTGGTAAGAGCGCTCACAAAAAGATTGCCAAAATTATGACCCTCTAGACCGCTTCCGTTGGTAAAACGGTAATCAAAAAGTTTGCGGAGTACTAAATTTGTGTTTATATCAGTGCTTAAAGCGATAATCGATTGGCGAATATCTCCTGGCGGTAAGGTACCTAATTCGTCCCTTAACCTCCCCGAAGAACCACCAGAATCCATCATGGTTACAATTGAAGTTAAGCTTAAGGGTAAGTTTTTTAATCCTACTAAAACAGTATAGGAGCCTGTCCCACCACCGATAACGACGACTTTTGAAGTTGTTTTTTTCTTTTTTACCATTTTATTAAGAATTGGCGGCAAGTATAAAACAATTAGATTATCAAATCAACTTCCGTATGATTTATAAAAATCAATTGTTTTCTTTAACCCCTCCACCAAATTAACTCTTGGTTTCCAACCAATTTCCCTTTTTATCTTCGAAGAATCGGCCCAAAGTTCTCTAACATCGCCAAAACGCTCCCCTAAGTCTTTGATTCGGGTCTTGACCCCAATTATGTCTGAAATATCTGTAAGTAAATCTTTTACTTTTGTACCTTGACCAGTCCCAACGTTGTAAATTTTTAAACCCTTTTGCTCTAAGGTATCGATATGAGCCGCTGCTAAGTCTTCAACGTAGATGAAATCCCTTACTTGCTCGCCCTTCCAATAGAGTGGTGTTGGATTTTTTTTAAGAGACGCTTTAATAAAATTAGGAATAGCGTGAGTCTCGGGAATATGGAGTTCGTTTGGACCATATGGATTAAAGTATCTTAAAATAACTGCGTTTAACCATCCCTTTCTATGTTCCAACTCAATTAATTTCTCCATTTCTAACTTAGTCTGACCATAAGGTGAAGATGGGGTTTTTAGGGGCGAGTTTTCGGTTAAAGGTAGTTTGTCTGGGTTTCCGTAAACTGTTGCTGAAGATGAAAAAATTATTTTTTCTACGGCCGCCTCTCTCATTGCTTCAAGTAGTTGCTTAGTACCTTCGACATTGTTGTGCCAATAGAGGTCCGGCTTTTCTACACTCTCTGGTACAACAATAAGAGCAGCCATGTGAATCACCACGTTCACACCAGCTAAAGATCCAACTAATTTTTCTTTATCTAAAACCGATCCCTTGATGAAGTCGGATCGAGAATCTATAAGCCCTCTGAAACCACGACTGAGATCATCATAGACTACAACCTCAAAGTCCCTGTCGCATAACTGCTTTGTCACGTGAGAACCAATGAAACCGGCTCCACCAGTTACTAATATTTTCATGAAACTATCTCCCTTTTGATTTCTGGCAAAACGCTGCTAATTCCTCTAACTTCTAAATTATGCTTATCTCTAAGGTTACTTGAATCTAAACAACTTTTTTTGGGTTGTTTGGCGATTCTTCCAGATTCTTTTAGAAACATCTCTAACCTTGTTTCGGTTATCAATTTTTCGTCTAATCCAAAAATTTTACTAATAAGTTTTCCCATATCAAAAAAGGTTAAACACTCATTACCGGCGCTATGATATAAACCAAAAATATTCCTTTCAATAACTGAAAAAATAATTAAAGCTAAATCATCAATAAATGTTGGGGTTATAAATTGATCAGAGACTAATTTTAAACTCTTACCAGTAGTTAAGGATTTTAATATGAAACGGAAGGAGTCGGATTTTGGTTCAAATTTAGCGCGGTAGGGATAAGAAATCCTTAAAATAGTGTAAGTCGCTGCATTTTTCAAGACTTCTTCTTCTCCTTTTAGCTTTGTAAAACCATAATAATTTATTGGATTTGTTTTGTCTTCTTCTTTAAAATTACCGTTTCTGCCGTCAAAAACATGGTCGGTGGACAAAAAAATTAGTTTTGCTCCTACTTTTTTTGAAAGAGCCGCAATATTTTTGGTACCAAGACAATTAATCTCATAGGCTAAATTTTTTTCTCGTTCGGCCCCATCGACATTAGTATAGGCCGCTAAATGTAGAATCCAATTAGGTTCATATTTGAAAAAAGCCTTTTCAATTTTTTCAAAGTCTTTTATATCAGCATTTACATGAAAAACGTTTTTAAACTCTTCTTTTTTAAGTTCGTTTGAAAGGGTAATTATCTCCCAATTTTTCGGTGCTAGTTCTAAGATTCTCGATCCAATCAGTCCGTAAGCTCCGGTTATTAGAACCTTCATAAATTTCTAGCGTTAAGTTTTTTCCACCAACTTGGGTTTTTTTGATACCATTTAATGGTTGCTTTAAGAGCTTTATCGAAACTGTTTTTTGGTTCCCAACCAAGCTTTTTGATTTTGCTCCCATCCAAAGCGTAACGTCGATCATGACCAGGACGGTCTTTAACAAACTCAATTAAAGATTCACTCCTTTTTAAAATTCCTAAAATCTTTTTCGCTAAATCAATATTCATATATTCGTTATCAGCGCTAATTAAATAAGTTTCTCCGATCTTACCCTTTTCTAGGGTAGTCATAACTGCAGTCGTGTGATCTTCCACAAAAAGCCAGTCTCGGGTATGTTGACCGTCTCCATAAATTGGAATTTTTTTATTTTCAAGAGCATTGGTGATTGAAAGCGAAACAAATTTTTCCGGATATTGGTATGGACCAAAATTGTTTGATGAATTTGTAATTATAATTGGCAACCCTAAAGTTACAAAATAAGCTCTCACTAAATGATCAGCGGCCGCTTTGGAAGCAGCGTAAGGGCTACGTGGTTTGTATGGTGATTCAGCCGTGAATTTTTTTTTAGAATTTAGAGGAAGGGAGCCAAAAACTTCATCCGTACTAATGTGATGAAACCTCTTAATTCTATTTTTTAGGGCAGAGTCAAGTAAAGTTTGGGTACCTAAAACATTAGTTTTGATAAACACTTGCGGATCTAAAATTGAGCGATCAACGTGAGTTTCCGCGGCAAAATGAAAAACTACCTCCACGCCTTCCATTAATTTATTAACTAAACTCGCGTCGCCAATATCACCTTTAATAAACTCAAAATTTTTTCTTTCCTTTATTTCTTTTAAGTTTTCAAGGTTACCAGCATAGGTTAATTTATCTAAAACTACCACTTGGTTCTTTGGATATTTGCGAACAAAGGTTCGCACAAAATCGCTACCCATAAATCCCGTCCCGCCAGTAACCAGTATTTTCACTTAACTACTCCTTTATCCAGTTCTTCTTGCGTATATTCAATTTGTTCATCTAAAAGAGCCGGGTCATAGGGAGGGTAAGGATAATTAATAAGCCAGGATTCTTCGGAAGCAATATTTTGTAGCCCAGTTGGTACTAAGGGTGGGATAAATAGTCTTTGAGGCTTATTTGCGTCTAAAATATATTCTTTTCGTACGTAACGGCCTCCGTCTCTAAGGTATAAAATTATTTTCATCTTACCTTTGATGCAGACATAATTAGCCGCTCGAATACGGTGAAGATGATAGCCTTTGAAACCGCCAGTTTTTACTCCTGAAAGATAAGCAGTAGTTTTATTACCCTTTTTAAAAAGTTCGGTTAAAAAACCATTTTCCTCTCCGTTTTGGTCAAATGTTGGTACTTTTTTACAATCCTCAATTTCGTCTTTATCAATTTTCATCGCGACCCATCTTTTTCATTAATTATAAATTTTTCCTAAAGAACTTCTGGAAATTGTAATCAAAAAGGAAAGTGTCATTTTACTTAAAAAAATAAAAATTTAACTTTAAAGTCTAAGATTTTTTTGTTCAGACTTCAAATCGGCATCTACCATCATTTTAACTAATTCTTTAAAACTAACCTTAGGCTTCCAATTTAAGATTCTTCTTGCTTTCGTTGCGTCACCAACTAAGTAGTCAACCTCTGCCAATCTAATTAATTTTTTATCCCCTACTACATACCTATTCCAATTCTTAATTCCCACGTGTTCAAAGGCCACCTCAACGAAATCTCTTACCGAATGGCTCTTCCCCGTGGCAATTACAAAATCTTGAGGCTTTTTTTGTTGCAGGGTTAACCACATTGCTTCAACATAGTCGAGTGCGTACCCCCAATCTCTTTTTGCTTCTAGATTTCCTAGGTGTAAATCTTTTTGTAATCCTAATTTAATTCTAGCAACCCCGTTACTTATTTTTCTGGTAACAAATTCTAATCCTCTTCTCGGTGATTCGTGGTTAAAGCAAATACCACTAACAGCGTATAGCCCATAAGACTCCCGGTAGTTCACCGTAATCCAATGGCCGTAAACTTTGGCAACTCCATAGGGACTTCTTGGATAAAAGGGGGTTTTTTCGTTTTGGGGAGCTTCTAAAACCTTGCCAAACATCTCGGAACTAGAAGCTTGGTAAAACCGGGCCGTAGGTTTTATTAACTTTATTGCTTCTAAAACTCTTGTTACTCCAAGAGCAGTAAATTCTCCAGTTAAAACTGGCTGGTTCCAAGAGGTAGGAACAAACGACTGGGCCGCTAGGTTATAAACTTCGTCAGGATCGCTTTCTTTAATCGCATTAGTGAGGGAATGTTCATCGAGTAAATCCCCTTGGAGAAGGGTAATTTTTTCAATAATATGAGCGATACGCTCATAATTTGGGGTACTGTTGCGTCTTGTTAAACCAAAAACTTGATACCCTTTTTTTATTAGAAATTCGGCTAAGTAGGAACCGTCTTGCCCGGTAACACCAGTTATCAGTGCTTTTTTCATTTGCTTACCTTGAAATATTCTAGCGTGTCCTTCAAACTTTGGTCAATCCGAATTGTAGGCTGCCAACCAGTTTGTTTCACAAATTTTGTATTATCACACAATAGATTTGGAATATCAACTGGACGTAACTTTCCTGGGTCCTGTTTTATTTTTATCTTCCTACCGCTAATATCTATTAACTTTTGTAGAATTGTCCTAATTGTATATGATTTGCCGCTACCTAAATTATAAACATCACCGAATTGCCCTTTTTCTAAAGCTAGCCAGTACGCCCTGGCAATATCTCTAACATCGGTAAAATCTCTTTTTACATCTAGATTACCCACGCGCACCCACGCAGAAGTTTCATTTAAAATAATTTTAGCAATTTGGTTGGCGAAATCAGCCACCACAAACTCTGGTTTCTGTCTTGGACCGATATGATTAAAAGGTCTTATTCTAACAACTTTAATTTTATAAGAATAAAAATACTGCAAGGCTAAAAAATCTACGGCTATTTTGGAAACGCCGTAAAGGTTAGCCGGACGCAACGGCGTTTCTTCATCGATAGGTAAATCCCTATCTGCCACCAAACCGTACTCTTCGGCGCTTCCAACAATTAAGACTTTACTTTCCCTGCTGTAATTTTTTATTGCTTCTAGTAAATTAAAATTAGCGCTTATATTACTCTCTAAAGTCTCTTTTGGCTTTTGTAAACTGACCGCCGCTGAAGAAATACCGGCTAGGTGAAAAATAAGGTCTGGCTTAATTTTTTTGATAGTCTCACCCACAAAATATGCGTCACGTAAATCACCAGCTAACAAAACTAATTTGTCTTTGCGGGCGGCTATATTTTCGATATTTTTTTCTTCAAGAACCGTCCCCGAGATTTTTAGATTTTTAAAGGTGAGAAGAAGATCGACGAGGTGACTACCGGCGAAACCCGCGATTCCAGTAATAAGTACCTTCATAGAGAAATTTTACCTTTTTTTGTTGCCCAAAAAAGGTTAGAACGAAAAAGACTTTCGAAAGTACCAGAATCAGACCAAAAACCCGGTAAAACAGTGTGATTTAATTGGCCGGTTTTTAGATATAAATTATTAACATCAGTAATTTCTAGCTCTCCACGATCTGAAGGTTCGATCCTTTTAATAAAGTCAAAAACTTTAGCGTCATAAATATAAAGACCGGTAACTGCCATATTCGATTTAGGGTTTTTTGGTTTCTCTTCGATAGAAGTAATTTTACCTTTTCTGTCAAAAACAGGAACACCAAAACGAGAGGGTTCTTGGACTTCTTTCAGAAAAATAAGGGCCCCTTCTTTAAAATTGTCAACCTCTTTTTTAATATTGGCATCGGTAGTATTGTCCCCCAAAATAACTGTAATTGAGCCCCCATCGGCAAAATCAGCCGCTAACGAAAGGGCGTGAGCAATACCGCCTTCATTCTCCTGGTAAGTAAATTCAAGATGATTTATACCCAATTCCTTCCCGTTTTTTAAAACGTGAATAAAATGACCAGCGTGAGGACCACCAGTAACAACCATAATATCGCGTATTCCCGCTCTTATAAGAGTTTCGATTGGGTAAAAAATCATTGGTTTGTCGTAAACTGGAAGTAAGTGTTTGTTAGTAGCGAAGGTTAGGGGGTAGAGCCTTGTACCTTTTCCGCCAGCTAAAACCACGCCTTTCATAATTTTGCTTTATCCTTCTTTTATTATTTTCCAGGTCCAGATTGAATTAACAAAATAATTCCAAAGCATTGCCAAAACAATTCCTAAACTTTGAGCAACTAGATAGTATACACCAAAGACGCGAGTTGTAATCAAAAAAGTAGTGTAAGTAACTATTAGAGCTAGCAAGGAAACTATATTAAACTTGATAAGTTTTATTAAAAAAGGTGAGCTTGCCTTTCGCTCACTAAAGGTCCAAGAATTATTAAAAAGGAAATTCGTAATTATTGAAAATTCAATTGCAATTGGCGATGCTATTTCTTTTATTATCCCAAAGTTTTCGTAAAGGATAAAAAGTGAACCTAAATTTACCGCTACTCCAGTGGCACCAACCGTGGCAAATTTAAAGAAAGTTTCACTTTTTTCAAACCGAATTAAGATACTGTCCCAAATAAAAAGAACCCGCTCTTTTACATTAAATCCTAGTTTTGTTTCTCCTTTCTTTCGATCAATAAAATCAACTGGCACTTCTTTTATCACCGCCCCTGCATTTATGGCCTCGTGTAAAATCCCGATTTGGAAGGAGTAGCCTTTCGTACGGATATTATCTAGATCAATTTTTCGCAAAAGAGCCGTATTAATCGCTCGAAATCCAGCGGTACAATCTTTAACCCGGTAGAGTCCGGCTAAATATCTGGCAACCAAATTAGCTACCTTTGTGTTTAGCTTACGCAGCAAAGACCAAT
The DNA here is from genome assembly GCA_964643435.1 of uncultured Gammaproteobacteria bacterium. Lineage (GTDB taxonomy): Bacteria > Patescibacteriota > Microgenomatia > Woykebacterales > RBG-16-39-9b > CAZXPY01. The sequence continues at coordinate 84,718 of CAZXPY010000001.1, read as the reverse complement.
CAGCGGGAATACTGCCTCCCTTTATATGCCGCGAACCAATAACAAAATCGTAACCTTCGTCCAGTTCTTTAATTAATCTCGGGACATCGGAAGGTTTATGGGAAAAATCAGCATCCATCTCCATAACCGCGTCCGCCTTGAGTTTATCGTTGGCAAACTTCATTCCCCTGATATAAGCGGCACCTAAACCCGCTTTGGCACCAGTAAGGAGATAAATTCCATCGTACTGGGCCATTTTTTCTTTTACAACTTGGGCGGTTTTATCTGGAGAATTGTCATCAACTACTAAGATATGGCAATCATGGGGTATTTTAGCGAATTCTTCTTCAAGGGCATCAATTAAGGGACCAATATTCTCTCTCTCGTTGTACGTGGGGATAATAACGACTATTTTCACATATTAAGAATACGTTAAAACCCTTCCTATTGTCAAAATAGAATTGGGGTTAATAATGTGAAGAATACTGGCGTTTGGGGTAACGGAAGCTATAAAAACATAACGATAGGTATTTGTCAACCCCCATTATCAAAAATCCCCATAATTGGAGATTATTCAGGTTCAAAAACTAGTGGTGGCTATTACGCAACCGTGATAGAATATTAAGCTATGTTTAAATTTCTAGGAAAACTAATCGACTCAAACGAACGCGAATTAGACAAGATTCAACCTTTAATAGATCAAACTAACGATTTTGAAAAGGATATAAAAAAGCTTCCTCGTGAAAAACTAAAAGAGAAAACTATTGAGTTTAAAAAAAGGTTAGAAAAAGGTGAATCATTAGATACCCTCCTTCCAGAAGCTTTTGCTACGGTAAGAGAAGTATCTTTAAGAACGATTGGGCAACGGCATTTTGACGTTCAAATTGGTGGTGGAATTGTCTTGCACCAAGGAAAAATCGCCGAAATGAAAACCGGTGAAGGAAAAACCCTCGTTGCTACTCTCCCTCTTTACCTTAACGCTCTAAGCGGTGATGGTGTTCACCTTGTAACTGTAAACGATTACCTTGCGCGGCGCGACGCTGAATGGATGGGTCCTATTTATCATTTTTTAGGACTTTCGGTTGGTGTGATCAATCACGAAAAATCGTATCTTTTTGACCCTAGTCCAGAAAATAAACCCCCACTAGAAACTGAAAATAAATCAGAATTGACTCCAGAAGAGGAAGGGCTCGGTGTTGGTAAGTTTTTAAGGGAAGTTGCAAGACGCGAAGCGTACGGAGCTGATATTACTTATGGCACCAATAACGAATATGGTTTTGATTATCTACGAGACAATATGGTCTGGGATTTGACTCAAGTGGTTCAGAGAAATTTGCATTTTGCGATTGTTGACGAGGTTGATTCTATTCTTATTGACGAGGCAAGAACGCCACTAATCATTAGTGCCCCAGATCAAGAACCCACTGAAAAATATTATACATTTTCAAAACTTGTTGAGACTCTAAATAATGAGGTTGATTACGTTATTGATGAGAAACTCAAAACTGCCGCTTTAACCGAAATTGGGATAAGTAAAGTGGAAAGAGCGCTTGGTGTTGATAATTTGTATGAAAAAGATTTTCAAACTATTCATCATATTGAAGAAGCGCTGAAAGCAAAAACCTTATTTAAAAAAGACCGGGATTACGTTGTAAAGAATAGCGAAGTAATTATTGTTGATGAGTTCACCGGAAGATTAATGTTTGGGCGACGCTATAGTGAAGGCTTACACCAGGCGATAGAGGCAAAAGAAGGAGTAAAAATTCAGCAAGAAACACGGACACTAGCGACAATTTCTTTCCAAAACTATTTCAGACTCTACAAAAGATTAGCGGGTATGACTGGAACTGCGGCTACTGAAGCGGAAGAATTTCACAAGATATATAAGCTAGAAGTAATTGCTGTTCCTACAAACAAACCAATGATTAGAAAAGATTATCCTGACAGCGTCTATAAAACTGAGAGGGCAAAATACGAGGCAATCGTTAAGGAAATTGAGACCCTTAATAAAAAAGGTCAGCCGCTTCTTATCGGAACCACTTCAATTGAAAAAAACGAACTTCTAGGAGAACTTCTCAAGAGAAAAGGCATAACTCATGAAATTTTAAATGCCAAAAACCACGAACGAGAGGCCCAAATAATTGCCAAGGCGGGCCAAAAAGGCTCGGTAACGTTAGCTACCAATATTGCCGGCCGTGGAGTTGATATTAAACTAGGTGATGGGGTGGTCGCTGTTGGAGGTTTGCACATTACTGGAACCGAGAGGCATGAGGCAAGAAGAATTGATAATCAGCTCCGAGGACGAAGCGGTCGGCAAGGGGATCCTGGTTCTTCAAGATTTTACGTTTCTTTGCAAGACGACATTATGCGCCTTTTTGGCGGAGAAACCGTGGCTAATCTGATGACGGCTCTTAAGATTCCTGAAGATATACCAATTGAAAATGCTCTTGTTTCAAAAGCAATTGAAAATGCTCAAAATAAAGTTGAGGGTCATAACTTTGACATCCGCAAACACTTAGTTGAATATGATGACGTAATGAATAAACAGCGAGAGATAATTTATGGGATGAGAAGAGAAATTCTAGAGGGTAAATCTAGGCAACAAACTGCGGATGGAGAGGAAAAAAATTTAGATCAAGGGGCTGATCAGGAAACTTTTTCGCTGAAGGAAAGTATTTACGAGAAGCTACGTGAGGAAATTGAAACAATTGTTTACATAAACCAAGCTGACGGTGTAGTAAATTATGAAAAAATCGCTCAAGAATTTTCCACAATTATTCCTTTTGATGAAGCAAGCCGAGACCAAATAAAGACTGAAATTTCCCAATTAAAAGACCAAAACAAAATAATTGAACTTTTAAATAAAATTGTCGTTGATTTATACGAAGCCAGAGAAAAACAGCTTGGAGCCGAGGCCAGCCGGCAAATAGAAAAGTTGGTTCTTTTATCAACAATTGACGCTTTATGGATGAATCATCTTGATGATATTGATGACTTGCGGGAAGGAATTGGGCTGCGAGGCTATGGTCAAAGAGATCCTCTGGTTGAGTATAAAGCGGAGGCTTTTAAATTATTTGAAAATCTTATTGACTCAATTGATTTTGAAGTAACAAGAAGGATATTTAAAGTTTCCGTTCAACCCCAGTCTCAAGAGGCAAAACCAATAAACGCTCCTTCGAGTGGGAACCCAACGTTCTCCAGTAAACAAAAAATTGGTCGCAACGACCCTTGCCCCTGCGGCAGCGGCCTCAAGTGGAAAAAATGTGGTCTAATCAACTCTCCCCAACATAAAGGATAGAGGTTTCAGTACTTATCACCTCCGTGGGAAGTCTTTACCTTACCTCAGGACTTCCTTATACACCTCTGAAAAAGATATTCCAAATTCCGATTATTAACAGCCCGGTTAAGAGACCCCAAATATTCCAAGAATTTTTGGCCCGCTTTAGAAAGGAAACAACCCCGATGTACAGAAAAGCCCCACCACTCACTGCTATTAAAATACCTAGAACACTCTCATTTATTTCCTTTAAAAGAAAATACACAATTGTAAAACTTATTAATAGGGTAATTATCCCGCCAAAATCTACTAAAACAGACTTTTTGAGGGAAACCCCTTCTCCTTGCATTAAGGCAACAATCGCAAAGAATTCAGGCACAAGGTGAAGTATCATCCCTGTTGCCACCGCCAATCCCGTTCCAATACTAAAGGAGAAACTTAAGGCAGTCACCGCTCCTTCCAAAAAAGAGTGAAACCAAAAAGCCAAGACAGAAACGATAGCCAAACTATTTTTAGATAAATAATCAGTGAAAAGTTTTAAAAGATGCCAAATTAATAAACCAATTAAGATAAAAACGAAGGCTTTTGTTTGACCCAATTCGTCTGAGACTTCTGGAAAGATATCAAAAACAACTGCCCCTATAAAAAGTCCCGAAGCAGTACAAACGAAAAAATCTTTAGATAAGCCTCTCCACGTCATACAGATTAAATTCTAACAAACTAATGAGCGTTTTTCGAGGAAAAAATCGTGGCTCTGATCGCTAGAAAGGGTTATTACTTTTCTTAGGATTTAGAATTGAGAGGCGTCAGCGTCATTTTGGTCTAATTCTGTCCCTAGACCATCAATGTCTGATGAGTCTAAACTCTTTTCGGCTGAGGTTAAATCTGAATCATTTTTAAGGCTGTTATCTACTGTAGTTGGTGGTTGATAGGTAGGTTGCTGATACGTAGGTTGTTTAGTTGCCGAAGCGTACCAGATTGCAATTACAAGAACCAGTAACACTACCACAGCACTAATTACAGTGTAGACAGTTTTTTTATCTTTCTTTGGCTCCATTACTGGAGCTGTTGGTGTTGCGTTCGAATCCATTATTGGTTCACCTCATTGCTTTCAGTCGCAGAGTTAGGAGTGTTTCTATTTTCTGCCCCCGTTACTGAACGCACCGCTACAATTAAATTTTTAATCGAGGTGCGGTATTCTTTCAAGGCTTTAATAACAGTTTGCATATCGGTTCGGAACGCTCCTATCTGTCCCTTTGGATCTTCTCCACTGCAGTTGAAACTTGCAGCGTCTGCTTGGGCAACGCCAACAGCTGCTCCAACTGCTTCTTTCTTCGCTTCAATAGCACCAACTAAAGAATCGTAATTCGCTACTGTTTTCCCCTTTGGTACTAACTTATCCGTATAGTAAATCTCCACCCTAGCCGCAATGGAATCGAAAACCTTTTCCATATTAGTGGCCCTAGATGCTATTCTTGCGGAACGCTTCTGGACAGCGGTTTCGATTTTTTGACAAACTCGCAGTCTTGCTTCGGTTAATTTTTCTTTGCCTATAGCTGATCTGGTGGCGCTCTTTTGAGCTTGAGAGTTTGCCGCTTTAGGGCTAATTGCGAAGGCAAGAGAAGCAAAGACAAGTAAAGAGAGTAGTAGAATAACTGAAAAAACAATTGGTTTGGCAGTTTTTATCATTATCAATTAAATTATACGGTAAAGAGAACATCATTGTCAACAAGGTCAGAAATCTAATTTCGGAATTTTTACTTAATGTTAGAATAATTAAAAAGTGGAATTTAAAGTATTAACGGGTAATATTAAAATACCGGTTCTGGGTTTAGGAACCTGGAGGATGGGCGGCTCTTTAAATACCAATCGTTCACGTGACGAAGATTATATTAAGGCTATTCAATACGCCATTAGCCTGGGAATTACTCATATTGATACCGCCGAAATCTACGGGGCAGGGCATTCAGAAGAGTTAGTTGGAGAAGCTGTTAAACTTTTTGATCGAAAAAAAATTTTTATTACCACCAAAGTATCCCCCCACCATCTTAGTTACGAGGGGATTCTTAGATCTTGTGGAAACAGCTTAAAAAGATTAAACTTAAAATTTATTGATCTTTATTTAATTCATTGGTACAACCCTTTTGCTTCAATGAAAAATGCAATGGCGGCTTTTGATACTTTAGTCTCCCAAGGTTTAATCCGTTTTATTGGCGTTTCTAATTTTTCGGCCCGTCAGCTCTCTAATGCCCAAAGTTATACTAAGAATAAAATTGTCACAAATCAAGTTGAATATAGTCTTCTTCACCGCGACCCGGAAAAAGAGCTTCTTACTTATTGCGAAAAAGAAAAAATTATTCTGACCGCTTACACACCTCTAGCAAGCGGTAGATTAACCCAAAAAGGTCTTTTTCCAATATTGGATAAAATAGCTAGTAAATATAATAAAACGCCTGCCCAAATTGCGCTGCGCTGGTTACTCGAAAAACTCCCAGTAATTGTAATTCCAAAGGCAAGCACGAAAGCCCATATAGATGAGATTACTGATAGTGTTGGTTGGCAATTAACCCAGTCAGATAAAGAAAAGTTGGAGGAGAATTTTAAGTAATTTTTTCAGCAATGGTAAAAATATGGAGCATATGCTCGGGGAATTGTTCGATTATTTTAAAATGATTGGCTAAAATAGAACGTATTTTCCTCATTGAAAAGCGATTAATATGACCGCAAAATTTCTTATAATAAGGATCTCCAAAAATATAGCCTTTAATAAGGCAGTGGACCGTGAAAAGCGCCAGATGAGGACTGGGGAAAGAATCGTAAGGAACGCTCGTAATTAATTTTCCGTCTACCTTTAAGATTCTCTTGCTTTCAGCTAATACTTTATCTATTTCAGAAACGTGTTCTAAAATTTCACTCATTATTACAATATCCGCAAAGTTACTTTTTAAAGGAATCCGGTAAATATCGGCGACAATTTTTCTGCTTAAGCGACCGTTTTTTAGCCCGAAGTTTAGCAAGTTTTCGTTAATATCGACGCCGACAACCGGAATTTTATCCCTGTTCCAATTACAACCGCCACAAGCTAAATCCAAAACCACGTCGCCTTTTTTGTAATATTTTTTTACGCTCTCTCTTAGCCTTTCGTAGCGGGCATTATGCAACCAAGATCTAAATATCCCAACTTTTTTTGGATCAGTCAGTTCATCGTAAAAAGTTCCTTTAATTTTTACATAATTAGGAATTGCGTTCATTTAAAACCACTAAACTTTATTCTTAAAACAGTAATTATATATTTTAAAATTTCCCTTAGATCCATTTTAGAATTACCCGCATTTCGATCGTTAAAAATAATCGGCACTTCCTTCATTTTGAATCCTTTTCTGTGAATTCGATAAAGCTGCTCGATCCCAATACTATAGCCATTCGATAAAAAAGTATCTAAATTTATTGCTTCCAAAACAGCTCTCTTTGAGCATTTAAAACCACCAGCACTATCTTTTACTTCCCAAACTCCAAGTAAACTACGGTTGTAAAAATTTGCCGCCATTGAAATAAAATTACGCAAGGTACTTCTACTCATAATGTCCCCTCCTTTTGCATACCGAGACCCAATCGTAACATCAACCCCATTATTTATTCCCTTAATTAGAGAGGGGAGATAATTTGGATGATGAGAAAAATCGGCATCCATCTGAACTACGTAATCTGCCTTTAATCTTAACGCTTCTTTTAGGCCATCCCTAACTGCGCTACCAACTCCCCTTTTATTTCGATGCAGGGTTTTCACCCTACCATTATATTTTTTACCTAGGTTATCCAGTATTTTTCCCGTACCGTCTGGACTATTGTCATCAACGGCGATTATTGATATATCTTTATTTTGGGAAAGAATTTGGGGAATAATTTTTTGGATATTCTCTTTTTCATTATAAGTAGGTAAAACAACTGCAATTTTAGTCATTAAATTTCTTTATTATCAATATAACTAATAATGAAGCGTTCTAGCAAGAAACGGCTTCGACGTAAGCGTGGGTAGGTACCGATAGATAAAGTTCTACCCAAAGCTTCAAAATAGACTAATTTTTTCTTTTTAGCTAGTTTATTAAATAATTCTTCCTCAACATCATATCTACCCTTTGGTAAAAGATCTAGAACATCTTTATTAAAAAACGACAAACCGCTGTGGACATAATTAAAACTCTCGTTTCTCACCTTTGAATAGAAGAGCACGTAACCAGTTCTTTTATCAACTTTTAAATTTCCTCTTTTTCCCCCTTTATGAACGGTTATTATATTCGGGAATTGACCACTTTTAACAATTGCAAAAAAAAGAGCGTAGTCGATTATGGGAATATCGTCTCCGTTTAAAAGGAGGAAATTTTCTTTTATTAAGGGTGAGGCCAATTTTAACGCTCTGCCAGTACCGAGGGGGGAATTTTCTCTTGAATAAATAATCTCAACTCCTAATTTTGTACCGTCTTCAAAATAATCTTCGATCAGATTCGATAAATAACCGGTTAGAATAATAAATTTTTTTACGCCAAAAGAAGAAAGCAATTTTATCTGGTACCACAAAAAGGGTTTATTTTTAATAGGGATTAGTGGTTTTGGAGTTACTTGGGTTAGGGGTCGAAGTCTGATACCTAAACCACCAGCAAAAATTACCGCAATCATCTCTTAAAAGAGGCGATTTTTTTACCCAATAAATCAGAAACCACGTGCATGATTGCAAAGTGAAAATCTTGAACATGGCCTGTATTTTTAGCTGGAACCACTAAACAAATATCGGCTAGGTCTTTCATTGGCCCACCGTCAAAACCACTAAAACCAACGGTAGCCGCGCCAATTTTTTTGGCATAATCCATTGCCCTCAACAAGTTTTGTGACCACATACCGGCCTTGTCCTCACCAGCACCACCATGGACACTAAAAGCAATAAATACATCACCCTTTTTTATAAGACCTCTTAGTTGATCGATATAAAGATTATCCCAACCATTGTCGTTTACCAAAGCGGAAATAAGATCAGGATTTTCGGAAAGGCAAAAGGTATGTAACCTTGGTTTTCCATCGGAATAGGTACCCTTCCCAAGGTCAGTGGTAAAATGCATGGCAATTGTGGCACTACCACCATTCCCAGCTAGGAAAACGTTTTTTTCTTCCCTCCAAGCTTTAAAAAGGGCGTCTAAAATTTTACCAACAGCCACTTTATCAATGTTCTTACTAACACGAATCGTTTCTAATAAATAACTGGATAAATAACTTCCAAAATCAATTTGCGAATTCTTTTTGTCAGTCTTCATGAATTATTGAAACCCCGCTCGTAGAAAAGCGAAACGGGATATATTTTAGTCCCTCCTTTTCTAAACGTCTAATTAACCTGTTTCTTTCCCTTGTGTAAAAAATTAAAAACCCTCCCCCACCAGCACCAACAATTTTACCTCCCAAGCTTCCATTCCCTTTAGCAAGTCTATAAAAATTATCGACTTGTTTATTGGTAATAGAGCTTGCCAGTTTCTTTTTCGCCTTCCAATGCAGATCCCAAGTTAAACCAATGTCATCAATATTTCCTCCTAGCAGTGCTTTTCTGACTCTAAACCCCAATTCCTTTATAAAATTTAAACTTTCAATTTTTTCTTCTAGATTTTCTGCAGCAGCAACCTTTTTTTGAATTTCACTAGAACTTCTAGCTGTTCCTAAGAAGAAAAGTACCAAATTATTCTCCAGTCTAAGTTTGTTTTCATCACTTAATTGTATTTCCTGGATCTGGACCGAACCATCCTGACCAAAAATCATTTCCTGAATCCCACCGTAAGCGGTAATATACTGGTCTTGTTTACCCCCTTCTTCCTTTAAAATATCTCTCTCGATGTGAGCCGCTAACTCGGCAATTTTTTGTTTATTGATATTATTATAAGTGCCGGTAAATTCACTTAAACCTTTAATCAAACCAACTACCACTGCACTTGAAGAACCCATACCGGTCCCCGCTGGAAAAGCAGCAGTTATCGTAATACTAACTGGGTCAGCAACCTTAAAATGCTTCAGCGCTTCCCTAACAATCGCGTGGTTTAAATCCTCTTTATTTTTGGCAGCCTCAATTTCTTCTTCATACCTGACAACGTTTGCGCCAGTGTAACTGCGATTAATTGAAACGTGAATATATTTATCGATAGCCGCCGAAATTAAAAACCCGGAATGTTTGGAAGCATAAAATGGCAAATCCGTACCGCCGCCTCCTAAAGTAATTCTCAGAGGTACTCTAACTGTAATAACTTCCGGGGACTTCGTGAATTTATGCCAACTCTCATCAAACTCTTTAATTGTTTCCTCGGATTTTTTATGGTAAGGCAACTGTATTAATACTTTGTAAGGAATTGTGACAATATGAGCACCAGCACTGAAAGAAGCAACAACGTCACTAGCGTCCCTAATACTTCCAGAGATAATCTGCGTTTTCAATTTTGCAGCATCTAAAAATGCCCTTGTTTCTCTAATTTCCTTGCTTGGATCGCCACCACCGTCCAAAATCCTTCGGAAAAAAAGACTAACATAGTTAGATCCTGCTTTGGCGGCTAAAATTGCTTGGGCGCTGCTCATCATAACCGTGGTGTTTATTTTTATTCCTCTCTTCGCAAGAAACGAAATTACTTCTAAACCAACACCGTCGGCACTCATCGGCACTTTTATAACAATTCTTCTGGGGTTTATTCGCCAATATTCCTTAGCTTCTTTCACCATTTCGTCAAAACCCTTAGTGGTAAGTTCCACACTAACTGGTCCGCGGGTTACCGCGATTATTTCTTTAATTCTTTTTTTAAAACTCACACCCTTTTCGACAAGGAATATTTTCTGGTTGGTGGTAACCCCTTCAATAATTCCCCACCGGTTGATATGGTTTATCTCTTCGATACTGGCAGTATCAAGAAAAATTCTCATAATAAAAATTTGCAAGTTAATATTACATTTCTAGTGCCTCTTCGTCAATTAACTTTACTTTAACTTAAATTTATCTTTTTCAATTAAATATTCCGCGAGAGCCGCCGCAACAATTTTATGGCCGTTTTTCGTAAAATGACCGTCTTTTTTGAAGAAAAGTGGCTTTTCTTTTGCGCTTTTAAAGTTTTCCAGTAAGTTTAAAAAGGAGATTCCCTCATCCCTTGAGAACGTTTCCAGGGTTTTAAAAGGACGGTCGCTATAAACTCGGTCTTCAAATTTCCAATATTTCCTTCCTATACTCCATTCGGTCCCATTAACTTGATGCGCGTAGGGAGTTGCGACTAATAGTAAGCCTATATTTTTTTCTTTAAGGACGTCTTTTATTAATTTTAGATTTCTTTTTGTCAGAGCCCAGATTGCATCGTAATTTGGAACTTCGTCTCTTGTAATAATTAGTTTATCTACCACCAAATCGCCCACTTTTATTTCTGGTTCGTCAAATTCTGGGTATATTTTTAAATGTTTTCTTCGAATACTATCGGCGATCACTCTATAAATTCGAGAGTTTCTATGAAAAAAGGCTTTAATTTCTTTTGGAACCCTTGGCAATAGGGGATTAGCTTCAACAAAATTTTCTCCTGTTTCTTTTTTTGGGAAACCAACCGGTATGCCTTTTTCATTTTTTAAAGCCTCCGCCTCATATTTCATATCGTCAATTGGATCACTCATATCAAAGTTTAAAATTACTAAATCGGGCGCGAGGGCCAATCCCTTATTTTTGAGGTACAAGTATTCAAGTAAGGGGGAATAACTTAAGATTCCAGAATTTATTACCTCGATTTTTTCAAAAGAAACAATCGAATTTTTTTCTTTGGTAATTTTCTCATTTAAAGAATTCTCTAGAAGCTTTGTAAAAGTAGCTTCCATCTCTACCCCCTGACCTTCAGTAAAAGAATCTCCTAGCACTAAAATCCTGTAAGTCTTTTCTGGTTTTTTTAATGAATACTCTTTATCTCTTGCTCCGAATGAATTAATTTTATAATGAGCTTCCCACTCTAAGTCCCGAGCCACATCAAAACTATTAGGGATAAAGGAATGGTGCAAAAGGGCATCTGCTTGTCTTACTTTACTTGGAGGTTTTCGCTGGTATTGTAAATAACGCACCAAGAGTTCTCCAACAAGGAGAGCCAAAATTAACCCTAGAAAAATTAAAGCTATTCTTGTGAAGAGGAATTTAATCATTTATTTTTTATATCTGGTTTCTTAAAATACTCTTTTGTCGTTTTATAAATAACTAAAGAATACGGATTTTTTGTCCAAGGAAAATTTGGTTTATCATCGGTTATTTTTGTGATAGGTTCGAACTTTTTTTCAATTTGGGTAACAGCGCGCTTTCGCTCAGAAAACATATCCGGATCGGCTGGTTCCAAAATTAAAACGAATGCCTCTAAGCCATCAGCAATTAAATTAGCTGGGGGGTGATCAAATTTTGGCGAATAGTTTGGTAAGTAGCTATTTGGCCGATTCGCATCTAAACCACTGTCAGTAATCCAACTAGAGGAAAAGCCTGTTTGGTATTGAATTATTTCTGGCCAAAAAGTCGAAAACGCAAACTTTAGATTATCCCTTTCTTTTTCCATAATATCTTCTGCTCTTTCAAGCAAATTGTGATTTGTACTTTTTAAGGCCAAGATACTTTGCGACAACATCGATAAATACAAGCCAGAAACTAATAAAATAACTATGACAGAGGGGGTTTTAATTTTTTTTAACCAAAAAACAAATTCACCTAAGCCAAAGGCGGCAAATAAAGTAAGGATTGGAGTTAAGAGAACAAAATAGCGGGGATTAAAATCATTGGCGGATAGAAAAAGCGCAATTAAGAATAAAATTAAAAGGGAATCAAACCAAAAACTTTTTCTTTTAACCAAACTTATCCAAATACCCAAAATAGAAAAAATCAGAAAAGATATTGTTAACCAAAACGGTAAGTTTGCTAAGTATAATTTGGCATTAGTCAGCTTTTCTAAAGTTCCGGATAAATTGTGCGAGAAAAATAAAAGTATCAGGCGATCTTTCAAATAGAGTTTATCACTGAAGTAATAAGGTAAAAGAACTAAAAAAGTTAAGATAAGAGGAGCTGTAAAAACAAGTAAGAAGGGTACCGCTTCTTTTTTTATATCAGAGAGCGAATTTAAATTAACGTCTAATTTATAGACTCCAAATCTTTTCTTTGAAAATTGGATTTTTTTAAAAAAGGAAATAAAAAAATAGAATAATGGCAACCCCAAGAGAAGTACCCCTGAAAGTTTAGCAAAGATAGCAAAGGTTAAAGTGGTCACGGCCAAAACAAGCTTGGGTAAGAAAGCTCCCCCGTCGTTCTCTTTTAAAAATTGGAAAGCAATAAAAAAGCTCAAAATTCCAAAAATTAATGAGCTCTCCCTTAACCCAACTTTAGAATAAAATAAGCTCAAAGGCGTTAAAAGAAAAAATAAACCCCCAAAAAAACCGTACCAAAAATTAAATTTCTTCCTTAGGAAATAGTAGATTAAAATTAGTGTCCCCAAAGAAGAAATCACCGAAACTAGTCTTTGCGGCGCAAAATTTTTAGTAGAAGTATCTTTAAAAAAATAAGTAAGCGGTAGAGAAAGATATTCAAAGAGGGGTACTTGATCAAAGAAATAAGTACCAACTATTTTTGGAGGGTACCCGTCTGTTTTTAAGCTCTGTGTCGCGGCGTGATAGCTCCATTCATCAGGTTCAACAATCAAAACTCCACTATTCAAATAAGGAAATCTTGTAAAGCCAAAAATAGCTAAAATGATACTAAGGAGGATTAATTCAATTGGTCTCATTTTTACTTACCAAATACTTACTTATTATAAAATAAGCTAAAAAAGGTAAAACAATTGAAAGAAAGCTAATCAAGATCGCAATTCTAAAAAGAGGTGGTTCAAACTTAAACTTCACTAGATGATTTCCTTTATTTAATTTAACCCCCTTTTCCCCAAAATTCACTTCTTCGATATTTGTTACCACATCATCTACTTTTGCCTTCCAACCTCTGAAATTCAATTCGTTGGATACTAGATAGCTGTCTTCTTTACTAACGACGGAAATTTCAGCTTCATTTGGTTGGTACTTGCCTATTTTTATATTATTAGAAATGGTTGTTGGGCTACTTATACCATTATTCTTAATAATTGGTTTTTGCGTTAAATAAAATCTCGGAAGAGTATTCTTTAAGAAATAAACGTAAACTGTATATTTTTTTAAACCATAGTTTTTTTCAACCTCAAAACTTCTCAAAAACTTAACCTCCTCGTCCGCTAAATTATTTTTTAAACTAACAATATAGCCAACGTTAAAAAGTTTTAAAGTTTTCTTATCTAGGGGAAAATTATTACCAACTTTAGGGTAATCCTCTTTTTCCAAATAGCGATATTCTTTTAAGCGAAGGTACGCTTTTGGCTGCCAGTTCCAACCTAAATTATTTGCTTCGTATAGACTAAACTGGGCAAGGTTTAGAGAACGGGGAAGATAATCTTCCTCAATGCCAGTTTCTACCCAAACGCGATAAAGGTTTTGAGGATCGTTCTCTTTAATAAAAGAAGCAATTTTTTGGTCAGATTTTAAAGGAATTTCGTAATTAAAAGGCTTTAAATAATCCCAGTCAAAACTATAGAAATTTACAATAATTATAAAAAGAAAAAATATTTTTAGAATAAAAAGATTTATTATTTTTTTCTGAAATAAAATGAAGGTTAACAATATAAAACCCAGACTTGGTAGGTAGATATTTAGGTAGTATTTTTGGAAAAGTATGGTAAGAGCGGGGAAACCGTTTTTTATAACTGGTGCAAAAATTAGAATAAGAGCGGTTGTTCCTAATAATAAAACCAACCAAAAATTAGAAAAATATTTATGTTTACTTACTAGCAGTTTTTTAAGAATAAAATCTGCACCTAAGCCGGCTAAAAAAGCAAAACCTAAATTTACAAATATTAAAGAACGGGTATGCGCCCTCATCGAAGAAAAACCAGGCAGATAATCATATAAGAGTTTGAAAAACGGGGTATCAGTCCCTACCGACATTAAAAGGGAGATAATTATTATAAATAGAAAAAACCAAACCTCCTTATTTTTTTTAAAAGAAGCTAAGAAACCGATAATCGCTATCAAAATTGGAAATAAACCAATAAAATTTATTCCCTCGCTTAGTAAAATTCTCTGGAACGGCCAAGGAAAAACCGCTAGCTGCGGCTTATTTAAACTTTGGGAAAACGAAGCAACTTCAGACAAAGTTAGAGGCAAGTCTCTGGTAGTATCGGGTATTGAGGCAAGTGAGGGTAACCAAGAAGGACTAGCAATACCGATCCCAAAAACCACTGACATTAAATAAATGGACAAAATTACAACCAGATTTTTATCTTCCTTATAAGAAGTTAATACTTTAAAGACGAAAAAGACAGTTATAAAAATTAGAGAATAATAACTAATCTGGAGATGCCCGGTTAAAAGTTGGGCAGATATTGGTAAAGAAAGAGAAAAAAGGAACTTAATTTTTTTGATTCTAAAATACTCTGAAACTAAATAAAATTGCCAAGGGATCCAAGACATTGCTGCCACCAAATCTGTATGACCAAGATAAACCCTTAGACTGAAATAACCAGCGAGAACAAATATAATTGCGGCAAAAAAAGCGGAAAATTTCGATAAAGCGAACGATCTCGCCAGAAGATACATACCAAAAGTAGCAATCATAAAATGGCTAAAATAAAAAACGATCAGAAACCAGTACAGATTTAAAAAAAGATAGAGAAAATTAATTGGGTAAAAAATCGAGGAGAAAAGAGTCATCGGAATACCACCACCAATATATGGGTTCCAAAATGGCGGTTGAGCATTTAAAATAGTGCTTTTAAGAAAATTTAGGAAAACTAATTGAAAATTTAAGAAATCGCCGCCAGCAACGATTCCTCCCTTAAACAAACTTTCCCAAAATAACCCTGCAAAAATTAAAGGAAATATGAAAAAAGGTGTAAAATTACTACCAGTTAATTTACCCATTTACGTTATTCTTCCAGCTCTTCAAGTAAGACGAGAATCGAAATTTAATCATATTATTCAAAAACTCTAAAACCGTAAGCATACTTGTGTTCGAAACGCCACCTGTTCTTGGTAGACCTTCTGTTTCTATTTCAACAACCCTCAAACCTAAGAATCTAGCCTTTAAAAGTAGCTCTAGATCTAAAAAAGAATCAAGTGATTGGATATCAAATTTTTTAACTAAAACCCTGGCAAACATTTTTGGACAACCATTAGTGTCGTTGACTTTAATATTAAATAGTAAATTTGCGATTAAGTTGTAAATTTTTGAATTTACAGTCCTCAATAAACTTTCTCTAGTTACTCTTTTTATTTTAGCTATATCAGCGTTTTGCTGCCGCAAAAGCGTGAGCAGCTCTACCAAACTAACCGGATCAACTTGGCCATCAGAGGGCATATGAGCCACGTATCTACCATTCGCTTTCTCCCAACCAAGGATAATTGCTCTCCCCCAGCCTTTAAGTGGTGTGTGAACAACAATTAATCTATTATCTACTGCCGCTAAGTCAGAGACTACCTTTAAAGAGCCGTCTTGCGAACCATTGTCAACAAGAACGAGCTCATAATCAATTTTTTCTTTATCTAAAACTTTCTTTAGGTTAGCTACTACTGCTGTGATAATTTCTTCTTCGTTTAAAACCGGCAAGATAACAGAAAGTTCCTTCATTTAATTAAGTTTAATACTATTTTTTTAATTTTTTCCGGTGTTAAGGAGTGGTGATTTCTGAGATGTTCTTGATCACCGACAATTCTTGAGAATTTATCGGCAATTCCAATTCTCTTCAAAATCGGACTGGCGCTTCCCTCAGCTAAGACTTCGGCTACGCAACTACCCAACCCACCAATAATTGAGTGTTCCTCTATTGTGACAACGTATTTTATTTCTTTGACTGAATTTAATACTAGCTCTTTATCAATAGGTTTAATTGTATGGAGATTAATAACTTTTGCCGCTATTCCCTTTTTTGAAAGTACTTGCGCAACTAATAAGCTGTTTATGACTTGATTACCAGTTGCCAAAAGTAATACATCACTACCATCTCGCATTATAATCCCTTTTCCGAGCTTAAGCTTTGGTTTTTTCGGGTGAACCCTTGGTTCTCCAGCCTTTCCTAAACGTAAATAAACTGGACCTTTAATCTTTGCTACTGCTTCAACCGCCGCTTCAGTTTCTAGCGGGTCAGAGGGACAAACAACCATCATGTTCGGTAGTACCCTCATAATAGCAATATCCTCTTGGGAATGATGGGTTGGACCAGCGTGACCGTAACCTAGCCCTCCTCCCACCCCCACAATTTTTACATTTAAATTCTGTAGACAAACATCGTTTCTAATCTGCTCAAAGGGGCGCATTGTGACGAAGGTTGCAATTGAATAAACAAACGGAATAAAACCCTCTAGAGCTAAACCAGCCGCAACTCCAACCATATTGCTTTCCGCAACCCCCATATTTATAAATCTTTTGGGAAAGGCAGTAGCGAAATCCTCAAAAACTGTGTAGCCCAAATCTCCAGTTAATAAAAAAATCTTTTGATTTTTGCTGGCTAGCTTGGTTAAAGTTTTTATAAAAGCGTATCTCATTTATCTTTAAGTTCTTTTAAGGCCCTTTTATACTCAGTTTCTTTCAAGCTTTGATAGTGCCAAGCAAGTTTTCCTTCCATAAAAGAAATTCCCTTACCCATAACCGAATGGGAAACAATTAAACTGGGTTTTCCTTTTATAAAAGGTACCTTTTCAAGGGTTTTAACTACTTTTTCCATATCGTGACCAGAGATCTCGCTTGTTTGCCAACCAAAAGCTTTCCATTTAGCGCTCAGAGGTTCTAAGTTCATTACTTCTTCAATTTTTCCGAAGGCTTGAAGTTTATTGTAATCAATTATAGCCACTAAATTATCTAATTTAAAATGTCCCGCAGCCAGGGCTGCTTCCCAAACCGAACCCTCGTCATTCTCGCCATCACTTAAAAGTACAAAGACTCGATAATTTAACCCCTTAGTCTTACCAGCAAGGGCCATTCCTACTCCAAGCGAAAGTCCATGACCCAACGAACCCGTAGTCACCTCAACTCCTTTTACGTGAATCTCTGGGTGCTCGGCTAATTCACTTTCGTTTTGGCAGAAATTTAATAATTCACTCTTCGAGAAAAATCCTAGTTTTGCGAGAGCACAGTATTGAATTGCGGCGGCATGTCCTTTACTTAAAATAAAACGGTCGCGGTTTTTCCATTTTGGGTTTTTCGGCTTTACGCTCATTATTCTAAAATAAAGGGCAGTTATTATATCAGCAATTGACAAAGCCGACCCAATATGCCCAACATTTGCCCTAAAGGAGATATCTAAGACGTCTTTTCGTAGCGCCGTAGCGATTTTTTTTAAATTTTCAACTTTCTTTTTTGCCATCACTTAATAATATTTAAGGTTTTGTTCAAACCACTTTATAGTTTGGGTTAATCCTTCCTTTATATTAAATTTTGGTTTCCAACCTAATAATTTTTTTGCCTTGCGCTTATCTGCCAACCAAAAATCTGTATCCCAAATTCTAGGTTTGTAAGCTCCATAATTAATTTTTGCCCCTTTTTTTATTAAACTGGTAATAATTTCAACAACTTCCCTAGTAGAAAACTGTTTCCCGCTACCGATATTTATTATTTCTCCACTCAAACCTGTCCTCGCTGCTTTCAAATAAGCGTCTACCAAATCATCAATATAAATAAAGTCTCTTTTTTCTTTACCAGCTGTTAGATTAATCTGTTTATCCTTTAATATACTGTTAATGACGGTTGGAATTAATCGGCTACCTTCTTCCCAAGGACCATAAACCGAAAATGGGCGTAGGGTAACAATAGGTTTTTTGAATTCTTTAGCAAATACTTGACAAATTAGGGACGCCGAGGCTTTAGTCGCTGCATAGTAACTTACTGGTTCTAAAAGATCGGTTTCTTTCATCGGTTTTTCTTTAAAACCGTACTCACTACTTGTTCCGGTATTAACAAAACATTCATAATTAATGTCGGCTAGACTTAAGAGAAGATTAGCGGTTCCGGTAATATTTGTTTTAATCATTTCGTGCAAATCCTCTTGGGATGGATAATTACCGTGCGCGCTTAAGTGAAAAATAACCTTGGGTTTAATTTTTTTTGTTAACTTTTGTAATCCTTCAAGGTTATTTAAATCAACATTGTGGGTTACAACTCTATCAAGAATGTCTTTTACCCTCCAGGTATTGGTAGTTTTCTTTATTAAAATATGGATTCTACTACCCTCTTTTATTAATTTTCTGGTCAAACTAGCCCCGATAAAACCAGCTGCTCCCGTGATCAAAACATCTTTTTTTTCTAGCATAGGAACAAAAATATGCTATCATTATACACTGTGAAGGAAGTAAGTTGTCCAATTTGCGGAAAGTTTGACTATAAGATTCTTTTTAAAGAAAATTTCGCTAAATCAAAAGTTGATGAAAAAACCTTTAGTGCTCGTCGTATCCCAGAAAAAATTCACTACCAAATTGTAAAATGCAACCGTTGCAATCTAGTTTATTCTAATCCAATTTTTGAAGAGGAGAATCTTCAAAAACTTTACAAAAAAAGTGTTTTCACTTACAGCGAAAATTTGCCGGACTTAAGAGAAACCTATGGGTCTTATATTAAAGGGGTTCTGGATTTTCTGCAAAGTAAAGAAAATTTTTTAGATATTGGCTGTGGTAATGGATTTATGCTTGAAGAAGCAGCCGAACTTGGTTTCAAAAACGTTTATGGTGTAGAACCTAGTCTTGACTCGATAAATAAGGCTAGAAGTGATATTAGAAGTAAAATAAAAAATGACGTTTTCAAAGAAGATTTATTTAGGGAAAAGGTTTTTGATCTCGTTTGTGTTTTTCAGACTTTAGATCATGTGTCTAACCCCAATGGATTTTTAAAGGCTGTTTATAAGATTTTAAGAAACGGTGGCGTTATTTTAGCAATAAATCACGATGTTGGCTCGCTAGCTGCGAAGATATTAGGAGAAAGCTGCCCCATATTTGATATCGAGCATACCTTTCTTTATGATAAAAAAACAATGAGGAGAATTTTTGAAAAAAATGGCTTTCAGGTTCTTTGGGTTGAGGGAGTATCTAATAAATACCCCCTTTCTTATTGGCTAAAAATGACACCGCTACCTTCTTTTTTAAGGAAGTCTTTCACAACAATCTTCAACCTTTTTGGTTTGGAAAACAAAAAAATAAAACTAAAGGCTGGTAATTTAGGGTTAGCGGCCAGAAAAAATTAATGGAAAAAATAAATTTAAGTGTAATAATTCCGGTCTACAACGAGGAAAAAACTATTGAAGAAATTATTCGTAAAGTAGCCGCGCAAAGCCAAGTTCACGAAATTATTGTTATTGACGATGGATCAATCGATTCAACACGCGAAGTATTGGCTAAAATTCCCACTGGATCAAACCTAAAAGTTATCCATCACTCCAAAAACGAGGGTAAGGGTAAGGCAGTCAGAGATGGTTTAGAAGCTGCAACCGGTAACTACATTATCATTCAAGACGCTGATTTAGAATACAATCCCACTGATTATCCAAAACTTATCAAACCAGTTTTAGAAGGAAAAACCCAAATTGTTTACGGTTCTCGTTTCTTAAACCGAAAAACAAATATGCTTTGGTGGATTTTTCTAGGCAACAAATTTCTAACTTCTGCTACTAATATTCTTTTTGGCGCAAAACTTACCGATATGACAACCTGCTATAAACTGATTCCACTTTCCCTAATAAAAAAACTGAATTTGAAATCAAAGAAATTTGAAATTGATTTAGAATTAACGGCTGCTCTTTTGAAAAAAGGTTACCAGATCTACGAAGTGTCAATCGATTATAAAGGAAGAAAATATTCCGAGGGCAAAAAAATTACCCTGTTTGATGGTTTAAGAGATATTTTTTTGATGTTTAAGTATAAATTTCAAAAATTCTAAGGAAGTTTGTAAAGCTTAAAAAGATTCTCCTCATCAACAATTTTGTAAGGGAATTTTTCAACTGTTAATAAATAAAGTTCGTAGTTTTTAGAAATTTCTGGTTTTTGGAAAATAAGTTCTTCAATTTCTACTGGCGTGCCGTAGCCTTTATTAAACGGGTTTAATTTACTTCTTGCAGCGTACTCCAAATCCGTAACGTTGAAGTGAGAAATCGGCTTAAAAGTAAAGCGATGGGAAAGAGCGGTAATACTATCATGATCCCCTTTTTCAAAACCGCCGCCAAGAAAAACTATTGAATTAAGGGGTAATTCTTTGTCGATTCTTGTGAAAATAGGTGCGACTAGACCATAAGTGGTAATAAATTGTCCTTTAAATCTTGCCTGAAATTCAAATAAAGTGGAGGGCAAAGAGATCAAGAGTAACGTTAAAAGTGCAAATGCAAAAAGAAATTTTTTCTCCGTGAATTTATTCCAAAGTTTTTCAATAAAAAAACCGGCGAAAAGCGCAATCGAAACTTGAGCAGTTATGAAACTGCGCATGCTGATATTGTTATCATCTGCCGCCCGGATAAAAAACATTGCCATGCCCGGGATAAATAAAAGTAGGTACCAAAAAAATATGCTTTCTCGCCAAACTTTATTTTTAAGAAACCACCAAAGGCCAGCAAATAAAACAGCTACTCCAATTCCTAATTCAACGATTAAAAAGTAAGGAGCGGTAAGGATAAAATTTACTAATTTAAAAGGTAAAACATTGTTTGGCAAAAACCAAAATACATTGCTTTGTAGGGAAAAATAACTTTGTTTTTCGCTAAAAATAATCACGTTTAGCATCTCAAAAGAAAGGATTATCGCTAAAAGCCCAACAAAAATCTGGTTCCTTAGAAAGGCAATTAAATTTTCCCTTTTTAAAATTAATCTCACCAAATAATAAAGCAAATAACTGACAATTATGGAAGCAAAAACAAAGGCGCTGTAACCCAAAATGGCTGCCAGTAATAGTGCGATAATAATCTTACCAATCAAAGAATCCCTCTCTTTGGAAATCAAAACTAAATAGAGCGGTATTGAAATAAGAGCAGCAAAAAGATGCTGGGGTACCCAGAAAAATAGAGTAAACGGGTTGGAAATTTGCATATGGATAAAAAATATCTTTCCCCACCAATCCGTCCACCACTCAAGATGATCTAAACTGGTAAGTAAACCCTTCCAACCCGCCAAGTAAAATTCCAAACCGCCAATGAAGGTTAAAAAAAGTAAGACTACCGCTCTTGACAAGGTTTTTGTGAAAAAGATTCTTCCTAAAAGATTTATTAACCATAACATCAAAATATTTTGAATAAGGGTAAAGAAAAACCAAGCTTGATGAGCGGCAATTGTATTGTTGGAAAACTTAACTATAAGACCGGGAGCAATATTTTCAAAGTAATAAATAGTGAGTTTCGTAATTGGGAAGCGGTAAAACAAAGGAAGCCCGGGACTAGCCGCCACCGAAACAATTTTACCCATCTGATGACGATCGTCACCGATTGGGTATCGGTCTTGAAGTAAACCGCCTCTTGGCAGGGTTAGCATTACTAAAAAGACTACTGAAATTATAAATAAAGTAAACTCACCGTAACGGCCAGTTTCTTGTTTAGGAAGAACATTGGTAATATCGAATCTAAATCTGGGAGATAGTTTTGTTAATGTCAGAATAAAAAGCAAAAAAATTAGGTTTAAAAGAACCCAAGATTGGCTGTTCAAAAAGTTGATGTAAGCTAGAAAGATGTAAAAGAAGGGTCCAATTAAAAATGAAAATAATAGCCAAAAGAAAAAATTGTTTCTTGCTTCACCTTTAAACAATCTGGAAAAGCTTATTCCGGGTAGCAGAAAGATAAAGAAACCCCAAAAAAGAAGCTGAAAAATAAATTCTGTCACAGTTCTATTTTAGTAGAACCTATCTAAAAAGGAAATGCACTCTAATAACCTGGGCAGATCTTATCTACGGCAGAAAGAACAGTCTCGGCAGGTAACTTAAACCCCTTTGTAGTTATCGTTTCTGCTCCATAATCTAATAATAGATAGACTTTTTCGGATATTACTTCTTTTGGAACAGCCGCAACAATTTTTTTGTTGTCCCAACTTACTATATTAGCGGAAATTTTCTTCTTCCCCAAGGCCTCATCTGTACCATCACTAAAAACTACTCTACCAGGATATAAAGAGTTGTTTGGCAACGAAAAGCCAAAATCCTCGCCAGTTATTTCTAAAACTTTCTTTTTATCACCTGAAAGAGAAAGATTTCTAATTTCAGGTTTTGGCTCTTTTATCGCAAAATCAACTTCATTTGAAGAAACAGAGCCGCCCCAAAAATTGCGGGTGATAAATAACTTTTGAGAAGTAGCGTTTGCCGGTATATAGACCCGCAGAAAATCATCTCGCCAGTTACCTTCGATTGGAATTGCTTGAGTTTTTCCGACAAAAATTTTTCCCGAGTAAGAAATTCCTTGAAAATTATTACCCACTTGATTTCCGAAACCTTTACCAGCTATTGTTATAAAAGAACCGGGAAAGACCTTTTCTGGAGTAATTTTTTCAATTTTTGGCTCCGGCTTATTAATTTCCACCTCTAATGGTTCGGAATTGACAAAATTCGAACCGTTATTACGCAAGATTACTACTTTACCGCTTTTAGCGCGCTCGGGTAGATAAACTTTTACACGACCGTCTTCCCAATTATTCAAAACTGGTAAGGCAGTAATCCCACTAAGTAGTGGTTTTGCAGGATTTTCAACGTTGAAAAGTACTTTCCCAGGATAAAAAACTCCGGCACCTGAAGTCACCTGATTACCAAAACCACTGCCGAATATAGTAAAGACACCACTTGGGTAGAGATCTGTCTTTGGATAACTTTCAACAAAAAGATTAGGCTCCTTAATCGTAAAGGCAAGGGAATTACTTTCGTTCGCCCCTCCACTCCAAGGTCTTTTTATTAAAACTTTCGCTTCGCCTGGTTGGGCTTTCGAAGGTACATACACAACAATTTCCTTATCAGACCAACCCGATACTACCCCTTCAATACCACCAAAAATTACTTTTCCGGGTAAATTTTCCAAAGAAGAGTCGGTCTCGCCAAACCCCTGGCCAGAAATTGTCACCTTTTCAGTTGAATAAGAGCTTTCAGGATTTATTGTGGTGATTTTAGGTTGGGGTTCCGAAATTGCAAACTCTAATTTATTGGAAGCTATTTCTCCTCCGGCAAAGAAAAGGGTAAGATAAACCTCTTTTTTACCCACCTCATTTGGTACTGAGACAGCCACCTCTGTCTTGTTCCAGGAAACGATTTTTGCTTCCTTTTTACCAAAGATTACTTTACCTGGATTTGAGTCTGGAACGGGATTTATAAACGAATGGTTACCGCTAGAGCGATTTCCAAACCCATCACCCTTAATGCTGATCCGGCTATCTGGTGTTCCAGAAGTTTCCGAGATCTCTTTTATTTGGGGATTAGGTTTGGAAACTTCAAAATTAAAACCATTGCTAACTTTTCTCTCTTTTTCCTTTTCTAAAACAACATAGACTTTACCAGACTTTGCGGCGAGTGGAACAAAAACAGAAATTGCTTTTTCGGTCCAATTTGCTATTAATGCTTCTTCATCACCAACACCGTCAAGAGTTGAATCCGAAAAAATGACTTTACCCGGATAAAGATGGGGCGGTTTTTCACATAAGGGTTCGGAAAACCCGTTGCCCTCTATTGTAATTAAAGAGTTTGGCGTCCTTTGCGGCGCTAAAATAGCTTCTATCTTCAATTCGCCAGTGATTAAATTACTGAAATTTTCTTTTTTGGAGAAGCTAAGTAGTGTAAAGGTGGCTAGAGCTATTCCGAAGGTTGTCCCAAAAATTATTAAAAGAAAAAACCGGTATTTTTTGACTAAAGTTAGATGGAGGGAAAAGAAATGCTTCATCGGGTTAACCCAATATCTACCTTATAAGTATATCGTTTACCCACTGCTCTTGACAAGCAAACGTCCGTATTTTAAGATAATAGGTAATACCTACTAAAGGAGGTGAATAAAATTAACCTGTCTAAATCTGCTCGTTTTTTAATTCCTCCCGCCATTGCTTTGCTGGGAGCGGTTTCTTTAGCTTTTGCCGCCATTCCTTCAACTCCACCCGATTCTGGCCGAACCGGAAATTGGGACTCAATAACAATCACTACTTCAAATGGCGGTAGTATTACTTTAACCGGGGACGCAAAGGTAAAAATTACTATACCAGGTTACGCGTTTCCTAAAGACGGGACTGCTTTCGTCAGAAAGTTAGTAACCGGCGCACCAAAAGCAACCACCGGACTAAAACTAGTTAGTGATGTCTACGAATTAGCGGCTGAAGATAATCTTGACAAAGGCATGAACCAATTTAACAAGGAAGTAACGATTCAATTTCCGTACGATTCAGGAAAACTGGGAAGTACTAGTACAAGCGCGATGTCAATTTACTACTTAGCGGCTGGTGGAAAATGGACTGCTCTTCCAAGTACTGTAAACACAAGCAGTAAAGTAGTAACCGCGAAATCTAAGCACTTTACTGATTTTGCTGTTCTTGCTAGCACTGGTGGAGTCTTACCCAACGTTGGTGGTGCTGATGAATCAGTATCATTAACTTCACTTGGATTGGTTTTCCTTTTAGCTTCGTTGTCGGCAGTCTTGGGTTTTCGTCTAAAATTAGCAAAGCGCTAAAAGGTTTTGAGGGAAATGAACTCATAACGGCAGGATTTTGGGATCCGAAATTCTGTCGTTTGTGAAGAAAAAGATGAAAAAAATATTACCACTTGCAATTTTTTTAATTTTGATTTTGATAATCGGCTTTTATGGTTATAAAAGTATTAATAAAAGCATTAAAGAAGAACAACAAGGGAGGGCTACCGGTGTCTCTGGGGTAGATTTAACTAGTGAGGTAGAAAAAAGTTTACAAGAAGAAAAGGAACTTCTTAATCCGTCCATAAATAAGCAGCTTCCAACAGAGTGGACTTTAGTAATACCTAAAATTAACGTCAGGTGGAAAATTGTTGATGGAAACGACACTGATAAGGCTCTTCTCGCCGGTTTTTGGCATTATCCTAACACTACTTATCCGGACGAAGTGGGAAACTTGGTAATCTTGGGGCACCGCTGGGTTTATAAATATCCAGATCCAAGAACTCTTTACGCTTTAGATAAATTGCAAAAGGGTGATGAAATCGTAATTTATTACAAACAAAGAGAGTATAAATATAAAACAACTGATATGTTTACAATTAAACCTGATGATTTTTCCACTCTAGGAGGTTCAAATAAACCAATTTTGACTCTAGTGACTTCTCACCCAATCGGAAGTGGGGCTGTTTGGGCGAAAGAGCGATTAATCTTAAAAGCAGATTTACAAAAATCTTAATTTGAACCTGCTAATTTTAAAGATAAAACAAAACCCCTTTTATTTTATTCTCCTTTTAACCCTTTTTTATTTTTTACTCCATTTATTTTTTATAAAAGAAGTCGCCGAAGTTGTTTATGACGAATTTTATTACACAAGATTTGCGAAGAGTTTTTTGGAAGGTGACTGGATCTTTGACGTCCATCCTCCCTTAGGAAAATTACTAATCTCAATTGGTTTATTCCTCTTTGGTAACAATCCTCTTGGTTGGAGAATCACTACCCAAGTTTTTTCTAGTCTACTTTTACTGATAATTTACCTTTTTACAAGGAAATTAACCAATAATAGTCTCGCCGCTACTTTTGCGGTTCTTTTTTATTTTTTTGAGACAATTTTTTTCGTGGAAGGGCACTACGCTTTTTTTGAAATCTACGTACCTTTTTTCTTACTTTTAGGGGGGATTTTTATTTTAAATTTTCAAGAATCGGGAAAAAAGTTAGATTTTTTTCTGGGGGCGGTTCTTTTTGGTTTCGCTCTCTCAATAAAATGGTCGGCTCTTTTTGCGATAAGTGTCTTTACTATCTATCTTTTTTTAATACTCAAGAAAAAATTTGTGAGTTGGTTAAAATCATTTGAAGGGGCAGCAACTTTTATCCTAATAGTTTTTTCAATTTATTTAATTACTTTTATCCCTCCGATTTTACAAGGCTTAGATATATTTGGTTGGCATCTGGACGCCCTAAAATTCCATCAAGATAAAAGTATTATTCATCCATATCATTCGCCGTGGTGGACCTGGTATTTTGACATCAGAGCCGTTCAGTTTTTCTCCGATACAACTAGCGATGGGAAATTTATTAATGTCTATGCTCTAATTAACCCAATAACTTCTTTTGTTAGCCTTTACGCGCTGTTTTTCGCTTTCTTAAAAATTATTAAGAAAGAATTTGATAAAACTGCTTTAGTTTTTTTCCTCTCAATGGTCAGTTTATTTGGTTGGGTTCTGTTGCCTAGAGGAACTTTTATCTACAATGTCTTACCCTCATTAGCTTTTTCGATAATACTTTCTGGGATTACTTTAGCATCGATATACCAACAATCAAACTTAGGCAAATTTATAGCCCTTGGAACTGTTTTTTCAGCTGGACTATTTTTTATTTTTTTCTTTCCTTTTTTAGTTGGCTTACCAGTCTCAAAAGCTTTTTCAGATGCTCATTTTTGGTTACAAACTTGGCGTTAGTGGGTATAATAAAAAGGTGAGAATTTTAGTATTTGGTCAGGAAAAAGAGGGGATTACCCCCATAATTAAAAAATTCGGATATGTAGTTGTTAAAGCTGATCCGGAAATTATTATTAGCTACGGCGGTGACGGAACTTTATTACGAAGTGAGCAAATTTATCCCTCTATTCCCAAGATTCCGATTAGAAGAAGTTCAACCGCCATTAAATGCGCGAACCACGAAACAGAAAAGATTTTAGAAAAACTAAAAAAAGGAAAACTTGGATCTAAAAAATTGCTTAAATTAGAGGCAAAATTTAAAAAAACAAGTTTAACTGCTCTAAATGACGTAATAATTCATCATTTTCTACCAAATCGGGCAATAAGATTTAAAGTTTTAATAAACGATAAAGAGCACGTTACTTACGCGATCGGGGACGGGTTAGTTATCGCCACTCCCTTTGGCTCTAGTGCTTATTACGCCTCGATTACAAAAAGTACTTTTGAATCTGGTTTTGGTATCGCCTTTAATAATACCACTACTGAAATTAGTCATCTTGTACTTTCAAGTGAAGATGTTTTAACCGTGGGGATTATAAGAGGCCCAGCCACTTTGAGCGTTGATAATAACGAAAGGATAATTAGCCTTAAAAACCAAGATAGCGTCCAAATCAAAAAATCGCCACAAGTCGCGACAATCTTAGGCTTAGACTCTTTAAGCTGTTCCTCCTGTCAAAAAATCTAAACTTTAAGCTATAATTAATTGGTATGGATGAACTAAAAAATCACTTAAGGCAGTTAAGAAAAAGATTGCTTTCCTTGCAGGAAAAGCTCTCTTTGGAAGAAAAGCGTAAAAAATTAAGAGAACTTGAAGCTCAAACAATAAAAAAGTCTTTTTGGGATGATAAAGCAGCCGCTCAAAAAATTGGCGGAGAAATAGCTGACTTACAAAATGAATTCTCTGAAATAGAAAAGCTAGAAGAAAGGTTAAATTCAGCGTTTGAGATAGCTAATTTAGCAACGAGCGGTCAAGAAAACAGTGGTAGTGAAAGTCCAGAGGTTATTGATCTAAGAGAAGAACTCAGAGAAGAGGTAGTAAAAATTGAAAAGGATTTACAAAAATTCGAACTTAATCTTTTCTTAGGCGGTAAATATGATTCTTGTAATTGCCTAATTTCTATACACGCCGGCCAAGGAGGAGTGGAAGCGATGGATTGGGCAGCAATGTTAAAGAGAATGTATCTACGCTTCAGTGAAAATAAAGGGTGGAAGGCAAAAATAATCGATGAAACAGTCGGAGAAGAAGCCGGAATTAAATCGACCACTTTAGAGTTTGAAGGAAAATATGCTTATGGTCTTCTAAAAGGAGAGGCTGGAACGCACCGTTTAGTGCGCCAATCTCCATTTAACGCTGACAATTTGCGGCAAACTTCTTTTGCGAGTGTCGAGGTTTTACCGGTTATTGCCGAAGAAACCCATATTCAAATTGATCCTAAAGATCTACAAATCCAAACATTTAGGTCCAGTGGTCCTGGTGGGCAAAACGTTAATAAAATTGAAAGTGCGGTCAGGATTATCCATAAACCAACTAATTTAACCGCCAGCTCCCAAATTCACCGCACCCAATACCAAAACAAGGAGGAGTCTTTAAAAATATTGAAAGCAAAAATTTGGCAACTAGAGGAGATCAAAAGAGAAGGTATGTTAAGGAAGTTAAAAGGAGAGTATAAAACGGCTAGCTTTGGTAATCAGATTCGCTCTTATACCCTACATCCCTATAAATTAATAAAAGATTTAAGAACAAATTTTGAAGTAAGAGACGCCGATAAGGTTTTGGACGGTGATCTTGACCCCTTAATTGAATCTCAACTTAAAATTAAATAGCGCTTATAACTAACTTAGAAGCTATGGTATAATAAAGGAACTTCCGAGGGATTATGATAAAGTTTAATTCCATCCATAAAAATTTTAACGGTCTGGCTGCTCTGTATGATATTAACCTGGAAGTTTCCGACGGTGAATTTGTTTTTTTAGTCGGCCCAACTGGTGCCGGTAAATCGACTCTCTTAAAACTTATAATAAGAGAAGAGGTTCCTTCCAAAGGAACTTTGTTTGTTGATGATATGGAGGTTCCTAGGCTTTCAGGTTCCTCAATATCGCAGTTACGCCGTCGCATTGGGATAATTTTTCAAGATTTTAAGCTTCTTCAAAATAGAACCGTTTTCGAAAATATTTCGTTCCCACTGGAAATTGCTGGTTTACATAAAGAGGATATCGAACGGTTAACCGCTGATATGCTGGATTTAATAAATTTAAAAGAACAGAAGAATCTATTTCCAAACCAAATATCTGGTGGAGAAGCTCAAAAAACAGCCATTGCCAGAGCAATGATTCAAAAACCAGAAATTCTTTTAGCTGATGAGCCTACTGGTAATTTAGACCTAAAAAGTGCTTGGGAGATAATGCAACTTTTATCAAAATTAAATAATTTAGGCACTACTATTATTATGGCGACTCATAACTTCGATTTTATCAATAGCCTACACCATCGAAATATTGAAATTGATCAGGGTAAGATCACTAAGGATACACTCGAAAAAAACCTAAAAAAGCCAAAGCCTGAGAAGAAAAAAACTTAAATGTGGGATACTGCCAAACGACAGCTTAATACCGCTTCTCTAAGAATTGCGCGTAATCCCTACCAAGCCATAGGAGCCATTCTTGTTTTTGTATTAGCTTTTTTTATTGGTGGGTTATTTGTTTTAATAACCGCTGGTTCGAGTATTTTGCTAAATTATTTTGAATCAAAACCCCAAGTCACTGCTTTTTTTAGGGATAATACAACCGCCGAAGAAATTGAAGAAATTAAAAAAACCCTAGCCTCTACCGGATACGTCGCTACCACAAGATATATTTCAAAAGAAGAGGCTTTAGAAATCTATCGAGAACAAAATAAAAAAGAACCCCTTCTTTTGGAATTTGTAACTGCTAATATTTTGCCAGCTTCCTTAGAAGTCAGCGCCACCGAAGTAAAACATTTACCCGTCTTAGCGGATATCTTATCTAAAGAAACCAGAGTTGAGGACGTTATTTTCCAAAAAGACATCATTGATACTCTAACCCGTTGGACAACTATTATTAGAAACGTCGGTTTAGGGATCGTTCTATTTTTAATTCTTACCTCTTTATTTACAACCTTAATAGTTATCGGTCTTAATATTGCTTTACATAAAGATGAGATTGAGATCATGCGACTTGTTGGCGCCACTCCCTGGTTTATCAGAATCCCCTTTATCTTAGAAGGAATTATCTACGGTACCTTTAGCGCTTTAATTTCCACTATCGCAATTTGGGTGGGAGTTGAATATCTAAGTCCCATTCTTTCATCGCTCTTTCAAGGTATCCCAATTTTCCCGGTACCTCCCTCTACCTTTATCTTACTTCTCATCGGGGAAGTCCTACTGGGCGCAATTATCGGCACAGTCGGATCTCTTATCGCTACCTGGCGTTACCTCAAAGTTTAATTTTGATGAAAAATAAAATTCTAGTGTTAACTATAATTTCTCTTTTCTGCTTTTCGGCTGTTGCTTTCGCGCAAGAACAGACCGGTCAAGATGTTAGTGATTTATCAACAAAATTAAGAGAGAATTTAAACCAGCAAAGGGAACTTCAGCAAAAAATAAGCGACGCCCAAAGAGAAGCTAAAACTCTGCGTTCTCAAATTTCGGTAATGGATAACCAAATTAAGCTAACTACGCTAAGGATTGAAGAAACCCAGACTTTAATCGAGCAATTAAAGGGAGATATCACTGATCTATCTTTGAAGGTAGAGAGGCTCCAAACTTCGATTGATCGACTCACATCTGTTTCTAACAAACGGCTGCGGACCATTCATAAAGAAGGGTTTGTTAAAACCTTTGAACTTTTTTTAGAACCCCTTGGCCTAGACCGGGCGATTTTAGCTTACAAATATATTCAAATTATTAGGGCGCAAGATTTAAAACTTTTTAATTCAATGAGAACAAATCAGGACAATTATAGCAACGAAAAAAAACTTCTTGAGGTAAAAAAACGAGAAGAAGAATCCTTAAAGATAAGACTGGAAGGAGAGGTTGCTACTTTAGACCGCCAAAAAAAGGATAAGGAAAATCTGCTGGCAATTACCAAAAACAACGAAGCAACTTTTCAGGGGCTTCTAAATCAATTGAAAGCTGACGCTGAATCAATCGAACGAGCCCTAAGAAGTCTGGGAGCCCCGATTGGACCGGTAACAAAGGGTCAGGTAATTGGTTTTGAAGGTAACACCGGTTGCTCTTCTGGACCTCACCTTCATTTTGAGGTATTTGAAAATGCGAAAGTCGAAGCCGGTGCTGTTCTTGGTACAAGAGTAAATCCTCATAAATATTTGGATAACGCTAGTTTAGGACCACCAATGCAAGGCTACCCAACCAATACTTACATAACTACTGAATACGGTCAGGTTTATGCTCTAGGAACTCATACTGGTTTAGATATTATTGATGATGGCTCTGCTGGAACCCCGATTTTAGCCGCGGCCGATGGTGTTGCCTACCCAACCGGAGATCAAGGCTGCACTGTTCCGGGGTTCAATAACGGACCCGCTAAAGGGGTAGTAGTTGATCATCAAAACGGCTTAGTAACCCTTTATTGGCACCTAAAATAATCTCCAATTTTTCTCATTGACAATATTTTTTCTTGTTTAGATAATTGGTTAGTGAAATTATTCTTAGCTTTTTTCTTTTTGGCGATAGTATTTTTTCCCACAAAAGCTTTCGCCGAGACTTCAGTGGTTATCAACGAATTTGCCGCTATCACTGCTGGTACAAGTGCCGACCCTGACTGGGTAGAACTATACAACCCGAGTGACTCGGCCATAAATTTAGACGGTTGGACAATAAGGGATAGTAGTGCTACTAATAAAATACCTTTAACTGGGTCTATTTGCCCGGATGATTTTCGAAAGTTTCCTTTTGGTGATAGTTTAAATAAGGCCGGTGATAACATAAAATTGTTCGATGCGGCGGGAAATTTAGTAGATTCAGTTGTCTATTTTTCAGAGACCGTTCCTACCCATAGCCAAGGAGAATCAACTGGTCGGGAGCCAGACGGAGAAAATAATTGGCAAAAGTTTACTACCCCAACACCGCTTGACCATCCTTGTGAGGCAGCTTCTCAAAACGAGCCAACACCACAACCTACTATAGTCTATTTAAATGAGTTTATGCCTAATCCAGAAACCGGAGATGAATGGGTTGAAATTTACAACCCTAACAAGGCAGACTTAAGCGGTTGGAAACTAACCGACTCTTCGACAAATTCGAAAACCCTAAAGGACGCTACGACTAATTCAGAAGGATTTTTGGTCGTTTATCTTTCTGGGTGGTTGAATAATAGTGGTGACACGCTAAATTTGCTAAAAGACGATGGCGCGGTTGCGGAAAGCTATACTTTTGGTACTGCTACAAAAGGAGTTTCCTTTGCAAAAGATGCAAGCGGAGCTTGGCAAGAAACAACCACACCAACATTAGGCAGTACTAATGTAATTACCAAACCCTCTACTCAAACTAGCCAACCCAACAATACCACTGAAAAGAAAGAGACTACTAATGTTAGCAACACTGGAACAAATAAAAATACTCAACTAAGTACTAAAACAACCCCTAAGATTTTGGGAGAGAAGACTCGAATCGCCACACCAGAGGCAAAAATTTCTACTCCTTCCTCACCGTCAACACTAGAAACACTAACCCAAGACCAAAGACCTAAAAATTTCTTTTCCCCCATTTTTATTGGTTTAGGTATTGTTTTTATAGTTTCGGCTGCTATTACTTTATTTAAAAGGGTAAAAAAATGAGGTTTAAAAACATTATTTACCTTTGGTTACCGGTTATAATTTGGGCTTCTTTTATTTTTTATCTCTCCAGTATTCCCCAATTAGAACTAACCAACGAGCCGATCGGAAATTTTTTAACAAGAAAAGCGGCTCATATTGTTGAATTTGCAGTATTAGGGTCTTTAATTTTGCGCGCCCTGAAGAGAAAAAATTACTATCTTGCAATCTTGCTCTCGGTTGTTTACGGTATATTTGATGAGATCCACCAAACTTTCGTTCCAACCAGAGAGTTCCATTTTTCAGACATAGGTTTTGACGCGGTCGGTGCAATCGTTGGCGTCTTTTTATACGTAAAGAGAGCGACAAAAAAGGAGGGAACCGGTGCCAAACATTTTTGAGTTACCCTCTTCTGTTTGGGAGCAAATTAGTGCCAACTTGGGTTGCGAAATTGTAGGAGGAGAGATTTTTAGCTCGGATGGGGCCCTCATCGGTAAGAAAGTGGGCAGTTGTCAAGACACCCGAGGAAAATTTGTTAGCTTAGGAATTACTGACCCAAGCTTTGCCGAGATGCTGCAGAATTATGATGGTGTAAAACCAAGAGGAAATACAGACTTTTTTCTCAAGGACTGCTAAAAGCAGTCCTTTTCTTTGCTAAAATTGTACTATGGAGTTTATTTCTACCTCTCCAGAAAAAACAAAAAATATTGCAAAAAACTTAGTAAAAAATTTGAAATCTGCTACAGTAATTGCTCTATTTGGAGATCTAGGTAGCGGTAAAACTACTTTTATTCAAGGGTTAGCGGCAGGATTTGGTATTAAAAAAAGAGTTTTATCGCCGACTTTTATTTTCCTACGCTCCTACCAACTTAAAAATAAAGGGCAATTAAGAAATTTTCATCATATCGATCTATACCGTATTACCCAGCCGCGGGAATTAGCTGCTCTCGGTTTGGAAGAATTTATAGATGATAAAAATTCAATTACCGCTATTGAATGGGCAGAAAAATTAGTAACTCTTCCAAAAGAAGCTATAAAAATTAGTTTTGAAATAATCGATAGTGAAAGAAGAAAAATTGAAATTAAGTGGCCGGGGTGATCTCGTACTCTCCCTTTTGGTGCTTCTCCTGTTCTTTTTGATCTCCACCGAATCTTCTTACCCTATTTGAATATTCTAGAATCGCTTCTCTTAATTTTTTAACACTAAAATCAGGAAAATGTTCCTCAACAAAATAAAATTCTGTATAAGCACTTTGCCAAGGAAGCATACCGCTGGTTCTTTCTTCCCCGCTTGTTCTTATCAGAAGATCTGGATAAGGGAATGGTTGGCTTTTCGTATCAAGAAAGGAAGCAAAAATTTCTTCATTTAGATCTTCTGGTTTTATTTTTTCTTCAAGGATTTTTTTAGTAGCCCTTAGAAGTTCATCCCTTCCTCCATAATCTAAAGCGATGTTTAATATATTTTTAGTGTTATTAATCGTTTCCTCTTCCGCTTTGGTGATTTTTTTGGCAAGAAATTCGGGGATTCTATCCTTTCTCCCTAAATGAATTATTCTCACGTCATCCTTTTTAGCCTCCTTTAGATGGTGACCAATAAACCAATCGTACATCTTCATCAAATAAGTAATTTCAGCATTAGTTCTTTTCCAATTTTCAGTGGAAAACGCCCAAATAGTTAAGGTATGAATACCAAAATCCCTTGCTACCCGCGCAATTTTTGGAGTTAGTTGAAAGCCGACTCGGTGCCCCTCAAAAGTTGGCAGCCTTCTATTTTTAGCCCAACGTCTGTTCCCGTCAGGGATTATCACTAAATGATTGGGGACTTTCGTCCCCGAGGGTAAAACTAATTCGCCATTTTCCATTAAGAGGAAATGATAACAAATTTGAAAACTATTTGCAAATATGTTAGCTTATTTTTCTAATGGTTAACAACTTGATTATTATCTCCCTAGGCGGTTCTCTTATTGTCCCAAATTCAAATATTAACGTAACCTTTTTAAAAAATTTTAGAGAATTAATTATTAAAAACTTAAATAAAAAACAGTTTTTTATTGTCGCCGGCGGTGGCGACATTAGCCGCCATTATCAAAAAGCGGCCGCCAGGATTGTTAAATTAGCGAGTGAAGATATTGATTGGTTGGGAATCCACGCTACTCATCTGAACGCTCATCTACTAAGAACAATTTTTAGAGGGTTTGCTCACCCTAAAGTGATAACTCACTACGACGAAAAAGAACCTATTAAAGAGAGCGTTACAATTGCTGCTGGTTGGAAACCAGGACATTCTACTGATTTTGATGCTGTTATGTTAGCCCAACTTTACAAAGCAGATACGGTCATTAACCTTACTGACGTTGATTATGTTTACGATAAAGATCCGCGCAAATTTCCCGATGCAGTTGCTTTAAAAGAAATTAGTTGGAAAGATTTCATAAAAACAGTCGGAAGTACTTGGAACCCAGGCGATAATTTACCTTTTGATCCGATTGCTTCCCGACAAGCTCAGGAAATTGGTCTGAAAGTAATTATCTTAAATGGCAACCATTTGGAAAATTTGCAAAATTTCTTAGACAACAAAGATTTTAAAGGAACAGTTATCAGCTAGCTCCTTAACAACAAAATAGCCCCAAGCATCAGAAAGGAGAGACAGATGCTACGGAAGCTCCTCGTAGTGTTAATTGCGAGTTTTTTGGCGCTAAGCCGTGAAGAAACAGCATTTTCTGACCCAACTGTTGCAGTTGGAACTTGGGTGGAGGTATTTGGCTTAGATCAAAATAATCTAAGCGATTACTTAAATGTTCGTGATACTACAAGTTTAAGCGGTAAAGAAAATCACCATCTTTACAATGATTACGTTGCCTATATAGACGAAGGACCAGTAGAAGCCGAAGGCTACCGTTGGTGGCATCTAGCCGGTCTTGGCTGGGCAGTCGATAATTGGCTTCGGGCTACCTCTGAAGA
This sequence comes from uncultured Gammaproteobacteria bacterium, assembly GCA_964643435.1. Classification (GTDB taxonomy): domain Bacteria; phylum Patescibacteriota; class Microgenomatia; order Woykebacterales; family RBG-16-39-9b; genus CAZXPY01. The sequence goes on along the minus strand of CAZXPY010000001.1, from coordinate 49,030 downwards.
AAAAATTCCTAAAGAACCAAAAGGAAAGATTCTTTTTGTCCAGCATGACAGTAATAGTAATACCTTTTGGAATTTAATTAATTCCGACGGTACTAACAAAGAAAATCTCATGGTTTTTCCATTTGAAGCTTGCGGTCCTTTAGACTACGCTTGGGCTCCAGACGGAAAAGAAGTCGCCTTTGTTACCTGTGAAGGTACCGATGAAAACCCAACTTATCTAATTAATAAGTTAAACATCGAAACAGGTGAAATTGTTATTCTAATATCAATAGATAACGAGCATCCCAAAAGCCTAAGTTGGTCGCCGGATGATAAAGCTATCGTCTTTTCTTTATCAAATAAAGAAGACAGTGACTATTATTCATCAGGTTACGAACCAAGAATCTATTTCTTAGATTTAGAAACCCTCGAGGTTGTAGAAGTACCCGATACTAAAGGTAGATTCCCGGATTGGTCAGCCGACGGCCGGAAAATTGTTTTCAGCAGTGGTGGTGACCTTTTTCTTGTAAATAAGGACGGAACAGGTTTAACCAATTTAGGCGTTAATCCTAGTGGTTGGGCATCAACACCTTCTTGGTCGCCAACTGGCGACAAAATTGTCTTTACCTGCAATGATGTAAGACGTCCTTATCGCTATTTAGACGGCACTTATATTTGTGAGGTTTTCGCTGATGGGACGGGATTAAATAAAATAGTTTCTGATCAGACAAATCTAAACAATCTTCCTCTTTGCAACGTGCGTTACGATTCGGCAACCCCTAGTTGCTACTATCCAGATCACGTTCACCCACAATGGTCACCGGATGGTACAGAAATTGTCTTTAACTTGATACAGCTGGATGAAAATAAATACCCTATCTTTAGCATTTTCGTGATTGGGGATGACGGAACAAATCTGCGATATCTCACTAGCGGAGCGAATCCAGAGTGGCAGCCTACAACGGTCCTGCAGGTACCAACAGTACCGCCCTCTACCCCAACAGCAATACCTCCTACTCCGACGCAAGAAGCAAAATTTAGCGGTGAGGAATCAACACCAATACTTTTGGTGCACGGTTGCGGGGGTAGTGCCTATGATTGGGAGGAAACTGGCTGGGTTTCAGGCCTAAGTTTGGTAGAAACCTATACTGATTTACTTCCATTTACTGAAGTTGATCTCTACCGAGCAGAAGGTTCAATTTTCGCTGGTTCAGAAGTTTTTTCTCTGGATTACCGCAATTCAACTGGTTCTCTAGAAGAAACAGCCCAAGTGATTCCTAGATCATTAGATACCATTAAATCTGTTACCGCTGCCGAGAAAGTAATAATCATTTCTCACAGCATGGGCGCAATATTGACTCGCTACTACCTTGAAGATTTTCTAGAAGAAAGGTATTCAGAAAGAAGCGACGTTAGTACTTTTCTGATGTTAGCTCCACCAAATAACGGTTCTTTCTGGATAAATATTGGTCTCAAAGAAATGGTTGATTTTCTTAATATTCAATGCCCGCAAGCAGCAAGCCTTAATTCAGAATACCTCGAACCACTGAACTCAAAGAGACTACCAGGATCCGTAAGTACCTACTCAATTGCGGCCGGAGATCAATGTTGGTTTATATTTATTGGGTTCAATGACTGCGTAGTAGCAACGAAAGATGCTAAAATTGATGACATATCATTTACGCAATATAGCGCGGTTCATTCAGATCTGCTTCCCTTAGCCCTGGAACAGGCTGTTTTTCCGGAATTGACGCCAATTCTTGAACACGAACAAACTGAGAAAATAGCTCTAGAAATTTACGAGGAGGTAGTAAAATGAGAAATAAAATCCTATTCGGCTTATTAATCGGTGTCGTTCTTGCAATTGGTTTTTCAGTCGTATTTTTGGGTTCAAAAGCAACCGAGAATAAAAACCAACAAACCGTTCAGCCAGAAACTTCAGAAACACCAATGCAACCTACTGAGCCTTTCAAAAAGCCAATTGAGGATTTGACCAGCGCAGATCCACTAGTTTTCGAAAACTCACTGTCAAAAGAACTGTTAAGTAAGATTGGGAGAGATAATCTGGCGCGGAATTTACAAGCACAGAAAGAAATTTTTGGAGGCGTTCAAAACTTAGATTTTGTTGGTCAACCGCAGAAAAATCCTGATGGCACAGTCACAGTAGAAGTTGTGGTCAAATTTGAGAAAGCGGAGAGACCAATAATTTCACAAGTGACTTTGATCAAGGAAGAAGGGGTTTGGAAAATTCTTAGTACCGACTTATTAAGTCCTTAATTTCGAAGGCAGTTATCAAATGGTAGCTGCCTTTTTCCTTTTTAGCGCACTCTAAACCCTTTTTCCTCCCTACTAAAAATCCAAGCCACGACTTCGCTGGGATCAATTTTTGTATCTATCTCCCAAGTTTGGGGATTGTAAAAACGTCTATCTAAATTTGAGCTCAAGTCTCTTTTTATTTCCGATTCCTCTTTTTTTATCTCCTTTATTATTTCGGAAAAGCGCTCTCTCCATAAATTCATATTTTTCGCTCTTAAATCAACCCAACCCAGATGTGCCCATTTATCAATATTTTTTATTGTAATATTTTTAGGTTGTTCATCATTAGCTGGGACTTTTATTTCTTTACCGGCAAGTAGTGTTTTCTCATCGGTAAGTAAAATTGGGATACCAATAGAAATAATTTGGGTGCGAATTTCTTTATTATTACTGACAATATTTTGAAGATTTAAACTAATATTTTTCGCCTTTTCGCGAGTTACGTTTTCCATGTTTATATAGGCTCTCTTTAGTAAAAAAGCCTCGATCAAAAGCTTAGATAATCTAGGCGGGCCTAAGATTTCAAAGGCGACGCTGTTTACATTTTTCGATTTTTCAATTTCTTTCATTCGTGAAATCGCGGTTGTTCTCATCAACCCGGCTCGATAGGAAGGTTGGAGAGCAGCCGCCCCAAGAGCGGCAATCACATCTCTTCCGGTGTTAGCTCCTTTTATCTCACTTATAACTTTAGAGGCAATTTCTTCTGGCGTAATAAACTCCATCTGCCCTAAAGTTGAGAGGGTTTTGAATTCCTCAAGAGAAAACAAACCGTTTTCACCACTGTCTAAATAAACTGATTTTAGAGTTTTGTTACCTAAACTAATAAATTTATGGGCTGGAGAGTTTAAATCCAAAATATCATCAAGCTTATAACCTAATTTTGGCGGGCAGTCTTGCAACTTAATTGGCTCGTCTTTGTTGGAAATTGTTCCGAAATTAATTTCCCCCCAACTAATTGAAGTCGCTGGTTTTATTTCTTTTATAATCGGAGCATCAGGGGTTTTTGAGAGAAGATACAGTAACATGGTGTGAGCACCGGATATTGCTGATTTTATTAAAAGGGTGTTAGAAGGACGATCTTCACCGTGAGTATAGGGTATATTAAAACCTAAACCTCCGGTCCCGGTTGTTCCAATTTTTAGGTAAATTTTTACGTTTGAATCTCTTTTATTATTGGCTCTTATAGCGTTGTAAAGAATCTGAACATGGCGCAGGAGTCTGGGAAGTTCCAAACTCACCAAATAATCCTCAATCGTTTCTTTAATTTTTTTCTGATTGTTCTCACTTTCCAATCCTCTTAATATAAGTTTTGCCTTTTTAAATGTGTCCACATAGGCTAGAGAACTAGCTAAACTAACTGAATCCACAATTATTTCCGGAGTATATCTTTGGATAACCTTATAAAGAAATGAGCTTTTGATGGTCTGATCATTTAACGGAGAGTAAATTTCTTCAAATAATTTTCTTCGCCGAGTATTATCACTAACAATTGATTCTAAACTTTTATTTTTAAAATCTTCACTAAGTAATATATCCCCCCAGAGATGAGTTATTTTTGCGCTCGGGAATTCCTTCCTTAGTTTTTTAATTGCTCTTCTATCCCTTTTAGTCCCTAATGAGCAAATAATTAGAAGTTTTGGTGATTCTTTTAGAATTTGGCGTGAGATAGCTAAACCGACTAAACCGGTTCCACCTAAAATTAGAATTTTCCTACCTGTTATTTCCATATTAAACTCTATGGGCTTTCGTATCTATTATAACTTAAACTAGCAAACTTTTTTATTGATTTTTCTAGTTTATTCATAGTAATATTTCTCGGAGAGATTAAACTATGGTTAAAGAACCGTTAAATCATGTTAAAAGTTTACGATGACAAAAATGAATTACAAACTCTTATTAAACTATACGGTAAACCGATGGTTACAACCAAACAAATCGTAAATGTAACCAAACCATTCCCGCCTGCTTGGGAGGATAAGAGAAAAGGTGAAGTTGTAATGGTGTTACAAAGAAAAGACGGTAAGATATGGTTGATAAGAAAGAAACATTACCCCGCTACTATATACAGATTACCAAGCGGAGGCATAAACATCAGTGAAACTATAAATTTTGCTTTGATAAGAGAATTTCGTGAAGAAACAAACTTAGACGTCAAACCTAAAAAATTTCTCGAAGTAATCTATCATGAATTTGTAACTAAACTTAAAAAAAGGGCGTTTTTTGCTAGCTATATCTTCCTCTTTTCTCCCATAAATAAAGTTATTAGACCGGATGAGAAAACAGAAAGAATATCACGTACCATATGGGTAGAACCAACGTATCTAAAAAAGTTGTATAAAAAAATTAAATCTAAAACAAATTACAAAAAATCTTTGTCCTTTGGGGAAAGAGCTGATTGGTGTAATTTTAGATCGATCGTTCACCAAGAAGTCTATAAATTAATCACTTAGATTTATTCTAAGACATTAACCGATATTTTTTTAATAGAAACTTTGTATTGTCCGCCAGGTGCACTAACTATTACTTCATTAGCAACTTTAGAGCCTAACAACGCTTTACCAAGAGGAGAAAGGGCTGAGAGTCTTCCTTCGTTAGATCTTGATTCAGTTCCTGAAGAGAGTGTATAGGTATATTCGTTTCCATTTTCATCCACAAAAGTAACTGTTGAGCCAACTTTAACTACCATTTTTTCTTTGGTTAGTTTCCTTCCTTGGATCATCTGATAAACAGTAGCTATTTACTAACACATCCACAGTATTTTGTCAAGTATTTGATATCAATTATTTAGTAATAAAAATTTGTACCAAAATACCTGCATTTGAAAATTTATTAATTGAGGTTTATAATTTAAAGCTATCAAAATGAACATATCATTAGGAGGTTTGATTAAAACTCATAGAATTAATATGCGATTAAGCCAGTTTGATGTAGTTTCTGTCATTGGTTGGAAGGATACTTCACGTCTTTCAAAAATCGAACAAGGAAGAGTCAAACCTTCTAGACCCGTTGTAGAGAAGATTATGAATGCTCTAGGTTTGGACGAAGTAGCGAGAGGAGAATTCTTGTTTGCAGGTGATTACATCCCAACAGACGAAGATATTAAAAGAATAAAGGAGATAATCCAACCTTTCCTCGATAAGTGGTCTTATCCGGCTTTTCTTGACGATCTTACCTGGAGGCTAATTGCTTTCAATAAAAGGGGTTTACGATTATATGGAATCAACGAAGAATGGGCCGCACAGATTGAAAAAATGAAACCGAATCTCTTCGAGTTAATATTTAGCCCTGAGTTAGCTAAAGGGCTCATTATCAGAGATAAAGATAATAATTATTGGTATGAATGGGCAAAGGAAAAAATTGGACAATTTAAAGTTGAACATCATTTTCAATCAAATGAGCCGTGGTTTCAGCAATTAATGAAGAAGTTAATGCCTCTCCCACATTTTGCGGAAATGTGGAACGAAGTGGGATATAACTCCTACAAAGGAATTATCCATAGATATTCTTACTTTACAATTTTAGCAGAGCCATTTAAAAAAGAGAGCCGTTTAAGCTTTAATACCTTTGTTCTTCCTTATTTCAGAGACCGACGTTTCGATATTGTTTTATATGTACCAGCCGATAATAAGACTTGGAGATTCTTCCAAAGAAGTACTTATTGATACGGGTTTAAAAATAATCTGACCGATACCGAATATATTAAATGGTTGAGATCTTGATAATTTGTAATCAAAAATTTTATTAAAATATAATTTGAGTAAAAATATGAGTAAGTATGATTTCGGGATAAGCCCTTTTGACTCAAACGAACAATTAAGAAAGAAGTTCAACAAGCTTGATACTAATAAAATAATCAACTTTTACATAAATTCTAATCCAAAAGATTTAGAAGAAGAAGGTTTTAAAAAAGCTCTAAGGCTTTTTAAGGAAGCTTCGCAAAGGGTCCCCGCCTGTAAAAACTTTTTAGCTGAGAATAAAATAAACCCAGCTAAAATAAAAAGTAAGTCCGATTTTGATCAAATTCCTATTACTAATAAAGAAAATTACATAAGAAAATATCCCTTAAAAGATTTGGTCTGGGACGGAAATCTTGAAAAATACTATATAATGTCAAGTTCCTCCGGCTCTACAGGTAACCCCTTCTTCTGGCCAAGAGGCGTATATCAAGAAGTTGAGGGCGCTATACAATCCGAACTAATATATAATTTTTTTTACGATGTAAAAGATAAAGCAACTTTGTATGTTATCGGATTTGCAATGGGAACTTGGATAGCGGGTCCTTACATGCTTGCTGCCACCGAACTAGTATCCCAAAAAAACTCAAATATTATAGTTGTTACACCAGGAACTGATAAGGAATTGTTTACAAAACTGGTTAAGAATTTAGCTCCCAGTTTTGAGGTAATAATTTTAGCTGGATATCCACCAATTATAAAAGACATAGTAGACCAAGCTGCTGATTTTGGTCTAAATTGGAAAAAATACAACGTCAAAACTTTTTTTGCTGGTGAGAATTTTACTGAAAGTTATCGTGAGCATATCTTGAATAAGTTAGGATCAAAAAAACCTTATTTAGATTGTATCAGCGTATATGGATCAGCTGATGCAGCAATTTTAGCACACGAAACGCCCATCTCTACCCTTGTAAGAAAGATAGCATCAAATAACGAGACTGTTTCAGAATTTCTTTTTAAAGATAAAGTTATACCGTCTTTAGGACAATACCACCCCAACCTAAAATATTTTCAAGTTTCAGACGAAAAAATTCTTTTCTCGACATACTCCGGAATACCTCTTATCAGATACGCGATTGGCGATAGAGGAGGATTAATTGATTATAGTGAAATGAGCAAAAAACTTATGGTTCAAGGAATTAACTTTAAATCAGAAATTAAGAAGTTCGGTTTAGAAAAGTATAATTGGAATTTACCCTTTGTATATTTGTTTGGTCGAACAGACCTAACAGTTATATTTTATGGTGCAAACATTTATCCGGAAAATATTAAACCAGTATTGGATCGTAAAACTTGGTCAAATATTCTTTCGGGTAAATTCCTTATGTCTGTAGAAGAAGATAGGAAAAAGGATAAAGAGATACATATAAAGGTAGAATTGGCAAAAAATATTTCGCGAACAAAAAAAATATCTGAGAAACTACAAAAGGATATTTTTGAAAGTTTAAAAAAGTTAAATTCGGAGTACAATATTATATTCAGATCTATAGGCAAACAAGCTATTCCTAAAGTAGAACTCGTTGAGTATGGTTCTTTTCAAGTTGGAATTAAGCATAAATGGACAAGAAGAAATTAAGAACGCTGCTAACCAGTAAAAAAAATAAAATAAGGGATTTACAGCACCCTATTATATTTAATCTGAAGTCAGAATCTGACAAAATAAAATTGATCTCACTTTTAGAAAAAAATAAAGATCTCAGAATCATAGATAATTTTGATTCTTGGCTTAAAGAGTCTTTTATAATCAAATTTCCAAAATTCAAACCCGAAAAAAATCTCGTCAAAATCCCATTGTATCTTGAATTTTGTAAAAAAAGTAATATTGATCTAAAAAATAAAATTTTTTCAGGAGTTTGGGTTTTTTACCCTTGGAAAAATCAGTTGATCCATTTTATTCAGGAAATTCTTTATTATGAGATCTTGACCGCAAGAAATAAGTTCTTAATTACAAAATATGAACAAAATAAATTTTATAAACTTAAAATTGGTATAGCAGGATTAAGTGTAGGTCAGAGCGCGGCATTAACTATAGCAACCATGGGAGGAGCAAGAAATATGAAGCTAGCGGATTTCGATGTATTAGAAGGCTCCAATTTAAACAGAATCAGAGGCTCTGTTTCGGAAATAAATGATTCCAAGTGTGATATTGCAGCAAGACAAATTTATGAAATAAACCCATACACTAATTTATCGCTCTATTACGAAGGTCTTAATGATGAAAATATTGATGAATTTATCGACTCTTTGGATATAATTGTGGATGAAATAGATAATTTTCATATAAAAGCTCTCTTAAGGGCGAAAGCAAAAAAGAAGAGAATCCCTTTGGTTATGGCATTTGATACTGCAGACGGTGTAGTTTTAGACGTAGAGCGTTATGATATAAACTCAAAACAAGAACCATTCTTTGGTAGAGTTGATAATAAAATCTTTGCATCTTTATTAAAATTGATACCTAACCCAATGGAAATTCCTAAATTAGTTATAAGGACAATGGGGAAAGAAACTATACCCGACTTATTCAAATCTTCAATATTGAAAGTTGGAACTGAATTATCTGGTGTACCTCAATTAGGTAGTACAGCTTTTTTAGCAGGGTCGTTAGTAGCATTTGCGATAAAGATGATTGCATCTAATAGCAATATAAATGGTAGATTCTATATAGATTTTAGAAATCTAACTAAAACAAAATATACACTTAATTTAAACCATAGAGAAAAAGAATTTTTTAAGAAACTAATTTCTTAAATTTCCTTTAACTGACCAAAACTTCTTCAACTTTTCTCTTAGGAGCAAATTTATATCTCTTATTGGAGTAACCAATCCGAATTAACATAACTGGGGTGTCCTTTGTCCCCAAAAGCTTCTTGAATTTTTGGGAAACTTCTGGCGTTTCTATTATTGCACCTAAAGGAGCGTAAACAAGATTATTAGCAGTGACATCAATTGCAATTTGCTCGAACACCTGACCTGCTTTTAGTAAACTTTCTGGATTGTTCTTTTTTATTGTTAAAATCAAAATAGTAGGAGAGGAAAGAATCCACTTTTTTTCAACCCCTCCTTGCATTTTACCTATATTAATGTTTTTAATCATCCAGGAACCAAGAAAACTTAGAAGTAACGGAATATTTGTAACGTAGCCTGGCATACCATCGTGAGCCCTAGTCAAATTATTTCGCACCCATGATGATAATTCTTCACGAAATTTTTTATCAGCAAAGGCAGCGGTGGTAGCCTCATATTGAAGTTTGGCGATCTCTTTTATAATCTCCAAATCAGTGACCATTATTGATGATGTAGAATTGTTTTCTGCTATCCTCTGCCATTTTTTTATCAAACCACTTGGGATAGATTTAGGTAAATAATTACTCCTATTTGTTTGTCTATTTGTAATTGTTTTAAGTAACTCGCTATTAACTGGTTTTAATCCTTTTTTAAGGATTATCTGAGCAATTAAATTTCTGTTGGAGGTTGATGGAAAAATATTAACTTTTTCGAACATATCGTATGCTTTTGCGGCTTCTAAAAGATTTGCCAAACATGCTCCTAAACTAAGGTAGGTCTCCCATTTTTTGGGATCTGAATGTTTCAGGGTTCTTTTATTGTTAACATAAAGTTCAATGGTATTATCCTGAAATTTAAATGCCCAGGGTTGTGTATTGTGAGATGAAGGAGAGATAGTACCGTAATAAAGTATTTGCCTAATTAAGTCTTCCATTTTAAGTTTCAATTATTGATAGTTAAAGCAATTATACTATATAATTTTAAGTATACTATAATTATAGTTGTATCGAGAATATACACTTTTACAAATTTTTTTGAATATTAAAAATGCTAGAAATATTTAAATATTCATTAAACTCTTTTTAATTTTTTGAATTTGATAGATGGTTGAATTTTTCATATCAAGTACCACAATTTTAGGCACATTTTTATTAGCGCTTTTTGCTTACTTCAACAATAGAAAGAGTGCTACTAATATCCTATTTGCAGTTTTAGCATCTGCGTTCGCAGGCGTAGCTCTTGGTACCTATCTAGCTACCCATACAAGTGATCCGGTAACCGCAATCTTTTGGGTACGGGTTAATATGTTTTTTGCTTCGATAGTAATTTCAACTTTATTTCTATTTATTCACACTTATCCGGGCGATAAAATTTTATTACCAAGGCCTATATTTATAGGATCAATTATATGGACTACATTCCTAGCCTTAATATGTATGACTCCTTTAGTATTTAAAGAAGCAAGATTCGATCCTTCCTTAAATACAATACCTGGTCCTGGAATTGTCCTATTTGGTCTAAGCTTATTTGTAAATATGGGTTTTGGATTCTATTATCTATATAAAAAATATAAACATTCAAGCGGTTTAGTGAGAGCACAAATTCAATTCTTGGGGCTTGGGTTGTTAACAAGTTTTAGTATTTTGACTACTTTAAATTTCTTGACTGTAGTCTTGTTGAAAAATACATCATTTGTCAACGTTGGGATTTCTTCAATTTTAATATTCATTGGTTCGACGGCGTACGCGATTGTACGTCATAGATTATTAGATATTCGTTTGGTGGTGGCAAGAGCAGTGGCTTACACTCTTTTGGTTTTAATTATCGCTGGGCTCTATACAACCGCTGCGTTTATTGTTACATCAGTCTTCCTACAAACTGCTACGGCAACCACCCAAATTTCTGTTTATGCTGCCCTTACGTTAATCGTAGCTTTAACTTTTCAACCACTGCGTCACGCCTTGGAGCACTTTACCGACCGGATCTTCTTTAAAGAAAGGTACGATTCTAGTGAACTTCTAAGCTCCTTAACAACTATTCTTGCCACCACCTTGCTTTTAGACGATCTAACCAAAAAACTTCTTAAGAAACTACTGGAAGAAATGCGCATTTCTCGTGGCGCTTTTGTCTTAACAGAAAAAGGAAAAGTCTTTGCTAAGGAAGCCTATGGAGGGAGTATTTCTATAACTGAAAAGGAAGTTTTCACACTTCAGGCAGTAGATAAGATTTTAGTTTTTGAGGAACTGCAAGAAGAACCATTAAAGAACCTGATGCGCAAACTTAATATAACCGTTTCCACACCGTTGCGGGTTGGGCAAGAGGAAATTGGCTTACTTCTTTTGGGAGAAAAGTCAGCGGGAGACATTTATAGTGATCAGGATATTAAGGTTTTAGAGATTTTTGCTCCTGAAGCTTCCATTGCTATCCAAAACGCCTTAAGTTTCGAAGAAATCAGAAGATTCAACGTCACTTTGCGTCAGGAAATCGCTAAGGCGACCGAGGAACTACGAGAAGCCAATGATAAGCTAAAAGAGTTGGATAAGCTTAAAGATGAGTTCTTAAGTATTGCCTCTCATGATCTGCGGACTCCCATGGCCGCGATCAAAAGCTATATCTGGATGGGTCTTCACGGCAGAGCTGGACCAATTAACGAGAAGATGCAAAGATATTTGGATCTTTCTTACCAATCAGCGGAGCGGATGATTAATTTAATAAATGATCTTCTCAATGTCTCAAGAATTGAGGCGGGCAGGTTGCAACTTTCTTTAGAAGCAGCTAATTTGGAAGAAATGATAAAGGTAACGTTGGAAGAACTGCGCAGTAAAGCAACTGAGAAGAATATAAATCTTGAATTCAAAACGCTCTCTTCTTTACCCAAAGTTATGTTAGATAAAGAAAGGTTTCCAGAAATCATCACTAATTTAGTTGGTAATTCTTTAAAATTTACTCCGGAGAAGGGTTCGATTACGGTAACTGCCCAAATTTCCAAAGATAAAAAAGAGGTTCTAATAAATGTTACCGATACTGGAATGGGGATTGCCCAAAAAGATATCCCCACTCTTTTTGCTAAATTTCATCCTTTAGATAGGCCATATGTTGCTCGTTCGACCACCGGCGGTACTGGATTAGGACTCTATATAACTAAAAATTTAGTAGAGTTGCATGGCGGAAAAATTGGGGTACGAAGTGAGGTTGGCAAAGGCTCAACTTTCTACTTTACTCTGCTCCCGGCTAAAGATGGCGAAAAACCAAAAAATGGCACAGCGCCGGTGAGTGAGAAAGAGCATAAAGAAGGGGTTTACATTAATCCACAGTAATTAAATAAATGAAATTATTTATAAACACTCTGCAACCTAAGAAGGCAGTTGTTTCTTTGATAGATAAAGGTAAAATTGTTTCAAAAAAAGAAGCAGATTCACCACTCCCAGCCATTGCCGGTTTACTAAAGGAAAATAAACTTAAGCTCCAAGATTTGAAAGAGATAGAATTCCATCCAGGACCTGGTTCTTTTACAGGTTTAAAAATAGGGGCAACAACCGCAAATATTCTAAATTTTGCTCTCCGTCGCAAAAAGAAACTTATTATCCCAAAGTACGGATAAATTTTGGACCGTAAGTTTTCGCTAGGTAAAAACACGAAGGGCCGATTATAAATCCGGCAATAACATCACTAGCGTAATGCACGCCAACAAAAATTCTGGCTGCTCCAACAAAGGTAGCTAAAATTAGGCTCAAAAGTCCAAGTTTTTTTTGATGTTCAAATATAAAACTACTAAGTAGAGCGGCCCAACTAGCGTGATCAGAAGGAAAAGAGGGGTTGGCCGAATGCGGTAGCAGAGGTGAAAAGTTTTGCGCAATAAAGGGTCTTTCGCTAGGCAATAAGTACTCGACAATCTTGTTAATAATGATCATCACTACAATAGAAATAATCAGAATTGAAACCTCTTTTAGGCCCCTTTTTCTATTCTGGTTGACTAAACCTACTACTACGACCAGAGCTAAAAAAACAATAAAATAAATTAAGTATTTGGCTGCGAAAATATAAAAGTTTTCCATCTAAGATTGGCACCAAACAATAACGTTATCGGAGCGAAAGTAACCAGGGTGCTTTATATAATAAACTCTTGAATACCAATTTTTCAGCAACTTAATAAAATCACTAAGTTCTTTAGTTTCCGTCTGGTGAAAAATTCTGTTTAAAACGATAGTTCCGTTTTCTTCCAGCCTCCCAAAAAGATTATCAAAAAATTTATTTGTCTGAACGCTCTCGGGAATTTTATCCCCAATATAGGTATCGACGCAAATAAAATTATATTTTTCGCCAAGCGAGTTTAAAAAATTGGCAGCATCACCAGTATAAATTTTTATATTATCCTCAACCAAGTTAAAATATTTTTTGGCTAAATCAACTATTAAAGGGTCGATCTCAACGGTATCTATTTTTATCGGACCCAAATTGCGCGTAAAGAGCTTTGGTAAAGTCCCTCCTCCTAAACCCAAAACTAGAATTTTATCTTTTAACTTTAACCGGCTAACCGCTAATTGGACAATCGAATCCCAATATCCGCCAGTTTTATCTAATCTATCAATACTAATCGATTGGGTTAAACCGTCTACTAAAAGTCTTCTCACCCCTAAAGACTCAACTACCTTTACTTGACCAGAAATAGTTGAATTACCTTCGAACAAAGTTCTTGGAATCACAACGTCTTCTTTTAATATTTTAAAGAGATTCTTTACCCACATACTTTCGTAGAACCTGGGGAACTAAAACTTTACCGTCTTTTTGTTGGTAGTTTTCCAAAATCGCGATTATCGCTCTTGACAAGGCAACCGCTGTACCATTTAAAGTGTGAACAAACTCTGTGTCCCCTTGATCCTTGTATTTAATATTAAGGCGTCGAGCCTGATAATCAGTAGTGTTGGAGGCGCTAGTTAGTTCCCGGTAAATTTTATTTACTGGGTCCCAATATTCAAGGTCGTGTTTGAGGTAAGCTTGGGCGGGCATATCCCCGGTACACGTTAAAGTAACCCGATAAGGAACCTTTAAGTTTTGGTAGATTTCTTCCTGAAGGGAAAGAATTTCTGCGTACGCCGCCTCTGATTCTTCTGGTTTTACAAATTTAAAGATTTCTACTTTATCAAATTGATGAACTCGAAAGATGCCGTGAGTATATTTACCATAACTTCCGGCTTCGGCCCGAAATGCGCTTGAAAAACCAATGTAGTTTTTTGGCAGGGTATCTACCGCAAAGGTTTCATCGGCGTGGTAGGCAGCGATTGGAATTTCGGCAGTCGCCACCAGAAAAAGATCCTCGTTTTCAATCTTATAGATATCTGGTTTTTCCCGTCGGGGTAGATAACCAGTAGCCGCCACAAATCTTTTACGGACAAGTTCTGGGGTAATAATTGGTGTATAACCCTTCTCAACCAGAAAATCTACTACCCAATTAACTAACGCTATTTCCAATCTTGCACCGTTACCCACTAAATAATAGAAGCCGTGTCCAGCTACCTTGGCGGCTCTTTCTTGATCGATGATACCAAGATTTTTTCCAAGGGTTAAATGATCTTTCGCTTCAAAATCAAAATCGGTTATTTCCCCCCATTTTTTTACTACCACATTATCTTTCTCGCCTTCGCCTTCTGGCACCTTTGGTGAAAGCATATTGGGCAGACCTTCCAGGTTTTCTTCAAGTTCTTCTACAACTCCCGCTAGCGCTGCCTCTTTTAAGGTAAGTTTTTCTTTTATAACTTTTCCCTTGTCAACATCTTTTTTGCCAGCTGCCCCTTTTCTTTCCTTCCTTAAACCTTCCACCTCTTGGATCAGCTTTCTTCTCATATCATCAATTCCCAAAATATGAGCCATATCAATTTCCACCCGTCTCTTGGCAAGCATTTCTTGGACCTTATTTTTATTTTCTCTAATAAATCTTATATCCAGCATACTTATAATCTGCTTGCTTCTTTAAACCTTTCCTTTACAAAATTTTTATCTAAACTCAATATTAGCCAAGCAGCTTTTGGGCCAGATTCTTTTCCTAAAAGGGTTAGATAAATTGCTTTGAAGGTCTCGGCTGAAGGTAATCCAACTTCTTTTCCAGCCTGATAAATTTCGTTTTGAAAAGTTTCTGGATCTTTCGCTTTTTCTAATAGACCAACTATTCTCAAAAGTAGCTTTTTCTGGTTCTCGGTAAGCCTCTTTACCTCTTTGGGTGAGCTTTCTTTAACTGTAAATTTAATATCTTCAGGTGCAAAAGTTTCTAAATAAATTTTAGCATATTTTATACGTTCCTCTAGGGCTTTTTCATCTTCCACTGTTAATTTATCTCCTTTTACCGATTCGGATTCTGCCTTTAAATCTGCGCTCGGGATTTGAATTAGATTGACTAAATCTCTAAAGCGAAGGACAAAATACTCCCTTGGTTTTTCTCCAGTCTGGGAAAGTTCATAAATTTTTTTTAAACTAGAGTCTTTACTTGTCCGAACAGTGTCAAAATCATCAAAGAGTTTTGGAATAGTGTGGGTAGTTTCTGGGTTAAAATCGATATGCGCCATTGCCCGTGGTCTAACCATCAAAAACCTTAAAACCTCTGAAGGTAAAATTTCGGCCACTTCTTTTGCAGAAGCCCCGATCCCCTTTGAACTACTCATTTTTTTTCCAGAAACAAGAAAATGTTCGTAGGGAATATCATAAGGAGGCTCTATTTTGAAAATTTCTCTGGCGATTGCATTGGCAGTATCGCGCGTGCCTCCTTTTGAAGCGTGGTCTTTACCCTCACCTTCGATTGTTACCCCGAGAACCTTCCACTTTGCTGGCCATTCTACTCGCCAAGGTAACTTCCCAGTCCCACCAAAGGGACTAATCTTACCTTGATTACCACAACCAATTGCCCATTCAACTCGTGTTTGTTGGCATTCATAATAAACAAACTTACCATCCCACCTAGCACTAGCTGTAGTGCCTATTTTTCCGCATCTTTCACACATCGGGTGGAAAGGCAGATAATCTTTTGGTCTTTTTGAACCGGAAACTTTTTCATAAATTCCTTGTATCCCTTCTGCATTATCAAGAGCTTCTTTTATGGTCTCGTCTAGTTTCCCTTCTTTATAAAGCTGCGAATCCCACAAAATCTCTGGTTTTGCGCCAAGTTTATTAAAAACACTGATAAACTCATTAGCATAATATTCCGCGTAGGAACCCTCGCCCGTCGGGCTCGGGATATTTTTAAGAGGTGCTCCCATATATTTTTCGTATTTTTCGGCGGCTAAATAAACAGGAAGCGAATCCATGGGATCCATATCGTCAATAATATAAGTGTATCTGGCTTTTACACGAGACTCTACAAGTGCTTTATAAACAAGATCGTGAATTATTACCCCTCGCAAAGCACCAACGTGTACCCGACCGGAAGGAGTTTTTTGATCATTAACTAGTTGAGATTTTCCGCTTTTAGAAAGCTCTTTTGCTATTGTTTCAACCCAAAACATTACTTTAAGTATAAAGGATGGACAATTTTTACTCAAACAAAAGTTTTACGTTTATAAAAATGGAAAGCCCCCGAAAGTTTACGTTTCCGCGACTTATCGGGGGCCTAGCTCCTCAACAACTCCTCTTCGTCGTACTTACTTACCACGAACTGCCTCCTCACGTGGCCACTCGTTCGCTGATACGCTCCTTTAAACAAGGAAGAGCGCTCTTCAAACGGGCTGCCAGCTCTTTTATTGCAGCTCGCACCTGCGGGTCATCCCTGAACACCTTGACATTGGCGATCAAGACCGTTGGCACGTCCATAATCGTGGCGATACGCCTAACACCGTTAGAGGCGATTGTTTCGCCGGTTTCGTCCACCACGACACCGATGTCCTGATCCAGGCTAACCTCGGTTAATGCCGCTCCGTGAATTACTTCGATACCGACTGCTCGGTTCCGGCGAAGTTGCTCCCTCCTTTCGTCGACATCCACGTCGTAGCTGGTGATAAACCTCGGCTTGAGACCCTTCTCCTTCAAATACCGCCTGGTTACCCAAGGAAAGTCAGAGGGAATTAGGGTCCCCGGAGGAATGTCTTCGACGCGCTGGATCGGTTCGGTGGCATTAGCCACGATGACAAGCTTTGGAGGAGAACCGCAGGTCTTTCTCCCGTAGGGAAAGGATACGACCCTCTCCACTTGGATTTTGTAGCGCAGTTCCTGCTCTTGGATACAGTCTTCCCCGACCAACGCGAAGTCGTATTTCCTCCAGGCAACCCGAGGCGGGATGTCCAAAGACCGAGGCAGTCCAATTAGAACCGGTCTGCCTGCGATCTCCCAGTTACGGATTTCCCCCCGAAACACGCCCTCATTGATTTCGACTTCAAAGCCCGCGCAGTTTAGATGGTTGCGGACCATTGGAGCCATGTTCCGAGGAACCGCGAACTTGATCTTCTCTCTTGTGTACGTTTGCTCCTCCCTCTAGTTACTGGAAGTGAGTTGTTGAGAACGTGGAAAAAGGTTACCAAAACTACTGGAAAAAGGCAAGAGCCAACCAGTCGCAATTTTAAAAAATGCGTTAGTGTTGAAGTTTTTTAGTTATATAAAAATAATAATCGACCTCACTCATAAATTCTAGTAATTTTTGGTCGTCAATTAATTCTTTGCATTGTAGCCAAAAGGAATTAATTGGTAAATTCTTATTTTCAAGTTTGAAC
This sequence comes from uncultured Gammaproteobacteria bacterium, assembly GCA_964643435.1. GTDB lineage: Bacteria > Patescibacteriota > Microgenomatia > Woykebacterales > RBG-16-39-9b > CAZXPY01. The sequence goes on along the minus strand of CAZXPY010000001.1, from coordinate 31,530 downwards.
TCTAATCCTTGAAGTAGCGACTCCAAAACATCAACTTGATGCAAAAACCTGCCTTCCTTACTACCACCAAATTTATACTCAAGCCACATATATTTAAAATCATGACGGATCTCGTGTGGCAAAAGTTTTACTAAGGGGTCGAAATACTTTAACTCTTCTTCGAATCTCTTTTTGGAAATAATTTCTTTTTTTCCTTGCGAACCCCGCCAAGGCAAGCTTTCAAAAATCGCTCGATCATTTTTACCTCCCTTAATTGATTCTTCGTAAGGTGTCAGATCTCCAGCATTCACCGCGTAGAGATCGTGGCTTAAAGCCATTTTTACAATAACCTCTTGATCGATTTTTTTGCCGTACGAAAGAACTAAACCCATTATGGCTGCCCTAAAGGAATGGGAAGCAATACTATCCGGGTTTTTTACACCACGAATTAGCCAACCCCTTCTTTTATTTTCTTTCAACTTACCAACTTCAAATAAAAATTTAACTAGGGAATTAATTTCATTATTATTTTGCTTACGCTTATTGAAGTTCTTTATCGCGTTAACTAGTTTAATAATCTTAGGATCATATACTGATTCACTGATTTCGACCCAAAAAGATCTAAGAGCTATATTTTTATGCTTTTTTGAATAAGAAATCGCTTGTAACAAATTTTCGACTTTCTCAATTTGTCTGATAAATTTCGCTTCCTTACTTTTGCTTTGAGTATAATCTAGCCATAAAAGCTCTAGTTTAGATTCTAAATTAGTGGGTAAATATTTAATTATTTTTTGCCATCCCTCATACTCTTTCTTAAACTTTTTTGCACTAAAGTCTAATCTTTCCTTTAATGTTCTACGGGGCCATTTTTCAGTAACTTTCTTACCGCCTTTTTCGACTAGACCATCGTATGGAGTTGTATCACCGGAATATACTTCGCACAAATCATGGATTAGGGACATTATTAACATTTTCTTTAGATTTAAATTCTTAGGGGATAGTACCCAGGTCATCAACGCCAGACGGTAGGTATGATCAGAAATAGATTCAGGATTTGCAACATCACGCAAGACCCAACCAGCCCTTTTTATTCGTTTTAATTTCCCGGCTTCGATAAAGAATTTTATTAGATTTTTCACTAAAGTAGATGATAACTTAAAGAAAGGTTTGAGGCAACAAG
>CAZXPY010000001.1:0-30271 GCA_964643435.1 uncultured Gammaproteobacteria bacterium | reverse complement strand
GATTTTTAGAACGAAGTTCGCAAGTTTAGTTTATTTCCAAAATCTTTAGGAGCGGTAGCGACGCAGAAGACTCGAGATTAGTTAATCTCGAGGATTCTATACGTGGCTTTAATTGTTGAGGAAACTGTAATTACGTCACCTAATTTGGCGCCTATCAAAGCACCACCAACTGGCGATTCATTGGAAATTTTTCCTTCGGAAGGATCAGCTTCTACGCTAGAAACTATAATAAATTCGTCGATATCACCGTCAATTTCGACCTTCACCTTAGAGCCAATATCGACAGCGTTTTTGTTATGTTTAGTTAAAACTTGAGCGCTCTTTAATATTTCTTGAAGCTCTAAAATTCTACCTTCTACGAAAGATTGCTCGTCTCTAGCACTGTCATATTCAGAATTTTCACTAATATCACCGTATTCCCTAGCTTTAGCAATTCTTTGAGTGACTTCTTTGCGCTTAACATTAACTAATTCGTCGTATTCTTTTTGGAGTTTATTATAACCTTCATTTGTGAGATAAATTTTTTCCTGTGTTTGCTTCATTTTTAAAAAACCCCGTAACGTCTAAACGTTTCGGGGACTTCATGCGCTCGTCATAAAGGAGCTTCATACTCTAACCCGAGCTCTTACAACCAAGCTTTATTTAACTTGAACAAAATTCTATCAAAACAGTTTTCTGTTGTCAAGTAAACAACCGTCTTCTATCTGGAGCGAAGGGGGATGGTGGCGCGTGCGGGATTTGAACCCGCGATCTCGGCGTTGAGAACGCCGCGTCCTAGGCCACTAGACGAACGCGCCGGATTCTTAATATTTAGCAACAGCATTATAACATTTACCAAGAAGAAGTGAAAATTACTTGACAACTAAAAGTTTAGAAGTTATCCTTAAAATAATGCCAGAAGAACCTAAAAGTGTAAACGACCTTCCCAAAGCTAAGGATGATATTGGGGACCCAGAAATTGCTGCTTCTCAAAAAGAAGAAGACGTTGAACCAATAGGACCTTTGGCGCAAGAAACCGCTAACCAAAACCCGGCTGCCTCGGGAGAAGAGACATTATCGGCTTCAGCCTCAACAGAACCTAATATACCAGAAACCCCTACTCCAATCAGTCAAGAACCAGTTGTAAGTAATCCTGAAACTCCCCCTCTAACCCCGCCTGACATTTCAGGATTATCGCAAAGTACAGAAACTACTTCGAAACCGCCTGGGGAAAACCAAATGCCGAGCTCTTTTGGAGCTGAAAATGAGTTACCAAGAATTCCGGAGGCAAATGTTCCAGAAATTCCCGAGATACCCAAGGTTTCCGAAGAAACAACGCTGCCGGCTACGCCGGCGGCTACGCCCTCGCAAGATTCGACAACGTCTCTTTCTTCACCGCAACCCGAACCTAGTTGGCCGCCAATACCGGTTGCGCCACAAGCTCAAGTTTTTACGCAAGACAACCAAGAGCAACCTTCGGCCCAAATCAGTACTAGCCCTACCCCAAATAAAAAAGTTTCTATTATTTTCGTTATTTTGGGATTATTCATAATTGGTGCCGCAATTGTTTTGGGGGTTCTTTTTTACAATCGCTATCAAGAGCAAAATATTGGTTCGACCGCTCCTACCCCGCCTCAGACCACCCCAACAACTACCCAACCGCCACCTGCGTCATCACCGACCGAAACTGGAACTAGCGGAAGTAGTGTTTTCGGCAATCTCCTAAACCCGGGTGGTCAACCCTCCCCACCGCCTCCCCCAAGCCAATAAGACTCAAGCTTTTACCTTTGATGCTCGTCAATCTAGTTTGACCAAGCTTAGCTTGGTTTGACAATATAGAGAGCAAAAGTTAAACTCAAATAAATGCCCAATCGTACTTTTAAAACGCCTAAGAATCTTGATAACAACTCCAAGTATAACCTCGCGAGCCAAACAAACAAACTTTTAGAAAAAGTCAAAAATTCGGCTATTCCCTTGGATTTAAAAGAAGACGTAAATGAGCTCCTTTTGAATATAAACCGGGCTATTGAATTTGGTACTTACACTATTGAATATGAACAAACTTCAAAATATGTTGATTGGCTAGTTTCTCTACCTTGGGATAAGGTTTCGAAGGATAACTATGATTTGCGGAAAGCTAGGGAAATACTTAATAAGAATCACTATGGTTTGGAGGAAATCAAAGAGAGAGTATTAGAATATTTATCAGTGTTAAGTCTTCAATCAAAAAACGAAGATTCTCCTTCACGTTCTTTAGTTTTATGTTTTGTGGGCTTACCTGGTTCCGGAAAAACTTCTTTTGCGAGTTCAATTGCCGAAAGTTTGGGAAGGGCTTTTCTAAGAATTCCGATGGGTGGTATGTCTAGTGCCTTACAGTTAAGGGGTCAGCCCAAAACTTTTCCGCAAGCAGAACCGGGATTGATTATCAAAGGACTAAGACGTGCCAATTTTAAAAATCCAGTTATTTTGCTGGACGAAATTGATTCCACTGCTGGTGGAGCCGAATCAGAAGTAATGGGAGTACTTTTAGAATTACTTGACCCTGAACAAAATTTCGCTTTTACTGATTTATACATAAATCATTCTTTTGATTTAAGCAAGGCGATTTTTATTTGTACCGCCAATCGTCAGGGAAACTTAACCGCCGCAGTACTGGATAGACTTGAGATGATAATAATGCCCCATTATTCTGACGAGGATAAAATTTGTATTGCGAGAGATTATCTGTTGCCCCGGCAATTAAAATTGGTCTCCTTACCTGAAAATGTAATCACTTTTTCACCAGATGTCTGGATTAAAGTAATCAAACCTTTTGGGTATGAAATTGACATCAGGGCGATTGAACGCACAATAAACGGGATATTACGAAGAGCGGCAAAAAAGTATATCCTTGGCGAGCTAAAATCTGTTAAAATAACAGTTGATAACCTAAAAACCTTTTTACCTAATTGGTGATGAAAAAATTGGCTTTAATTTTATTCATAATCGCGGCTGTTCTTATTTTAGGTCTTTATATGAAACCCAAATCTGAAACAAAAGAAGAAAAAGAAATTACTAAAGAAACGTTTATAACTTACCCTACTCCGCCAGAAGAAAATAAAAATCAGGAGGAGGGAAGCGGGGAAGAAAAATCGCTCGTTTCGAAAATAGGAGTAGTGGAAATTTTAGCCGCCAACATTTATCAACAAGGAACTCATATTTTACGAGAAGATCAAGATAATTTTATTCTCTTAGAAAGTAAAAGTATTGATCTAAACCAATATCTTTTAAAAAAAGTTAAGGTGAGTGGCAGCTTATCTCCCACTATTGAGGGTGGAAAGCAAATAATGGCTGTTGAAAAAATCGAACCTATTTAATGGACTTCTATTAAACAGAGATCAAATCTTTTTCTGCCCTATTCAAAAGAACGGCGTTGGTGGCAACGATAATCGAGGAAGCACTCATTAGTAGCGCGGAGATTTCAGGACGTAGGGAAATACCAAAGCTTGGGTAGAGTATTCCTGCGGCTACAGGAATCGCAAGGAGATTGTAAATCGAAGCCCAAAAGAGGTTTTGCTTCATTTTCTTTATTGTTGCTTTACTAAGTCGAATAGCTCTTAGAACATCAGCAGGATCGGATTTCATCAAGACTACTTTCGCTGTTTCAATCGCCACATCAGTCCCGGCTCCAATAGCAATACCAATATCGGCTTGGGCTAAGGCTGGTGCGTCGTTCACCCCATCTCCAACCATGGCTACAAATTTTCCTTCTTCCTGAAGTTTTTTGACATAGTTTGCCTTATCCTCTGGCAGCACTTCGGCAAAGACACGATCAATACCAAGTTTTTTTGCTACGGCTTCTGCAGTTTTTTGGTTATCTCCAGTAATCATCGCTATTTCTATTCCTAATTCTTTTAAACGGGCTGCTGCTTTTGTAGCTGTCGGCTTGATCGGATCTTCCGCACCAGCAACGCCAGCAACTTTTCCATCAACTGCAAGTATCATGATGGTTTTTCCTTCAGAAAGCAGGCGATCGATATTATTCTGGACTGAAGTGATATCTACATCCCGATCTTTCATCAGTTTCACTGTCCCTACTAATACATACCTACCTTCAACCACAGCCTCTACACCATGACCGGCTAGATTTTTAAACTTCTCAACTTTCTCGGGAACTTTTATACCCCTTTTCTGGGTCTCATCAAGCACTGCTTTACTCAATGGGTGGCCTGATTTTGCTTCTGCTGCGGCGTCAAGCCTCAAAACGTCTTCTTCCGTAAAACCTTCGACGGTAACAACGTCTGTAATCTTTGGTTTCCCTTCCGTCAAAGTTCCTGTTTTATCCAGAACAACTACCTGGATTTTTGAAACCTGCTCAAGGGTTGGGGCGTCTTTTATCAAAATGTTGTGCTTAGCTCCAAGACCAGTTCCAACCGCAACAGCAGTTGGAGTGGCTAAACCAAGTGCATCTGGACAAGCGATGACTACGGTTGAGATGGCAAAAGTTAAGGCGAACAATAATGGCTGTCCAATGATGAAAAACCAAATTGAGAAAGTAAGTAAACCACCACCAACAGCTACAATTACTAAATATTTAGCGAACCGATCAGCCAATTTTTGTCCTGGGGCTTTAGAACTCTGAGCTGTTTCAACTAGTTTTACGATCTGGGCAAGTGCAGTATCTTCACCCACTTTTGTTGCTTTAAACTTCACTGAACCGGACTGATTAATAGAACCGCCGATCACTTTATCGCCAGGTTTCTTAGCTACCGGTATCGATTCTCCTGTCACGAGAGACTCATCAATTGCGGTTTCTCCTTCAATGATTTGACCATCAACCGGCACTTTATCTCCTGGTTTGAGAACTAAAATATCACCTACTTTTACTTCTGCGGTAGGGATAAGTTCTTCTCTACCGCCTCTTACCACCCTTGCTTGTGGTGGAACAAGGGCAAAAAGTGCCTGCAAAGCATCCGTGGTCCCTCGGCGGGATTTCATTTCCATCCAATGTCCAAACAAAACAAACGTTGTAAGCATCGCCGCTGCTTCGTAAAATGATTCTTCACTACCAAGTAAGGTTAGAATTATGCTGAATACGTAAGCAGCAGTGATTCCGACAGCAACAAGAACCGCCATGTTCAGTGTTTTTCTCTTTAGCGCTTTATAACTTGAATAAAGAAAAATCCAACCAGAATAAAAGTAAAGGGGTGTAGTCAAAATTAATAGAAGCCAGGGCGCTGGTATAGGAGTTGTCAACTTTAATCCAAGGATTTTTTCACCAAGAGGAGAATAAGCAACAATGAGAATAGTTAATATTAGAGAGAATAAAAATTTATCTCTTATATCCAGCTCCATCAGTCTTGCCATTTCTCGACCAGCTAGACCCGTATGTTCCATACCCATCGTCATACTCATACTCATCTTAAATTTCTCCCACCAACTCATTCCGCTTACCGGTCTCATTATGTGTTCTTCGTGACCTTTCTGATCTTTTTTTGGCACTTTCTTACCTTCTGTGGGTACGAGAGTCATACCGCATTTTGGACAAGACCCGGGCTGTTCTTGGATCACTTCGGGGTGCATCGGGCAGGTGTAAATTTTGTCTACAGGCAAACCTACTACCTTCATACTAAATTTTCATGGGGCAATTTATTTTTTAGTCTGGATTTGTTTCCAAAGCCAAATAACAACTAAGATCAGAGCGATTATAACTAGAACCCAAGTAACTAACCAAAAAAACATCATCCATCCAAAGAAAAAAGATGAGTCACCTGCCATATGGCCAAAGTAAACCGGCCGGGCCGAACTCGTCGTTTCATAAAACATATGAACCAATCCCACTTTGCTCACCCCCTTTTGAATACTTCCACAAGTTCTTTAATTGATTTTTCCGCTCTTTTACCTTTAAATGCTGGTACTACGCAAGTACGGAGATGGGAATCCAAAATAATTTCTTCAATTCTTTTAAGGGCTCCCTTTACTGCCTCTGTTTGTTGGATAATATCAACACAATATCTATCCTCTTCAACCATATCAGAGATTTTTCTAATATGTCCGGCAGTTATATTTAATCTTTTAGTAACTTCTTCTTTCGTTTCTTCTTTCACACATCTATATCCTACCCTACAGGGTAGGGTTTGTCAAGATATATTAAACTAACTATTTAAAACGGCTAGGGTTTTTTCGTGGATTTTTCCGTTTGAGGCGACAGTTTCTGTTTTTGTAAGATTCCATTCGTTTCCGGCAAAATCAGTAACTCTACCGCCAGCTTCACTAACTAACAAAGTACCGGCTGCATAATCCCAGATACTTGATCCGTTATTTATTAAAAGATCCGTCTTACCGCAAGCAACTGTGGTAAATTCATAAACAGTACTTCCAAAAATTCGAGGCGGTCCTAAAAGTTCGCCGATTGAGACAAAATTTTTTAAAAATCTTTTGATGTCTTCTTCGCTTCGCCCCCGACCGAACACCACCACTGCTTTATTTAGATTAGTTTGATCAGAAACAGTAATTTTCTCGCTATTTAGAAAGGCGCCGTTATTTTTTTGAGCAGTAAAAAGCTCTTTGGTTGTCGGAATATAAATAGCTGAGGTTAAAACCTGATTTCCCTTTGTAAGGGCAGCTGAAACTGCAAAAATTGGCACTCCAATAACGAAATTAGTGGTGCCGTCTAAAGGGTCGATAATCCAAGTAAATTCCGACTTTCCTTCGATAACTCCTGTTTCTTCTCCAATGACACCATAGTCAGGGAATTCTTTTTTTAAAAGCTCTACGATTAGGTTTTCGGCTTTTATATCAAATTCACTAATTAAACCTTTACCGCTTCTATATTCGGCCGCTATCTTTTTACCAAAATTTCCAAGCAGAAAGTTCCCAGCTTCTAAAACTGCTTTTTTTAATATTTCTAATTCTTTCATTTATATCCTTTCTGACTTCAGACGTTGTTTTTTATCAACTTGAACAATTCCTCTCGTTTTTCTTCCATAAGCTTTCTGTTTAAACTTTCTACATTCAGACGAAGTAAGGGTTCGGTATTTGAAATTCTTAAGTTAAATCTCCATTCCGGATAATCAACCGAAACGCCATCAAGAAGCGAAACTTTTCCGTCTTTATATTTTTCTAGAACTTTTTGTTTTATCACCTCACCTCTGTCTGTTTTAAAATTAATTTCGCCTGATTCAAAACTAACTTTTAGAGGTTCAAGAATTTTTGATATTGGCTTTTCTTCTCTGGTTATAACCGATAGTACCGTAAGAATTATTGGTAGTGGGTTTTCCCCATAACCATTTTCCTCAAAAAAATAATGGCCTGAATTTTCGCCGGCAAAAATAGCTTTTTCTTTTTTCATAGTTTCCGTAATTATTGCATGACCTACGCAAGTTAGTATCGGTACTCCGCCATTTTTTCTAATAGCGTTTTCCACATTAAAAGTGTCCCTAACGTCATAAACAATTTTTCTCCCGGGATATTTTTTTAAAATTTCTTGGGTCATTAGAGCTGTAACCAGTGAAGCTGGTATAACTACTCCTTTCTCGTCTATAAAAAAAACCCGATCGCCATCACCGTCTGGGGCAATGCCTAAATCGGCTTTTTCTTCTCTTACTCTCTTTTGCAAGGAAACTAAAGTATCAAATTGCAAAGGATCGGGTTGGTGAGCCGGAAAATTACCGTCTATTTCAAAATTCATTTTAATTAATTCACACGGAAGTTTATTAAAAAGAGCCTCCAAATAAAGGGATCCAACCGCATTGGCGCTATCCGCTACTGCCTTCATTTTTCCAATTCTTGGATTTTCGAGAAATTGGAAGGCATCTTCTACATGATCTTCTAACACTCCCTCTTTTGTTTTTATCACGCCGGAAGTCCCAAGAGAAGTAAAGTTTTCAGTTAAGATTATTTCTTTTACTTCTTCCATTCCCGTATTTTTTCCAACTTTAATTAAACCTTCTGGTGTGTTAATGGTAAATTTAACCCCATTGTATTCTTTAGGGTTGTGGGAAGCGCTTACTTGTATGCCAGCATCGTAGCCATAATAATAGAGAGCGAAGTAAAAAGTTGGAGTGGTGGACAAGCCAATTTCAATAATTTCTGCACCTGCCTCAATCAAAGCCTTTTTAACTTCTCTTACTAAAGATGGGGTCGATAGTCTTCCATCGTAACTTAAAACAATCCTTGGTGGTTTGTTTTGACCTAATTTCTTAATAATGAAGGTAAAAATTCCTTTTGTAATTTTGTAAATTCCCTCCTCATTTAACTGTGAAGGGTAAATGCCACGAATGTCATAAGCTTTAAAAATCGTCGGGTCGATACCACTCATAACTACTTGATTATATCTGAGTGGTAACCAACTGGGCAAATCTTAGGGCTTCTTTTTTGCTCGGGTTACCGAAAATTTCTGGATGGATGATTTTGGCTAAAATCTCGATACCTACCTCGATCACTCTTGGGCCTGATTGGTTAAAATAGCTTGGACCATCAACAACGTAAACCTCTCCCTCTTTAACTGCTTTTAAACTTTGCCAGAGCGGGTTTCTTGCCAATCCTTTTAGTTCGCCTAAGGTCTTGTCGATAGAAAACCCACACGGCATCATCACGATAATTTCTGGATCCATTCTTTTAACATCTTCCCAAGAAATCTTTCGTGACGGTTTATTTTTCAGACCCAAAACTTCGACCCCACCTGCGATTTCCACCATTTCCGGCACCCAGTGTCCTGATGCAAAGGGTGGGTCTAACCACTCTAGGCATAAAATCTTTGGTTGGAGGAGACCGTTTGTCTTTTCACGAATTTCCTGGATTTTTCGGCGCAGTTTCCCAACTAACCTTTGGGCCCTATCTTCAACTTTTAAAACCTTGCCCACTCTTAATATGTCTTGCAAAATTTCTTTTAAACTCGTCGGGTTGAGAGTAATCAACTCTGGTTTCTTAGAAAGAGTTCTTATCACTCTTTGAAGATCGTTTGGAGTAACCGCACAAACATCACAGAGTTTTTGGGTTATAAGATAAGTTGGTGCTAAGTGCATCAATAAATCTTCTTTAAGATTATAAAGACTATGATGTTCGTGCATTTTGGCGGTTACGTGATTATCAATTTCAATACTTGTAGCTTTTCCGTAATCAATATCGGTTTCGGAAATACGCGGCTTTTTAGAAGCTTGTGATGGGTAGTTACATTCGTGCGAAACACCAACCAGTTGCTTACCCAACCCAAGCTGGTAAACAATTTCTGTAGCAGTTGGTAGAGTAGAAACGATCCTCATGCAATCGCTAACTTTTGCTTTCTCACCAACTTTAAAGCTAGCTCATAAGCTCCAAAAAACGTCGCCGTGTAAAATAGATCGCCAAATAAAGTTCCCCGGAAGAAAGGCAACCCCATTATGTAGCTTTGGGCGAGCCCTGAAAAGTCTCTTGCATAAGCTCCGGCTGCCCAAACTCCAAAGTTTGTGATTAGGAAAAACTGGACAGAGGTAGCTAAACTTGCCCCGATTATATAAGCTGGCTTCTTTCTCTTTCTTAACCAAAGCCCGATAAGACCAGAGATCATAAAACTACTCCATACATACAAAGTAGTCGAATGAAACATGGCGTCGGGTGGATATATTCTACTGAAATCTACTATCGGTACCCTAAATGGATTTATATATAAAAGCAGGTAGTCCGAAATTGCTATTGCTAACAACGGAACTATAAGAGCGAAACGTTTGTTTAAGTAAGCTCCGCCAAACAAAGCCGTGGCCGAAATTGGTGCAAAGTTAGGCAGGTGGGGGACAAGTCTTAAGACCACTCCGCCAATAATCATCATTAAGGCTAACATAGTTTACCTCCTTCTTTTGATTGTACTAAATATATTTTAATTTAAACAAGTTGTCTTTTGGCAGGTTTGAAGGGGCTGGTTTCAGCCCCTTCAGAATTACTTAAATCTAATCGGCCAATGTTTTCCTGAAAGAGCCGCTACAGCGTAAGAAGTTGTGAAAGTTTCGCCGCCAAAACCACTCATCCATTCAAAGGAACCGTCCGGCAACTGTCTATTTCTTATGTAGCTTTCGGCTGCTTCGCTCTCTGCAGAATTTCCCAAGCCAAGTGAGCTTAAAGCTAAAACTGCCCAACTACTCGAAGCCGTATCCGAATCACTACCAACTTCATAAACAAATCCGCCATCAGGGTTTTGAGTAGTTAAGAGATAGTCTTTTGCCTTTTCAATAGCGGAATTTACACCACTACTGCCCAAACCGCTGTTTCTTGCGGCGACCAAAGACTGGATCGCAGCTGCGGTATCATTACTATCACTAGCGAAAGATGTGGACCAGCTAAAACCGCCGTCAGGATTTTGGTGAGTAAGAATGAAGTTTAGGACATTGCTTTTAATTTCTCCATCCGCTCTACTACCAGCCACAATCAAAGCGAGAAGACCAAAAATATCATCATTCACTAAACTCTGGTCCCCAATTTGGTTGTTATTGTATTTTGCCTCTAGATTATCAAGATATCTTACTCCCCAATAACTTCTCGCTCTTTTACCAGTGGCGTATAAAGAGAGCATTGCTCTTTCCCAATCAGTAGCGGGAGATGAACTTGTTGGGGCATTTTTTCTTATGTATCTAAGCAGCGAATCGCCATCTGCCGTTTCAACATCATTTGCTTTTATTCCCCGCGATGCAAAGGCAATCGTCGCCCAATGACTTATGCCGGCAAATCCGGTTATGCTACCATTTTCTTGTTGTTGACTACGAAGATAATCTAATCCTTTATCTGCCGATGCTAAATTCGGATCTTGGGCAACTAAGATTGGCACAGAAACTAATGAATTTAAGGCTAATATTGGCACTATTACTAATAATAAACTCAACTTAAATATCTTTTTCATTTTTCACCTCCCTTCAGCCAAATTTCCAGACAATGGTGTCCTTATCTTTAGGAAAATATAAAGAGCAGCCAAGTGGAGATTCACCGTTTACTGTAAACGTCCAGTTATTGGCAAAACCGTTTATTTCGTAAACATATAAACTTTTATAGGTGGAAAGATATGAGTCGTCTAAGGTGAGGGAGCTAATTTTTCCTTCATTTTTTGCCTTGATTAAGACATCGCAAACATTAAACCCATCTTCTAAGAGGACAGTAAAATTTGAGGTCGGGTTAGGCGTAATTATTGTTACGCTGACAATAGCAGTTGTTAGAGACGGGGGTGGGGTTGGGGCTGGAGCCGGCGGTGAGGGGTTAGGGGTTGACGAAGATGGAGGCAGTTGGGTATTTTGATTTTGCGTCTCGCTTGTAGTTCCCAATATATTGTTAGCGGAATCAGCGCTTTTTTGTTCTAAGCCATTTTGAGGTGCATTTTCTAATTCTCTTTTGACCTCACCTTTAGTAGTGCTGTCTTTGATCTCTTTATCTTCTTCAACTAATAAAGTAGGTAAGTTAGTATTAGTTTTCTCCTGTAAGGATTGGGATTTTTGTGAGGAAAGCTTAGTCGGTTTTGGCGACAGAATAATCTGGATAAAACCTGCAAAAATTAAGAAAAGAAAAATAATTAAATAAGGAGACAACTTTGAGGGTAAGAATTTTTTAAAAAGAAAAAACTTTCTTCGTGCAAGAAAGTTTTCAGGTAAAAATTTTAGCATAGATTCCTTTGCTCGAAGGGTTCGGCTTGGCCGAATCAAAAGCCTGCGACCCGACTTTAACGGTTGCGGCACAGTGTCTGAGTTTCACAGACTTCGGAGCTTTTGATTTAAATTTTTAAGGTATTAAAACACTAGCAACTAATAAATATTTTGTCAATACTTAGCATTCGCTATAGCCGCAAGAATAAGATCGCTCGTATTCTATGCCTCTTCGCTAATCGCTCAGAGCCGAATACTGCGCGTCTTTATCTTTGTGGCTTTAGCACTCGCTGTAGCCACAAGAATAACAAGTTTTGCAACCTTCTTGGAAGACTAACGAGGCAACACCACAGCTTGGACAAAAATCTCGCGCCTTAGCCTCGTGTTGGGTTGGCGCTGTTTCTAATTTTACCTCACTAGAATTGGTTTCTTTTTCATTAACTTTTAACCCAATTGTTTCCGCTAGTACTTTAGCGACTGCATCTGCTAAAGAACGTACTTTTCCATTACCAAAACCCATTGAAGCTGAGCCGCCAATTCCACTTAATTGGTAAATAATCTGTCTGGCAACGTCTTTTTGGGAATAATTGGAGGAAATTCGGAAAGCCAAAGAAATTAATCTTCCAATCGCCTCTGCATCAGCCATTACATCACTACCAGCCTTACCAACTAAAATAAATACTTCGAATGGATTTGAGGCTTCATCGGTAGTTACCGTTACCCAAGCAGTACCAATCGGAGTTTTTACCTTATAGGTTTTACCTTGCAGTGAATATGGTCGGTGACGCAGTGTCGTCACCTCTTCTGTCTCTTCTAAATTAGAAGGTGTTGGGTTCGTTTCAATAGTTGTTTGTACCTCACCATTTAGTGTCGGGATTTGGGAATCGTTTACTGTTTCTTCTTCAAGGTGATTCAAAACTCCTTCTCGGCTACCATCTCTCATATAAGTAATTCCTTTACAACCAAGTTCGTAAGCTAAGGTGTAGAGTTTTTTAACGTCTTCAACGCTGTGAGTATTAGGAGCATTCACTGTTTTTGAAATCGAAGAATCAGTGTATTTTTGAACTGCGGCTTGAACTCTTACGTGATCCTCCGGTGTTAAATCGTTGGCAGACACAAAATAGTCCGGAAGAGGGATTTGGGGGTTTTCTTCTTTCCAAGCTTGATAAAGTGAGTGGTAAATTGTGTGTTCGCCAGTTCTATCTCGACGAATAAAAGCGAAATCGTAAACTGGCTCGATGCCGGATGATACCCCAGCTAAAAGAGAGGTCGTTCCGGTTGGCGCTTGAGTTAGCAGAACGCCATTTCGAATACCGTTCTTGGCAATTTTGTCTTGAAGTTCTTTGGAAAGTTGTTTAATAAATTTACCTTGAAGGTATTTTTCTTTGTTATAAGCACCAAAAGACTCTTTTTCAGCTGCTAACTCCGCACTTTCGTTGTAGGCTGCGTCTCTAATCGTTGCGTAAATCTTTTCAATAATTTTGGTTGAATCCTGCGAACCATAACGAACCTTCATTTTAATTAGGCAATCCGCCAACCCCATTGTTCCAAGACCAGTACGTCTAGTTCCGTAGCGTTGCTGTTTTTCGTTTTCTGGGAAAAAGTAGTAATTTGCTTCAATTACATTGTCTAAAAAGCGGATTGCGACCCTTACATTTTTATCCAACTCTTTATAATCAAATTCACTGTTTTCTTTAACAAAGGCAGCTAAATTCATTGCTCCCAGATTACAAACGCCCCAGGCCGGTAACCCTTGTTCTCCACAGGGGTTAACGCTAATAATATTTTCGTAGTACCAAGTATTAGACATCTTATTGTAACGATCAATAAAGACTAATCCTGGTTCGGCAGACGCCCAAGCAGCCTGGGCAATTTTATCCCACAAATCCCTAGCTTTTATAGTTTTATAAACTCTAATCTTCTTATTCTTCGCTAGCCATCCTGGTAAATAACCGTCCCACTCTTTATCATAATCTGGATCGCTTATGTCGGGAAAAACTAGGTCCCAATCACTATCGTTTTTTACTGCCTCCATAAAGGGGTCTGAAGCACAGACCGATAAATTAGCGCCATTAATTCGAGAAAGGTCTTTTTTAACTTGGATAAACTCTTCAACGTCTGGATGCCAATCATTGAGCATTAACATCAAAGCGCCCCGACGAGACCCGCCTTGTTGTATGACATCATGGGTTGCGACCGAATATAATTCGGCCCAATTTACCGGACCAGAAGAAGTCCCATTAACTTTTTTAACTCTAGCTCCTCTAGGTCTTAAGGAGGAAAGATTAATCCCTACACCCCCACTACGCGACATTGTCTCTACCATTGCTTTAAGATTATCAATAATACCTCCTCTTGAGTCTGGCGGTGATGGAAGAACAAAACAATTGTAAAAAGTGACTTCGTACCCAGTTCCAGCGCCGCTAAGAATTCTTCCGGCCGGAACAAATTTAAAACCCTCTAAGATGTAGTAAAATTCTCTTGCCCAAGTTTCCCGCAATCTCTTAGTCTTTTCAACGCCGGCAATTCCTTTGGCGACCCGTTCCCAAAGCTGCTCTGGGTATGTTTCTAGTGATTTTCCTTGCTCATCTTTTAGGGCGTAACGATCCGTAAAAACATCGGCTCTAATTCCTTCTAAAATTGTTTTTTTACTAGTTTCGGCTTGTTTTAACGGAAAGGTTACGGTTGGTAAAACTTGACTATAAACTGTTTGGCGTCTTTTTTTGGTTTTTTTCACAGGGCAACTCCTTTTTAGGATTACTTGAGAAGTTGAGCTTCTTTCTCAAATTCTTCGACATCTTCAAAGCTCCGGTAGACTGAAGCAAAACGGATATAAGCGACTTTATCGATACTTTTTAACTTGCGCATTACTAAAGAACCGATAAGCTTACTTTCAATTTCAACACTATCGCGGTTTCGTAGATCTCTTTCAATATCATCAACTATTCTTTCAATTACGTCAATAGGTATTAATCTTTTTTCACAGGCTTTAATAATACCGCTTAAGACTTTATTTCTACCAAAGGGCTCTCTCCTGCCATCTTTCTTTATCACTACTAAATCAATCATTTCCACTCGTTCGTAAGTAGTAAATCGTTTTTGGCATTTTAAACACTCTCTTCTTCTTCTAATTGTAGTGAGATCCTCGCTGTCCCGAGAGTCTAAAACCCCAGTTTCTAAATTATTACAGTACGGACATCTCATATAAAAATTCAGCTAGCAAGCACAAGATATTGTGTACAAAGTTAAGCTTAGCACCAATATCTTGAGTTTGTCAAGATATTCTTTTGTTATAACCTTATTGTTTATTTTAGGTTACGTATTATTTTCTAAATTATTGAGCTCTTCTTAAGTTTCTTTAGTGCTAAGACATAAGAAGATTCTCGGAGGGAAATATTATGCCTTATAGCCGTCTCCCAAACTTGATTAAAGGCAGCCGAGATTTTTTCTTTTAACTTTTCAAAGACCGCCTCTTTAGTCCATTTCTCTTTATTAATATTTTGGTACCATTCAAAGTAAGAGACAGTAACTCCTCCACTATTGGCCAAAATATCAGGAATTACTAAAACGCCCTTTTTTAAAAGCGTGGGCTCGCAAGAGAGGGAAATAGCTCCATTTGCCATTTCGAGAATAATTTTAGCTTTAATTTTTTTGGCGTTTTTTAAAGTTATTTGGTTTTCTAAACTAGCTGGTATTAAAACATCAACCGGTAACTCCAATATTTCTTTATTGGTAACATCTTTTCCCAAAAAAACCTCTTTGTTTTTTAAATCGCAAACACTATTTACACAATAACAGCCGGCAATTCTGTCCCCTTCCTCTTTGCATTCTTTTACCTTCCTAATATCCAAAGAGCCTTTAGAGATATAGATCCCACCCTTAGAATCGGATAAAGCTAATACTCTTTTCCCATTTTCACTCAAAACTTGGGCGGCCCCTCCTCCCACATTACCAAATCCTTGTATTGCCACCGTAGAAACTTCAAAATTACCTTTTCTTATTGCTTCTTCTAAAACGTAAAAACCACCAACCCCAGTTGCTTCATTTCTCCCTTCTATTCCCCCTTTTTCTAAACTTTTACCAGTAACTACGGCCGGTTCGGCCTTACCAGAAAGTCTATGATGCTCGTCAGCTACCCAATCCATAATTTTCGAATTAGTATTGAGATCTGAAGCCGGTACATAAACCTTTGAACCAATTTCTGGATAAATTGCGGCAGTAAAACCTCTTGTCAATCTCTCCAGTTCACCTTCACTTAAAGTTTTCGGGTCAACTTTAACTCCTGCCTTGGCCCCTCCGAAGGGAAGGTCTAAAAGAGCTGTCTTAAAGGTCATTATCGCCGCAAGAATCTTAATTTCTTCTAGGCTAACACCTTGGTAAAATCTTATTCCTCCTTTATATGGCCCTCTAAAGTTGTTATGTAAAACCACAAAAGATTGAAACTTTCTTGTTCGGCCATTATCTAGTGTTACGGGAAATTCAAAAGAGAGGGTTTTTTCTGGTTTAGAAATTTTTTCAATAAAAGACGGGGGAACTTTAGCAATTTTAGCAGCTTTTCTTAAAATCTTATATATTTCACTGCTGTTATTCATTTGTTAAATTCTCTAAATACTCCTGCGCGTCTATCGCTGCCCTGCAGCCAACCCCAGCTGCAGTTACTGCTTGTTGATAATGCCAATCAGAAACATCGCCAGCCACAAAAACTCCACTGATAGGTGTTTTAGTCTCATCCTTAACAATAATATAACCCTTTGGGTCTAAAGGAAGTCTATCTTTGAATATTTGGGTATTAGGACTATGACCAATAGCTACAAAAAGTCCGTCAGTCTCTAAATGTTTCTGCTCCCCTGTTTTCACATTCTTCAAAACCGCGCCGGTCACCTTATCTTCACCTAAAACCTGGGTAACAACGCTGTCCCAAATAAAAGAAATCTTAGGATTTTTAAAAGCTCTGTCCGAGAGTATCGGAAAGGCCCGCAATTTATCACGGCGATGGATTATTTTTACTGAAAGTACAAATCTAGTTAAAAATAACGCCTCCCGCATTGCGCTATCGCCACCTCCAACTACAACAACTTCTTTACCTTTAAAAAAGGCCCCGTCACAAACTGCGCAGGAAGAAACTCCTTTACCAATAAGTTTTTTTTCGCCCGGAATATTGAGCCATTTAGCGGAAGCTCCGGTGGAAATAATTATTGCTTTAGCTAGATATTTTTTCTCTTCAACATAAACCGCAAACGGTTTTTTACTGAAATCAACGCTGGTAACGTTTTCCTGTAAAATTCTGCTACCAAATTTTTCGGCTTGAGCCTTCATTGCTAAAATCAACTCTGGTCCTTGGATACCATCTGGAAAACCAGGGTAATCTTCTACATCAGTCGTCAACATTAGTTGTCCCCCAAATTCTACCCCACCAATCAAAAGAGTTTTGAGGTTTGCGCGAGACGTGTAAATTGCAGCGGTTAATCCGGCTGGTCCAGAACCAATAATGATAATATCGAATATTTCGTTTCCCATTAGTTTATAGTTTACTTAGATACTAAAAAGTATTCTAGTAAATTAGAGTCTTGAGAGTTGTTCTTTAAAGTAATTAACCCAAGGAACTGGAGTTGGATCAATTTCTTCGGTTATCGCCAGATAAAAAGAAACATAAGAAGAGAAAAGTAAACATTCGAAACTTTGAATAAGTTCATTTTCTCCCTTTGGCTCAAATTGATATGACCCTATTCCCAAATTACCCAAGACTTTTTTAGTAGTCTTAATTCTTTTATCAATTCGTTCATCGTAAAGATCACTATCCAAAAAAACAAAAATTAAACTTTTATTTTTAGGATGCTCCAACCCCTCCAGCAAGTGGTGGTTTAATTCTGGTAAGCTATACCAATTTGCGTACGTTTTAGAAGTTTCATTTAATTGATTAGCGAAGGTGTGGGCGTTACCAGTTAAAAAACGGGCTCCGACTATAGCGGCAATCTTTCCCTGTAAAGTACCGGCGAGACGAAGTGCCGGATTAACACTCGCTTCAACACTAAAATTCTCATTTCTTTTTTTAAGAAAAGTAACGACGTTTTTAATATCTTGGTCATCTATTTTTATAAATTCTAGTTTATCTAAAATAGCCAATAAACCTACGGTGGAGTAGCCTAGTCCTGACCGAGCTTGCTTACAAGGATTAAACTTGGGTTGAAATTTGTAAAAAGGGTAGCCGTCCAAAACTTCTTGCAATTTTCCACCGCTACTAAATCCAATAATTTTAGCCTCTCTTTTCTTTGCTTCTTGCGCCACGGCAATTATTTCTTCAGTTTGTCCAGAATAGCTAGCACAGATTATTAAGGATTTATTATTAACATAATTTGGAAGGGTATAGTCATTTACTATCTCAAAAGTAAGTTTAAGCTGCTTTAAATATAAAGATTTAACTATATGAGCGCTAAGTGCTGATCCTCCCATCCCACAAAAAGTTATGTTATTAACGTCTTTATAACTTTGAGGAATATCTAAATCTTTACCCTCTTCCCAAGTTTGGGAAATCTGATTGGGTAAATTTTGGATTGAGCCTAGATAATTTTCTTTATCTAGTTCTTTAATTTTTTCAAGTGTTTTATTAATCACAATTAATCCGGAATAGACTCTGGTCCTTTATTCCTCATCCGACTAACAAAATCTTTAATCTTTTCTTCGTCATATGAAGAGAGTTTCAAAAGCCTGCCCCACGAGGCAAGAGCAATTTTACTATCATTTGCGGCTCGTGCGCTCATTATCACTTTTGATTTATAACTACCCGCTATTTCTTTTAATTTTTCAATTGCCTCTTTTTCAAGATCGCTATTATAAGTTATCCAAACTCCACCGTGTTCAAGATTATGAACCACTTGCTGATCGGGTAGTTCTTTATCGTAAACACCCCAAGAAGCAGGGGTACCAAAGTGAGGTCCGCTGGTCGGCGGATTGGAATTATATTCTGGTTTCTTACTATCAGTAGCTATGTGATTCCTTCCTAGATCGGAAATAACTTCTCCGGGAAGGGGTTTAGAACCAGCTTTAAGAGCAAAAAATCCTAAAACACTAATACCAGCGATCATAATTAGAATTATAAAAGCCACTAAGAATTTTTTCGAAGTTCTTTTTTTGGAAGCGTCTTTTTTCTTCAATTCTTTGTAAAACTTCTTTCTTTCTTTTTTGGTTAGAAGTGCCGGATCTAAATTTTCCATCTATTCTTTTTTGGTTAAATATTCGTAAGCAGAGAGAGCGGCCTTTGAACCTTCGCCAGCAGCAATAATGATTTGGTCGAAACTGATATTAGTCACGTCACCAGCGGCAAAAACACCGGGAACAGAAGTGCGGCAATCAACGTCTATTTCAATCTGATTCCACTGATCTTTTTTGGTAATTTTATCAAATTCATTAGAGGGAACATAACCTATTTCAATGAACACTCCTTCAACATCAATCTTTCTTTCTTGCCCAGAAACTCTGTCTCGGTAGGTTAAACTCTTTACAAATTTATCGCCTTCTATTTTTAGGGTTTCGGCATTATTTAAAACTTCAACATTTTTTGAGCTTTCAATTTTTTTCTTCAAGATTTCGTCACCTTTCAACTCCGGGTTTATATTTATAATATAGACTTTTGGAGAGAGCGCTGCCAAAGAAACTGCTGCCTCTAGACCAGAGTTTCCTCCACCAATAACCGCCGTAACTTTTCCCCGAAAAAGCGGCGCATCACAAACTTCACAGTAAGTAACCCCTTTATTTTTAAACTGCTCTTCTCCCGGAACCCCTAATTTTCTTGGGTTTCTTCCGGAAGCAATTATTACTGATTTTGCTTTAAAATCACCTTGGTCAGTTTTGACAAGAAAATTTCCATTATTTTTTTCAAGTGAGGTAACTAAAACGCCCTCTTTATGCTCAAGGTTTTCAAATTCATCGATATGTTGGTGGAATTTTTGGGTCACTTCAGCGCCATTAGAAGAACCAAACCCTAAGTAATTTTCTATTTCTCCTGATTTTGCAACCTGACCGCCAACTTCTTTACCGATGACTAAAGTTTTTAAGCCTTTTCGGACAGCGTAAATACCGGCAGTCATTCCGGCCGGACCGGCGCCAATAATTAGGCAATCATAAAGGGGGTTTGATCCTTTATCAACCGAATTTGTTTCCATAAGATTATGATAGCAAAATCTTTTCCTTATTCAAAGGCATTAAATATCTCTGTATCTGATGAAAGTTAATGGCGTAGAACCAATCTAATATATTACTTACGAATAAAAAAGACTTCACGTTTTTGATTATAATCTGTTAAAACGTGCTCTGCCTTGCCCTTAAAGGCTAAATAATAATCTTTGCAGGCAAAACAATATTCGCCACTGGCACAAAAAAAGTTTTTATTTTTTACAGTTTCTACCATTTTCGCTGCAAAAGTCTTTATTTCTTCAAGATAGGATTCTAGATTTCCTAAAGACTCTTGTTTCGGTTCGGGATCTCTATCCAGATACCAAAAACTTTGTTTGGAAACAGGGCGATTGAAACAATACTTTGCCAAAATTGTATAGATTGGCAATTGCAATGAAGAGAGCGATTCTTCGTTTTTTCCTGTCTTAAAATCGATAATGTGTAAACTTTCATCTGGTAATATTTGAACCCAATCCAAGTTTCCAACCAAAATAATATCTTGGGAATTTTCAAAAAGAGGCATTTTTGGAAACTGTGAAGTTAAAAATGGTTTTGATTGAGAAATTTTTTTATTTCCCCAAAACCTCTCGATCATTAATTCACCTCTGTTTTTAAATTCTTCTTCTTGTTTTAAATTTGTGAATCCCCCACGAATACCCCTTTTTATCTGCCACAAATAATGGTACCGGTTGTTTAGTGCTTCCAAAGAAGAGGCAGGAATCTCCCCTTTAGAGAAATCGCTAAGAACATCATGCACCACCTCTCCAAGAGTTAGATAGGGATTTGCAACCTTAAGTTTGTGGGTTGTACCGGGGTATTTATAAAGATCACGTAAAAAATAGAGTTGAAGGCATTTTTTAAAATCTTCAATACTAGAATTGGATATCCAAATCGCATCTTTGTTAAAGGCCATACTAAAAATAATATCATAGTTGGAACTTAATGATCTTCATTTGCTTTATAGTCTCTTAGAAATTAAAATGGATTGAATGGAACAAGAACACTTAAAACTTTCGCGTAGTTCCCTAAGACTTTTTAAAGAATGTCCAAAATGTTTTTGGCTAGAAAAACACGAAGGGATACGCCGACCGGCTGGCTATCCACAGGCTCTTGCCAATGCGGTTGACTTGCTTTTAAAGAGTGAATTTGACGGATACCGCCAAAAAGGTAAGCCTCACCCACTTCTCAAAAAATACAAAATTGATTGTTTACTCTTTCCCGATATCAATAAACTTAACTCTTGGAGAAACGCTAAAGAAGGTTTACGTTTTTTTGATAAAAACCTAAACGCTTATCTTTTTGGAGCGGTCGATGATGTATTGCAATTTCCGAATGGGGAATTAGCAATATTAGATTATAAGACTACTGGAGCGGCGCAGGTTAATATTTACGAAGAATATCAGGATCAAATGAATGTTTATACGTTCCTTCTTGAAAAAGAAGGTTACCGAGTTTCTGATAAAGCTTACTTTGCGTTTTTTATTGCTGATAGATTAAACGGTTTTGGGGATAGACTACCTTTTAGAGCCGAAATTCACGCAATTGGGGTAAATAAAGAAGTGGTTCAAGGGGAATTTGAAAAAGCAGTTGGTGTCGCTAGAGCCGATAGCCCACCGCCGCATTCTTTAAATTGTGAGTATCACGCTTGGCATCACCGAATTAAAAATTTTTAAAATTAGGGTCTTGCGCTTCTTAACAAGACCCTAAGTTTTCGACCAATTAATAAATGCTTCTCTTGTACTTACAGTTTTGGTAAACAATACGTAAATAATCGCTGGTATTACTAACGCTGCTCCAACTGGGTTTAACCAATCCTTTGCAGTTAACAATGTTAAAAACGTCATCACCAAAGCAACCCCACTTGTCGCAATATCCGCTATTACATGGCCAAAAACTACGGAAACATTAATATTTTCTTGGCTGCTCTTGAGCAGCCAAGAGATTACCAAACTCATTGTAAGAGCAGCGGCGGGTGCGCTTAAGACCCACCAACCATCAACAGTCTCTGGATCGCGTAAACCAGAAACTACTTGCCAGGTAATTAAAGGTATGGACAATGAAAGTAGCGTTAGGTTAACGGAAGCAGCTACAATTTCTTCCAAATGAAACTCTTTATGGGTCCTGCCGACTCTATCCAAATAGGCAGAAAAGATAGCGGCTACAAAACCAACTAAGTAGGCGAATGAATCACTAGCAGCGTGGGTGAAATCCGCAAATAAAGCTAGGCTCCCTTCTCTTTGCCAACCAAGAGCTTCAAAACTAATAATTGGCAAAAGCAGAAAACAGGCTAGAAGCATCCGGATTGCTGTTAGCTGGTGTTCTTTCATCCCCTTCCTTTCCCGGCTTATTAGTAATTTGGGGATATTTTAATTAAAAAAGTTTGAAAAAGCAAGAAAACTGGTTATTTAAAGTCTTATATTCTTTTTGTTTCGTTGATTTAGAGAGCGGTTGGTTTGAAAAGCAAGTTTCTTTGCTTCTTTTTCAGCGTACTCTTTATTAACGATTTTTTGGCAGTTTTTATCTGGGCAAACAAAAATAACTCTCTTCGTAACTGTTAGGTTTAAAGTTATTTTTTCCTCCCGATCTTTTATTCTTAATTTTCCACAACGAATACAGTTGGTCGCCCAACTTTCTTTCATCATATAAATTCTTTCTACTAAACAATTAGAATCTTCGGGGCCGATCGAAATCTCTTTTTGGACGCTCTTCTCTTGGTTTTGCTACGGCTACAACAATATTTCTTCCACCTAGTTCTTTACCGTTTAGCTCTTCAATTGCTTTTTTGGCATCTTCATCAGTTTCCATTTCAACAAAAGCGAAACCTTTTGAGCTGCCAGAAAAACGATCTGTAATTATATTAACGCTCTCGACTTTACCAACAGCCGAAAACATCTCTTCTAATTGAGAGGTGGTAACCTCATAAGGAAGGCTACCTACAAAAAGCTTTTTGTTCATTTTTTTACCTTTCTACTTAATTTCTACTCGAACTTTTCAGTGGGAAAACACTTAAAAAAGATGCAGTAAGAAAATATAAGTAAAACTACTATACCTTAATTAAACAAATAAGTCAACTAGTTTGTTTTATTAACTATCTAACTAGATTGGGTGGGGTTTGGCCAGAAAGAGCAGCAATAATATTTTCAGCCGCCAATCGACTCATAGCGGCTCTTGCTTCGTTAGTAGCGCTGGCTGTATGCGGTGTAAGAACAACATTTGGTAATTCTATTAAACCGGTGGTGAGTTTTGGCTCGTTTTCAAAAACATCTAACCCCGCTCCTAAAATAGTTTTTTGTTTTAAGGCTTCTACCAAAGCGACCTCATCTATTACTGGTCCGCGGGAAGTATTTATTAAAATTGCCGAGGGTTTCATCAATTTTAATCTTTGGGCATTAATTAGATGTTTAGTTTCTGGCAAAAGCGGGACGTGAATACTGACGAAATCTGCTTGGGACAGTAGCTGATCCAATTCTTTAAAGCCCGCGTTAAACTCCCTTTCAAACTGCTCATTTCTTTTTACATCAAAGTAAATAACATCCATCTTAAAACCATTTTTTGCAATTCCTGCTACCATTGTTCCTATTCGCCCTAACCCGACAATACCAATTATTTTACCGCTAATTTGCGGCCCTAAAAAACCCTTTGGTTCCCACCGCCGGTATTGACCCTCTCGGATAAATTTATCTGCCTGAACAATTTGTTTAGCTACTGCTACTAGCAGAGTAAAGGCGTGTTCAGCGACTGCTTCGGTTAAAACCCCGGGGGTATTGGTCACAAAAATTTTACGCTCCGTTGCCGCGGCAACGTCAATATTGTCAAAACCAACCGCGTAATTGGCAATAATTTTGAAATTAGGAGAGGAGTTATTTATAATTTCAGCATCGATTTTATCGGTTAGTAAAACCAATATCCCATCGTAGCCGGCGGAAAATTTGGCTTTTAATTCTTCTTTGGACAGCAATCTATTTTCTGGATTTATTTCAACTTCAATATTTTTAGATTTTAAAAGCTCTATTCCAGTTTCAATTATTGGTCTGGTTACATAAACTTTCATCGGTTCCTCCTTTAAAATTCCTTGGCGACAAAATTTGGGTTTTGGGCTATTTTTAACTCGATTTCTTCTTTTGTCAAAAGCCCTTCTCGGGCGCCTACTTTTTCAATAACAGAAGCCGCGTTTATCGCTCCCCAAAGCATGGCTTCTTGGGCGGTTTTACCGTAAAACAGAGCCGCCAGAAAAGCCGAGGCGTAAGCATCGCCGGCTCCAGTCATCTCAATTTTATGGGCCGGAAAAATTGGGCAGACGTAAAATTCGTTTCCATTATGAACAAAAGAGCCCTTTTCTCCATCAGTAATTACCACTAATCCTGAACAATATTTTTTTAAACCTTCGAGCAGGAACTTTACATCGACTGATTCCCCAACTAAACCTTTAGCCTCATCTTTATTGACAATAAAAACTTTAGTTAGTTTCATTAAAGGTTTTAAAATCTCAACACCTTCTCTAAGTTGGTAGGATCCGGGATTAAAAGCGAGACGGCAATCGTTTTCCGAAACAAAATTAATCATGGGTTGGTGAAGTTGCTCATGATTTTTGGCAACGCTAGTGTAGTATATCCATTTTGTCGGCCCGAAATCGGCTGGCAGTTGATAATTTCTGGGCTCATGGTAAACCAAAATTGTTCTCTCTCCTTTGTAATCTAAAACAGTTGATAAATTAGAACCCCTCTCTTTATCGGTTATTACGTATTTCAAATCTACCTTTTCACTTTCAAAAACTTTAAGCATCTCCTTGCCACTAGTATCGTCACCAATATTTGTATAGATAGCCGAGTTTAACCCTAAACGGGCCGAACCAATGGCGTTATTAGCCGCGTTGCCAACTGCGTAAACATAAGTAACCCTATTAACTGGAATCTTGTCCGCGTAGTGAAAACAAATAATGCAGTTTTCTTTATCTAATTCGCAAAGTACTTGCGCCTCGCTAAGTTCTAAAAATATATCTAATGTTGAATCGCCAATTGAAATTAGATCGTACATTTTAGATGCTATCGGCTTTACCACTTGAACCAAAAACGTCTATTTTATGTTCTACCACCCTCTGAACCGCCTCTAAAACTTCTGGTATAATTTTGTAAAGAGCGTATTCTTCTTTATTTTCCGCTAAGACTCGCTCTAGGCTGTCCCGAAAAGCAGCCCGAAGTTCGGTATTGATATTTATTTTAACAATTCTGCCAATTTTAATTGCTTCCTTTATTTGTTCGTCGCTAATACCACTACCGCCGTGAAGAGATAAAAAACAAGGTATTTCGTCTCTAATTTTCTCTAGAAGCTCAAAATCTAGCGGTGGTTGGTTTGGAAAAACGCCGTGAACATTCCCAAAAAAACTCGCAAAAATATCAACCCCAGTATCGGCTACAAAAGTAGAAGCGACTTGCGGATTTGTAAAGCCTTTTTTGATTTCATAGATACTGATATCTTCCTTGTGGACTTCGCTTGAACCAGCAATATGGTCAATTTCTGCCTCGACTAATAAATCTTTGGCGTGAGCTTCTTCCACTAATTTGTTAGTAATTTTAATATTTTCTTCGATCAGGAGAGCCGATCCATCAAAATGAATCATTTCGTAACCAGCTTCGATTCCAATTTGACATTCCTCGTAACTTGTGGCGTGATCTAAATTTATCAAAATTGGGATATTAAATTCTTCGGAGAAGTTTTTGGCAATACCCACGATGTTTTCTGCTCCCATGTGTTTTGTCTCTCCAGGAGAAGATTCGATAATTATTGGCGAGCGTTTTTCTCCGGCTTTTACCGCTACTGCCTTAAGAGTTTCCAAATTACCCACGTTAAAGGCGGGAATTGCAAATCCTTCCATCTGGGCTTTATTTAACCAATCTTTTGCGGTCATGCCTTAAATGGGTTTATAACTTTTATTTCTTTAAATATTTTAAAATCTTTTTCGTTCTGCGTATAGATAATCTTGACTCCATTTGAAAGCATTGTAGCAACTAAGTAGACGTCGAATATTTTCCTTCCTATTAAATTATTATCCTTTATTAAAAGGTCAACTATATTTAATTCATTACCACGGGGGAAAATTATCTCAAATGGAGAAGCGGTAAATTTTCTTATCTCACGAATAGTGTGCTCTGGAGACAGTGGATGTTTAATTATATTTGGGTTGGTTATCACTGAGTAAAACTCTAATAAGTTTTGTACTGTTAGTACACCTTTTAGAACTCCATTGTTGACTTCTTCTTGTAATTTATTAGCTCTACGATAAAAGAGTGAATCAATATTATGAGCAAATATCAAGATATTTGAATCAAAGAGTATTGACTCATTAGAGCCAATCATATATCTCTTCTCGGCTTAAGGTACCCTTAATCTTACCTAAATGATAGGCTTTGAATTTAACTTTTCTTCCTTTAGGTTTTCCTTTTCCCAACCGTTGCTTAAGAGCTTCTTCAATTACCTCTTTTAGAGTCTTATTATTCTCCAAAGCTACCATTTTGGCCTCCTTCAGTAAATTCTCTTCAATTGTAATCGTCGTTCTTTTCTCTGCCATAAAATCATATTAGCATAAAATCATATTTATGTAAAGCTTAGCTTGACTTATATCCAGCTTAGCTGGATGTCAATTTGTTAAAATAGCCCTTTTAGGGGACCAAACAAAAAGACATAAACAATTAAATAACTAAATAAAATAGTTAGTGTTATCAAAAATAATCTGGTGCCCCTGGATGGCTTTAGACGGAAGATGTTAAAAAAAACCAAAAGCAATCCAACCCCCAACACTGCGGGTAAAATAAACAAAAATCCTACAATCAAAACCAATGTAATACCGTAAGTAAAACTAGTGCCATTAAAAAGATAAACGCTTTTTTTCATTTTATTTCCTTTTTAGAACGCTTTTTACCGCTTCTTTGATTTTTTTTACGGACATTCCATACTTTTCCAAAAGCTCATTCGGTGCTCCGGATTCTCCAAAGGTATCGGGCATTCCGACGCGTTCCATCGGCACAGGATAGCTTTCGGCAAGAGTTTCGGCGACGGCGCTACCGAGGCCGCCGGTGATTTGGTGCTCTTCAACAGTTACCACTGCACCGGTTTCTTTGGCAGAACTGGCAAGTGTTAATTTATCAATCGGTTTAATAGTATGGTTATTTATTACTTGGGCGCTAATGCCCTCCTTTTCTAACTCGTTAGCCGCCACCAATGATTGGTAAACTAAGGGTCCGCAGGCAACAATTGTCACGTCTGAACCCTCTCGAAAAATTTCCGCGCGACCGACTTTAAAAGATGTTTCTTGAGTTGTAATGACAGGGGTTTTCTCACGGGCAAAGCGGAAATAAAATGGCCCCTTATTTTCGGCGGCGGCAAGCGTGGCTTTTTTTGTTTCGATTGAATCGCAGGGAACAACCACCACCAAATTTGGTATGGCGCGGACACTAGCGACATCTTCCAAGGCTTGGTGAGTGGCACCGTCTGGACCAACCGATATTCCAGCGTGCGCTCCAGCTACTTTAACGTTTGCGCCAGTGTAGCAAACACTAACTCGAAATTGATCCCAACATCTTCCGGGAACAAAAACCGCGTAAGAGGAGACGAAAGGAATTTTTCCTTCCATCGCTAACCCAGCGGCAATCCCCATCATATTTTGTTCGGCAACTCCACATTCAATAAACCTTTCTGGGTATTTTTGACTAAAATCTAAGACTCTTGTAGATTCCGCCAAATCACCGGTCAGAACCACCACGTTAGGATTTTTTTCCCCAAGTTCCACCAACCCTTCTCCATAACCATTTCTAGTTGGTACTTGTTCCACGTCTTCTTCAAAAAGTTTTGGGTTTAGATTATTCATGTTCACTAGTAATTTTACCTCGTAACGTTCGTAGTTCCTTGAGCGCGATTTTAGCCTCGTCCGGCTTGGGGGGTTTGCCGTGCCACGCCCAATCTCGTTCCATAAAATCTACTCCCTTACCAGGAATAGTATGGGCAATGATCACGCTTGGTTTATTAAAAATTGCTTTTGCCTCGTTGCAAGAATTGATTATTGCCTCCATATTATGACCATCAATTTCTTGGACGTGCCAGCCAAAGCTTTCGTACTTTTCTTTTAAGGGCTCAAGCGGCATCACGTCTTCAGTAAACCCGTCAATTTGGATATTGTTGCGATCCACAATTGCGGTGAGATTTCCCAGTTTTTCCTTCCCAGCAAACATAATCGCTTCCCAAGTTTGACCTTCATCGTGCTCACCATCACTCAATAAGCAATAGGTCCACCACTTTTTCTTATCCATCCTTGCCGCCAGCGCTTTACCAACGGCTTGGGACAATCCTTGCCCCAAAGGCCCGCCGGTATTTTCCACTCCCGGTAAGGAAAACGCATGGGGGTGTCCTTGCAGTCTGGAGTTGAGTTTTCTTAAAGTAAACAGTTCTTCGTGAGGGAAAAAGCCCCGGTGTGCCAAAGTCGGGTACCAAACCGGGCAGATGTGGCCGTTAGAAAGAATTACCCGGTCTCTTTCTTCCCAAAGCGGTCTTTTAGGATTAATATTCAATATTGCAAAATAAAGAGCAGTAAAAACATCGGCCATACCCAAAGGCCCAGCCGAATGTCCACTACCAGCTTCTACTAAAATTTTTATTATGTCGGATCGTATCTCGTTAGCTTTTTTTTCTAAAAATTCAATATCGGTGTGGGCAGCGTGTTCTTTCATAATGCATAAATTTTTCTATCAACGACTTCAATTTTTATATTAGCTAGCTTTGAACCCGGCAAGGCTGGCGGTCCAGTCGCCTCTCCAGTCTCTGGATTAAAAGTTGAACCGTGGCAAGGACAGTAAATTGTATCGAGAGCAAGTTCGGTCTCACACTCCTCGTGAGTACAAATATTTACGTAGGCATGAAGCTTACCTTTATAATTTATCAGCAGTGCTGGTTTATTCTGGTAAATAAAGTTTTTTTGTTTCCCCTCGTCAACATCCTCAACATTAGCAATGAATTTTTTCTCCATAAGATTTCCTACTCAACAATTACAGTACCACCCGTTCCCGGGTTTAAGTGATCATGGTAACCCCAAGTTCCTTTTTTAGCAAACGTAAAAGAATAAGTTTCACCTGCTCCAAAATTTGTAATTGAATCAAAACCAGGTAGCGCGGTATGGATCGGGTGTGGTCCAGAAGCAACTCGGTGCTCTTTTGTATCGTTGTTCGTCCAAGTAACTTTATCGCCTTCTTTTACAGTGGTAACCGAAGGATTAAATTTTCCATCAGTACCGATTGTCACGTTAGATTCGTTAGGAACTTGGCTTGTTTCCGCTACCGAGGGCGGATTGGTTTCCTCGATCGGAATTGGAGTCGGTGGTGGAGTTTGCCCTGAATAGCTTCCGCGCAACAGCCAGTACCCGCCGATAATCACCACAATAACGGCCCCAATAATTAACCAATTTTTACTCATTAAAGAATCACCCCCTCAAATTTCTAATTGCCCCTTGTACATCATTACTGTTAAATATAAAACTACCGGAAATTAAAATATCAGCACCAGCTTCCACTACAATTTTAGCAGTTTTTGGAGTTATGTGTCCATCCACTTCTATCGCTAGTTTTGGGTACAAATTTCGAATTTTTTTTATATTGGCTAAACCAGTATCCACAAAATCTTGGCCAGAGGGTCCTGGGTACACGGTCATAATCAACACTGTATCTAGTAAATGTAGTATTGACTCGGCTTTATTGAGAGGAGTATCAGGATTCAAAGAAACACTAGCTTGCGTGCCACTTTTTTTAATCTTATTAATTACATTAGCCGCATTTTTAGCAGTTTCAATTGGAAAAACAACTCTATCCACCCCGATTGCTAAAAAATCTTCGACCCAAGATTCCACATCGGCTACCAAAAGTTGGACTTCGATTTTTAGCGGTGTTTCGTAAAAACCAACAACATCCGAACTAATAGTTTTTCTTGGGGCAAAAATCCCATCTTCAATGTCAACTTGAATCCAATTTGTATAAGGCTCAACCAATTTAAGTTTTCGCTCGTAATCCTCTTGTGTTTCAGAATTAATCGCCGGAATTATCTCAACCATTTAACCCTCTAGTTTTTTAATCTTTTCTACTCTTCTAGCGTGTCTTTCTTCTCCCGTGAATTTTGTTGAAAGCCAAAGATCCACGGCTTCTTTAGCTTCTTGCGTTTTTAAAAATCTTGCCCCAAGTGCCAAAACATTCGCGTTATTGTGTTCTTTCGAAAGTCGGATTATATCTAATCCGCCGGCTGGCGGACCACCATAATAAACAATCGCTCTTATTCCCTTCACTTTATTGGCAACCATCGCTTCTCCCTGCCCACTACCACCAATTACAATACCAACATCACCCGGTTTACCCCGTGCGACTTGCGTTGCGAGGGGATAAATAAAATCAGGATAGTCATCGGTTTCGTCATAATGACTAGGACCCAAATCCTGCGTTTGAAATCCTTTTGAATTTAAGTGATCGATCAACTCTTTTTTAAGTTCAAAGCCGGCATGATCAGAAGCTAGATAAATT